>NZ_JBIRXX010000003.1:0-557610 GCF_044389365.1 Promicromonospora sp. NPDC019610 | reverse complement strand
CCGCAAGGTCGGCAGCTTGGCCGCAAGGTCGGCAGCTTGGCCGCAAGGTCGGCAGCTTGGCCGCAAGGTCGGCAGCTTGGCCGCAAGGTCGGCAGCTTGGCCGCAAGGTCGGCAGCAGGGGCGGCAGCCCGGCCCGGGTCGGCGCTTGCCTCCTCGGTCGGCAGTTTCCTGCGAGGTCGGCACTCTGCATCGAGGTCGGCACAGGCCTGTGCCGACCTCGATGCAGAGTGCCGACTTTGCGTCGCAAACTGCCGACCCCGCGCCCCAACGCGCACCCAGCGCGGCAACCTGCCGACCCCGACCGCGACGCGCACCCAGCACCGCAAACTGCCAACCCCGACGGCGACGCGCATCCAGCGCCGCAACCTGCCGACCCCGACCGCAAGGCGCACCCAGCACTGCAACCTGCCGACCCCGCGCCCCAAGGCGCACCCAGCGCGGCGAGCTGCCGCTAGCGGCTCGCGCGGACCAGGCTCGTGACGGCCGCGGCGAGGTCGCGCAGACGGGGCGCGGTGCGGGCGATCAGGTCGTCCAGCCCCACCGGGCCGGGCGCGATCGAGAACGCGGCGGCGATCCCCGCGGCGCGCGCCTGTGCCTCCGGCAGCAGCACCTGGCCGGCCAGCACCACGACGGGCGGCCGGGTGGGCGACGCCGCGGCGAGGCGCGCGACGCCGTCGGCCACCTTGCCGTTGACCGACTGCGAGTCGAAGGATCCCTCCCCCGTGATCACCAGGGCGGCGTCAGCAAGGGCGGCGGGCAGGCCGACCGCCTCGGCGACCAGCTCGGCGCCGGGGGTGGTCTCGGCGCCGAGCACCGCGATCAGCCCGGCGGGCACGCCGCCGGCGGCGCCGGCTCCGGGGAGCTGGGCGACGGAGGCACCGGTCTCCCGCGACAGCACGTCGGCCCAGTGCGCGAGGGCGGCGTCGAGGAACTCCGCATCGCCGTCCCGGGCGCCCTTCTGCGGGCCGAACACGCGCGCGGCGCCGTGCTCGCCGACCAGCGGGTTGGTGACGTCGACGGCGAGCCGCCAGCGCACCTCGCGCGCCCGCGGGTGCAGCCCGGACAGGTCGAGGGAGGTGACGGAGGCCAGCCCCTCGCCGCCGTCGGGCACCTGGTCGCCCTCGGCGTCGAGGAGGCGGACGCCGAGGCCGGTGAGGATGCCCGCGCCGCCGTCCGTGGAGGCGGAGCCGCCCAGGCAGAGCAGGACCTCGGTCACGCCCGCGTCGAGCGCCGCGCGCGCCAGGTCGCCGGTGCCGCGCGTGCTCGCGTGCAGCGGCTGCAGGGGCGCGTCGGAGACGCCGGGCAGGCCGCTGGCCTCGGCGAGCTCGACCACGGCGGTGCGCCCGTCGGGCGAGACCGCCCACCGGGCCGACGTCGGCCGCCCGATCGCGTCCACCGTCGCGGTGACGTTCGCGGCGCCGCCCCAGACGGCGAGGAGCGCGTCGAGGGTGCCCTCGCCGCCGTCGGCCATGGGCAGGCGCGTGACGACGGCGCCGGGCGCGGCGTCGAGGACGCCGTCGGCGATCGCGGACGCGACCTCGGACGCGGACAGGCTGCCCTTGAACGAGTCCGGGCAGACGACGATGTGCAGCGGCTCCACGCGCCGATCGTAGGCTGTCGCGGCCGTCACGCCGCCAGGATCTCGGCCACCGGGACCGCCTCGGCCCCGAACGCCTCGGCCACCCCGGCGTTCGTGATGTGCCCGGCGTGGGTGCTCAGCCCGCGGGCCAGGGCCTCGTCGGCCCGCAGGGCTTCGCGCCAGCCCCGGTCCGCGAGGGCCACCACGTACGGCAGCGTCGCGTTGGTCAGCGCACGGGTCGACGTCGCGGGCACCGCGCCGGGCATGTTCGCGACGCAGTAGTAGAGGGTGTCGTGCACGGCGAACGTCGGGGCGTCGTGCGTGGTGGGATGCGAGTGCTCGAAGCAGCCGCCCTGGTCGATGGCGACGTCGACGAGCACGGCGCCCGGCTTCATCACCTTGACCATGGCGTCGGTGACGATCTTGGGCGCGGCGGCGCCGGGGATCAGGACCGACCCGATCACCAGGTCCGCTCCGGCGACCTGGTCGGCCACGTCGTACGTCGTCGACACCCGGGTGCCGACGGCCCCGCCGAACCGCGCCTCGATGCGGCGCAGCGCGGGCAGCGACACGTCCAGCACGGTGACGTCGGCGCCCATGCCGAGGGCGTTCGCGGCCGCGTGCTCCCCGGCGACGCCGCCGCCGATCACCACGACCTTGGCCCGGGGCGTGCCGGGCACACCGCCCATGAGCACGCCCGTGCCGCCGTGCGGCCGCATCAGGTGATAGGCGCCCACCTGCGCGGACAGGCGCCCGGCGACCTCGCTCATGGGGCTCAGCAGCGGGAGCGAGCGGTCGGCGAGCTGCACCGTCTCGTAGGCGATGGCCGTGGTGCCCGCGGCGAGCAGCGCGTCGGTGCAGGGCGCGGACGCCGCGAGGTGGAGGTAGGTGAACAGGGTCTGGTCCGGGCGCATGAGCCCGTACTCGGGCTCGATCGGCTCCTTGACCTTGACGAGCAGGTCGGCCTCGGCCCAGACCTCCTCGGCCGTGGGGACGGTGCGCGCTCCGGCGAGCCGGTAGGCGTCGTCGTCGAAGCCCGAGCCCTGCCCGGCGCCGGCCTGCACCAGCACGTCGTGCCCACGGCGGACCAGCTCGTGAGCGCCGGCGGGCGTGAGCGCGACCCGGCTCTCGTTGTTCTTGATCTCCGTGGGAACGCCGATGTTCATAGGGTGACGGTAAGCACCTCCCGGTGTGCGGGTCCAGACCACGTTCCCGAATAGAATGTTCGGCGAACCTGCACAAGGATGTGCCCATGCTCAACCCCTGGCGCCTGCGCCTCCTGCACCAGCTGCACCTGCTCGGGACGGTGCGCGCCGTCGCCGACGCGACGCACCTGAGCCCCTCCAGCGTCTCCCAGCAGCTCTCCACGCTGGAGACCGAGGCCAGGACGCAGCTCTTCGAGCGGGTCGGACGGCGCATCCGGCTCACGCCCGCCGGCGTCACGCTCGCGGACCACGCCGCGCAGATCCTCGACCGCATCGCGGCCGCCGAGGCCGACATCGCGGACCTGCACTCGGAGCCCACAGGGGTGGTGCGGCTGTCGGCGTTCACCAGCGCGTTCCACGGCATCGTCGTGCCCGCCGTCGCCGCCCTCACCGAGGAGTACCCGCGCATCTCGGTCCAGCTCACCGAGGCAGAACCCCAGGTCAGCCGGGGTGCGCTGCAGCGCGGCGAGGTGGACGTCGCCATCTGCGCGGACTTCCCGGACGCGCCCGTGCCGCCCGACGCCGACCTCGCGCGTCTGCCGCTGACGGGCGACCGCGTGGTGCTCGTGACGGCGCGCGACACCGTGACCGGCGAGCGCTCGGGGCGGGTGGACCTGACCACCCTCGCGGGCGAGCCGTGGGCGTTCGAGCACCCCGGGGCGCACCTGGCCGACCTGGCCGAACGCCTGTGCCGGCGCGCCGGCTTCACGCCGCGGGCCGTGGCCCGGTTCGAGAGCCACGGCACCCTGCTGAGCCACGTCGAGGCCGGCCTGTCGATCACCCTGCTGCCGCTGCTCGCCGTGCACGACCGCTACGCCGTGCGCACGCTCGACCTCGTCGACCCGCCCCGGCGCGACATCCACCTGGTGGCGCGCCGCACGACGCTGGACCGCGCCGCGGTGCGCATCGTCGTGGAGGCACTCCGCGCCCAGGCGCGAAGCGCCTGATCAGGGGACCGGCGACCCCGCCCTCCGGCCGCCGGTGACCCCCCGGCCGCCGGTGACCCCCCGGCCGCCGGTGACCCGTCAGAAGTCGTCGATGTCCGCCTGCGCCCCGCGCAGCGCGTCGGCGAGCTGGCGCAGGTGGTCCAGGTCCTCCGCGTCGAGGGCGGGCCCCACGTAGTGCGCGATGGACCGCACGTGCCGGCGCCCGAGCTCCTTCTGGGTCTCCGAACCCTCCGGCGTGAGGCTCACCAGCACGCCCCGGCCGTCGTCGGGCGAGGGGTGGCGGCGCACCAGGCCGCGCTTCTCGAGCCGCTCCACCATGCGCGACAACGAGGACTGCGCCATCAGGATGTTCTCGTTGAGCTCCCGCAGCCGGAGCGTCTCGCCGGGCGCGAGCGCGAGCGTGAACAGCACGTCGTACTCACGCATGCTCAGGTCGCCCCAGATGTCGTCCGCCAGGAGCCGGCGCATCACCGTCACCTGGGCGCGAAACAACGACTCCCACGCCTCGGCGGCCTCCCGCGCCGAGGGCACCCGTCGCTCGGTCATCAGTGTGCCCACCTTGTCATCTTCGGCACGCTACCTGAATGAACTTTCAGTCACCTACCTGGGCGCGTGGTGGCGAATTTCACCATGCGAATTTCCAGCAGGCGCAGGGTTCCGGGGCGCGTCCGGTACGGCTCCGGTCACCGCCCGAGGCGGCGTTCCCGGAGGGAGAAGTCGCGCAGCGCGCGCAAGAAGTCGACACGACGGAACGCGGGCCAGTAGGCCTCGCAGAAGTAGAACTCGGTGTGCTGGCTCTGCCACATGAGGAACCCGCCGATGCGCTGCTCCCCGGACGTGCGGATGACCAGCTCCGGGTCGGGCTGCCCCTTGGTGTACAGGTGCTCGGCGATGTGCTCGACGTCGATCGACTCGGCGAGGTCCGCGAGCGTGGCCCCGTCCTTCGCGCGCTCGGTGAGGTAGGAGCGGACGGCGTCGGCGATCTCGGTGCGGCCGCCGTACCCGATGGCGACGTTGACCTGGAGACCCTTGACCCCGGCGGTGCGGTCCGCCGCGGCGCGCAGGGCGGCGGCCAGGCGCGCGGGGAGCAGGTCGAGGCGGCCGATGACGCGCAGGCGCCAGCGGCCGGACTCGGCGAGGTCGGAGACGGCGTCCTCGATGATGTCCAGGAGGTTGCTCAGCTCGTCCGCCGACCGGCTCAGGTTGTCGGTGGAGAGCATCCACAGCGTGACGACCTCGATGCCCAGCGACTCGGCCCAGCCGAGGAACTCGGTGATCTTGTCGGCACCGCGGCGGTGGCCCGTGGCCGCCGTCTCGCCGAACGAGCGCGCCCAGCGGCGGTTGCCGTCGAGCATCACACCGATGTGCCGGGGCAGCGTGGCGCCGTGCAGGGCGGACGCCAGGCGTCGCTCGTAGAGGCGGTACAGCGGGCTGGGCAGGCGCACGGATACCTCAGGGGATCGGGCCGTCGGACCCGCGGTGCGCGGTCCGGACGGCAGCTCTGACGCTGGGCTTCGTACCCGGCAGGACGTGGACAAAGGTACCCCTCGAACACGCATGTTCCTGCCGCCCCGGGCCCTCCGAGGGCACTGCACGGGCGACTCCCGCCAACCCGGCGCAGGATCTTCACAAGGCCCCTGTCCGGCCTGCGGCCACCCAACCTACGCTAGAGTAAGTTACGCGACCGTAGGTAGTGTCCCGGCACCAGGAGGGCACCGGTCGCCGACGGTGAGGAGACCACGTGGTAGACCGAGCAGACGGGCCCGATCGCCCGGCCGGCCGCCTGGACGAGGTCACGAGCAAGGTCTCGGAGACGCTCCAGGACCTCTCCACCTCCGTGTCCTCGACCGTCGAGAAGGTCGAGAAGAAGGTCAAGCCCCGCCTGCGCGGCTGGATCCACGCCGGCACCTTTCCCCTGGCCCTCGCGGCCAGCATCGTGCTGATCGCGCTCGCGCCGAGCCCGGCGGGCAAGATCTCGGCGTCGGTCTTCGGCCTGAGCGCCTGCCTGCTGTTCGGCGTCTCGGCCGTCTACCACCGTGGCAACTGGTCCCCCCGCACCGAGGCGGTGCTGCGCCGGCTGGACCACACCAACATCTTCCTGATCATCGCCGGGACCTACACCCCGCTCGCGGTGCTGCTCCTGCCCCCGGGCCAGGGCACCGTGCTGCTGGCCATCGTGTGGAGCGGCGCGCTGGTCGGGCTGCTGGCCCGCGTCTTCTGGCTGAACGCCCCCCGCTGGGTCTACGTGCCGGTCTACCTGGCCCTCGGCTGGGTCGCCGTCGCCTACATGGGCCAGTTCTGGGCCACCGGCGGGCCGGCGGTCGTGTGGCTCATCGCCGCGGGCGGCGTGGCCTACACCGCCGGGGCGATCGTCTACGGCACGAAGAAGCCGAACCCGAGCCCCGCGTGGTTCGGGTTCCACGAGATCTTCCACGTGTTCACCGTGCTCGGGTTCGCCTGCCACGTGGTCGCGATCTACCTGGCCAACCTCGCCATCTGATCGTCGGCCGCGGTGCCGTTCAGGCCCTCGCGGAACAGCTCCTCGAAGAGCGCGCCGTCCGCCGTCGTGCCCACGTGCTGGGGCGTCCCTCCCGGGACGCTCACGGTGCGGCCCGACGACGGACCGCCCAGCACGACGTCGACGGGGCGCACGCGGTAGTCGACGGCCTCGCCGGTCACGAGCGAGACGGCGGCCAGCGCGTCCCACCAGAACATGACGCCCTGCCCGATCAGCTCGGGCATGCCCGGCTGCGTCACGATGGCGTGCACCGTGCGCGCCTCGTAGGTCGCCGCCTCCGCCCCCAGGCGGTCCACGAAGGCGGGCGTGATCGGCACGTGGTTCGTGGCGTCCAGGCCGACGACGCTCACCCGGGCACGGGGCACCGTGGCGAACACGTGGTCGGCCGCGGGCGGGTCGATCCACAGGTTGACCTCCTGGGTGTTGTCGAACCCCGCGGTGGTCGAGCCGAACAGGTTGCCGCCCACGTCGAAGGCGCCGCCCATGACGACGACGCGGCCCAGGCGGTCGCGCAGCGTGCGCGGGCCCATCCGGTCCAGCGCCGCCGACACGTTGCTGAGCGGCCCCGTGGCCAGCACCGTCACCGGCGCCCGCGACGCGCGGACCGTGGCCGCGATGAGGTCGGCCGCCGCCGTCGGACCCGGCACGTCCGGGACGTCCGCGTCGCCGAGGGCGCCCGACAGGACCTGCTCGAACAGCACACGCGCCTCCGGCGGCGGCTCGTTGACCCACTCCGGCGACCCGTCCGCGACCGGCACGTCGGGCAGGCCGCAGCGGGCCAGGATGGTGCGCGCGTGCGTCAGCGAGCGCCCCGGCGTGCCCACGCCGTTGTTCACGACCGTGACGGCGCGCAGGTCGACGAGCCCGCGCTTGTCGGCCTGGCACAGGTACAGCAGGGTCGCGGCGTCGTCGAAGTCCAGGTCGGAGTCGTAGACGACGGGTACGGGCCGGGCAGGCCCGGCCGCGTCGGTCCCGCCGGGCCGCTCGACGGCGGCGGCCGGCGTCACCGCGCCGCCGGCCACGCCCAGGGCGAGCGCCGCCGACGCGAGTGCGCGAACGCTCGACGAGAACCTCCGGGCGACCACCATGACCGACTCCCTCCGACGACGGATGGAGCCATGGTGCTCGCGCGGCCGGCGCGTGCCCACGACATTCGGCGCTGTCCGAAGGCGCTCAGGCGCCGGTGGGGACGACCGTGTACCGGCGGTTCGCCAGCGACGGGTTGGTCCTGCGCACCTCGGCGAGCGGCGCGGGGTCCAGGTCGACCGTGCGGTAGGCCTGCTCCTCGCCCATCTCCAGCCCGACGACGCCGTCCGGACCCGCGAGCAGCGTGCGGCCGGTGACGCCCTTGCCCGTCATGCCGACGCCGATGACCACCGCGGTGTTCTCGATGGCGCGCGCGGTCAGCAGCGTGCGCCAGTGGTCCGCCTTGAGCGGGCCGGCGACCCAGGCGGCCGGGTACACCAGGACGTCCGCCCCGGCGTCGACCACGCGGCGCGCCGACTCGGGGAACCGCAGGTCGTAGCAGGTCAGCACGCCGAAGGTGAGCCCACCCAGGCGCAGCGTGACCGGCTCGGCGTCCGCGGGGCCGGGTTCGAGCAGCTCCGACTCCTGGTACCCGAACGCGTCGTACAGGTGCACCTTGCGGTAGACCCCGGCGAGCTCGCCCGCGCCGTCGACCACGACCAGGGCGTTCACCGCGCGGACGCCGTCCGAGCCCGGCAGGGTGACGCCGGCGATCACGGCGATCCCGTGCTTGCGCGCGCGGTCCCGCAGGAGCGTGACGAACGGGCCGTCGAGCGGCTCGGCGTGCTCCGGCCCGACCCCGCGAGGGTCGTAGGCCGACGCGTACTCCGGGAGCACGAGCAGGTCGGACCCGACCCGGTCGGCGACCTGGAACGCGTCGGTCACCGTCTGGCGGTTGGCCGCGTGGTCGTCCGAGACCGCCACCTGGGCGACGGTCACGCGGACGGCGCCGGCCGGGTCAGCCAACGGAGCCGCCGCCGCCCTTGGTGCTGCCGGCGCCGTCGGCACCGGGAGCGCCGTCACCGTCCGAGGCGCTGTCCTTCCCGGCGCCGGCGCCGTCGCCCTGGCTCGCCGCGTCGCCCTCGCCCGGGCGGCTGAAGCTGATGACCTCCGGCTCGGGGACGGGCAGGCCCTGCTGGCGGGCGTTGTGCCCGGCCCGCCGCAGGTGCTTGCTCATGTTCAGGAACAGCAGCACGCACGCGAGGGCGAGCGCGAACGTCACGAGGAAACCGACCAGGCCCGGGGAGACCTGCCACGACTCCAGCCCCGGGCGGAGCTGGCCCTCGGTAGGGTTGGGCGACGGTTCGGTCGCGAGCGCGAGCGCGCCGGCGAACAGGGGGCTCATGCGTGGACCTCCGACCGGACGCCCTCGAACAGGTCCGCCTCGTACTCGCCCGGGGCACGCTCGGGCAGCGGGACGCGGGACTCGGCGAGCTCGTACTCGTCCCAGGGCCAGACGTCGACCTCGAGGTCGCGCGGGACCGCGAAGAAGAAGCCGGCGGGGTCGATCTGCGAGGCGTGCGCCGTCAGCGCGGCGTCACGCTGCGGGAAGTAGTCGGCGACCGGCACCAGCGTGGTCACGGTGCGCTCGGGGATCTCGCGCGCGTCGCGCGACTCGACCCACTCGCCGAACGGCGACTCCAGCCCGGCGCCCTCGATGGCCTCGTGCACCGCGCGGATGCGCTTCATCGAGAACCCGTGGTTGTAGTACAGCTTGAGCGGCTCCCACGGCTCGCCCGTGCCGGGGTAGCGGTCCGGGTCGCCGGCCGCGGCGAACGCCTCGAACGACACCTCGTGGCACTTGATGTGGTCGGGGTGGGGGTAGCCGCCGGACGGGTCGTACGTGGTGATGACATGGGGCCGGAACTCGCGCACCGCGCGCACCAGCGGCTCCGCCGCCTCCTGGAGCGGGACCAGCCCGAAGCAGCCCTCGGGCAGCGGGGGCAGCGGGTCGCCCTCCGGCAGGCCGGAGTCCACGAAGCCCAGCCACTGCTGCCGCACGCCCAGCGCCTCGGCGGCCCGGGCCATCTCCAGGCGACGCACGGCCCGGCGCCCCTCGATCGACTCGAACTCGTGCCCCTCGGGCACCTCGAACGACGGGTTCAGGATGTCGCCCCGTTCGCCCCCGGTGCACGTCACGACGAGGACCTCCACCCCCTCTGCGGCGTAGCGGGCCGTCGTCGCGGCCCCCTTGCTCGACTCGTCGTCAGGGTGCGCGTGCACCGCCATCAGACGGAGCGGCTCGCGCTCGGGTACGGACACTGGGTCCTCCTGTGGGGCAGGGACTGGGTCGGGTTCTGAGAGTCGGAGCGCCTGAGGGACAATCGCTCTCAGAGACATTCACTCTCATGGACCATGATGGTCCACGGACAATCTTGCTACGAACCACCGACACCCCCGATCCGAGCGAGCTGTGATGAGCGACCACGACCCAGCCGTCCCCGCCGTCCCCTCCGGCGATCCGAACGAGCCGGCACCGGACCTCGCCGCGCGCTACGGCCGCGGAGGGACCGGCACCCGGCACCCCGCCGCGCGGGCCGGCCAGGACGACCCGTGGGACGAGGCCGACGGCGTCCGGCCGCGGCCCAAGCTGTCGGTCGGCGCGCGGATCGCCGTGGCCCTTGCCCTGGCCGCGGGCGTCGCGATCGCCGCGTGGTTCACGATCGTCGACACGCAGCGCGACCCGGTCAGCTTCGTCGACGTCGGGTTCTCCGTGGCGAGCCCCGAGAAGGTCGAGGTGACGTTCGACGTCAGCATGCCGCCCGGGACCGAGGCCGTGTGCACCGTGACGGCCCTCGCACGGAACTTCGCCGAGGTCGGCGCTGTCGACGTCGAGGTGGGTCCGGAGGAGACGCGCACCACACGCCACGTGGTGACGATCGCCACGACGGAGCTCGCCACGACAGGCCTCGTCGACCACTGTGACCTGCGCTGAGAGTTCGCCCTCGGAAATAGATACACCGTCCGCTCACAGCGGAACCGGGGAATGTCTTGGCATGTCTTTCCCGGCAATTGGTATTCTTGTCGTTTCACACGCTGTGTTGACCGGCTGACGCGCGTGCCCGTTCCGCTCCGTCGGCCGGGATCTGCGCGCTGCCAAAACTGTGGCTCGAACGAGCAACGACGAAAGGAGAGCCCCCGTGGCCGACGCTTCTGTCACCTGGCTCACCCAGGAGGCGCACGACAAGCTCAAGGCTGAGCTGGAGCATCTCTCCGGCCCTTACCGGTCGGAGATCACCGAGCGCATCGCCGCTGCCCGAGACGAGGGCGACCTCAAGGAGAACGGCGGGTATCACGCCGCACGTGAGGAGCAGGCGAAGAACGAGGCACGCATCCTCGAGCTCACCGAAAAGCTTCGCAACGTCCACGTCGGCACGCCGGCGGACGACGGCAAGGTCGAGCCGGGCATGGTCGTGACCGCTATCGTCGCCGGCGACGAGATGAACTTCCTCTTCGGGTCGCGCGAGATGGCCGGGTCCACGGACCTCGACGTCTACTCGCCGACGTCGCCCCTGGGCGCCGCCATCGACGGCAAGTCGATCGGCGCGAAGACGAGCTACCACGCGCCCAACGGCAACGACATCCCCGTGGAGATCACGGGGGCCAAGCCCTTCCAGGGCTGACGCCCTGACCTGACGGACCTGTCAGACGTACGGATCGCTCCGGTGACCTGTGCGACTGACAGGTCCGTCGGCGTCTGACAGCTCCGTGAGGCGTCGGCGCAGGAGCAGCCGGTCCCCCGCGCGGTCCACCTGCCCGAGGGCCTGCCGGTACTCCGCGGCGGCCTCGCCCGGGCGGCCCGCCCGGCGCAGGAGGTCGGCCCGCACCGCCGGAAGCAGGTGGTACGCCGCCAGCTCCGGCGCGGACGCGAGCTCGTCCAGCGCGGCCAGCCCGGCCTCGGGCCCGCGCAGCATCCCCACCGCGACCGCGCGGTTGAGCGCCACCACCGGCGAGCGCGTCATGCCGAGCAGGACGTCGTAGAGGGCCGTGATCTCGGCCCAGTCCGTCTCCTCGGTTGAGGGTGCCCGCACGTGCAGCGCCGCGATCGCCGCCTGGACCTGGAACGGGCGCGCGCGGCGTTGCGCGAGGGCGTCGTCGAGCACCGCCAGACCCTCGGCGATCTCGTCGTGCCGCCAGAGCGAGCGGTCCTGCTCCTCCAGCAGCACGGGCACACCGTCCTGGTCCAGGCGGGCGTCCCGCCGGGCGTGCTGGAGCAGGAGCAGGGCCAGCAGCCCGCGAGCCTCGGGCTCGTCGGGCAGCAGCCGGGCGACGAGCCGGGCCACGCGCACGGCGTCGTCGGCCAGCGCACGGCGGGCGGCGGCCCCCGCGACGTCGTCCGCGGGCTCGGCCCACGCGTCGTAGCCCTCGGTGAACAGCACGTACAGCACCGCGAGCACCGCGGAGACGCGCTCGTGCAGCAGCTCGGGCGGGGGCACCCGGAACGCGATGCCCGTGCTGCGGATCTTGCGCTTGGTGCGGGTCAGGCGCTGGGCCATCGTGGCCTCCGGCACGAGAAAGGCCCGCGCCACCTGCGCCGTCGTCATACCGGTGAGGGAGCGCAGCGTGAGCGCCACGCGACCCTCCAGCGGCAGGGCCGGGTGGCAGCAGGTGAAGACCAGGCGCAGCAGGTCGCCGTCGGGCTCGTCCGGCCCGACGGCGTCCCAGGCTTCGCCGTCCAGCGTGCTCACCGCCGCGTCGCCCACCGGGTCGGGGTCTGCCGCGGCGTCGTCGGCGCCGGGCACCCCACCTGCCCGGTAGGCGAGCCGGGCCGCGGTGGCCGTCTTCTCCCGCTCCACCTTGCGGCGCCGCAACCGGTCCAGCGCACGGTTGCGGGCCGTGGTGGTGAGCCAGGCGCCGGGGCGGTCCGGCACGCCGTCGCGCTCCCAGGTGCGCAGCGCCACCGCGAACGCCTCCTGCGCGCAGTCCTCCGCGAGGTCCAGGTCGCCCGTGCTGCGCGCGACGGCGGCGAGCACGCGGGCCCACTCGTCCCGGAAGGCGGCGGAGACGGCCTGCCCGACGGACGCGTCGGAGGTGCTCATGCCGCGGGCGGCTCGTCGATCGGCCAGTAGGGGTGGACCTCGACCAGGCCGCCGCGCGCCCCGGGGTACGCCGCCGCGATCGCCAGGGCGGCGTCCAGGTCGGGCGCCTCGATGATGTCGAAACCGCCGATGACCTCCTTGGACTCCGTGAACGGGCCGTCGGTCACGATGGACCGGCCGTCCCGCACCGCGACCCGCCGCGTGTCGGCGGCGGGCCGGAGGCGCGAGCCGGTCACGCGGGTGCCCGACGCGTCGTGCTCGGCCACCCAGCGGTCGAGTTCGGGCGCGGGACCGCGGTCGGGGTCGTCGGGCTCGATCGTGAGCATCAGGTAGCGCACGGCTGCTCCCCTCAGGCCTGGTCCAGCTCGAGCGGCCAGAAGGGGCGCAGCTCGATCGCGCCCGTGTGCGCCATCGGATGGGCGGCGGCGATCCGGATGGCCTCGTCGAGGTCGGGGGCGTCGAGCACGTCGAAGCCCGCGATGACCTCCTTGGTCTCGGAGAACGGGCCGTCGGTGACGATCACCTCTCCGGCGCGGACCTGCACGCCCACGGCGTCCGCGGGCGGGCGCAGCCGGTCGCCGAGCACGGCGCGCCCGGTGTCGTAGGTGTCGCGCACCCAGTCCTCGATCTCGGGCACGTTCTCCGGCTCGACGGGGGCGTCGGGGGTGGACAGGACGAGCATGAGGTAACGCATGGCGTGCTCCCTTCCGGGGTGGTCCCCGGTCACATGGTGGCGCGGCCGGTCGGCCGCGTCACCCTGACGACGAACGGGAGCACGCCCGCACGACACCCGGACCCGATCAGAACGCGGGGTCAGAACGCGGCGACCTCGTACCCCTCGGACTCCAGCCGCTCCACGACCGCGGTCCGGTGCTCCTCGCCCTTGGTCTCGAGCTGCAGGTTGACCGACACCTCGGACACCGAGAGCGAGACGTCGGTGCGCGTGTGGTCCACGGCCACGATGTTGGCGCCGGCGGCGGCGATGGTCTCCACGAGCCGCGCGAGCGCGCCGGGCTTGTCCATCAGCCGCACCTGCAGCTTCAGGTACCGCCCGGCGGCGACCAGACCGTGCTGCACCACGCGGAGCAGCACCAGGGGGTCGATGTTGCCGCCGGACAGGACCGCGACGACCGGCCCCTGGAACACGCCCGGCCCGGCGGCCATGATCCCGGCGACCCCGGCCGCGCCGGCCGGCTCGACCATCAGCTTGGAGCGCTCCAGCACCGCGAGCAGGGCCCGCGAGAGCTGGTCCTCGGTGACCGTGCGGACCTCGACGCCCTCCTTCTGCACGATCCCGAACGGCACGTCGCCCGGCAGGCCCACGGCGATGCCGTCGGCCATGGTGGCGCCGAGCGTGCCCGCCATCGGCTTGCCCGCCTTCAGCGAGCCGGGGTAGGCCGCCGCCGACGCCGCCTGCACGCCCACGACCTTGACGTGCGGCGCGGCCTCGGCCAGCACGGCCGCGATCCCGGCCACCAGCCCGCCGCCACCCAGCGGCACGACGACGGTGGCGACGTCGGGCACCTGCTCCAGGATCTCCAGGGCAACGGTGCCCTGGCCGGCCACGACGTCGACGTGGTCGAACGGGTGGATGAGCACGCGCCCGGAGCGGGCGGCCTCGACACGCGCGGCGGCCAGCGCCTCGTCCACGGAGGTGCCCACCATCCGCACCTCGGCCCCGTACCCGCGCGTCGCGGCGACCTTGGGCAGGGCCGCGTCCACCGGCATGTAGACGACGGTGTCGATGCCGAGCATGCTCGCGGCGAGCGCCACGCCCTGCGCGTGGTTGCCGGCGGAGGCGGCGACGACGCCGCGTTCTCGCTCGGCGGGTGACAGGCGCGCGAGCCGCACGTAGGCGCCGCGCACCTTGAACGAACCCGCGCGCTGCAGGTTCTCGCACTTGAGCAGCACCTTCGTGCCCGCGATCGTGGAGAGCGCGCGGCTCTCGGTCACGGGGGTACGGGTGATGACGCCGTCGAGAAGCTCGGCGGCAGCCCGGGCGTCGTCGGCGGACACCGTGAGGTGGCCGCCGTAGGACTCCAGGTCGAACGGATCCAGTGGCACAGCGCGCATGTTGCCCGACTGCGCCGCCAGATGCACGTTCAGAGCTTCGGATCACCCTCCGGCGCGGCCGGTTCCGCGTCGGTCGAGGCGTCCGCGACGGCGTTCTCGGCCACCACGCCGGGGCTGCGGCGCAGCCGGAGCGGGATGGGCGGGGCGTCGGCCGCGCGCCATCGGATCGGTAGGGCGTCCTCGTCGCCGAGCTCGGGGAACTTGTCGTGCCCGTTGAGGTACAGGATCACGGTGTTCAGCAGGGCGGCGAGCGGCACGGCGAACAGGGCGCCGACGATGCCGGCCGCCAACGACCCGGCGGCCACCGCGAGGATCACCGCCACCGGGTGCAGCGAGACGGCCTGGCCCATGAGGAACGGCTGGAGCGCGTGCGACTCGATCTGCTGCACCAGCAGCACCACGCCGAGCATGATGAGCGCCGCGACCCAGCCGTTGGAGACGAGCACGACGACGACGGCGATGGCGCCGGTCACGATGGCACCCACCACGGGCACGAACGAACCGACGAACACCAGGATCGCGATCGGCAGCGCCAGTGAGGGGACGAAGAACACCGCACCGATGCCGATACCGACGGCATCGACCGCCGCGACCAGGATCTGCGTGCGGGTGTAGGCGGCGAGCGTCACGGCGCCGCGGCGGCCGGCCTGGTTGACCCGCTCGCGGGCGGACCGCGGGAGCAGCCCGACGATCCAGCCCCAGATGCCGCGCGGGTCGTACAGGAAGAAGAAGGTGCAGAACAGCGCGATCAGGGCGCCCACCAGGACGCTGCCCGCGGTCGCCGCGGCGCCCAGGGCGCCGCTGACGATCGCGCCCTGCTGCGCCTCGAGCTGGTCGAGGATGTCCTGGCTGTAGCTCTCCAGCTCGTTCTCGAGCCCGAACGTGGCCGAGAGCTGCGACCACAGCTCGTTGAAGCCGCTGATGGCCTGCGTACGCAGGTCGGCGAACCCGTTCGCGATCGACTGCCCCGCCAGCGTGATCAGGCCGGCGACCACCAGCACGAGGCCGATCAGGGAGAGCCCCGCGGACAGCCCGCGCGGGACCCGCAGCCGCTCGTTGAGCACGCGCCGCACCGGCGTCAGCATGATCGTCAGCAGCAGTGCGACCGCGACCGGGACCACGATCGTCTTGAGCAGCGCGAGCAGCCACAGGATCGCCGCGACGAACGCGCCGATCAGGAGCATGCGCCAGGACCACGAGGCGGCGGCCCGGATGGCCGGCGGGACGGCGCCCGACTCGTCGGTGCGGGGCGGCGCTGTGGTCTGGCTCGACGTCACGCTTGTCTCCTCGGTCTGCGGCACGGACAACACCCTAGGGGAGCACACCGACACCCCGCTGGCGCGTTCACGCGCCGCACGGAAGGTGCACCGGGCGCACACGGATCCGACAGATGTCGGAGGCAACCCCCGCCACCTGACCGGTGCCGCTGCGGGCACGCGCTCGTAGCCTCGCGGGCCGGGCGCTGCCAGTTCGGTCGGTCGCACCGAGATCGGTCCGCCGATCGACCGATCTGGGTGCAACAGACCGAACTCACGGGGCGGCTCGCGGGCAGATCGCGGCCGCGGTCAGTCCTCCAGCTTCCGCTTCTGCGGATAGACCGTCTCGCCCCGCTCCAGCATGCCCACGAACTTGGCGATGTTCCGCGCGCGGGTCTCCGGCTTCTTGACGCCGGTGACGCGGAAGAGGATCGCGAACCGGTTCTGCGCCGTGAGGATGCCGAACATCGCGGCGGCCCGCGGGCTGGCCGCGAGCGCCTCCGCGAGGTCGGGCGGCACCTCGATGTTCTTGCTGCCCTCGTACGCGACGTCCCAGCGGCCGTCGGCCTTGGCCCTGTCGATCTCCTGCTGGCCGCGGGGTCGCATGCGCCCCTCGCTGGTCAGGCGGGCGACGATGCGCACGTTCCGCGCGGACCAGCGGCTGCGCGACCGGCGCGGGCAGAACCGCTGGAGCGACGTCGTGTCGTCCCGGCTGCGGCCCTGCGCGTCGATCCAGCCGCTGCACAGCGCCTCGTCGAGCGCGGTGTCGTAGGTCAGGGTGGTCGGGGCGTCCTTGCCCTTGCGCGCGAGGATCAGCCAGACGCCGTCCGACGTCTCCTCGTTCTCGTCGAGCCAGGCGCGCCACGCCGCGACGTCGGTGAACAGGACCTCGGTGTCGGTGTCGGCCATGGACAGGACGCTACGCCGGACCACTGACATCACCACCGACTGACATCGCCACCGACGATGACGCCGACGGCGACAGGCCGCGGAGTTTACCGTGGCGGCATGACGACCTGGCAGATCAGCACGACCACGGGCGATCCCACGCGGGTCGCGACGATCCTCCCGGGCAGCGGGTACACCGCGCAGGGCCCGCTGCTCTGGTACGCCGCCAAGGCGTTGCGCGCGGCCGGCTGGAGCGTCCGCACGTTCGCCTGGGACGAGCTCTCCCCGGACTGGGGCGAGGCCCGCCAGGTCTACGGGGAGTCGCTCCGGGACGCTCCGGTGCCCGACGGCGGCCGGCACCTCGTGGTCGCCAAGTCGCTCGGCTCGTTCGCCCTGCCGGTCGCCGCGGAGCTCGGGCTCCCTGGGGTCTGGCTGACGCCGGTGCTCACCGGCGACGCGTCCGAGCCGGTCCGCGCCGCGCTCGCCGCCGGGACCGCACCGGGGCTGCTCGCCGGCGGCACGGCGGACCCGCTGTGGGACGGCGGGGTGGTGACCGCCCCGGACACGGAGGTGCTGGAGGTCGACGGCGCGGACCACTCGCTCGAGGTGGGCGACTGGCGCGTGTCGCACGAGATCCTCGCGCGCGTCACCGGGGCCGTGGAGCGCTTCGCGGCTCAGCTCTGAGCCGCGCGCCCGTCCCGCAGGCCGAACACCCGCAGCGCGTCGGCGTCGCTGTTGGCCGACGTCACGTACTGCCGCGCCCACTCCTCGGCCCCGGGGTAGGCGCTGCCGGCGGCGACCGCGGCGACGGCCGCCTCGACGTCGACCGGGGTGTGCCGCAGCTCGACCTGGCCGTCGCGCAGAAGGGCCCACGACCCGCCGGCGCGGCCGTACGGCATGCCGACGCTGCCGGGGTTGACGCACAGGCGCCGGTCGACGAGCCGGACGAACGGCATATGGGTGTGCCCCATGACCACGGTGGTCACGTCGGTGTCGAGGCCCCCGAGCACGTCCGCCCAGCGCTCCAGCGAGGAGTCGACGAGCACCACCTCCTCGTCGTCGCGCGGGGTGCCGTGGCAGAACACGACGCGGCCGAAGCCGCGCACCGTCAGCTCGACGGGATGGGGCAGGCCGGCGAGCAGCGCGACGTCGCCAGGCCGCAGCCGGGACGCGGCCCACGGCGCGACCGGGTCGGGGATGTCGGTGGTGCCGCCGCGCGCGAGCGCCACGAGCTCGCGGTCCGCGTTCCCGCGCACCAGCACGGCCCGCTCCCCCAGGGCCCGGAGGCGGTCCAGGACCTCGACGGGCTGCGGCCCGGCGGCGTGGTCGCCGGTGACGACGATGCGGTCGGCGGCCGCCACGTCGGGTTCCGCGAGCACCGCCTCCAGGACGGGGAGCACCCCGTGGACGTCCGACAGGACCGCTACCGTGGAGACCTCGCTGCTCATGTGCCGACGATGGCCCGCACGGGCGCGCGGTGCCACCGGATCTGCCGACGGCAGAAGGGTTCGGCCGGAACACCGCCGCTCCCGTCCGTGTTGTGATGGACAAACGTGCCACCGCACGAATCAGATCCAAAGGATGTGTGTTCGATGACCTTTCTGAACTCGCTCTTCGGCCCCGGCTCCGGTTCGAGCAAGACCACCATGGTGGCCCCCGAGGACGCCCTGCCCGGCCGCTCGGCACCGGTGCTCCAGACCCCGCGCCCGCACACCGTGCTCGGCTCGTCGATCACGGGTCCGTGGGAGCCGGGTACGCGCGTGCTCTACCTGGCGATGGGCTGTTTCTGGGGCGCCGAGGAGATCTACTGGCAGGTCCCCGGCGTCATCAGCACCGCCGTCGGCTACATGGGCGGCACCACGCCCAACCCGACGTACGAGGAGGTCTGCACCGCGCGGACCGGCCACACGGAGACCGCCCTCGTGGCCTACGACCCGACCAAGGTCAGCGAGGCCGAGCTGCTCAAGATCTTCTGGGAGCGGCACGACCCGACGCAGGGCTTCCGCCAGGGCAACGACGTGGGCACCCAGTACCGCTCGGGCATCTACTGGACGACGCCGGAGCAGGCCGCGGCCGCGCAGGAGACGGCCCAGCGGTACGCCGAGGTGCTGAGCGCCAAGGGGTACGACGCGATCACCACGGAGATCGCTCCCGCCGCCGAGGCCGGGCCGTTCTTCTACGCCGAGGACTACCACCAGCAGTACCTGTCCGCCGCGAAGAACCCGAACGGCTACCGCTGCCACGCGACCACCGGCGTCCCGTTCCCCGACGCCGCGTGACCACCAGCGCCGCGTGACCGTCTGACGGCCACGCCGCGCCGACCCAGCGCCCCCGCCGCCCCGCAGCGGCGGGGGCGCTGTCAGTGGGTACCCGTAGGGTCGACCGCATGATCCGGATGCCCGCCACAGAGCTCACCGTCAGGGGCGAGGACTGGTACGCCCGCGACCTGTCGGGCGAGGACCACACGGCCACGCTGTTCGCCGACGTCGACCTGACCGAGGCCACCGGGACGGGCGCCACGTTCGACTCGTGCGTGTTCCGGGGCGTGCGCTTCAACAGCGCGCACCTGACCGAGCTCGCGTTCACCTCGTGCGTCTTCGACGCGTGCGTCTTCTTCGACACCACGCTGGAGCGCTGCAAGCTCGTGGGCTCGCAGTTCAACGACTGCCGGTTCGACCTGCTCAAGGTCGAGGGCGGCAACTGGTCGTTCACCAACCTGCACCGCGCGGCGCTGGCCGGCGCCCAGCTCGACGGTGTCCGCCTGCGCGAGGCCGACCTGTCCGGGATCAAGGCGAACGGCGCCGTCCTGGTCGGCTGCGACCTGTCGGGCGCGGACCTCCACGAGGCCGACCTCACCAACGCCGACCTGCGGGGCAGCGACCTGTCGACGCTCGACCCCCTGGCCGCGAACCTCACCGGCGCGGTGGTCGGCGAGGCCCAGGCGATCCTGCTGGCCGAGCGGCTCGGCCTGGTGGTCCGGCCGGACTGAACGCCGTCCGCGCGCGGGTGAACCGACCGGTGATATCGGTTCGATCCGCGGCGACGCGCACCCTATGCTCGGGTCGCTCGCACACGCACTGAGCGCACCGCGCTCTGGGAGGACGAGGATCGATGAAGATCAGCCGCGACCTGACCGACTGGACCCTGACCGCGACGGGCGGCCCCGTCCCGGAGGACCTGGCCGGGGTCCCCGTCCCCGCGACAGTCCCGGGCACGAGCCACACCGCCCTGCTGGAGCAGGGACTCGTCCCCGACCCGTACGTCGGCACCAACGAGACGGCGCTGGCCTGGATGCAGCGCACCACCTGGCGGTACGCGACCGTCCTGGACGAGCCGCCCGCCGCCGACGACGAGCGGGTCGACCTGCTCTTCGAGGGCATCGACACGGTCGCGAGCGTGGCCGTCGACACGGACGTGGAGCACGCCGCCGTGGGCCAGGGCCGCACCCAGCTCGGCCGCACGGCGAACATGCACCGCTCCTACCGGTACGACGTGCGCGAGCTCGTCGGGACGCCGGCCAACCTGGTGGTCGACCTCGACTCCGCGCTGGAGACCGCCGAGGCCGAGGCGGTGCGCCTCGGCGCGCGGCCCTCCGCCAACACCCACCCGTTCAACATGGTGCGCAAGATGGCCTGCTCGTTCGGCTGGGACTGGGGTCCGGACCTGCAGACGGCCGGCCTGTGGAAGCCCGTGCGGGTGGAGCGCTGGCGAGTTGCCCGGCTGGCCCGGGTGACCCCGCTGGCCACCGTGGCCGACGACGGCACGGGGCTGGTCGACGTGCGGGTCGAGATCGAGACCTCCGGACTGGCCGACACACCGCGGCTGACCGTCGACGTCTCCGTCGGGGACCGCGGGACCACCACGGGTGTCCCCGCCGGCTGGGCCGGCGGCGTCCTGGACGTGCGGGTCGAGGCCGGCGACGTCGACCTGTGGTGGCCCGCCGGGCACGGCGACCAGCCGCTCCACCCGATCGAGGTGGTCGTCTACGAGGGCGACGGCGAGGACCGCTCGAGCCCGCTGGACCTCTGGTCCGGCCGCGTCGCGTTCCGCACCGTCGAGGTGGACCGTGAGCGCGACGAGCACGGCACGGGCTTCACGTTCCTGATCAACGGCAAGCCCATCTTCGCCCGCGGGGCCAACTGGATCCCCGACGACCACCTGCTGACGCGCATCACGCGTGAGCGCCTCGAACGGCGGGTGGACCAGGCGCTGGGCGCGAACCTCAACCTGCTGCGGGTGTGGGGCGGCGGCATCTACGAGTCGGACGACTTCTACGACGTCTGCGACGAGAAGGGCGTCATGGTCTGGCAGGACATCCTGCTGGCCTGCGCCGCCTACCCCGAGGAGGAGCCCCACCGGTCCGAGCTCGAGGCCGAGCTGCGGGAGAACGCCGCCCGGCTGGCGCCGCACCCGTCTCTGGTGCTGTGGAACGGCGGCAACGAGAACATCTGGGGCCACGAGGACTGGGGCTGGAAGGAGCAGCTCGGCGACCTGACCTGGGGCGCCGCCTACTACTACGAGCTCTTCCCGAAGGTGCTGGCCGAGGTCGACCCCACCCGCCCCTACTCGGACGGCTCGCCCTACTCCCCCGGCTCCACGCCCGAGCAGGTGCACCCCAACGACCCGGACCACGGCACGCACCACCAGTGGGACGTGTGGAACCGCGTCGACTACACCCACTACCGCGACGACGTGCCGCGGTTCGCGTCGGAGTTCGGCTTCCAGGGCCCGGCCACCTGGGCGACCCTGCGGCGAGCCATCCTTCCTGACAGCGCCGAGGCGCCGGACGACGCCGTCGTGCCGGACGGCTTCAAGGAGTCCGAGGTCTTCCTGCTGCACCAGAAGGCGATCGACGGCAACGGCAAGCTGGACCGCGGCCTGGCCCCGCACCTGGGCGTCCCCGACGACTTCGTCGACTGGCACTGGGCCACACAGCTCAACCAGGCGCGCGCGGTGCGGTATGCCGTGGAGCACTACCGGTCGTGGTGGCCGCGCACCGCAGGCGCGATCGTGTGGCAGCTCAACGACTGCTGGCCCGTCACGTCCTGGGCGGCCGTGGACGGCGACGGCCGGCGCAAGCCGCTCTGGTACGCACTGCGGAACGCGTTCGCCGACCGCACGGTCACCGTGCAGCCGCGCGGGAACGTCCTGGTCGCGGCGCTGGTCAACGACACCGACGAGCCGTGGGGCGGCCCGGTGGCGGCGGCCCGCACCACGCTGGGCGGCGAGGTGCTGGCGACGTCGGACAGCGAGGTGGTGGTCCCGCCGCGCTCGGTGACCCTGGTGCCGCTGACGGGCGACCTCGTCGCCGTGGCCGACGCCGCGCACGAGGTGCTGGTCGTGTCCCTCGGCGCGGAGCGCGGGCTGCACCGCTGGGCCGAGAGCAAGGACCTGGCCCTCGACCCCGCGCCGCTGGAGACCGCGGTGACCGCCCAGGACAGCGGCTACCGGGTCGAGGTCACCGCGACGTCGCTGGCGCTCGGCGTGTCCGTGCTGGCCGACCGGCTCGACCCGGACGCCGAGGTGGACGAGCAGGTGGTCGACCTCCCGGCGGGCACGACGGCGGTGTTCCACGTGACGACGAGCCGCGACCTCGACCCGGCGGCCCTGGTCTCCCGGCCGGTGCTGCGCACCGAGAACGACCTCGTGCCGCGCTAGGCGAGCCCCCGGCGACACCCACGGCACATCACCCGTCCGAGCAGGGCGAAACCCGATCCCATGTCAGTGACCGCGCGTACGGTGTGGTCCAGGGGGCGAGAGGACAGCACGATGCACAGGTTCGACGAGGTCTCCAGCTGGTCGGTGCTGCGCCGCGACGGTGTCGCCGTGGTCGTGGCCCACCCCGAGCGCGGGCTGCCGCTCGTGCTCCACTGGGGTCCCGACCTGGGCGACCTGTCGCCCGCCGACCTGCAGGCGCTCGACGCGGCGACCAGCCGGCAGACCGCACCCGGCACGCTCGACGCCGCGTGGCGGCCCTCCCTGCTGCCGCAGGAGTCGGACGGCTGGGCGGGCCGCCCCGGCCTGCTCGTGGCGGCGGGCGGCATCTCGCTGTTCCCGCGCTGGACCGTCACCGAGGTGGAGCGGGACACGGCCGACCTGCTGGTCACGGCACACGACCCGGACCTGGGGCTGACGCTGCGCTCGCACCTGGAGGTGGGCGCGGGCGGGCTCGTCCTGCTGTGGCACGAGCTGGCGAACGACGGCCAGGACCCGGTGGACGTGCACTGGCTGGAGGCCACGCTGCCCGTGCCGCGGGCCGCGGACCACCTGACCCAGTTCACCGGCCGCTGGTCCCGGGAGAAGTCGCCGGTCACCACGACGATGCCGGGCGGCAGCACGGCCCGGCAGACCCGCCGGGGCCGGTCCGGTCACGACGCGCCCTGGGTCACGGTGGCGTCGTCGGGCACCCCGCGTCACCGCACCGGCGAGGCGTGGGCCACCCACCTGGGGTGGAGCGCCGACGTGACGCACCGCGTGGACCACCTCACCGAGCACGCCACGCTGCTCGGGGCGGGCGAGCTCGTGCGGCCGGGCGAGGTGCGGCTGGCGACGGGCGCGGCGTACCGCACGCCGGTCGCGTACTTCGCCTGGTCGCCGCGAGGCCTGGACGGCGTCGCGGACCGGTTCCACACCTGGATGCGGGCCCGGCCGCAGCACGTGACGGGACCGCGGCCGCTGGTGCTGAACACGTGGGAGGCCGTGTACTTCGACCACCACCCGGCCAAGCTGGAGCGGCTCGCGCGGCGGGCCGCGGCGGTGGGCGTGGAGCGCTTCGTGCTCGACGACGGCTGGTTCCACTCCCGGCGCGACGACACCACCGGGCTGGGCGACTGGGTGGTCGACCACGACGTGTGGCCCGACGGCCTGGGCCCGCTCGCGGGCCTGGTCCACGAGCTGGGCATGGAGTTCGGGCTGTGGTTCGAGCCGGAGATGGTCAACCTCGACTCCGACCTGGCCCGCGCCCACCCGGAGTGGATCCTCTCGAACACCGCGGCCGTCCCGTCACCGGACGGGTTGTCGTTCCGCACGCAGTACGTGCTGGACCTCGCCGTCCCCGCGGCCTGGGAGCACGTGCGCGGCCAGATCTCGGCGCTCGTGACGGAGCTGGGCATCGACTTCATCAAGTGGGACCACAACCGCGACCTCACGGAGCCCGTCCACGTCGGGGCGGACGGCGTCGGGCGGCCGGGCACCCACGTGCAGACGCTCGCCGCGTACGCGCTGATCGCGCGGCTGAAGGCGGACCACCCAGGGCTGGAGATCGAGTCGTGCTCCTCGGGCGGCGCGCGCACCGACCTGGGGATCCTGGAGCTCACCGACCGCGTGTGGGCCTCCGACTCCAACGACCCGGTGGAGCGCCAGGACATCCAGCGGTGGACGTCGCTCGTGCTCCCGCCCGAGCTGATCGGCGCGCACGTCGGCCCGTCGCCGGCGCACTCGTCGGGGCGCACCACCGATCTCTCGTACCGCGTGGCCACCGCGCTCCAGGGCCACGCCGGGTTCGAGTGGGACCTGCTGGCCTGCACGGACGACGAGCTGGTCGCGGTCACGGCGTACGCGGCGCTCTACAAGGAGCTCCGCTCGCTCGTGCACACCGGGACGGTCGTGCACGGCGACACGGTGGACCCCGCGCTGCGGGTCACGGGCTTCGTCTCCCCCGACCGGACCGCGGGCGTGTGGACGGTGGCCACCGTGGCCTCGCTCCAGGACGCACTGACCGAGCGGGTGCGGCTCGACGGGCTCGACCCGGCCCGGCGCTACAGCGTGCGGGTGCGCGACGAGGTGGGGTCCGCGAAGTGGATGGGCGGCATCACGCCCGGCTGGCTCGGCAAGGAGGCGGTGGACGTGCCCGGCGCGGTGCTGACCGAGGTCGGTCTCCAGCTCCCCACGCTCTGGCCGATGCAGGCGCTCATCATCCAGGTGACGGCGGCCGACTGACGCGAAGCAGGGCGGGTCGGGACCGGTGCTCCGGTCCCGACCCGCCCCGCTGCCGTGGTGGTGCAGGGGCTGCTCAGCTGCTGAGCGCACCCTTGCGCCGCAGTACGAGCAGGGTCACGCCACCGCCGACGAGCGCGAGCGCGATCAGCGTGAAGCCGATGACGGTGCTGGCACCGGTCGCGGCGAGCTCCTCCGGCTCCTCGGCGGAGGGGGACGCCGTCTCGTCGGTGCCCGCGACCGGGGCGGCCTCCTCGGCCGGCGCGTTGCCCTCCTCGGGCTCCCCTGCCTCGGGCTCCTCGACGGCGGGCTCCGACGGCTCGGTGCCGGTGTCGTCGGTCGGCTCCTCACCGGGCTCCTCGCCCGGCGTCGTCGGCTCCTCGCCCGGGGCGCTCGGCTCCGGCGCCGGCTCGGCCTTGACCGTGACGAGCGTGTAGTGGCTGATCGCCTTGCCGGACGAGTGCGAGATCGTCACCTCGGTGGCGGGCGGGTCGACGACCACGTCCTCCGGGCCGAGGCCCTGGTTGGCGGAGCCCGCCTTCACGCAGTAGCCGGTGATGAGGTAGCCGTCGGGCGCGGTGACCACCAGGGTGGTGTGCTCGCCGCTGACGTCCACCTTGCCGTCCTTCGGGCAGGTGGCCGAGCCGGTGGTCGCGACAGGAGCGCCGGCGACCGGCGCGGCGAACGCGGCGGTCGAGGGGACCAGAAGTCCCGCGGCGAGGAGCGCGGACGCTCCCAGGACGGTCATCTTGCGCACTGAGCGCTCCTTCGGGAAAGGGATGGGGCAGTGCCCGACGTCGAGCACGATTCCCGGAGCGTAGCGACAATGGCGCAGATCGCCAATATCAGTGCATCTCGGTAAAATACCTTACAAGCACTTTTAGTATGGACTACCGGCCTTTGCCCTTTTTCTTTCCTTGCGACGCCGAGCGCCCACCCTTGCCCCGCTGCGCGCCCCCTCGGCCTCCGCCGGCAGCCGTACCGCGCCCGGAACCAGACCTCTTCTTGGCCCCGGGCACTCCCTTCGACGAATTCTTCACCCCGTTCCGCGCGGATTTCGCTGTCGGCGCATCGGCGGACGTCCCGTCCGGCCCCGGACGGGACGACGGCGCGCCCCGGCCGCGCGAGCTGTTGACCGTCCGTCCGCGGACGATCCCGATGAGCTCCTCGACGAGGTCCGTGGTGCGCTCGATCGGCCAGACCAGGCCGACGGGCGCCGTCGGCCCGTCGGCGAGCGGGCGGTAGGTCACGTCCTTGCGGCGGTGCAGCCGCGCCAGCGACATCGGCAGCACCGCCACCCCGACGTTCGCGGCGACCGTCGCGACGACGTCTGCGGTGGTCCTGACTCGCTCCAGCGGGTTGCCGTCCGGGTCCGCCGGCACCGTGCCCGGCACGGTGCGGCCGCCGGTGAACAGGACGTCGTCGCCCGGCACCCAGACGGGGTCCTGCGCGATGTCGCCGGCGGTCACGGTCTCGTCGTCGCCGAGGGCGGCGAGCAGGTGGTCCCGGGAGAAGCAGACCACCGACGTCTCCTCGTAGAGCGGGATCGCGGAGAACACGTCCTTGTCCACCGGGAGACGGCCGATCGCGGCGTCCACGTCGCCGGTCTCCAGCGCGGCAGCGACCGCGCCGGCCTCGACCTGGACCAGCTCCAGGCGCACGTCGGGCAGCCGCTCGTGCCACACGCTCGCCCACTTGCCCGGCGTCGCGCCCGGCACGTAGGCGAGCCGGAAGCCGGGCTCGCCGGCGGGGCCGGCGCCGGGGGTCTCGTCGAAGGCCTCGTCGGAGGTCTCGTCGGGGACGTCCTCGGGAGGGGCGGATCCGGCGTCGGGTGCGGGCTGGTTCACGCCCCCAGGCTACGGGGCCGGACAGGAGCGGCGAGGATCACGCCCGCCATGGAGAGCGCGGCGGGCGCACGCCGATACCCTGGGAACATGAGTTCCTCCTTCGCCTCGCAGCGGTTCAAGCCGTCCAACGCCGCCAAGCGACTCGGCGTCTACCTGCCTGCCACGCCGCAGGAGTTCCAGGACACCCCGATCTCGCGCGCGGAGCTCGAGGAGCTGGAGACCAACCCGCCCGAGTGGCTGGCCGAGCTGCGCCGCAACGGCCCCCACCCGCGGCCCGTCGTGGCCGGCCGCCTCGGCATCTCGATCGCGGGCCTGGCCCGCGGCGGTATCACCGACCCTCTGACCACCGAGCAGATCAACGAGCTGCGCGACAACCCGCCGGAGTGGCTGGCCCAGGAGCGTCAGACCGCAGCCCAGGTGCGGGCCGAGGAGGAGCGCGTCGAGGAGGCCCGCAAGGCGGCCGAGAAGAAGGCCCGCTCCGCGCGGTGAGCCCCGAGGTGGAGGCCGTCCTCGCGCGGCTGCAGCCGTATCCCGAGGACGGGTCGCGGGCCGACGGCCCGGTCGCGGCCGACGCCACCGACCGACTCCTGCTCGACGAGGCCGCCGCGCTCGTCCGTGCGTTCCCCGACGACGTCGTGGTGGTCGGCGACCGGTTCGGCGCGCTGACCCTGGGCGCGCTGGCGAGCGGGGCCCGCCGGGTCCGCACCCAGATGGACGCGGTCACGGCCGAGGCGGCGCTCTCCGCCAACTCCAGGCGGGTGAGCAAGACCCTGTGGGACGCGCATGCGTGGGCCACCGCGAGCGCCCCCGACCCGCACGAACCCGCCGGACCGGGATTCACCCAGCACGACCGGCTGGAGCCCCGGCTGTTCGAGGGCGCCCGCGTGGTGCTGCTCCAGCTCCCGGCGTCGCTCGCGGAGCTGACCGAGATCGCCGAGCACGTCGCCCGGTACGCCGACCCCGCCGTCACCCTGCTCGCCGGCGGTCGGGTCAAGCACATGACGCACGCGATGAACGACGTACTCGGCGCGTCGTTCGCGCAGGTCAGCGCCTCGCTCGCGCGGCAGAAGTCGCGGCTGCTGGTCGCGCGGGAGCCGCGGTCCGACGTCGGGCCGCTCACCTACCCCGTCACGGCGCGGCTGACCGACCGGGAGATCCTGGACGCGATCGTCCCGCCCGGTCCTGCCCCGGGGAACCGGGGTCCGGGCCGACCCGCCGGCCTCACCGTCGTCGCGCACGGCGCCGCGTTCGCGGGCGCCACCCTGGACCACGGCACCCGCTTCCTCCTGGCCCAGGCGCACCGCTGGCCCCACCTGTCAGACCTCCAGGTCCCCCCGGTGACCTCCACGTCGGACACGTCCGAGGCCCCTGTCCCCGGTATGGACGCCCACCCGGTCGCGATCGACCTCGGGTGCGGCACCGGCATCCTGGCCACCGTCCTGGCGCTCCGGTACCCCACCGCGCACGTGCTCGCCTCCGACCGGAGCCGGGCCGCCTGCGACTCGACCGGGGCGACGCTCGCCGCGAACGGCGTCCGCGCGGTCGGGATCGTGCGGGACGACGCCGGGGCCCTGCTCCCGGTCCCCGACGGCTCGGCCGACCTCGTGCTGCTCAACCCGCCCTTCCACGACCGGGCCGCGCTGAGCACCGACGCGGCGCACCGGATGTTCGCCACCGCGGGACGCGTGCTGCGTGACGGCGGCGAGCTGTGGACCGTCTTCAACACGGGGTTGCACTACCGGCGTGCGCTGGAGCGCGCCGTCGGGCCCACGGAGCACGTGGCCCAGGACCGGCGGTTCACCGTGACCCGGAGCGTGCGGAAACTACTTACCGACATGTCAGTGACCGGCGGCTAGCCTGGCTGGGCGCTCGACCGGGCGCACCCGCACGGCAGCACGCCCGGCCCCGGCCGGCCTGCCCCGAGCATGTAAGGAACTGTCGATGAGGACACTTCGCACCACCCTGCGCGGCGCCGCCGTCGCGGCGGTCGCAGCATCGCTGGCCGCGGGAGCCGCGGTCACGGCGCTCCCCGCAACCGCCGCCCCGGCCGCAGCCGACGAGGGCAGGACCATGGCAAAGGCCTCCGCGACGAAGCAGGCCGGACCGGCCGCGCAGCAGCCTGGCACGCAGCAGCCCGGCACGCACCAGCCCGGCAAGCACAAGCCGACCAAGCCGAAGACGCCCAAGCCGAAGAAGGCGGCGGCCGACCCGGACTTCGGCCCCAACGTCACGTTCATCGACGAGTCCTGGACCGCCGACCGGATCAACGCGTTCCTCGACACCGTGAACGACGAGGCGGAGTTCAGCCTGGACCGGCACCAGGTCTTCTTCGAGCCCGGCACCTACGGGAGCGCCGCCGGCCAGGACGACCCGGCCACGGCCACCGGCATCGTGAACGCCCACGTGGGCTACTACGAGTCGATCGCGGGCCTCGGCGCGCAGCCCGACGACGTCCACATCAACGGTGCCCTGCACGTGGAGCCCGTCGTGGGCTGCCCGAACGAGCCCTGGGCCTGCGCCGACCCCGGCTCACTGACCCGCTTCTGGCGGTCGATCTCGAACATGGGCATCAACCCGATCCAGCGCCCGGTCGGCGAGGACGCGGCCCTGCCGTACCCCGCGGGCGTGACCGAGCCGCACCAGATGCGCTTCGCCGTCTCGCAGGCGGCGCCCATGCGTCGCATGGACATCCAGGGCAACCTGACGATCTTCGGCCGGTACGGCGAGTTCGCCTCGGGCGGCTACCTCGCCAACTCGCGCGTCTCGGGCACCATCGTGTCCGGCTCCCAGCAGCAGTGGTTCACCCGGAACTCGGAGGTGGGTGCCTGGGACGGCGGCGTGTGGAACATGGTCTTCGCCGGGGTGCAGGGCGCTCCGGCCACCAACTTCGGCCAGCCGGTGGGCGACAACGTGGGCGTGACGACGACCGTCGGCTCCACGCCGGTCAGCCGCGAGGCCCCGTTCCTGTACCGGGGTGACAACGGCGAGCTGTCCGTGTTCGTGCCGAACGCGAAGACCGACAGCAGCGGGACCGACTGGTCCACCGGGTCCGACGCCGGCCGGTCGATCGGGATCTCCGACTTCTACGTCGCCCAGGAGGGCACGGACGACGCCGCGTCGATCAACGCCGCGCTCGCCGGCGGCAAGAACCTCATCCTGACGCCGGGCGTGTACGAGCTCGACGCACCCCTGCAGATCGACCGCGCCGACACCGTCGTCCTCGGCCTGGGCTACGCCTCGCTCACCCCGACTGCCGGCAACGCCGTCGTCGAGGTCGGCGACGTGGCGGGCGTCAAGATCGCCGGCATCACGGCCGACGCCAACGTCCCCGAGTCGGAGACGCTCATCCAGGTCGGCCCGCGGGGTGCCGCGGTGTCCGACGCCGCCGACCCGACCACGCTGACCGACGTCTTCGTCCGCGTGGGCGGCCCCTGGGCGGGCAAGGCCGTCACCTCCATCGAGGTGAACAGCCCCGACACGCTCCTGGACCACATCTGGGCCTGGCGCGGCGACCACGGCAACGGCATCGGCTGGGACGTCAACACCGGTGCCCACGGCGTCGTCGTCAACGGTGACCGCGTCACCGCGACCGGGCTGTTCGTGGAGCACTACCAGGAGGAGCAGACCATCTGGAACGGCGAGGACGGTCAGACGCTCTTCTACCAGAACGAGATCCCGTACGACGTGCCGAACCAGGCCGCGTGGATGGACGGCGACCGCCTCGGCTACGCCGCCTACCGCGTCGCCGACGACGTGCAGAACCACTCCGCGATCGGCACCGGCACGTACTCGTTCTTCAACCAGGGCCAGGACATCCGGCTGGAGTCCGGCATCCAGGCGCCGGACACCCCGGGGGTGACGTTCCGGTCGATGACCGCCATCTTCCTGAACGGCTCGGGCGGCATCAACCACGTCATCAACGGCACCGGCGGCTCGGTCCAGCAGGGCACGCAGCGCGCCCAGGTGGTCAGCTACCCGTAACCCGCTCACACCGAGACCGCTGAGTGCGGGGTATCTGCGGCTCTGACGCCTGTCAGACCGCAGATACCCCGCACTCAGCGGTTTCGGTCAGGTCACTTGACGTCGACGACGTCCACCACGAAGACGAGGGTGTCGCCGCCGCCGATGCCGGCCTGCGGCACGCCGCGCGCGCCGTAGCCGTGCTCCGGCGGGATCGAGAGCAGCAGGCGCGAGCCGACGTTCTGGCCGACCATGCCCTTGTCCCAGCCACCGATGACGGCGCCGACACCGATCGGGAAGTCGATCGTGGTGCCGCGGTCGTAGGAGTTGTCGAAGACGTGGCCGCCCCAGGTCTGGCCCAGGTAGTTCACCACGATGGTGCGGCCGGACTCGACGACCGGGCCGTTGCCCTCGGAGAGCACCTGCACCTGCAGGCCGGCGGGTGCGCCACCCTCGGGGAAGGTCAGCTCCGGCTTGTCACCGAAGGACCCGGAGGCGGTAGGAAGCGTGGTCACGAGGATTGCCTCTCGCTCGGGATGACGCCGGTCGCCCGGCGTCGGGTACCTGCCCACCCTATGCGGCCACCACCGCTGCCCGCGAAGCGACGGCGGCCCGGCGCAGCGCCTCCAGCGCGGCGATCACGGGCGGCGTGTGCGCGACGGCCTCCTGCACCACCGCGTAGATCGAGCGCACCGGGGCGGGCCGCACCACGGGCACCGCGATCGTGCCGGCCGGGAGCTGGACGGCGCCGAGCTCGGGCAGCACCGTCATGCCGATCCCGGCCTCGACGAACGCGACGGCCGTCGGGTAGTCGTGCGCCTCGACGTGGAACGTGGGGCTGAACCCGGCGGCCGTGCACGCCTCCAGCAGGTTGCGGCGGCACCAGCCGCGCGCGAAGTCGTTGTCGACCCACGACTCGTCCGCCAGCTCGGCGAGCTCGATCTCGTCCCGGCCGGCGAGCCGGTGGCTGCGCGGCAGCACGGCGACGTACGGGTCGTCGAGCAGGTGGTGCGCGGTGAAGCCGCTGCCGGCGTCGAACCCCGTCTGGGCGACGGCCACCTGCAGGTCGGCCCGGTCCTCGGTCTTGTCCGGGATGTGCTCGGCGAGCTCCAGGTCCAGGCGCACGCCGGGAAAGTCCGTGGTGATCACCCGGACGACGTCGGGCAGCCAGGCCGAGCCCACGGACGCGAAGTAGGCGATCGAGAGCGAGCCGGTCCGTCCCGCGCGCAGGTCGGCGACCATGGACTCGGCCTCGCCGAGGCGTTCGAGCACGCCGTCCGCCTGCGCCGCGAGCGCCCGCCCGGCGGCGGTGGGGCGGATGCCCCGGCCGTGCCGGGCCAGCAGCTTGAGGCCGGTCTCGCGCTGGAGCGCGGAGACGTGCTGGCTGACGGCGGACGGCGTGTAGCCGAGGTTCGCCGCCGCGGCGCCGATGGACCCGGACGCGACGACGGAGCGGAAGACGCGGAGGCGGTGGACGTCGAGCATGCGCACCACTGTACAGCCAGACTGAATCCAGATGTAGGAACAATCGCTGGTGCTTCACAGTGGTTCGGGCCAGGATCGCACCATGACCAACACCACGGCCGATAGCCGCCAGACGCCGCCGCTCGCGCCGGGCAGTGTTGCGGCCATGAGCACCGCCACCGTCCAGGACGCCCCGGGCGCACCGCCGACCACGCACCGCCTCCTGGTCCCGGCCGCCGCCGCGGTCACCGTGGTGCTGTGGGGGTCGGCGTTCATCGGCATCCGGTCCGCCGGCTTCGACTACTCGCCGGGCGCCCTCGCCCTGGGCCGCATCCTCGTGGGCACGCTCGCGCTCACGGTGATCGCCGGGCTGGCCGGCAAGCTGCGGCTGCCCCGCGGCCGCACCCTGGTGGGGGTCGCCGTCTGGGGCGTGCTCTGGTTCGGCCTCTACAACCTCGCGCTCAACGCCGCGGAGCGCACGCTCGACGCCGGCACGGCCTCGCTCCTGGTGGGCCTCGCGCCGATCCTCATCGCGGTGTTCGCCGGGATCTCGCTCGGCGAGGGCTTCCCCGCGCGGCTCCTGGCGGGCATCGGCATCGCGTTCACGGGCGTGGCCGGTATCGCGCTGGCCACCTCCAGCGGGGCGTCCGACGTCGTCAGCGTGCTCCTCGGGCTGGCCGCCGCCGTCATCTACGCCGGGAGCACCATCCTGCAGAAGCGGCTGCTGCCCCAGGTCGACTCGCTGACCATGACCTGGCTGGGCTGCCTGGCCGGGACGATCGCCTGCCTGCCGTTCGCGCCGGTACTCCTGCGCGAGCTCGCCGCCGCCCCCGCGCCGGCCACCCTGAGCGTGGTCTACCTGGGCGTCTTCCCCACCGCGATCGCGTTCGTCACCTGGGGCTTCGCCCTCACCCGGACGACGGCGGGGCGCCTCGGCGCCGCCACCTACGCCGCCGCGCCCCTCGCGGTGCTGATGTCGTGGGCGCTGCTCGGCGAGGTCCCGACACCGGTCGCGCTGATCGGCGGCGCGCTGTGCCTGACGGGGGTCCTGGTGGCGACGCTCAGGCTCCGCTGAACCCCCTTGGTTTACCGATTGACCACGTAGGATGGCGCTCGAGATGAGCGCCCCATGACAGCACCCAGGACAACGCCCGGATCGCGGGGAAGCGGCCGTGTGACCATCAGTGACGTGGCCGCGCTCGCGGGCGTCTCGCCGGGGGCCGTCTCCAAGGTCTTCAACGGGAACGGCCGCATCTCGGAGGCCACGTCGGAGCGGATCCGCGAGGCGGCCCGCAAGCTCAACTGGCGCCCCAACGCCGCCGCCATCGCCCTGCGCACCGCGCGGTCGCAGGCGATCGGGCTGGTGCTGACCAGCGACAGCAAGGTGCCGGGTGTCGGCGCCGGGAACATGGACTTCATCTCCGGCATCGAGTCGCTGCTCAGCCCCCGGGAGTACGGGCTGCTGCTGAACGTCTTCATCACCGGGCAGCACGACGAGGACCACTTCTACCGCACGCTCGCCGAGCGCCAGCGCATGGACGGGATCATCCTGACCAACTCCCGGATCGGCGACACCCGGCCCGAGCTCATGTCCCGGCTCGGCCTCCCCGCGGTGCTCGTCGGGGCCCCGTGGACCCCCGGCGCCATCGAGTTCGTCGACGCCGACCCGCCGAGCGCCGGCATCGCGGAGACCGTGGACCACCTCGTGTCCCTGGGTCACGAGCGTGTCGCGTTCATCAGCGGGCCCCGGCACTTCGTGCTGCCGGAGCTGCGCCGCGAGGCCTTCGTCCAACGCCTGGCGCACCACGGGCTGCGGCCGCACGCCGTGGTCCCGGTCGAGTACTCGCCGGCACGCGCCGCGGAGGAGACCTCCGCCCTGCTGGCCGGACCGGTGCGGCCGACGGCGATCCTGTACGGCACCGACACCATGGCGATCGCCGGGATGCGGACGATCCAGGCGGCGGGCCTCCGGGTGCCGGACGACCTCTCGGTGGTGGGTTTCGAGGGCCTCACGCTCGGCGAGTGGGTGGACCCGCCACTCACCACGGTCCAGCGGTTCGCCTTCCAGCGCGGACGCGCGGCCGCGGCCAAGGTGCTGACGCTGCTCGGCGAGACGGTCGACGAGCCGGTCCCGCTGGAGCGGCCCACCCTGATCGTCCGCGGGTCGACAGGCCCCTGCCACCCCTGACCACGCACCTGCGGACCATGCACCTGCTGCCAGGACGACGCGCGTCCCGGCAGCGGGTGCATGGTCTCGGGCGGGAGCCCCCTGGGGCTACCAGGTCAGCCGGACGGCGGCCAGCTCCTCGACCGGCGGCAGCGCCACCTCGAGGCGCCCGGCGGACGCCGTCACCTCGGCCCGCGCCCAGTCCTCGCCGACCAGCACCTCCACCCGAACCCCGGCCCCTTCCCCTGCACCGTCCCCGGCCACGTCGCGCGGCACCGGCGCCCCGGCCAGCGCCGCGACCCGGTCGAGGTCGACCACGACCCGCACGCCGTCCAGCGGGACGACCACCCGGCGCTGCCCGCGCATCATCATCGGGTCGGTCAGGTTGGCGGCCAGCACGGTGAACGAGCGGTCGCCGGCCCACGTCGCGACGTCGAGCACACCCGGGCCACGCACCTCGACCGCCCGCCCGCCGTCCAGCCCGCGGCGCACGAGGTTGTCCAGCAGCGTCAGGTGGTCGGCCTGGAGCGCCTGCCAGTACAGCTCGGTGACGTTGAAGCCGACGACGTCGGCCCGGCCCGCGCCGACCGCGCCGCCGAGGACCGCCGGGTCCGTCGCGACCGACCTCGGGTAGACCTCCTCCATCGGCAGGTCCGGGTGGTCCGGCACGAAGCGCCACGAGACGTCGACGCCGCCCGCGCCGTCCGGAAGGCCGCCGGCATCCGCCGGCACGCCGAACCGGACCAGCCGGGTGCCGCCGACGACCCGGCGGGCGTCGCCGAACCCGTCCTGGAGGGCCCCGCCCGGCTCGCGCTGCACATAGTTGTTGCGCACGATCCCGCCGCGCCGCTCGACGACGTCGACCCCGAGCAGCTCCCGGACCAGGGGCCCGCGGCCCGCGACGTCGGGCCCGCCGCCGGTGAGCAGCAGCGCACCGCCAGCCTCGGCGAACGACCGCAGGGCGTCCGCCGCCGCGGCCTCGAGGGTGGGCACCTCGGGCAGGACGACGAGCCGGACGCCGGGGCGCGACAGCGCCGACAGCGACCCGGGCCCCACGTACTCGAACGGGACGCCCAGCTCGACCAGGGCCTGGTAGACGCCCGACGCCGCGTCCCGCACCGGCTGGGACGCCGCGCGCTCGTCGGCGTCCCACACGAGCGTCTCCGCCACGGGCCGCGCGCCGGCGAGCCCGCCGGACACCGCGCGGTGCAGCCCGAACGCCCGCTCCACGGCGGGGATCCACCGCGGGTCGTGGATCTTGGCGGCGAACTTGGTGAACCAGGGGAAGGCGCCGTGCACGAACCCGTCGACGATCCACCCGGTGGTCTCGACCGCCGCGTTGACCGAGTCCTTCCACCGGAAGTCGTGCGACTCCGGCCCCACGGAGGTGATGAGCCCGACCGGCTTGCCCGGGTGCAGCGCGCGCACCCGCTTGGCGTCCCGGCCGGCGGACCAGAGGGCCTCGCCGTCACCCCGGGCCTGGTGGTCCACCAGCAGGAACGGCACGGCCCGCGCGACCCGGGGCTCCAGGTCGGCGGCGGTGAACGAGCCGAGGTTCGGCACGAACCGCACGGCGGGCGCCACCTCCTGCACGGCCCGGTCCCAGTGCGCCACGAGGTCGCTGAGCCGCGAGCGCCGCCAGGCGCGGTAGGTCGCCCAGGCCTCGCCCCCGGCGGGGTCCTTCGAGGTGGGCAGCGGGCGCCCGGTCGCCGCCCGGTAGTCCGCCGCCGTCGTCGCGGTGTAGCCGGGGCCGTGCCCCTGCCACCGGTTCGCGAACAGCGCGTCGACGTCGTAGTCGCGCGCGATCTCGCGCAGCACCTCCGTCGTGAGCTCCCAGCTGTACCCGCCGAACGCATCGGTGAGGTAGATACCGGGCATCGCCCAGTGCTCCAGGAGCTCGCCGTCCTCCGTCCGCGCGATCCAGTCGGGCCGCTGCTCGACGACGTCCCGGTGTACCGCGTGCGGGTCCACGCGGGCCATGACCGCCATCCCGCGCGAGCGGGCCAGGTCGACCACCTCGCCGAGCAGGTCCCGGTCGCCGAGGTACGTGCTGCGGTGGTGCAGCGGCACCTTGGTCGGGTAGTACGCGACGTAGCCGCCGGCGCTGATGCAGACCGCCGTGGACGCGGTGCGTTCCATGACGTCGGCCCACTCGTCGAGGTCGAAGTCCAGCGGGTCGTTCTCCACGAAGGTGAGCTGGGTCCAGCGGTGGGTGCCGTCCAGTCCGGTGCGCGCAGCAGTCATTTGATTCCCGTCGTCGCGATGCCCTTGATGATGTAGCGCTGAGCGAAGACGAAGAACAGGACGATCGGCACCAGGGACAGCAGCGACATGGCGAACATCGTGCCGATGCCGCTCTGCGTCTCGGTGTCGACCAGCGACTTCAGCGCCACCGGGACCGTGTACAGCTCGGTCCGGGTCAGGTACAGCAACGGGCCGAAGTAGTCGTTCCACGTCCAGATGAAGGTGAAGATCGTGGTGGTGATGAGCGCGGGCTGCATCAGCGGCAGGATCACCGACCAGAAGATGCGGAACGGCCCGGCGCCGTCGATCATCGCGGCCTGGTCGAGCTCCCGCGGCAGGGACCGGATGAACTGCACCATGAGGAAGATGAACACGGCGTCCGTCGCCAGGAACTTGGGCAGCAGCAGCGGGATGTAGGTGTTGATCCAGCCCAGCTCCGCGAACAGGATGTACTGCGGGATCACGAGCACGTGGAACGGCAGCATGATCGTCATCAGCGTGAGCGCGAGGTAGAGCTTGCTCATCCTGAAGTTGAGCCGGGCCAGGGCGTAGGCCGTGAGCGAGCACGAGAACAGGTTGCCCAGCACGGACCCGACGCCGATCAGCAGCGAGTTGCCGAGGAACAGGCTGAACGGGGAACCGAGCGCGTCCCAGCCGTCGGCGTAGTTCTCCAGCGTGACCTCGCCGGGGAACAGCCCGGTCTGGGACAGGATGAGGTTGCTCGGCTTGAACGAGCTCACGAGCATCCACAGCAGCGGATAGGTCATGAGCAGCACGAACACGATGAGCACGGCGTGCCGCACGACGCGGCTCACGGCACCGCGGCTGCTGCCGCCGCGGGTCACGGTCGGGGTGGTGGCAGCCATCATTCGTCTCCGTAGTAGACCCAGCGCCGCGACACGATGAAGTTCGCGGCGGTGGCGGCGGCGATGACCAGGAGGAGCACCCACGCCATCGCGGACGCGTATCCCATGTCGAAGTTCACGAAGCCGCGCTGGTAGATGTAGAGGGTGTAGAAGAGCGTCGAGTCGAGCGGCCCGCCGCTCCCGCCGCTGACCACGTGCGCCTGCGTGAAGGCCTGGAACGCGCTGATCATCTGCAGGATCAGGTTGAGGAAGATGATCGGCGTGAGCAGCGGGATGGTGATCGACCAGAACCGCCGCACGCGGCCGGCGCCGTCGATCATGGCGGCCTCGTACAGCTCCTCGGGGATCTGCCGCAGCCCCGCCAGGAAGATCACCATCGGCGAGCCGAAGGTCCAGACGTTGAGCACCACCAGGGTGGACAGCGCCAGCGACGGGTCCTGCAGCCACGAGCCCAGCTCCAGGCCGAACCAGCCCAGGACGTGGTTGACCAGGCCGTTCTCGCCGAAGATCTGCCGCCACAGGATGGCGATGGCGACGCTTCCCCCGAGCAGGGACGGCAGGTAGAAGGCGCTGCGGTAGAGCGACAGCCCGCGCAGCCCCTTGTCGAGCACGACCGCCAGGAACAGCGCGAACCCGAGCTGCAGCGGCACCGACACGAGCACGTAGACGAGCGTCACGCGGACGGCGGCCCAGAACCGTTCGTCCCCCGCCATCCGCACGAAGTTGTCGAGCCCGATGAACTGCGGCGGGCTCAGCAGGTCGTAGTCGGTGAAGGCCAGCACCAGGGAGGCGACCAGCGGGCCGGCGGTCACGGCGACCATCCCGATCATCCACGGCAGCAGGAAGACGTGGGCCACCAGGCCCTGGCCCCGGGTGGCGCCCGACGCCTTGGCCCTGCCCCGCGGCGGTTTCGTCCCGGCCGCGCCGGGCGCCCCGCGCGCCCGGCGCCCGGTGTCCTTCGACGACGTGAGGGTCATCGTGCGCCCGCGATCTCGCCCTCGACGGCCTCGACGAAGGACGCGGCGGCGTCGGGCACGCTCTTCTGGCCGAGCGTGACCTCTTCGAGCTCGCGGATCAGGAGGTCACGCCAGCTCCCCGACCCGGCCGGCGCCTCGTACCGCGGGCGCTGCTCCGTCCCGGCGACCTCGCGGGTGATGGCGATGACCTTCTGCTCGTCGGGCGTCGCGTCGGGCTCGTACGCGTCGAGGAGGTCCGCGTTGGGCGGCGCCCCGGCCGACAGGCCGACCAGGCTCAGCAGCTCGGGCGAGTTGAGGTTGAAGCTCATCAGCGCGGCGGCCGCCTCGACCCGGTCGTCCGGCACGCCCGAGTACATGGCGAACCGGCTGTAGTAGGTGAAGTGGTAGCCGGCGGCGGCGTCCTCGGCGGCCGGCACGTCGCGCTGGTCGAACGAGTAGTCCGGGAAGGCCTGCGCGTCGTCGACGATGTGGTTGGAGTTCGCGAAGGTGAGCAGCACCTTGTCACCCACCTGGGCCCAGGACGGCTCGATGCCGTCCTGCTCGCTCACGGTCGTCGTCGCGCCCGCGAGCCGCAGCTTCTCCCACCAGTCGATCCAGGCGGCCACGCCGTCCACGCTCGCCCCGAGCGTGCCGTCCTCGGTCCACAGGTCCTCGCCGCGCTGGCGCAGGAACGACTCGAACGGCATGTCGTGGTACGGGCCGTACGTGGTGCCCTTGCGACCGCCGGCGTTGTTCTTCGAGTAGTCGACGAGCAGCTCGGCCAGGCCGTCCCAGGAGAGCTGGTCGGGCAGCGACACGCCGTCCTCCTCCTGGAACGTGGTGTTCCAGCGCACCACCGGGCTGAAGATCGACTTGGGCAGCGTGTTGAGCTCGCCGCCGAGCTTGAAGGTCTCGACCTGGTCCGCGCCGAACGCGGCGAGGTCCAGCCCGTCGATGCCGTCGAGGTCGCGGTACAGCCCCGCGTCGCGGTAGGTCAGGACGGCGGGCGACGGGATCCAGAAGACGTCGGGCACGTCGCGCGCCGCCATCTGCGTGGTCATGCGCTCCTGGTAGGCGTCGTAGTCGCCGAACTCCGGGGCGACCTTGATCTCGGGGTGCTCCGCGGTGAACGCGTCGAGCGCCGCCAGGTAGGCGCGCTGCCGGTCGGAGCCGCCCCACCAGGCGAACCGGACCGAGTCGCCCCCTCCGGAGGAGCCGGACGGGGAGCAGCCGGCGAGCGAGAGGGCGGCGACGGAGAGCGCCCCCATCCCCGTCCACGTGAGGAACGACCGGCGAGTGAGGTCTGACATGGTGTCCTTCTTTCAGTACGTCGTTGTACGGAGTCCTACGGACTTGCTGGTGCGCACGGAGCGCGGTCTCAGGGGCACGGCGTCAGGGCAGGCGCCCCACGTCGACGACGTTGCGCAGCGGACGCCGCGCGAGCCACCGGTCCAGGTTGTCGAGGAAGATCGCCGTGCCGCGGTCCGCGGTGGCGGGCGTCGTCGCCCCGTTGTGCGGGGTGACGATCGTGCGGGGCAGGTCCCACAGGGGTGAGTCCGGGGGCAGGGGTTCGGTGGTGTGGGCGTCCAGGCCCGCCCCGGCGATCAGTCCGTCGCGGACGGCGGCGACCAGGTCGGCCTCACGCACGATCCCGCCGCGCGAGACCACCACGAGGTGCCCGTCCGAGCCCAGCGCGCGCAGCGTCCGCAGGCCGATCGCCCCGGCCGTCTGGTCGGTGAGCGGCGCGGCCACGACCAGGAAGTCGCTGCCCGCGGCCAGCTCGTCCACCGCGTCCGGGGGCAGCATGCGGTCCACGGGGTCGCCGGGCTCCGCGGGCCGACGGCGGAGCGCCACCACGCGCATGCCGAACGCCCGTGCCCGCACCGCGAGCTCACGCCCGACGTTGCCGTAGCCGTAGATGCCCACGGTCCGCCCGGCGAGCTCGTCGTGCGTGAACCGCTCCCAGCGGTGCGCCCGCTGGGCGTCGCCCCAGCGCAGCGCCTGGCGGCTGAGCATCAGCATGAGCATGAGCGCCTGCTCGGCCAGGGGCACCGCCCCGTTCCCGGCCGACGACGTCACCGTCACCTCTCCCGACGCGTCCGGCCGCCCGGCCGGTCCCGTCGCGCGACGGCGCAGCGCCGGCCCGACGTCGGACTCGACACCCGCCGCCCACGAGTGCACCCAGGCCAGGTGCGGCATGGCCGCGACCTCGTCGTCGGTGAGCCGGCCGGCCGCCACGGTCGCGGCCCGCAGCGCGCCGGCGTCGTCCGCGGAGGCGACCACGAGGCCGGGGTGCGCGGCGCGCACCCGGTCCACGACCCGTTCGCCCTGGCCGCCCCGGACGACCACCACGTCGGTCATGACGGTCTCCCGTCGGTCGCCGGTGCGCCGTCGTCGATCACGACCACCTCGAGCTCGGCCACGGTGGCGACCCGCACGAGCAGGTCCTCGCCGTCGTCCACCACGGAGGCGGCGCCCGCCAGGGCCCGGGCCGGCCGCCCGGCCAGGCCAGCGGCGCGCACCGTGACGCGGTGCACCGGAAGCGTCGGGCCGTACCCGTTGCCGCGCTGGCCGGAGTGGTTGAGCAGGTGCACCACGAGGCCCGCCGCCGAGCGGCCGACGACGACCTCGACCTGCTCCGGGGCCTCGACCGTGACCGGCAGGCGCCGCTCGGGCCGGTCCAGGAGGCGCTCGACCACGAGGTCGACCGCCACGTCCCGGACCCGGGTCAGCCGGGTGTCCAGGTAGGCCGTGCCGGCGACCCAGGGCAGCTGGACCACGGTGCCCGCGCCGTGCCGGCGCTCGCCGCCCACGTGCTCGGTACCCGCCACGTGCCCGTACGCCTTCTCGGGCGGCCCGTAGGGCGCGCTCCTGATCAGGAGGTGCCTGCCGACGACGTCGGGCCGCCACGCGAGCCGGTGGTGCCGGCCGTGGCGCGGGACGAGCACGGCGCCCTCGACCGCTGTACCGGCCGCGTCGCCGGCCGAGCTGCCTGCCGGGTCCCCGGCGTGGCCCGGTCCGCCGTCGAGCCGCACGTAGCTCGACCTGAGTGCGTCCCGGTCGGCGGCCACCTCGACCACTCGCCGCCCGGGGAACCACTCGACCACGGAACCGTCGGGGCCGATCCCGCTCCGGCCGGTGGCCACGAGCGAGCCGCCGCCCCGGACGAACCGGTCGAGCGCGGCGACCGCGCCCGGTGACAGGGAGGGCAGGTCGGGCAGTACGAGCACCCGGAACCGCGCGTCGACGTCCCGCGTCTCCAGGGCGCCCACGGGCACCACGTCGAAGGGCACGTGCCGCTCGACCAGCCCGGTGAGCAGGCCGCGGTGCTCAGCCGTGCCGGTGCCGTACCGGCCGTCGTCGTCCAGGGGGTCGGGGCGCACGAGGCCCACCTCGGCCGCGGGCGCCAGCCCGGTGTACTCGCGCCGGTGGTCGCGGTGGAACCGCGTGACGGCCGCCGCGGCGGCGAGCCCGCCGTAGGCGATGCCTCCGGTGGGGCCCATGATGTAGGTCGACGGGTTGGCGCCGCGCGAGATCGCCTGCGCAAGGTACTGGCCGAGCATCTCGGGCTGCTCGTCGGCCAGCCGGTACGGCATGTCCCAGAACGCGACGGCGTTGACCAGGACCGGCTTCCCGGGCCGCGCCGAGCGCAGCGCGCTGACCGCCTCGCCCGTGGCGTACGGCCACAGCGTGCGACCGATCGCGTTGTTCGCCTCGTGGAACAGCACGTCGGCGGCGGTGCCGAGGATCAGCGCGGCGTCGGGACGGCGCGCGGCGATGTGCGCCCGCACCCGCGCCGTCAGCGCCTCGATGGTGGCGGCGGCGTAGCCGCGCCACTGCCGGTAACCCTCGTCGCCCGCCCGCTCGGGCAGCCGGGTCAGCCCGGTCCGTGACCGGAACCCGGCCACGCACGCGGCGCAGTGGCACACGCCGTGCACCCGCCCGGCGTAGTCCACCTCGTTGAAGCCGAACCAGTTGAAGAAGAACCCGTCCACGGCGTAGCGGTCGAGCACCTCGTCCACGACGTCGAAGAGCCGCTCCTGCTGGTACCCGGCGCTGGGGCAGACGCTGACCAGCCCCTCGAAGACCTGCCGCTCCCCCGACGGCGAGACGTAGAGCCACTCGGGGTGCGCGTCGGCGATCGCGGGGGCCACCTTGGAGAAGTCCATCCGGGCGAGCAGCCGGACGCCCCGGCGCCGGGCGGCCGCCAGCGCGTCGCCGACGAGGTCCCCGCCGGGCCGCGCGTCGAGGTGCGGGTTGCGCGTCTGGACGTCCAGCCCGGTCGGGTAGTGCGAGAGGATGCCGCCCACGTTGAGCAGCCAGACGTTCGCGCCGTGCCGCTCGACGTCGTCCAACGTGCGCTCGACGTCGAGCCCCGCGTCGATCTCGCGGAGGTTGGTCTGGAACACCTGGAACGGCTCGTCCCACCAGCCGGGGCGGACCTGTTCGCCGGTGCCGGGCTGCTGCGTGGTCAGGCTCATCGCGCCCCCGTCCCGTCCGTGGTGCCGTTGAGCTCGCGGGCCAGCGCCACCAGCGCCGAGTGGTCGCGGCCGCCGTCCCCACGCTGCACCAGCGACTGGACGAGCCGGCCGACCAGGGCGGTGACCGGGAGCACCGCCCCGCGGGCCCGCGCGGCGTCCTCGACGATGCCCAGGTCCTTGTGGTGCAGCTCCAGGCGGAAGCCCGGCGTGTAGTCCCCGGCCAGCACGCCGGCGGTCTTGCGGTCGATGACGGTGCTGCCGCCGAGCCCGCGCGCGATGACGGAGAGCGCCGTGGCGACGTCGGCGTCGTGCGCCTCCAGGAACACCACCGCCTCCGCGAGCGCCTGGAGGTGGGTGGCGACCACGAGCTGGTTGGCGGCCTTGACCACCTGTCCCCCGCCCGCCTCGCCGACCCGCACGACGGTGGTGCCCAGGGCGCCGAGCAGGTCCCGCCACCGCTCGGCCACGTCGGCGGGCCCGCCGACCATGATCGAGAGCGTGCCCTCGCGGGCCCCGGCCTCACCGCCGGAGACGGGGGCGTCGAGGACGCCGTGTCCCGCCTCCGCGAACCGGGCCGCGATCTCGCGGGCGGCCCCGGGCTCGATGGTGCTCAGGTCGATGTAGGCGCCCGACGGCGCGAGGTGCTCCAGCACGCCGTCCGGCCCGAGCGCGACGGCCCGGACGTCAGGGGTGTCGGGGAGCATCGTGAGCACGACGTCGGCGCCCTGGACCGCCTCGGCCACGCTCGCGACGACCGGCACCCCGAGCGCTGCGGCACTCGCCCGGCCCGCCGCTCCCCGGCTGAACGCCCGCACCTCGTGCCCGGCGCGGACGAGGTTGGCCGCCATCGGCCGCCCCATGACGCCCAGCCCGACAAAGCCCACGACTGCCATATGACCGAACTCCCTCGTTCGATGATCTATCGATTGATCAGTGCGATCTCACTTGCTTATCGACCCTGGCCTGAGGAAGGGTATTTCGATATACCTGTCACGGTCAATGCCCCAAGATCGGAGAGCTCGATGCCCAGGTTCGCCGCCAACGTCTCCCTCCTGTTCAGCGAGGTGCCGCTGTCCGAGCGGTTCGCTCGCGCCCGTGCCGCCGGGTTCGAGGCGGTGGAGTGCTGGTGGCCCTTCTCCGACCCCGACCCGGCGGGTGCGCAGGTGGACGCCTTCGTCGGGGGGCTGGGCGACGCGGGGGTGCGGCTGACCGGGATCAACCTGTTCGCCGGGGACATGCCGGGCGGGGAGCGCGGCATCGTCTCGCACCCTGGCCGGACCGAGGAGTTCGCCGCGAACCTCGCGGTGGTCCGGGCGATCGTCGAGGCGACCGGCTGCGCGTGCGCCAACGCGCTGTACGGGCAGCGCCTGCCGGGCGTCCAGGCCGAGGTCCAGGACGAGACGGCGACGCGCAACCTGCGCCGCGCGGCGGACGTGCTCGGCGAGGTCGGCGCGACCGTGCTGGTCGAGCCCCTGACGGACGGCGAGAACGGGGACTACCCCGTGCGGACCCTGGACGACGCGCTGGCCGTGGTCGACCGCGTGGGCGACGGCGCCGCCGTCCTCTTCGACGCCTACCACCTGCACAACAACGGCGCGGACGTGGTCGCGGACCTCGGTCGCGCGGCCGGCGCCGTCGGCCATGTACAGGTCGCCGACTCCCCCGGCCGCGGCGAGCCGGGTACGGGCACGATCGACTTCGCGGCCTTCTTCGCGACCCTGGACGCGACGGGCTACGCGGGCTGGGTCGGCTGCGAGTACCGCCCGACGACCCGGACGGAGCAGACCCTCACGTGGCTCCCCGCCCCCTGACCCCCCGCTCCCGTTGAGTGCTGGGTATTTGCGGTCCGACAACGTTTCGCACGCGCAAATACCCAGCACTCAACAAGTGGGGATCACGGGAGGGCGGCCGCCTTGGACTCCAGGACCGTTCGCTCCGCGGCGTTGCCGCAGAGCTCCGCCGCGCGGAGGTACTCGCCGCGGGCCTCGGCCGTGCGGCCGAGCCGCGACAGGAGCTCGCCCCGCACGCCGGGCAGGAGGTGCGACCCGGCGAGCACGCCCTGGTCGACCAGGCCGTCCACGACGCGCAGCCCCAGGTCGGGCCCGTGCGCCATGGCCACCGCCACGGCCCGGTTGAGGTCCACCACGGGCGACGGCGCGATGCGGCCCAGCGCCTCGTAGAGCAGCACGATCCGCTGCCAGTCCGTCTCCGGCACGGACGGGGCCACCGCGTGGCACTCGGCGATCGCGGCCTGCAGGGCGTAGCTGCCCATGCCCGCCGGGCCGACGCCGCGCCGCAGCGCCGCCCGGCCCCGGGTGATCGCGGCCCGGTCCCAGCGCCGCCGGTCCTGGTCCTCCAGGAGGATCGGCTCCCCCGAGGGGCCCGTCCGGGCCGGGAACCGGGCGGCGGTCAGCTCCAGCAGCGCGAGCAGGCCGAACGTCTCGGGCTCGGGGGCCAGCCGGGCCAGCACCCGGGTCAGGCGCACGGCCTCGCGCGCCAGGTCGTGCCGGATCCAGTCGTCGCCCGACGTCGCCGACGAGCCCTCCGTGAAGATCACATACAGCACGTTCCGCACCGACGAGAGCCGGGCGACCCGGTCCTCGCCGTCGGGCACCTCGAACGGGACCTGCGCCGCCGCGATCGTCTTCTTGGCGCGGGTGATGCGCGCCTGGACCGTCGCGACGGGCACGAGGAACGCGCGGGCGATCTCCTCGCTGGTCAGGCCGCCCACGACGCGCAGGGTCAGCGCGATGCGCGCCTCCCGCGACAGCACGGGGTGGCACGAGACGAACATCAGGGCGAGCACGTCGTCGTCGATCCGCCCGGGGTCGAGGAGGGCCGGCTCGGCGCCCGGGTCTCCTGCGCCGGCGCCGGTCCCGGGCGCCGTCGGACCGCCCACGACCGCCTCGCCCTCGGCCAGGCCGTGCGCGAGCGCGGCGTACCGCTCGTCCCGCCCGGCCCGACGCCGGTAGGCGTCGATCGCCCGGCGCCGCGCCGTCGCGATGAGCCACGCCGCGGGGTCGCGCGGCGTGCCGTCGCGCGGCCAGGAGACGAGCGCCGCGGCGAGCGCCTCCTGGGCCACGTCCTCGGCGAGCTCGAAGTCGCGGGTGTAGCGGGTGAGCGCGCCGACGATGCGCGCGGACTCGATCCGCCAGACCGCCTCGACGGCCCGCCGCGCGGCGTCGTCGTCCATCTCCTCGCCCTTCCTGCCGCTGCCCTGTCGGTCCCGGCTCAGCGCTGGCCGGTGGACTCGCGCCAGGCCTTCTCCTTCTGGATGTACTCGTTGTCCTCCGGGAACTGGTCGAGCTCGGTGACCTTGCGGATCTCCGCCTTGCTGCCAGGCCCGGCCAGCGGCGCGCGCTTGGCCCACTCGACGGCCTCCTCCTTCGAGGCGACCTCCAGGATCCAGAAGCCGTTGAACAGCTCCTTGGTCTCGCCGTACGGCCCGTCGGTCACGACGGGCGTCTCGGTGGAGTAGTCGACGACGACGGAGTCGGCGGCATCCTCGAGGCCCTCGCCGGCCACGAGCACGCCCGCCTTGATCATCTCCTCGTTGAACGCGCCCATGTCGTTCATGATCTTCTGGAAGTCCATGTTCTGGTAGGCGGTCACCGTCTCGTCGGTCGCTCGCATGATGAGCATGTACTTCGCCATGGCTTCTTCTCCTCCGTGGTTTTCCGGTCCCTGGTGGGACCTTCTCATCCACAGGTCGAACGGGAAACAGGTGGATCGACACGGCCCGCGAATCTGTTTCGTGGAGCATGCGGACAGGTTCCGCGCGTCACACAGATCCGGCTTGCCAGGCGCGCGGAACGTGCGGAACCCTTGATGCTCATGACGCTCGAATCGATTGAAGCGCAGGGGCCCGACGCCCCTGCCGCCGGTACGTCCTCCCGGCGCGGCAAGAAGCCGACGCCCGCCAGCCCGGCACCGGCCAGAACGCACAGATCGAGCGACGCTCCGTCCCCGCAGGCCTGGGACGGGCGCAGCAAGTTCCCGCACATCGGCGAGTACGGGTTCCTCTCGGACTGCGAGGCCAACGCGCTCATCGCGCCGTCGGGCAGCGTGGAGTGGATGTGCATCCCGCGCCCCGACTCGCCCAGCATCTTCGCCAAGATCCTCGACCGGGGAGCCGGCCACTTCCGCGTGGGCCCGCACGGTGTGCGCGTGCCCAGCGCCCGCCGCTACCTGCCCGGCACGCTCATCCTCGAGACGACGTGGCAGACGGAGACCGGCTGGCTCGTGGTGCGCGACGCCATGCTGATGGGGCCGTGGCACGACCTCGAGTCGCGGTCCGGCACGCACCGCCGCACGCCCACGGACGACGACGCCGAGCACATCCTGCTGCGCACCATCAAGTGCGTGTCGGGCACGGTCGAGGTCGAGGTCGAGTGCGAGCCGCGCCCCGACTACGCGCGGTCCGAGGTGGACTGGGAGTACGAGAACAGCGGGTACTCCGCGGTCGTCGCCAAGATCGGCGACTCGACGCCGGACGTGCACCTGCGGTCCAGCCTGCGGTTCGGGCTGGAGGGCAAGCGGGCGACGGCGCGCACGCGGATGTCGCAGGGTGACGAGCACTTCGTCGCGATGTCCTGGGGCTCGCAGGACCCGCCGACCAGCTACAAGGAAGCCCTCGACGCGATGTGGCGCACCGAGCGGTTCTGGCGCGGCTGGATCACGCAGGGCACCTTCCCCGACCACCCGTGGCGCGTCTACCTGCAGCGCTCCGCGCTCACCCTGAAGGGGCTGACCTACTCCCCCACGGGCGCGCTGATCGCCGCGGCGACGACGTCGCTGCCCGAGACCCCGGGCGGCGAGCGCAACTGGGACTACCGGTACGCGTGGATCCGCGACTCGACGTTCGCGCTGTGGGGCCTGTACACGCTGGGCCTGGAGCGCGAGGCGAACGACTTCTTCGCGTTCATCCAGGACGTCTGCCGCGACAACCGGCAGCTCCAGATCATGTACGGGGTGGGCGGCGAGGAGACTCTGGAGGAGTTCGAGCTGCCGCACCTCTCCGGCTACGAGGGCGCCCAGCCCGTGCGGATCGGCAACGCCGCGTACGACCAGCGCCAGCACGACGTGTGGGGCGCGGTGCTGGACTCCGTGTGGCTGCACGCCAAGTCCCGCGACCAGCTTCCCGAGTCGCTGTGGCCCATCCTCAAGCGGCAGGTCGAGGAGGCCATGAAGCACTGGCACGAGCCGGACCGGGGCATCTGGGAGGTGCGCGGCGAGCCGCAGCACTTCACCAGCTCCAAGCTCATGTGCTGGGTGGCGATGGACCGCGGCGCCAAACTCGCCCGGCTGTACGACGAGCCCGACTACGCCAAGGCGTGGCAGAAGATCGCCGACGAGATCGCCGACGACATCTGCACCAAGGGCGTGGACGACCGCGGCGTGTTCACCCAGCGCTACGGCGACCCCGCGCTGGACGCGTCGCTGCTGCTCGTGCCGCTGCTGCGGTTCCTGCCGCCGGACGACGAGCGCGTGCGGGCGACCGTGCTGGCGATCGCGGACGAGCTCACCGAGGACGGCCTGGTGCTGCGGTACCGGACGGACGAGACCGACGACGGCCTGCGCGGCGAGGAGGGCTCCTTCACGATCTGCTCGTTCTGGCTGGTGTCCGCACTGGTCGAGATCGGCGAGGTGGAGCGGGCCCGGGCGCTGTGCGAGCGGCTGCTCGGCTACGCGTCCTCGCTCGACCTGTACGCGGAGGAGATCGAGCCCGGCAGTGGCCGGCACCTGGGCAACTTCCCGCAGGCGTTCACGCACCTGGCCCTGATCAACGCCGTGATGCACGTGATCAAGGCGGAGACCGGCGAGGCCGAGAAGGGCTACTTCGGGGTGCCCCGGCCCATGTGATCCGTAGTGCCCCGCCGAGTGCGGGATCTTCGCCCTGTCTGCCCTGGTCGGCAGCGCGAAGATCCCGCACTCGTCGTGTTCTCCGGGGGGTCTTGCGCCCATTGGCTAATGGGCGTAGCTTTATGGCTATGACAACCAGCCAGAGCAACCGGCTCGCCTACCTGCCCCGGCCCGAGGGCAACCTCGCCTACACCGACACGGGATCCGGCCCGCTCGTCGTCGCCATGCCCGGCATGGGTGACCTCCGGTCCACCTACGACGACCTCGCCCCCACGCTCGTCGACGCCGGCTACCGCGTGGTCGTCGCGGACCTGCGCGGCCACGGCGACTCCGACACCACGTTCCGCACGCACGGCGACGACGCCACCGGCACCGACTTCATCGCGCTCGTCGAGCACCTCGGCGCCGGGCCCGCGGTGCTGCTCGGCAACTCGATGGCGTCGTCCGCCGCCGCCTGGGCTGCCGCCGAGCGCCCCGAGCTCGTGCGCGGGCTCGTGCTGCTCAGCCCGCTCCTGCGCCAGCCGGGCTCCCCGGCGATGCAGGCGACCATGCGGCTCGCCCTCCGGGTGCTCCTCGCCCGGCCCTGGGGCGCCGCGTTCTGGGCCGCCTACTACTCGTCGATCAGCAAGGGCCGCCGTTCCGCGCGGCATGCCGAGCAGGTCGCGGCGGTCCGGCAGAGCCTGCGCGACCCGGCGCACCTGCGCTCGTTCCGGGACCTCTCCCTGGTGCTCGACCACTCGGTCGTCGAGGCCCGGCTGTCCGAGGTCGCGGCGCCGTCGCTGGCCGTGGTCGGCGCGCTCGACCCCGACTTCGCCGACCCCGCGCAGGAGCTCGCCTGGATCACCGAGACGATCGGGGCGCGCGGCGTCCTGGTCGACGAGGTGGGGCACTACCCGGCACAGCAGGCGCCGGACGTGGTGGTGCCGGCCGTGCTCGACTTCCTCGCCGGGCTCCCGGACGGCGGCCGGAATGCCTAGGGCGGGCCTGTCGCACGACGCCGTGGTGCGCCTGGCGCTGGAGGTGGTCGACGACGGCGGGGCGGGGGGGTTCGCGGACCTGACCCTCGCCAAGGTCGCCGCGAAGGCCGGCGTCGCGGCTCCCAGCCTCTACAAGCACGTCGGCTCGCTGGCCGACCTGCGCCGCGAAGTGGCCCTGATCGCCGTCCGGGAGGTCACGGCCGCCGCGACCTCCGCGACCGTCGGCCGGGCCGGCAGCGACGCCCTGCGCGCGCTGGCGACCTCGTGGCGCACCTACGCGCACGAGCACCCCGGCCGGTACGCGGCCACGCAGATCGGCCCCGACCCGGAGGACCCGGCCGACGCCGCGTCGCGCGAGGCGGCCGCCGAGAGCGTCCGGGTGGTCGGCGCCGTGCTGCACGGCTTCGGACTGCCCGACGACCGCCTGATCGACGCCATCCGCGCCGTCCGTGCGGGCTTCCACGGCTTCGTCGTGCTGGAGCTCGGCGGCGGGTTCCGGATGCGGGAGGACGTCGACCAGAGCTTCGCCGTGCTGCTCGACATGCTCGTCGCGGGGGTCACCGCGCTCGCCGCCCAGGGCTCCGCGCCCGATGCCACCCCCGCACCATCCGACACCGTGCAGGACCACGAGACCGCTGGGAGCCACCGATGACTACCGCCCAGGACACCACCACTCGCTCGTCCGACGCCGGCCGGACCGCCGCGCGCTCGACCACGGCGCGCTGGACCGCGATCGCCTTCCTGGCAGCAGGGCTCGCCTTTCTCCTGTTCCCCCTGCTGCGCCCCTGGCCGGACGAGACCGTCGCGAGCACCGACCTGGCCACCGCGTTCGCCTCCGAGCGCTGGGTCGTGGCGCACCTGTGCGGCATCCTCGGCCTGGGCCTGGTCGCGCCGGCGCTGCTCGGCCTGCGGACGCTCCTCGCCGGTGCTGATGGTGGTGCCGGCGCTGGTGCCGGCGCCCCGGCCGGGCGCGCCCCGGGCGTCCGGAGCGCGACCTGGGCGCTGATCACCGCCTGGGCCGGCGCCGGGTTCGCCGCGCTCTACTTCGGGGCCGAGATCTTCGGCATCCGCACCCTCGCGGAAGCGGCGCTGCGCGACGGCGACCTCGGCCTGCTGGCCGACGTCGAGGTGCTGCGCATGCAGCCCTGGGCCGTGACGGCGTTCGGCGCCGGGCTGCTCCTGCTCGCGGCGGCCGGGGTGCTCGCCGCCGTCGCGCTGTGGCGTTCGGGCGCACCGGGTTCGGGCACGCACCCGCGGTGGATCGGGCTGCCGCTGGCGCTCGGCCTGGTGCTGGTGCTCCCCCAGTTCTTCGGCGGCCCCGAGCTGCGGATCACGCACGGTTTCCTGGTCGCGGTGGGCTGCGTGCTGGTGGCCGGCGCCGTCTGGAACCGTCGGGCATGACGAAGGCGTGCACCCCGGACGGGGTGCACGCCTTCGTCGTGCCTGCGCCGACCGCGTCAGCGGTCGGAGGGAGCGTCAGTCGCTGCTGTTGAAGATCGCCAGCAGGCGGAGGAACTCCAGGTACAGCCAGATGAGCGTCACCAGCAGGCCGAAGGCCGCCGACCACGCCATCTTGGCGGGCGCGCCCGCCTCGACGCCACGCTTGATGGAGTCGAAGTCGACGATCAGCGACGCGGCGGCCAGACCCACGGCCACCAGGCCGATGACGATGCCGAGCGTGCCGCCCCGCATGCCCCAGCCGCCGAGCACGCCGGTCCACACCAGGACCAGGTTGATCAGCGAGAACGCCGCGTAGCCGACCATCGCGATGATCAGCCAGCGCGTGAACTTCGGGGTGACCCGCACCTTGCCCGACTTGAACAGGAAGAGCGCGGCGGCGAAGGTCGCGACGGTCGCGAGCACCGCCTGGAGCACGATCCCGTTGGTCTGCGCCTCGTAGAACATCGAGATGCCGCCGAGGAACATGCCCTGCGCGATCGTGTACAGGATGATCAGCACGGGGCTCGGGTTGCGCTTGAACGCGTTGACCAGGCCCAGCACAAGACCCGCGATCATGCCGAAGATCCACAGGCCCGGCGCGAGCGTCCACGTCGCCGCACCGACCACGACCAGGAGGGCGAGCAGCCCACCGGTCTTCACGATCACGTCGTCGTACGTCAGCCGCTTGGTGTCCGCCGTGGTGGCGGACGGCGACTGGTACATCGCGTCGAGCTGCGACGCGTCCATCGCCTGCTGTCCCGCGGCGCCGTACTGGCCGTACTGGCCAGGCTGCGGCGGAGTGCCGTATGCGGGAGTCTGGTTGGGGTAGGTGGCGGTGCCGCCGCGACGCGCACCGGCAGCGCCGGTGCGACGGGGCTCACCGAAGACGTCGCTTCTAGAAAAGACGGGGTTGCTCATCTGCTCCTCCTGGTCTGTCTGACCATCCTAGGGAACGCTGCAGACACTCCAGGAGTTCCCAGGTCATACCAACGGATGAAGTGGGTCCGACCACGGGATGATCCGGACCTGTATTGGGTGCGCCGGCCATGTCCCCTACCTACTCTCGTAGTTACGAGTCTCCTGGAAGGGCAAGTGATGATCGAGGCCAGAGGCCTGATAAAGAGGTACGGCGCCAAGACCGCCGTGAACGACGTCACGTTCACCGTCCAGCCGGGCCAGGTGACGGGCTTCCTCGGCCCGAACGGCGCCGGCAAGTCGACCACCATGCGCATGATCGTGGGGCTGGACCGGCCCACGGCCGGCTCCGTCACCGTGAACGGCAAGCCGTACACGGCGCACCGCCGTCCGCTGGCCGAGGTCGGCGCCCTGCTCGACGCGAAGGCCGTGCACACCGGCCGCACCGCGCGCAACCACCTGCTCGCCATGGCCGCGACGCACGGCATCGCCACCCGGCGTGTCGACGAGGTCATCGAGCTCACCGGCCTCCAGCCTGTCGCGAGCAAGCGTGTGGGCGGTTTCTCGCTCGGCATGGGCCAGCGCCTCGGCATCGCGGCGGCCCTGCTCGGCGACCCGCGCACCCTGATCCTGGACGAGCCCGTCAACGGGCTCGACCCCGAGGGCGTGCTCTGGGTCCGCAACATCGCGAAGTACCTGGCGTCGGAGGGCCGCACGGTCTTCCTGTCCAGCCACCTCATGAGCGAGGTCGCGCTCACCGCCGACCACGTGATCGTTATCGGCCGGGGCCGCATCCTCGCCGACTCCCCGGTCGCGGAGTTCGTGGACGGCGCCGCCCGCAAGGTCGTGCGCGTCCGGTCGCCGCAGGCCACGGAGCTCGCCGACCTCCTGAAGGCCAGGAACGCCGAGGTCGAGGACGTCGAGCCCGGCCTGCTGGAGGTCCGCGGAGCCGAGGCGTCCGCCGTCGGCGAGCTGGCCGCCGGCTCGCGGATCGTGCTGCACGAGCTCACGCCCGTCGCATCCACGCTCGAAGAGGCGTACATGTCGCTCACCGCCGACTCGGTGGAGTACCAGTCCGAGGACCTCGCCGCCGTTGCCGCGGCGACGTCCCACCACGAGGGGAGCAAGGCATGAGCGCGACGGTCACCGCTCCGGCGAGCGGAGCGGCGTCGGGCCCGGCGACGGAACACACCCCGGTGCACAACGTCACCTTCTGGCGTGTGCTGCGCTCGGAGTGGATCAAGCTGTGGACGCTGCGCTCGACGTGGTGGACGCTCGGTCCGACTGTCGCGGTGATGGTGGGCTTCGCCTTCGGCATGTCGCTGGTCGTGCAGTTCCTCGGCGACCAGATGGCCGCGCCCGGCCCCGAGGCCGAGGCCGCCGGCGGGGGCGGCACGATCCCTGGCACCCTGGTCGTCGCGATCGGGTACGACACCGCCGCGCTCGTCGTGGCTGTGCTGGGCTGCATGATCATCACCGGTGAGTACAGCACCGGGATGATTCGCTCCACCTTCGCCGCTGTACCCGACCGCCTCACCGCCTTTTTCGCCAAGGCGACGGTCCTTGCCGGCGTCACGGCTGTGCTGACGGCGGTCTCGCTCGCCATTGCCTGGGCCGTCACCTACCCCGTTCTCAACGCCAACGACGCGACGGTCGACTTCTCGGACAGCGCGCAGGTACGGCAGCTGGCCGGCGTCGTGATGTATGTCGTACTGGTCGCGCTCTTCTCCCTCGGAGTCGGCGCCCTGCTCCGCCACACCGCCGGCGCGATCTTCACGGTGGCGGCGCTGTTCTTCGTCCTGCCCACGATCTTCGGCGGTGTGATCGTCTTCGCCAGCGACATCGAGTGGGTGGTGTGGGTGACCAAGCTGCTGCCAAGCATGGCGGGGGCGCAGATCACCCCGAATGCCGGCGCGTTCCCCGGCGCGCTCGACCCATGGGTGGGCATCGGCGTGCTCGCTGGCTACACGGTGCTCGTGCTGGCCGGCGCGTCGGCGCGGCTGAAGCTGCAGGACGCGTAGCGACCTCGGCCCGCGGGCGTTCCCGCGGGAGAGCGGCTGCTCCCCGAGTCGTGTTGCTTCGGGTAGACAATGTCTACCGGTCGCAACACGGCTCGGGGAGCACGTTTCTCCCGTCCTGCTCACCATTCCCGCGGCGGACCGTGGCCGCGCCGCCGGTCAGCCGCGCGGTCAGTCCATCGGGTCGAGCGGGTGCGGCCACATCGGTGTCGGCGTCTGCTGCCGGCGCTCCGGCTGCGGTTCAGGCTCCTGACGGCGCTGAGGCAGCTCGGCGTGCGACGCCGGGTGCCGCTGCGGGACGTACGGCTGCTGCGGGCTCCCGGACGCACGCTGCTCCGGCACACGCTGCTCCGGTGAACGTTGCTCCGGCGCGAACTGCGGCCTGTACTGCGGCGCCGGCTGCTGCGGACCAGGTTGCTGCGGACCCGGCCGGTGCCGTGCCGGTTGCGGGGCCGCCTGCTGCGGCACGAACGGCGACTCCTGTCGTGCTGCTGGCTGTTGCGCTGGCGCGTACGTCGAACCGGGCTGCGGCGCAGCCGCCTGCTGCGGTGCGTAGCGCGGCTCCCGCGGGGCGCGTTCCTGCGGCGCGGGCTGCTGCGGCGCACGCCGTTGCGGCGCGAACTGCGGCGGTGCCGGAGCGGACGGTGTCGGCCAGGCCTGCGGTGCCTCCGCCTGCCGGGCGTACTGGTCCGCTCCCCCGTGGCGAGGCCCCTCGTAGTGCGCCGCGTGCTGAGCCGGGGACGACTCCCGGGCCGGCGGCCAGCCCTGGCCCACCGTACCGGCCTGGTCCACCGCACCCACCTGCCCCGCGACACCCGCGGCGGGCCGCGCTCCGGCCGGCCGGCCGACGGCCCGGAGCGCGCCGGTCGCGACGCTCACCAGCGCACCCGTGAGCGGGCGGCGGACCCGCCCCGCGGCCTCGTCGGCCGCCCGCCGTCGTTCCGCGCGGCGCTCGAAGAGGGTGTAGATCACTGGCACCACGTACAGCGTGAGCAGCGTCGAGGACACCAGGCCGCCGATCACGACCAGCGCGAGCGGCTGCGAGATGAACGCGCCCCCGCCGGTCACGCCGATCCCCATGGGGGTGAGCGCGAAGACCGTGGCCAGGGCCGTCATGACGATCGGCCGCAGCCGCTTGCGGGCGCCCTCGCGCACCGCCTCGTCGAGCCCCATGCCGCGCATGCGGTACTGGTTGATGAGGTCGATGAGCACGATCGCGTTCGAGACCACGATGCCCACCAGCAGCAGCGTGCCGATCAGGGCGGGCACCCCCAGCGGGGTGTTCGTCGCGACCAGCGCGACCAGGGCGCCCACCGCGGCGAACGGGACGGACACCAGCAGGATGAACGGCTGCGCCAGGCTCCGGAACGTGGCCACCATGACCACGAACACGAGCGCGATCGCCGCCACCAGTGCCAGACCCAGGTCACTGAAGGCCTCGGCCTGGTCGGCGGCCGCACCGCCGACCGTCACCGTGGCCCCGGCAGGCAGGTCGATCGCCGCGAGCTGCGCGTCGACCTCGTCGGTGGCCGCGCCGAGATCGTCGCCGGCGGGCGTCACGGAGACGGTGGCCGACCGCTCGCCGTCGATCCGCGAGATGGACGTCGGCGAGCCGGCGATCTTCACCTGCGCCACGTCGCTCAGCGGGACGGCGCCGGCCGCCGTCGGGACGGGGATCTCGCCGATCTCGGCCATCGTCGTCGGGACGGCGCCGGCGGCCAGGGTGACGCCCACCGGCCCCTCCGCGGTCTGCAGCTCGCCGACGTCCCGGGCGCCCGTCATCGCCGCCGACGCGATCCCGGAGACCTGTGTCTCGGTGAGCCCGAACTGCGCCGCGGCCTTGCGGTCGACGGTCACCTCGACGATCTCCTGGGCGGCGGCGAGGTCGTTGCTCACCTCGGCGGAGCCCTGCAGGGCGCCCATCGCCTCCTGGAGCTGGTTCGTGGCCGCCGTCAGCGTCTCGACGTCGCGGGCGCGGACGACGAGGTCGATCGAGGACGTACCCACGGAGTCGCCGGCGGACACGGAGACCTCGGTGGCGGGCGCCTCGGTCAGGTCGACGACGGCGGCGCGGATGTCCGCGGCGGCCTGCTCGCCGTCGGCGTCCTCGTCGAGGGTGATCGCGAAGCTGGCCTTGAGCCCGGCACTCGCCCCGCCGAACGCGGCCATCGACATGTCGCCGCCACTGCCGACCGTGGCCTGCACGCTGTCGACGGCGTCCACGCCGGCCAGCGCGGCCTCGACCTGCTGGGCCGCCTCGTCCTGGCCCTTGAGCGAGGTGCCGGGCGCGTAGTGCTGCGTGACGGTCACCGTGTCCTGACCGCTGTCGCCGAGGAAGCTGGTCTCCATGTTCGGGACGAGGGCGGCCGTGCCGCCGAGGATCGCCACGGCCACGCCGATGGTGAGGGCCGGCAGCCGCAGCGCGCCGTTCAGAGTCGGCACATAGATGCGCTGCCAGATCCCGCGGCTCTCCTTCTCCTCGGCGGCCTCGCGGTCGACCGCGCCGCCGCGGCGCGCCTTCCTCGGCGGCCGGATGAACCAGTAGGCCAGCACCGGCACGATCGTCAGGGCCACGACGAGCGAGGCCAGCATCGCGATCGAGACGGTCAGCGCGAACGGCCGGAACAGCTCGCCCACCATGCCGCCCACCAGCGCGATCGGCAGGAATACGGCGACGGTGCAGATGGTGGAGGCGGCGATCGCCCCGCCGACCTCGCGCACCGCCGCGAGGATGGCCGGCCCGCGCTCCTCGCCGTACGACATGTGCCGCTTGATGTTCTCGATCACCACGATCGCGTCGTCGACCACGCGCCCGATCGAGATGGTGAGCGCCCCGAGCGTCAGGATGTTCAGCGTGTAGCCGCCCGCGTCCATCGCGATGAACGTCACCGCGAGCGACAGCGGGATCGAGATCGCGGAGACCAGCGTCGACCGCATCGACATCAGGAAGACGAGGATGACGAGCACGGCGAACAGCAGGCCGAGCCCGCCCTCGGTGGCCAGTCCGTGGATCGAGTCCTCGATGAACGGGGCCTGGTCGAAGACGACCGCCGTCGCGATCGACCGTTCGGTCAGCGTGTCCGCGACCTCGGGCTCGGCGAGCGCGTCCTCGATCGCGTGGGACACCTCGACGGTGTTGGCCTCCGGCGTCTTGGTGATGGCCAGGCCGAGGGACGGCGAGCCGTCGAGCCGGGAGTAGGACGTCGCCTCGACCGGCTTGAGCTCCACGGACGCGACCTGGCCCAGCTCCACGGGGGCGGCGGGCTCGGCCGGCAGGACGCCGGCCGCCGCGTCGGGCGTCGCGCCCCCGGCCGCCGCCGTTCCCCCGCCCGCGGTGCCGCCCGGGATCACGGGGAGCTGCTTGAGCTGGTCGACCATGTCGACCGGCTTGCCGAGCTGGACCGACCACGCCCGGCCGCCCTCGGTGATCTCCCCGGCCGGGATGACCACGCCGTTGTCCTGCAGCACGGTGGTCAGGTCCTCGGCCGTGAGGCCCGCCGCCGCGAGCTTGTCCTGGTCCGGCAGGATGCGGACCTCGGTCTCGCTCTGCCCGGTCACCGCCACGGAGCGGACGCCGTCGACCTCCTTGAGCGCCGGCACCATGACGTCCTCGACCGTGGAGGCCAGGGCGTTGGGGCTCTTGTCTCCTGACACGGCCATCTGGACCACGGGCACGTCGTCGACGGAGCCGGTCGTGACCTGCGGCTCGACGTCCTCGGGCAGAGCCTGCTGCACCCCGGCGACGGCGGTCTGGAGGCGCTGGGTGGCCGACTCCATGTCGGTGCCGTAGGTGAGCTCGACCGTGGTCAGGGAGATGCCGGTGGACGCCGTCGACCGCACCGACGCGACCCCGTCGACGGAGGCGATGGCCTCCTCGATCACGTCGGTGACCTGCTCCTCCACGACCTCGGGCGAGGAGCCCGGATATTGCGCGCTCACGATGCCCGTGGGGAGCTGGAGCGACGGGATGAGCTCCTGCTTCAGGGAGGTCATGCTCAGCACCCCGAACACCGCGATCGCGATCGTCACCAGTGCTACGACGGCTCGGTTCGCAAGGGACAGCCGGGCGAGACGGAACACGAGGACTCCACGGTGCGGACGAGGATCGGGCATACGGCACGACGCCGCCGTCGTGACCCGGCGGGACCAACGGGGTGAAATCAGACCGATGTCACAGAGTAGGGCAGTGCGCCGTACCGCCTGCAAGCGGTCGGGGACATTGACAGCCGCCCGGATTCCGTCCCGTACCGCGCGCCCTGGCCCGTCCGCACGGCGGGCCAGGGCTCCACGTCACAGCTCGGACATGGCCTCCTCAGGCGTGTGCTCGGCGACCTCGGCCGCCCGGTTCCAGCGCTGCCAGAGCACGCGCTCCCCGATCGGCCGGGCCATGAGGCGCGCCGTCACCAGGAAGACGACCACGCCGACCAGCAGCACCGCCGACGCCACCCAGAACGGCGACGCGGGGCTGACGCCCTCGGCGAGCAGGCCCGCCACGACCGGGGCGGGAGCCGCGAAGCCCCAGCGGACGAGGTTGAACGCGCCTGTCGTGACCCGGCGGTCCGGGTCGCCGAGCGCGAGGGACAGGTCGGTCAGGTTCGCGTTGGCGATACCCATGAACACACCGGCCACGATGGTCACGACGATGGACCCCGCGGTGCCGACGCCGATCGCGAGCAGCGCCACGCACACCAGCACGCCCGCGATGGCGACGCCGAGCGTCTGCACGAACCCGATCCGGTGCGCGAGCTTGTGGCCCACCGCGAGGATGCCGACGGCCACGCCGATGCCCCAGGCGGTGAACACGAGGCCGAGCGGCACGACGTCGAGGCCGAGGAAGACCGGCACATAGCCGAGAACCACGAAGAACACGAAGTTGTAGGCGGCGGTGACGACCGCGAGCGCCAGGAAGCCCGGCTTGCGGAACAGCCCGAAGACCTGCCCGAGCTTGAGCGGTGCGGGCTTCTCGGCCGGGTCCTTGAGCCGGGTGGCGGAGACCAGCAGGGCGACGACCATGAGCAGGCCGCAGACGAAGAACGGCACGCGCCAGCTGATGTGCCCGAGCAGCCCGCCGATCAGCGGCCCGACGGCGAAGCCGAGCCCCACGCAGGTCTCGAACAGGCCGACCACCCACTCGCGGTCCTTGGCGAGGGCGACGAGCAGCACCATGGCGGTGGCGAAGAACATCGCGTTGCCGAGGCCCCACACGCCGCGCAGCACCGCGAGCTGCACGATGTTGCCGCTCAGGGCCGCGAGCACGGCGGCGACGGCGACGAGCGTGACGCCGGTCGCCAGGATCTTCTTGTACCCGAACTTCCCCGTGGCCATCACGGCGGGGATCATGCCGAGGGCCATCACCGCGATGTACGCGGTGAACAGGAGCTCGATCTCCCAGGTGGTGGCGCCGATCTCCGCGCCGATGACGGGCAGGATCGGGTCGACGACGGCGATGCCGGCGATCGCGAAGAACGCGGTGAGCGCGGTGGCGTAGATGGCTGTCTTGTTCGGTTCGTTGCGCGCGCTGGCCACGCGGCCTCCTCAGGATTTATCTGTATCACACAGGTATATGCCTGTAGGCTACACCTATGTCGAGGGAGACGGAAGAGAGCGCCGGCGACGACCAGCCCGGCGAGGCCCCGCTGTCACGCGTCGAGCTCCAGCTCGCACTCCTGCTGCGCCGGGCGGAACGGACCGGCGCCGTCCGCGCCGGCCACACCCCCGCGCTCGAACGGTCGGGCTACCTGCTGCTCCAGGTGCTCAGCACCGAGGGCCCGCTCGGCATCAACGCGCTCGCCGCCCGCCAGGGCCTCGACGCGTCGACCGTGACCCGCCAGGTGGTCAGCCTGGAGAAGGCCGGGTTCGCACGGCGCAGCAAGGACCCGCTCGACGGGCGGGCGGTCCTGGTCGAGGCGACGGCGTCCGGCAGGGCCCAGCTGGAGAGCGAGCGCGTCCGGCGCAGCGCGATGTACGACCAGATCCTCACCGACTGGTCCCCCTTCGAGCGGTCCCTGCTCGCCGAGCTGCTGGAGCGGCTGAACCACGACCTGGACGCGTTCCGGCGCGACCCGGAGGAGTGAGCCTACTTCCAAAGAACTAGTTGCAAAGAAACCCTTGCAAAGGTGTGTTGGCATGCGTAGGGTGGGTCGCACGAGCTACCCCGCACCGCGCCATCCACACCGAGCCAGGAGCAGCCACGATGAGCACCTTCGCCCCCACCGCCGTCCCGCAGGTCCGCCACCTCCTCGCGCCGCGCGCGGTCGCGGCGACGAGCCCCGTCCGCCGGCCCGAGGCTCCGGCCACCGCCCGTGAGGCGCAGCGCCGGGAGGCCGAGCGCGTCGCCCGCCGGCGGGCCCAGGCCGAGCGCGCCCGCGACAACGCGGCGGCGCGCCACCCGCTCGCGCTGCGCTGAACCCGGCGCGCAGTGGGTAACGTCCTACCTATGGCGACTGCGCGTGAGGACTCCCCGGGGCACGAGGCGGACCAGGGTGGCGCTTCGCCGACGTCACCCGTCGCCGGTTCCTCCGCCGCCGACTCCCCTGCGACGCCCAGGCCCGCCGGCCCGCCGGCGGAGCTGGGCCCGGCGGCGCTGCGTGCGCTCTCGCACCCGCTCCGCATCCGCATCCTCGACCTGCTGCCGAGCCACGGTCCGCTCACCGCCAGCAAGCTCGGCGAGATCGTCGGCGAGTCCAGCGGCTCGACGAGCTACCACCTGCGCCAGCTCGCCAAGCACGGCCTCGTCCGCGAGGTGGAGGGCAAGGGCACCGCGCGCGAGCGCTGGTGGGAACGCACCCCGGGCGGGTTCAGCATCTCCACGCTGGGCAAGGACTCCCCCGCCGCCCGGCAGACGGCCGAGGCCGTCAACATCGAGTTCCTCCGCCTGCGCCACGAACGGGTGATGGCCTTCGTCCGCGCGGGGCAGGGCGCCGACGAGGAGACCCTGAAGGCCTGGGACGGGACGACGACGTTCTTCTCCTCCAACAAGTGGGCCACCCCTGAGCAGATGCGGGCGATCGTGGTGGCGTGGGAGCAGTTCACGGCCGAGCACATCGACCCGCTCAGCTCGCAGGGGGACGCCCCCGGCATGGTGCCGTTCGAGGTGCACTTCGACGCGTTCCCGACGATCGACCCGGCCGGCAACCCGCTCTGACCCGGCGCGGGCGCGTCGGCCTCTGCCCTGAGCAGATCTGCGGCGGGCAGAGACGGCTGTCCGGCAGGCCGGCGTCCGGCAAGGGTGGAGACATGACCGAGACCACCCTTGTCCAGCCCTTCGACGACCACCTCGCCACGCGGCTGCTGCACCAGCGGATCGTGCTGATCGGCAGCGAGATCGACAACGCCGTCGCCAACCGCGTGACCTCGCAGCTCCTGCTGCTCTCGGCGGAGGACCCGGCCGCCGACATCAGCCTCTACATCAACTCCCCCGGCGGCTCCATCAGCGCGGGCCTCGCCGTCCACGACACGATGAAGCTGCTGCCGAACGCGGTCTCCACCGTGGCGGTCGGGTTCGCGGGCAGCATGGCGCAGTTCCTGCTCACCGCCGGCACGGCCGGCAAGCGGTACGCCCTGCCGCACGCGCGGATCATGATGCACCAGCCCGCGGGCGGGGCGGGCGGCACGACGTCGGACGTGGTGATCCAGGCGGAGAACATCCGGCACGTCAAGGACGTCGTGACCCGGCTGCAGGCCGAGCACACGGGCCAGCCGGTGGAGACGATCGCGGCGGACTCCGAGCGCGACCGCTGGTTCACCGCGGAGCAGGCCCTGGCCTACGGGATGATCGACAAGGTCGTGGACCGGGTGCACGACGTGCGCCCGGGCGGGAAGCGGCGCGCGGGACTCTGACGGGCGAGCGGGCTCCGGCGCCGTCCAGGGCCCCGGCTGCTCAGGCCGCCAGCAGCACGGCCTCCCCGCGCCGCCCGACGGCGGAGGTGCCGGCCGGCGCCGGCTGCCCGGCCTGCAGCGGGTGCCGCGACGAGGAGAAGCCGGCCGAACGGCGGGCCGCGGACGACAGGACGCGGACCCGCCGGCCCTCCTCCTGGGCCGCGAGCGCGATCGCGAGATCGGCCCACGCGCGCTCGACGAGGTCGACGAGCCGCATGCCGAGCGCCTCGCACACCGCGGCGAGCACCTCGGAGGAGGCCTCCTTGCGCCCCCGCTCGACCTCGGACAGGTAGGCGGTCGAGACGCGGGCGTCCGTGGCGACGTCGGCCAGGGTGCGACGCTGCTCCCGCCGCGCGCGCCGCAGGATGCCGCCCACGAGGTCACGCAGCAGCGGTTCGCGCGTGTGCTCCAGGGTGCCGGCCCGCGCGCCCGGCGTGCCCTCGTTCGTGGTGCCGGGCCCCACGGGGCCCGCAGTAACTGTCGAGATCATCGCCATGTGCCCACTCCCGCCGTTGGTACCCGTCACGCTACCCAACCCCACTGACATGCCGGGTCGTTCCGCCGTCTGCTGCTGGCGTAACGGCGGGACCCGGCGCCGGGTGCGTGTCAGTGGCTCCTGGCACCATGGGACCACCGACCAGGAGAGGACAGTGGTGTTCGGATCTATCGAGGTGCGCGGAGCCCGCGAGAACAACCTGCAGGGCGTTTCGATCGACATCCCCAAGCGCAAGCTCACGGTCTTCACGGGGGTCTCCGGGTCGGGCAAGAGCTCACTCGTGTTCGGCACCGTCGCCGCGGAGTCGCGCCGGCTGATCGACGAGACGTACTCGGCGTTCCTCCAGGGCTTCATGCCCTCACGCCCGCGGCCCGACGTCGACACGCTGTCGAACCTGTCCGCGGCGATCGTCGTGGACCAGGAGCCGATGGGCGCCAACGCGCGCTCGACCGTCGGCACGGCCACCGACGCCTACACGATGCTGCGCGTCATCTGGTCACGGCTCGGTGAGCCGTACGTCGGCGGCTCCAACCTCTTCTCCTTCAACGACCCCCAGGGCATGTGCGCCGGCTGCGAGGGCCTCGGCCGCGTCTCCGCGATCGACACGGAAGCGCTGGTGGACCGCAGCAAGTCGCTGAAGGAGGGGGCCATCACGTTCCCCAACTTCGGGGTCGGCACCTGGTACTGGAAGGTCTACGCGGACTCCGGCCTGTTCGACGTCGACAAGCCGCTGAAGGACTACACCGACACCGAGTGGCACGACCTGATGTACGGGGACGAGCGGAAGATCGTCTCGGGCGGCATCAACGTGACGTACGAGTCGCTGGTCCCGAAGATCACGCGGCTCTACCTGGTCAAGGACGTCGAGTCGATGAAGGGCGCCCTGCGGGCGGCCGTCGACCGGCTCGCCACCTTCACGGCGTGCCCCGACTGCGGCGGCACCCGCCTCAACGACCGGGCGCGGTCGTCGCTGGTCAAGGGCAAGCACATCGGCGAGGCCGCCGCCATGCAGCTCACGGACCTGGCCGAGCTGGTGCGCGACCTCGCGGACCCCCAGGTCCAGCCCATCCTGGACGGGCTCAACGACCTGCTCGCCACGTTCGAGCAGATCGGGCTCGGGTACCTGTCGCTGGACCGGGAGTCGTCGTCGCTGTCCGGCGGGGAGGCGCAGCGGACCAAGATGGTGCGGCACATGGGCTCGGCCCTGACGGACCTGACCTACGTGTTCGACGAGCCGACCATCGGGCTGCACCCGCACGACGTGCGGCAGATGAACGCCCTGCTCCAGCGCCTGCGGGACAAGGGCAACACGGTGCTCGTCGTGGAGCACAAGCCCGAGGTCATGGCGGCGGCCGACCACCTCGTCGACATGGGCCCGGGCGCCGGCACCCACGGCGGCACGGTGGTCTACCAGGGCGACATCGCGGGGCTGCGCACGTCCGGGACCGCGACCGGCAAGCACCTGGACCAGGCGGTGACGCTCAGGCCCACGCCCCGCACCCCGACCGGCTTCCTGCGGATCGAGCACGCGAACCTGCACAACCTCCAGGACGTCTCCGTGGACGTACCGCTGGGTGTCCTCGTGGCGGTGACGGGCGTGGCCGGCTCCGGCAAGAGCTCGCTCATCCACGGCTGCCTGCCGCGCGACGGCGTGACCTTCGTCGACCAGACGGTGATCCGCGGGTCGCGACGGTCCAACCCCGCGACCTACACCGGGATCCTCGAACCCATCCGCAAGCAGTACGCCCGCGCGAACGGGGTCAAGCCCGCGCTGTTCAGCGCCAACTCGGCGGGCGCGTGCCCGGAGTGCAAGGGCGTGGGCCTCATCTACACGGACCTCGCCTTCATGGCAGGCGTCGCCAGCGTGTGCGAGGCGTGCGGCGGCAAGCGGTTCACCGACGAGGTGCTCGGCTACACGCTGCGCGGCAAGAACATCGCCGACGCCCTCGCCATGTCCGTCGAGGAGGCCCTGGACTTCTTCACGGAGAAGACAGTGCTCCCCATGCTGTCCCGCCTGTCCGACGTCGGGCTGGACTACATCTCGCTCGGCCAGCACCTCAACACCCTGTCGGGCGGGGAGCGGCAGCGCCTCAAGCTGGCCATCGAGATGGGCGGTGACACCCCGACGTTCGTGCTCGACGAGCCCACCGCCGGCCTGCACATGCAGGACGTCGACAACCTGGGCGGCCTGCTCGACCGCCTCGTCGACTCCGGCCGGTCCGTGATCGTCGTGGAGCACAACCTGTCGGTCGTCGCGCGGGCCGACTGGGTCATCGACATGGGCCCGGGCGGCGGGCACGACGGCGGTCGCGTGGTCTTCGAGGGGACGCCGGCAGACCTGGCACGCGAGGAGGCGTCGCTGACGGGCCGCCACCTCGCGGAGCTCCTCGCCGGCACCCCCTGAGCACCACCTGAACATCGCCCGCGGCGACCACCGGCCCAGCCCGATCGTGCCCCCACCCGGGTTCGAACCGGGACTGGGCCGGGTTTAAGCCGGCTGCCTCTGCCAGTTGGGCTATGGGGGCGCACCCCAGAGACTACCGAGCGGCAATCGCCTCACGGGAGATCTGACCGGCCGAGTCCGGTCGGGTGCCCAGTCCCAGCAACGAGTTCGGTCGGTTGCTCTGAGATCGGTCAGTCAAAGGACCGATCTCAACACAACCGACCGAACTCACGCCGGACACGCCTCAGCCTGCCCCGCGGGCCGCCGGCGGAACGAGACCCGTCAGGCCTTGGCGCCCGACTCCGCACGCTCGGCGGACGACTCCGCCTTCTGCTCGACCTTCTCGCCCGCGGGCTTCGGCGGCACCGACGCGTTGCGGAACTCCTGCCGCGGGTCGTGCAGCGAACCGAGCGAGACGAGCTCGCGGCCCATCAGGAACTGGCCGATCCAGCCGACCAGGATGCGCGCCTTGCGGTTGCCGGTCGGCATCGCCATGACGTGGTAGCCGCGGTGCGCGACCCAGGCGAGGAACCCGCGCAGCTTGACGAAGCCAAAGAGCTCGGCGACACCCTTGTACAGGCCCAGCGACGCGACCACACCGACGTTCTTGTGGTTGTACTCGACGGCGGGCTTGTCCTTGTAGAGAGCCACGATGTTGTCGGCCAGGCGTACGGCCTCGCGGATCGCGTGCTGCGCGTTCGGCGGGCAGAACTTGCCGGGGTTGAGCACGTCCGGCACGGCGGCGCAGTCGCCTGCGGCCCAGGCGCCGTCGACGATCTCGCCGTCCTCCGTGGCGACCTGCAGCGTGGGGAGCACGATGACGCGGCCCAGCTTGTCGAACGGGAGGTCCGAGGCCTCCTTGATGACCGGGTTCGCCTTGACGCCCGCGGTCCACACGATGGTCTCGGTGTCGAACTCGACGCCGGTCGAGGTGACGACGTGCCCGTCCACGCAGGACGAGAGGAACGTGTTGAGGTGGAACTCGATGCCGCGCTTCTTCAGCTCGGCGAGGGCGTACTCGCCCATCGGCTCCGTGACCTCGGGCAGGATGCGCCCGGCACCCTCGATCATCACGAACCGCAGGTCGGACGGCTCGATCGTGTTGTACTGCCGCGTCGCGTAGCGCGCCATGTCCTCGATCTCGGCGAGCGCCTCGATGCCGGCGAACCCGCCGCCCACGAAGGTGAACGTGAGCATGCGCTTGCGCAGGTCGGCGTCCCACGTCGAGGACGCGACGTCCATGCGGTTGATGACGTGGTTGCGGACCGCGATGGCCTCTTCCACGTTCTTGAACCCGATCGCGGCCTCCGCGAGACCCGGGATGGGCAGCGTGCGCGAGACCGAGCCGAGGCCGACGACCAGCTGGTCGTACGTCACCTCGTACTCGTCGCCCTCCTCGGGCTGGATCTTCACGGCCTTGCGCCCGTGCTCGATCGTGGTGACCTTGCCCTGGAGCACGTCGATGCCCTTGAGGGCCTTCCGGTGCGGCGCGACGACGTCGCGGGCGTCGATGGAGCCCGCAGCGGCCTCGGGCAGGAAGGGTGCGTACGTCATGTACGGGCGCGGGTCGACGACGACGATGGCCGCTTCCCGCTTCTTCAGCTTCTTTCGCAGGCGGCGCGCCACGTAGAGGCCGACGGACCCGCCGCCGAGCACCACGATGCGCGGTACCTTCCGCGGGCGCGGCGTCGCCGGGTCGGAAGCATGGCTGACCGAGGTCAGGTCGTTCTGAGGCATGATTCCCAGGGTACCGCGCCCTAAGCGTGTTTCTTCACATGGCAAAGAGCGGCGGGTGCGTGACGCCCACCACGCCGCTTCGCTGCGTATCGTGCCCGGTCAACGGACCACCGGGGAGGGGAGTTCCCGACCACCGGATATCCGCGGGTGAAGAATGCCGGAAAAGGTCAGGCCATGGCGAGCGCGATCCCGTCCAGGATGTCGTGCTCGCTGGTGACCACGTGGCTCAGCGACCCGCCCGCGGCCCGGACGTCGGCCACGACACGCCGGATCACCTCGGACCACACGAGCGCCCCCGCCGCGATCACGTCGACCCGGCCCGGGTGCAGGAAGCCCATCGCCGTCCGCTCGGTGCGCGGCGCCGCCAGCAGCGCGGCGCAGGACGCCAGGACCTTCTCGACCGGCAGCTCCGCCTGGTTCACCCGCTCCCGCTGGTACTCGGTCAGGCCGAGGGCGTGCGCGGTGACGGTCGTGATCGAGCCGGCCAGCCCCACCAGGGTGGCGGTCCGCCCGAGCGGGACCACGCGGGCGGCGTCGTCCAGGTGGGCCCGCACGTCGGCGCGGGCGGCCTCGACCTCGGCCGCGGACGGCGGGTCGGTGTGCAGGTGGCGTTCTGTCATCCGCACCGAGCCGATGTCCATCGAGACGCTCGCCTCGACCTCGCTCGTGCCGAGCACCAGCTCCGTGGAGCCCCCGCCCAGGTCGACCACGAGGAAGGGACCGGCGTGCGCCGCGGCGGCGGCGCCGGTGGCACCGCGGAACGAGAGCTGCGCCTCCTCGTGCCCGCTGATCACCTCGACGTCGACACCGAGCGCGTCGCGGACGCCGTCGAAGAAGGCGTCCCGGTTGCGCGCGTCCCGGGTGGCCGACGTGGCCACGAACCGCACGCGCTCCGCCCCGGCGGCGTCGATCGCCGCCGCGTACGCCCGGGTCGCCGCGAGGGTGCGTTCGAGGGCCTCCGGCGCGAGCTCGCCGGTGCGGTCCACACCCTGGCCGAGCCGCACCACCTCCATGCGGCGGTCGAGCTCCGTGAGGTTTCCGGCGGCGTCGACGTCCGCGACCAGCAGGCGGATCGAGTTGGTGCCGCAGTCGATCGCGGCCACGCGAGAGGAAGTCACGCGAGGATTCTCCCAGGCACGCCTGCCGCGGGGCGCAGGACGTGCCGGTTCGCGAGAAACCTCACTCCCGGCCTGCGGCCGGCGGGCGCCTCAGCAGGTGCAGCGGTCCGGGCGCCACGTGTCCCGGGCCAGCGCCAGCGCCTCGTCGCCGAGCGGATTCACGCCCGGGCCGGCGGCGAGCGCGTGCGCGAACAGGACGTGCAGGCACTTGACACGAGTCGGCATGCCGCCCGCGGAGATGCCGTCGATCTCGTCGACGTGCCCGATGGCCTCGCGCTGCGCCAGGTAGTGCTCGTGCGCCTTCTTGTAGGCGGCGGCCAGATCCTCGTCGGTCTCCAGCCGCGCCGTCATCTCCTTCATGACGCCGTTCGCCTCCAGCGTCGAGGCGGCGGCGACCGCGCCGGGGTGCGTCAGGTAGAAGACGGTCGGGAACGGGGTGCCGTCGGGCAGGCGGGGCGCGGTGCGCGCCACCGTCGGACGGCCGCACACGCAGCGCGCCGCGATGCCCACGACGCCGCGCGGTTCGCGGCCGAGCTGCTCGGCCAGGACGCGCAGGTCGTCGTCGGACACGGTCTCAGTCGCGGTGTTCACCGCCCCATTGTCTCCCAGCGCGCGGCCGGCACCACGCGCCGCCGGCCCGCCGTGGCGCACCGCACACGCGGTGCCTACTCGCCGTCCGCGATCCGCACGGAGTCCCAGACGTTCGTGTACCAGGGGACGTCCGCATCCTCGGACGCCCCCGGTGACGGCTCGACGACGCCGGGCTCCGGCTCCTCCTGCTCGACCGAGTCGGTGTCCAGCGGGCGCCACACCTTGTCCCCCGGCATGACGAAGCGCAGGCGCGACCGCGCCTGCTCGATCACGTACGACCGGTCGTCCCAGCGGGCCAGCTCGGTCTCGAGCTCGGCCTTCTGCTCCTGCTGCTGGCTGAGCTCGGAGCGCAGCTCGCGCAGCTCCGCCTGCTGCGTGATGACGGCGCGCACCGTCGGCAGCAGCAGCACCACCGCGAGGAGCACCACGACGGACAGCACCATGGCGCGCACGGTGAGCACCTCGGGCACCACGAGCCCGTAGCTGCCGCGCTTGCGGTCGGCGCGCGCCGGCCGGGTGGGCGGCGCGACGCTGCCGGTGGCCGTGCTCCGGCGGCGCGGCTGCGCCGGCCGCTTCGCCCCGCTGCCCGACGTCGGCCGCGCACCGCGGGCGGGAGCCCCGCCGGAGCGCGCGGCCGGGCGTCCCGGAGTGCTCCGGGGCGCGGCCGCACGGCGGCCCGCCGACGTCGACGGCGCAGCGGGCTTGCGGGCGGTCGACGTGCCGGTCGTCGTGCGGGCCGACGCCGGCTTCGCGGCCGACCTGGCCGCCGTCGCCCCCGCCGTGCCCGCCTTCTTGACCGTGGATCCCTTCGCTGCCGGCGGCTTGGCCGCCTTCGCTCCCCCGGTGGACGAACCCTTCGTGGACGAGCCCTTCGCGGTGGAACCCTTCGCGGAGGAACCCTTCGCGGACGAGCTCTTCGCCGTCGAACCCTTCGCTCCCGCTCGTCCCTTCGCCGTGCTCCCCGCGGCGCCCTTCGCGCCGGGGGAAGCCGCGCCGGAGCCCGTGCGCGGGGTCGACGACGGGCGCGCACCCGAGCCGCGCGCCGAACCCGTGGGCCGCGCCGGGCGACGTGAGGAAGGCATGGGTCGATTGTGCCGATTCGCCGGTCCTTTGTACCGGCATTACCTCCGGCGCGCCGTGTGTCGAACCTGTGGAACGCACAAAGCTGTCAGACGCGCGCCGTCGTGTCAGACGGACAGGTCACCCGGGTGACCTGTCCGCCTGACACGACGGCGCGTGTCTGACAGCTCGGCGCGGTGCTGCCGCACCGGCGCCGGTCGAACGGTTGAGGCCCCCTCGACCGGCGCGATCAGGCCTGGACCAGGCCCGGATCAGGCGTGGTCAGCCCTGGAAGCGCGGGAACGCCGACCGGCCGGCGTAGGTGCCGGCCTCGTCGAGCGCCTCCTCGATGCGGAGGAGCTGGTTGTACTTGCTGATGCGCTCGCCACGGGCGGGGGCACCGGTCTTGATCTGGCCGGCGTTGGTCGCCACGGACAGGTCCGCGATGGTGGTGTCCTCGGTCTCGCCGGAGCGGTGCGAGGTCATCGTGGTGAAGCCGTTGCGCTGGGCCAGCGTCACGGCGTCGAGCGTCTCGGTGAGCGTGCCGATCTGGTTGAGCTTGACCAGCAGGGAGTTCGCCGACTTGAGCTCGATGCCCTTGGCGAGGCGCTCCGGGTTGGTGACGAACAGGTCGTCGCCCACGATCTGCACCTTGTCGCCGACCTTGCCCATGAGGCCGGACCAGGAGTCCCACTCGTCCTCGGACAGCGGGTCCTCGATCGAGACCAGCGGGTAGTCCGCCACGAGCTGCTCGTAGTACGCGATCATCTCGTCCGGCGTCTTCTTGCCACCCTCGAACGCGTACACGCCGTCCGAGAAGAACTCGGTCGAGGCGACGTCGAGCGCGAGCGCCACGTCGGTGCCCGGCTTGAGGCCGGCGCGCTCGATGGCGACGAGGATCAGGTCGAGCGCCTCGCGGTTGCTGCCGAGGTTCGGGGCGAAGCCGCCCTCGTCGCCCAGGCCGGTGGCCAGGCCCTTCTCCTTCAGCACGGACTTGAGGGAGTGGTACACCTCGGTGCCGGTGCGCAGCGCCTCACGGAACGTCGGGGCGCCGATCGGGGCGACCATGAACTCCTGGATGTCCACGTTCGAGTCCGCGTGGGACCCGCCGTTGAGGATGTTCATCATCGGGACGGGCAGGACGTGCGCGTTCGGGCCGCCCACGTAGCGGAACAGGTCCAGGCCCGAGCTCTTGGCGGCGGCCTTCGCGACGGCGAGCGAGACGCCCAGGATCGCGTTGGCGCCCAGCTTGCCCTTGTTCGGCGTGCCGTCGAGGTCCAGGAGGGCCTGGTCGATGATGCGCTGCTCTTCGGCGTCGTACCCGATCAGCTCGGGGGCGATCTCGTCGTTGACGGCCGCGACCGCCTTCTCGACGCCCTTGCCCAGGTAACGGCCCTTGTCGCCGTCGCGCAGCTCGACGGCCTCGAACGCGCCGGTCGATGCGCCGGACGGGACCGCCGCACGGGCGAAGGTGTTGTCGTCGAGGACGATCTCCACCTCCACGGTGGGGTTGCCGCGCGAGTCGAGGATCTCGCGTGCTCCAACGGCTTCGATGCTAGCCACGGGGTCTCCTTCTAAGGATGTTGCTCGGAGGTTACGGCCCCCAGCCTAGGACGTCGGGCGAGGGGGCGCGGAACCGTCCACCGGGCCGCAGTTCACAGCGCCACCACAGGTTTGCGACAGCCCGACCACAGTGTGCCTTCCTAGCGTCCCGATCGTCCGGCGCAGACCGCCCACGGTGCGACCCGCACCGCCGCTCGCCCCACCCCTCGGCGTGGCGCCACAGCCCGCGTGGCGGTCTGCGCGGACACCAACGTCCCCGCACGTCTCCCTCAGGACCGAGGCAGGAGCCCATGTTCTTCACCTATCTGCGCAGAGAGCTGCGCAACCGACGCAAGCAGACGGTGGTGGTCGCGATCGGCCTCGCGGTGGCGATCGCGCTGGTCATCGTCGTCAACGCGGTCTCGACCGGCGTCCGGAACGCCCAGTCCGAGGTGCTCGAGTCCGTCTACGGCGTGGGTACCGACATCACCGTCACCCAGGCGAGCGAGGGCCCCGGCGAGGGCGGCGGCCCCGGCCGCTTCGACTTCGGCGGGGACGACGGCGAGGCGAGCGAGGACGGTACCCGCAGCCTCGCGCAGGACCACCTGAGCACGGCCATGGGCTCGACGTCGTTCGATGCCTCCGCCCTGGAGACCGTCTCCGGGCTGGACCACGTGTCCGGCGTCGCGGCGACCCTCGACCTGCAGAACATGTCCTTCTCCGGTGAGATGCCAGACTTCGAGGCGATGCAGGAGGGCGGCGGACCTGTTGAGCTGCGGATGGGCGAGGACGGCACCGGCGAGGGTTCGGCCGGCGGGTCGTCCTTCGAGATCGAGCAGTTCTCGGTCACGGGCGTGGATCCGGACGCCGCCGCCGTCGGGCCGCTGACCACCGCCACGGTGGCCGACGGCCGGACGCTGGAGGCGGGCGACGAGAACGTCGCCGTCCTGGACGCCACGTACGCCGAGCAGCAGGAGCTCGCCGTCGGCGACACCCTCACCACCGGCGGCGAGAAGCTGAAGATCGTCGGCACCGTCACCTCCACGACGGGCGACGACGTCGCGACGGCGTCGGACGTCTACGTGCCGCTCGCCACGGCCCAGACTCTCGCCGACCTCGCCGACCAGGTCACCGACGTCTACGTGCAGGTCGACTCGGCCGAGAACGTGGACGCCGTGGCGAGCGCGATCGAGGCCGAGCTGCCCGACGCGTCGGTGAGCACCCAGTCCGACCTCGCCGAGAACGTCACGGGGTCCCTCTCGACGGCGTCCAACCTGATCGGCACGCTCGGCACCTGGCTGAGCGTCACCGTGCTGGCGGCAGCGTTCGGCCTCGCGATCCTGTTCACCGTCTCCGGCGTGAACCGCCGGACTCGGGAGCTGGGCACCCTCAAGGCGATCGGCTGGAGCAAGGGCCGCGTCGTGGGCCAGGTCGCCGGCGAGTCCGTGGTGCAGGGCCTGATCGGCGGTGTGGCCGGCCTCGCGATCGGCGCGCTGGCCGTGTGGGCCGTGAACCTGGCCGGCATCACCCTGAGCGGCGGCACCTCCGGGGGCGGGTTCACGATCGGCGGCCCGGGCGGTGGCGGCGGTCCCGCCGGCGCGCTGCAGGACGCCGGCGGGCAGGCCGGGGCGACCGGCGGCTTCGGCGGGGCACGTCCCGGCGGCCTGGCCGACGCCGCGAGCAGCGCCGTCGACGTCGCCCTCCAGGCGCCCGTCAGCCTGTGGATCGTCCTGGCCGCCATCGGCCTCGCCGTGCTGGGCGGGCTGATCGCGGGTGTGGTCGGCGGCCAGCGCGCCGCGCGACTGCGACCCGTCGAGGCCCTCCGTTCCCTCGCGTGAGCGACCCCAAGCAGAGCGTGAATCGAAAGAGGCAGACATGTATCAGATCGACGACCTGACCAAGACGTACCAGCAGGGCAAGCGCGTCGTGCGCGCGCTCAAGGGGGTGTCCCTCACCATCGGCGACGGCGAGCTGGTCGCCGTCCAGGGACCCACCGGCGGCGGCAAGTCCACCCTGCTGCAGATGCTGGGTGGGCTCGACCGGCCGACGTCCGGCACCGTGAAGCTCGACGGGACCGACCTCGCCGGGATGAGCGACGCGCAGCTCACCGCCGCGCGGGCCGAGACCATCGGCTTCGTCTTCCAGAACTTCAACCTCATCCCCACGCTCACCGCGCTGGAGAACGTGGAGACGGCGCTCGTGCCGGCCAAGATCCCGCGGCAGACCAGGACGGCGCGGGCGCTGGCGGCACTCGAGTCCGTCGGGCTCGGCGACCGCGGGGACCACCTCCCGGGCGAGCTGTCGGGCGGGCAGCAGCAGCGCGTCGCGATCGCGCGGGCGCTGGTGAAGAACCCGAAGGTGCTGCTGGCGGACGAGCCCACCGGCAACCTCGACGAGGAGACCCGCGACGAGATCGTGGACCTCATCGTGGGGCTGTGGAAGGACCAGGGGCTGACGATCGTGCTGGTCACGCACGACTCGGTGGTCGCACAGCGCACGCCGCGCCGGCTGCGCATCGCGAAGGGCGCGGTCAAGGACCTGACGGCGGCCTGAGCCGGCGCCCTGCGGTTGGCACTCCCCTCGACGAGGTCGGCAGCTCACTCTGCGAGGTCGGCAGTTCCCTCAGCAGGTCGGCAGTTCCCTCAGGAGGTCGGCAGTTCCCTCAGCAGGTCGGCAGTTCCCTCAGCAGGTCGGCAGTTTGCATCGAGGTCGGCACAGCCCTGTGCCGACCTCGATGCAAACTGCCGACCTCGCAGGAAGGTGCCGAACTCGCAGGAAGGTGCCGAACTCGGTGGCCGGCCGATCTGCCGAGCGGGTCTCGACGGCGTCCGGGCAGGCTGGCTACGCTGCCCCTACGTTCGCCGCGGCACTGTCGCCCCGGCGTCCGCCCCACCGGAGACACGCGCAAGGGAGCGCAGCATGCCTCATCGAAATCGTTTCATCGCCCGAGATCGCTCGCCGAGCAGAAATCGTTTCACACCGCCATCGGCACCCCCATCGGCACCCCGCTCGCCACACCGTTCGGCGCATCACTCGGCACACCGCTCGGCCGCCGGCCTCGCCGCCGCCGCGCTCGTCGCCGCCGGCGCCCTGATCGCGGCGCCCGCCACCACGGCCGCGACAACACCCACCGCCGGGACAGCACCACTCCTCGACGCCGCGACCGACACCGTCGTCACCGCCGTCGACTTCGAGGACGGCACCACCGGCACCTGGATCCCCAGCGGTGGCGCGGCCCTCGACGTCGTCCCGGACCCGGACGGCACGGGCAGCGTGCTCGCGATCACCCGGGCCGCCGACTACGAGAGCCTCCAGTCCCCCACCGGGATCTTCCGCCCGGGGCTGACCTACACGTTCAGCATGCGCGCCCGTCTCGCGGAGCCCGCGGAACCCACCGACCCGCCGGCCCCGACCAGCACCGGCGTCCGCTTCGTCGTGAAGCCGGCGTACACCTGGGTCGGGAACACCACGGTCGGCACGGACTGGACCACGGTGACCGGCTCGTACACCGCCGCCGCCGACGCCGACCCGGCCGAGCTGCAGGCCTATCTCGGCAGCACCGACCAGGACGCCCCCTACACGCTCCTCGTGGACGACATCATGGTGACCACCTCTGACACGGTTCCCCCGGACGACGTCGTGCCCGGCGGCGCGATCAACCCCGTGCCCACCCCGGTGTACGCCGCCGAGGGCAGCGGGAACGTCGCCGCCCTCACCTTCGACGACGGCCCGAACCCCGGCACCACGCCCGCCCTGCTGGACTTCCTCGCTGAGCACGACCTGAAGGCCGTCTTCTGCGTGATCGGGCAGAACATCGAGGCCGAGGGCGGCGCCGCGCTGCTGCGCCGGATCGTCGCCGAGGGCCACGTCCTGTGCAACCACTCGACGTCGTACGCCGACATGGGCTCCTGGACGCAGGAGCAGGTGCGCGCCGACCTGGTCGAGAACCTGGGGATCATCCGCGACGCGCTGGGCGACCCGAACCAGAAGGTCCCCTTCTGGCGCGCCCCGAACGGTTCCTGGGGCGCGACGCCCGGCGTCGCGGTCGAGCTGGGCATGCAGCCGCTCGCCGTCCGGAACACCATCGCCGACTGGGAGACCCAGGACGTCCCGACCCTCACCGCCAACCTGCGCGCCGCCATGGTCCCGGGCGAGCTGGTCCTCGCGCACGACGGCGGCGGCGACCGGTCGGGCACGCTCGCCGCGGTACGGACCGTCGTCACCGAGCGGCTCGCCGACGGCTGGACGTTCACGTTCCCGCAGGGCACACCCCCGGCGTCCGGCACCGTGCTGAGCACCGACTTCGAGGACGGCACCCTCGGCGGCTGGGGGCCGCGCACCGGCACCGACGCCTCCGACTTCACGCTCGCGGTCACGGACGACGACGCGCACGGGGGCACCCGGGCGGCCGCGCTCACCGGCCGCGACGCCACCGGCGACGGCATCGGCCGGGACGTCACGGGCGTGCTGCGCGCGGGCGTCACCTACGACGTCTCCGCCTGGGTGCGCTTCCCCGCGGGGCAGACGCCGGGCGACGTCTGGCTGAGCCTCGCGAGCACGGTCGACGGCGCCCAGAACTTCTCGACCCTGGCCCAGTTCACCGGCCTGACCAGCAGCGGCTGGACCGAGGTGACCGCCACGTTCACCATGCCCGACCACGACAGCGCGCTCCTCTACCTCGAGACGGCGTACAACGGCGGCAACACCAGCGACTGGCTGATCGACGACATCGTGGTGTCCGTCCCGGAGCCGCCGCTGATCGAGGACCTGACGGGGCTCCAGGAGACCGTCGACTTCCCGGTGGGCGTCGCGATCGACAGCCGCGAGACGTCGGGTGCGGCGGCTCAGCTCCTGGACCGGCACTTCGGCCAGATCACGCCCGAGAACCACATGAAGCCGGAGGCCTGGTACGACGCCGACGGCACCCTGCGCCGGCACCCCGAGGCGACCGCGCTCATGGACTTCGCGCAGGAGAACGACCTGCGGGTCTACGGCCACGTGCTGGTGTGGCACAGCCAGACGCCGGACTGGTTCTTCCAGGACGACGCCGGCGAGCCGCTGGCGGCCGACGAGGCGGGCCGGGCGGTGCTCCGCGAGCGCCTGCGCGACCACGTGTTCGGCATCGCGGAGAACCTGAGCGACGACTACGGGCTCTTCGGCTCGGCCACCAACCCGCTGGTCGCGTTCGACGTGGTCAACGAGGTGGTCTCGGACGGCGCGGAGAACCCGGACGGCCTGCGCCGCAGCGAGTGGTTCCGCGTCCTGGGCGAGGAGTACATCGACCTCGCGTTCGAGTACGCGGACGAGGCGTTCAACGAGACGTACGCCGCCGCGCCGTCGGACGCGGTGCGTGAGCGACCGGTGACCCTGTTCATCAACGACTACAACACGGAGCAGGGCGGCAAGCAGGACCGGTACCGCGCGCTGGTGGACCGGCTGCTGGAGCGCGGCGTGCCGGTGGACGGCGTGGGGCACCAGTTCCACGTGTCCCTCGCGATGCCCGTGAGCGCGCTGGAGGGCGCGATCGAGCGGTTCGCGGACCTGCCGGTCACGCAGGCCGTCACGGAGCTGGACGTCACCACGGGGACGCCGGTCACGCAGGCCCGGCTCGTCGACCAGGGCTACTACTACCGCGACGCGTTCGACGTGTTCCGCGCACACGCCGAGGACCTGTTCAGCGTGACGGCCTGGGGCCTGACCGACGGCCGGTCGTGGCGGGTCGACAGCGGCGCGCCGCTGCTCTTCGACGACCGCTTCCAGGCCAAGCCCGCCTACTTCGGCGCGGCCGGGGCGGAGCTGCCGGCCCGCCTGCGTACGGCGAACGTGTTCGCCGGGGACGTGCCGCTGGACGGTTCGGCCACCGCGTCCCCGGTGTGGGACCGGCTGCCGCGGCACACGTTCGAGGCCCCGGACGGCGGCGCGGCCGCCTTCCAGCTCCGCTGGGCGGCCGACCACCTGACGGCGTTCGTCACGGTGGACGACGCCGGGGACGACGCCGGCGACGCCGCCGGGGACGCCGTCACGCTCGTGCTCGACGACGCCGAGTACACGGTGACCCGGGCCGGTTCCGTGACCGGTCCGGGCGACGGAGCCGACGCGGAGGTGAGCGAGCGGGAGGGCGGCTACGACGTCGTCGTGCACCTGCCCGCCGCCCTCGAAGAGGGCGCGACCGCCACCTTCGACGCCCGGGTGACCAGCGGCGACGAGACCACCGCGTGGAACTCGCCGGGCGCCGTGGGCACGCTGACGCTGGTCGAGGAGCTGTCGTACCTGGAGGTCGCCGAGGCCGCGCAGGCCCCGGTGGTCGACGGCGACGTGGACGACGTGTGGGACGCGGCTGGTCCCGCGGTGACCACCACCAAGGAGGTCGAGGGCTCCGGCGGCGCCGTCGCGACCGTCCGCACCCTGTGGCGGGACGGCACGCTGTACGTCCTGGCGGACGTCGCCGACCCCGTGGTCGACGTCTCCGGCTCGGACCCGTGGATCCAGGACTCCGTGGAGATCTACGTGGACGGCGGCAACGCGAAGAACGGTGGCTACCGGGCCGACGACACGCAGATCCGCGTCTCGGCCCGCAACGCCGTCTCGTTCGGCACCGGCGACGAGGCGGCGCAGCGCGCCCGCGTGTCCAGCGCGGCCACGGCGACCGACGGTGGCTACCGCGTCGAGGCGTCGGTCGACCTGCTGTCGTACGGCGGTCCGGGCACGTTCCACGGCCTGGACTTCCAGGTCAACGACGCGACGGGCGGCGCACGGACCGCCGTCCGCAACTGGGCCGACCCCACGGGCACGGGCTACCAGTCCACCGCGCGCTGGGGCGTGGGACGGCTCGTCGAGCCGGAGGCACCGGCGGTCCCGGCGTGGTCGGCGAGCGCCGTGTACACGGCGGGTGACCAGGTGAGCCACGAGGGTGCGGTGTTCACCGCGCTGTGGTGGACGCGCGGCCAGACCCCGGGCGCCACGCCGTGGGGCCCGTGGGCCGAGGTGGGCGCCCCGCAGGCCTGCGCCGGCGGCACCTACCGGGCCTGGACGCCGACCGCGGTGTACGACGGCGGCGAGACGGTGGTGCACGACGGCCACCGCTGGACCGCGCAGTGGTACAGCCGCAACCAGGAGCCCTCGGCCACGCCGTGGGGCCCGTGGCGGGACCTCGGCGGCTGCTGACGCCGACGGTTCGTCGGGTCTCCTTCCGCGTGGGCGCTGGTCGCTCGCAAGGAAGGAGACCTGACGAATCGTTACAGACGGTTAACACGACTTTCCAGGCGGCCCCACTTCCGTGGCGATATGGTCCAAACCTCCCCGCCAGTTGACCGGGGAGACGAACTGGGGAGGCAATCAGTGAGGCAAGCACGCATCACCACCTTCGCCGCGGCGGCGGCCGTGGTGGCCCTGACCGTGGCCGGGTGTACCCCGAGCGACACCGTCGAAGGCGACGGGCCGGTCACCCTGAAGCTGACGATCGACCAGGACATGGAGACCCTCTTTCCTGGCGACTCCGGTATCGCCGACAACATCGCGATCCTCGACGTGGTCTACGACGGCCTGGTCCGGTACGACCCCGAGACCAAGGAGCCGTACAACTACGTGGCCGAGTCGATCGAGTCGGACGACAACACGGTCTGGACCATCAAGATCAAGCCCGACCTGACGTTCCAGAACGGGGAGCCCGTCGACGCCGCCGCGTTCGCCCGCTCCTGGAACTACACGGCCGGCCACTCCGAGCTCTACAGCAACTACTTCTTCGAGCGCTTCAAGGGCTACGAGGAGATGCAGGACGAGATCGACGACGAGGGCGAGATCGCCGAGGAGAACCCGATCGAGGAGCTGTCCGGCCTCACGGTCGTGGACGACCACACGCTCCAGGTCGAGCTGAGCGCGCCGTTCGCCGGCTTCTCCACGATGCTCGGGTACACCGGCTTCTACCCGGTCGCCGAGGAGTGCCTGGCGGACGTCGAGGCCTGCTCGGTCAAGCCGATCGGCAACGGCCCGTTCAAGATCACCGAGTGGGACCAGGGTGTCTCCGTCGAGGCCGAGCGCTGGGCGGACTACCCGCTGGACGAGACGCCCGAGGACATCGACGCGATCAACTGGCGCGAGTACGCCGGTGCGTCGTCCTGGGCCGACTTCGAGGCCGGCGACCTCGACGTCAGCTACCCGGCGCCGGCCGACCTGGCCGCCGCCCAGGAGGACCCCGAGCTCTCCGAGCGCCTCGCCCAGGCACCGGGCGCCGCGCTCACCTACATCGGCTTCCCGCTCTACAAGGACGGCCCGTGGCAGGACAAGGAGTTCCGCAAGGCCATCTCCTTGGCGATCGACCGGGAGAGCATCGTCGACCAGCTCTCGGGCGGCCTGGCCACACCGGCTGACTCGTGGGTCGTGCCGGACGGCGTGCCCGGCGGCGAGGCCGGGACGTGCGAGTGGTGCACGTTCGACCCCGAGGCCGCCAAGGCGGCGCTGGAGAAGGCCGGCGGCTGGCCCGAGGGCGAGACGCTGACCATCGGCCTGAGCAACGACGAGACCGAGATCGAGTACTTCAAGGCGATCGGTGACTCCATCGAGGCCAACCTCGGCATCCCGTACGAGCTCAAGCCCAACCCCGACTTCTCCACCGTCCGGTCCGAGCAGGGCTTCGACGGCATCTTCCGGAACAACTGGTTCCCGGACTACCCGCTGAACGAGAACTACCTGGCCTTCTACGCCGTGGGCGAGGAGGGCGCGGGCAACTTCGGCTGGTACGACAAGGAGTTCGAGGACAAGCTGGCCGAGGGCGACCAGGCCGCCACCCTGGACGAGGCCGTGGTCAAGTACCAGGAGGCCGAGGCGATCCTCGCCGAGGAGTTCCCGACCATCCCGTTCCGGTTCAACGCGGGCGCCGAGTACTACAGCGAGCGCCTGGACAACGTGGTGCTCGACCCGTTCAGCGGTGCCGTCCGCGTCCGCCAGCTGACGATCACGGAGTAACCCTCACGCCGAGTCAGTGCCGGGGTCGGACCCCGGCACTGACTCGGCGCCTGAACACCCCCGGGTCAGTGCCGGGGTCCGACCACGGCACTGACTCGGCGTACATCTGAGGAGACCCCATGGGGCGCTACATCCTCCGCCGGGTCGCTCAGGCGGTCGGCATGCTGTTCCTGGTGATGTTCGTGCTGCACCTGCTCACGACCCTCGCGATCCAGCTCAACGGCAACCCCGCCCTCGCGTTCTTCGGCGACAAGATCCCCTCGCCCGCCCAGGTCGCCGCCGTCGAGCAGCGGTTCGGGCTCGACGACCCGTGCTACGACCAGCCCGGCAACCCGTGCCTCGGCCCGTTCGTGGAGCGGCTCGGCCAGTACGCACAGGGCGACCTCGGCACCAACCTGCGCGGTCGCGAGGTGACGGACATCGTCGCCAGCGCGGCCCCGAACACGCTGCGGCTGTTCGTCATGGTCTCGATCACGTGGCTCGTGCTCGGCATGGTGCTGGGCTCGGTGGCCGCCCGGTGGCGCGGATCGGCGTCGGACCACGGCATCCGGCTGACGTCGGTGCTCATCGACGCCCTGCCCGTGTTCGTGCTGCTCCTGGTCTACAAGGAGGTCGTGACCGTGCCGCTCAGCAGCTGGTCCGAGGAGACCTTCGGCGAGAACAGCTGGCCGCCGTACTGGTTCAAACCGTCCTTCGACCCCGAGCACCCGTGGGCCACGGTCGCCGTGCCCGGCATCCTGCTGGGCCTGGCCGGCTCCGCCGCGTTCATCCGGCTGGTGCGCGCGAGCCAGCTCGACTCGTACGGCGGCGACCACGTGCGGACCGCCCGGTCCAAGGGGCTGAGCGAGGGGCGCGTCGTCGTGCACCACGTGGTGCGCAACTCGTCGATCCCCGTCGTGACGGCGGTCGGCCTCACGTTCGCGGAGGCGTTGAGCGGCGCCGTCATCACCGAGGGGATCATGAACATCTACGGCATGGGCGGTGTCCTGTGGGACGCCGTCCAGAGCAGCGACGTCGGCCTGGTGCTCGGCATCGTGACCATCCTGACCGCTGTCACGGTGCTGGTGATGATCGTCGTGGACATCGCCTACGCCGCGCTCGACCCGAGGATCCGCTATGAGTGAGGCAGCATCCCGATCGGTGGGCGAGGGGGCCGGGAAGGTCACCGGCGCGTCCCGCACCCTGGCCTCCGACGCCTGGCGCAGCCTCCGCCGTCGGCCGGACGTCATCGTCTCCAGCCTGATCATCCTGTTCTTCGTGGTCATGGCGGCGTTCCCCACGCTGTTCACCTCGGTGAGCCCGCGGCACTGCGTCATCGGGGACGCCAAGGTCAAGCCGCAGGGGTTCGGCAACGAGTTCCCCCTCGGCACGGACCCGTTCGGGTGCGACATCCTGGCCCAGCTCGCGCACGGCTCCCGGCCGTCGCTGCTGCTGGCCCTGGTGGTGGTGGGCACCGCGCTGGTCATCGGCGTCACGCTCGGCCTGCTCGCGGGCTACTACCTGGGCTGGGTGGACTTCGTGGTGTCCCGCACGATCGAGGTCTTCCTGGTGATCCCGTACCTGCTCGCCGCGATGCTGCTGCTGAGCCTGTTCAAGAACGTGGACCTGGGCTCGGGCACGTTCACCACGATCATGCTGCCCGCGATCGTGCTGACGCTGTTCGGCTGGATGGGCTACGCCCGCTACGTCCGCGCGAGCGTCCTCGAGGCCAAGAACCTCGACTACGTCACGGCCGCCCGCGCGCTGGGCGCCTCCGACCTGCGGATCATGTTCCGGCACGTGCTGCCCAACGCGATCGGCCCGGTGACGGCACTGGTCCCGACGGCGATCGCCGGCGTGATCGGCGCGGAGGCCGTGCTCGCGTTCCTCGGTATCGGGGTGCGTCCGCCTGCCATCTCCTGGGGGATCATGATCGAGAACGGCTCCTCGTGGGTGCTCGGCGGTTATCCGCACATGCTGCTGATCCCGTTGGGCTGCCTGCTCGCGACGGTCCTGTCGCTGGTGGTGCTCGGCGACGCCCTGCGCGACGCCCTCGACCCGAGGCTCTCCGCATGAGCGCGGCGAGCAGCGCGGGCGAGCAGACGGCACAGCCCCTCCTGGAGGTCACCGACCTCGCCGTCGAGTTCCGGACGCCGGACGGCACGGTGCGCGCCGTCGACGGGCTGTCCTACCGCGTGGAGGCGGGTCGCACGCTCGCGATCGTGGGCGAGTCCGGCTCGGGCAAGTCGGTGTCGTCACTGGCCGTGATGGGCCTGCTGCCCGACACCGCGCGGATCACGCGCGGCAGCGTCCGCCTCGCCGGCACCGACCTGCTCGGCCTGAGCCGCAAGGAGCACCGCGCCCGTTGCGGCGAGCAGGTGGCGATGGTGTTCCAGGACGCGCTGGCCGCGCTCAACCCCGTGCACACCGTGGGCTACCAGCTCACCGAGGCGCTCCGGGCCCGGCGCGGGCTGTCCCGCGCCGACGCCCGCACCCGGGCGGTCGAGCTGCTCGACCTGGTCAAGGTGCCGAACGCCAGGGCACGCGTCAAGGAGTACCCGCACCAGTTCTCGGGCGGCATGCGCCAGCGCGTGATGATCGCGTCGGCGCTGGCCATGGACCCCGACGTGCTCATCGCGGACGAGCCCACCACCGCCCTCGACGTGACGGTCCAGGCGCAGGTGCTGCGGCTGCTCGCCGAGATCCAGGCGGAGCGGCACATGGGCCTCGTGCTCATCACGCACGACCTGGGCGTGGTGGCGGGCGTCGCGGACGACGTCACGGTCATGTACGCGGGCCGAGCCGTCGAGCAGGCGCCCGTGGTGCCCGTCTACACGACGCCCGCGCACCCGTACACGCGGGCGCTGCTGCGGTCCATCCCGTCCGCGGCCGGGACGGGCCGCCTGCCCGTGATCCCGGGGCGCCCGCCCAGCCCGGCCGCCATGCCGGCGGGCTGCCCGTTCCACCCGCGCTGCGACGCGGCGCGCGACGTCTGCCGCACCGACGTGCCGCCGCGGGCGGCCCCGGCGCCCGGCCGGATGTCGGCGTGCCACTTCGCGTCGGACATCATGGCCGGACGGGAGCCGGCGCCGGACGCCGGCGGCACGACGGCGGCGTCCGGCACCTCGGTGCCCGGGCCGAAGGGAGACTCCGATGACTGAGTCGCGACCGGCGGGAGCCGGGCTCGTCGACGAGCTGCCCGCGCGCGGCGAGTCCGTGCTCGAGGTGCGCGACCTCGTCAAGCACTACCCGGTGCGCTCCGGGCTGCTGCGCCGCTCGGTGGGCGCCGTCAAGGCGGTCGACGGCGTCTCGCTCACCCTGGACCGGGGGCGCACCCTGGGCCTGGTGGGCGAGTCCGGGTCGGGCAAGTCGACGCTCGCCCGCGTGCTCGTCGGCGTCGAGACGCCGACCAGCGGGCAGGTGCTGGTGGACGGCGAGGACGTCACGGGCCGGTCCCGGGCGGGCCGCAAGCAGCTCCGCCGCGACGTGCAGATGGTGTTCCAGGACCCGTACACGTCGCTGAACCCGCGCATGTCGGTGAGCGAGATCGTGGGCGAGCCGTTCGCGATCCACGGCATCGACCCGGCGGGTGGACGGCGTGCGGCGGTCGGCGAGCTGCTGGAGCTCGTCGGACTGGACCCCGACCACGCCAACCGGTACCCGCACCAGTTCTCGGGCGGGCAGCGGCAGCGCGTCGGGATCGCCCGCGCGCTCGCCCTGCGGCCCAAGATCCTGGTCTGCGACGAGCCGGTCTCGGCGCTCGACGTGTCCGTGCAGGGCCAGGTGATCAACCTGCTGGAGGACCTCCAGGACGAGCTGGGCCTGCCGTACCTGTTCGTGGCACACGACCTCGGCGTGGTGCGGCACATCGCCCACGACGTCGCCGTCATGTACCTGGGCCGCATCGTCGAGCAGGGGCCCGAGGCCGAGGTGTACGACGCCGCGCAGCACCCGTACACGCAGGCGCTGCTCTCCGCGGTGCCCGTGCCCGACCCGTCGGTGCGGCTGGTCACGGCGGACGCGACGGGCGCTGCAGGGGACGCGGACGGCGACGTAGCCGCTGGCGACGTGGCCGCTGGCGACGCCGCCGCGAACGCCGGGCGGCCCGGTATCGGCGGGATCGTGCTGGAGGGCGACCCGCCCTCCCCGGTCGACCCGCCGTCGGGCTGCCCGTTCCACACGCGCTGCTGGCTCGCGCCCACGCTGCCCGAGGCGGGCCGCGCCGCGGACGGCGGCCTGCGGACGATTCCGCACGCGTGCGAGGCGGACGTGCCCGCGCTGGTGGTCCGGGGTACGACGGGCACGGGTTCGGGGGCCGGAGGAGCGGGGGCCGCCGATGCCGCGGCACACGTCGCCGCCTGTCACTTCGCGCGCGAGCTGGCCGCCCCCGGGACCGCGCCCCGGAGCGGCGCGTGACGCGCGTCCTGGTGGTCCTGAACTCCTCCACCAGCTCCATGGGGCGGCTGGAGCAGCTGCTCCCCGAGGCCGGGCTCGACCCGGTCCTCGTCCCGGGCGCCGAGCTGCCCGGGACGCTCGACGGCTTCGGGGGTGTGGTCCTGCTGGGCGGCGGCTTCATGCCGGACGACGACGCCGGCCACCCGTTCCTGGCCCGCGAGCGGGCGCTGACGCTCCAGGCCCTGGCCGCCGGCGTGCCGCTGCTCGGGCTGTGCCTCGGCGGGCAGCTCCTGGCGCACGTCACGGGCGGCGGCGTGACGGCACGGTCCGGCGAGACGGAGCGCGGCATGTGCGCGCTGACGGTGCTGCCGGCCGCCACCGACGACCCGGTGTTCGGCGACCTGCCGGGCGTGTCCGGCGCTGCAGGCGTGCCTGACGGGCCGCTGTGGATGATCGAGAACCACGAGGACTCGGTGACCGAGCTGCCGCCGTCGGCCACGCTGCTGGTGACGAGCGACGCCTGCCGCAACCAGGCGTTCCGCGTGGGCGCGGCCGCCTGGGGGCTGCAGTTCCATCCCGAGGCCCGGCCGGAGCGGGTGGCGACGTGGGACGAGGCCGCGCTCTCGGAGCAGGGCATCGACCGCGCGGCGCTGGCCGAGGCGGCGCTGGCCCGGGCGGACGAGAACGAGGCCCAGTCGGGTGCGCTGCTGCGCGCCTGGGCCGACGTCGTGCATGCCACGGCGAAGTGACGACGAGAGGACGAGCACGCACATGGTGTCGACAGGTACGCACAGCGACGGGGTGCCGGTCGTTGCCTACCGGGTCGCCCGGGCCTCCGGCGAGGTGCTGGCCGCGCGCCAGGACGACCTGGACTTCTACGCCGCCTCCACCGTGAAGCTCGCGGTCCTGGTGGCAGCCGCGCGCGAGCTCGACGCCGGCACGGCACGCCTCGACGAGACGTGCACCGCGACCCGCACCTTCACGTCGCAGGTGCCCGGCGCGGGCGAGTACACGATCGAGCCCGACGACGTCGACGAGGGCCTGCCGCCCGACGGCACGCCGATGCCGCTCGGCGACGTGATCGACCGGATGGTCACCGTCTCGTCCAACGAGGCGACCAACATGGTGGCCGAGCGCGTGGGCCTGCCCGCCGTGAACAAGGTACTGGCCGACGCCGGGGCCACGCGGTCGACCTTCGGCCGCAAGTACTCGGACCTGGCCGCCGAGCAGGCAGGCGCCTCGCACCGCACGACGGCGGCCGACCTGTGCCTGCTCATGTCCGGCGTGGTCACGGGCGCGCTCGCGAGCCCGGAGCGGACCGCCTGGATGTGCGAGCTGCTCGGCCGTCAGACGGACCGGCAGCTCACCGCCGCCGTCCCCGGCCCGGGCGAACCGGGCGCCGTCCCGTTCGGCTCCAAGTCCGGGTGGGTGGACGGCATCCGGCACGACGTCGCCTTCGTGGGCGAGCCCGGCCCGGACGCCCTGGTGATCGCGGTGTGCACCCGCGGCTACGACGAGCAGGCTGCCGAGGAGACGCTCAAGTCCCTGGGCGCCCTGGCGGTCGCGCTGGCCTGACCCGGCCGTCCCTGCCCCGGGCCGGTCCTGACGGGTCCCGTCCCTGACGCGGGCCGTCCCGACCTGGACCCCCGCCCCCGCACTTCCCTTTGAGGCCCGGGTTTCTTCGCTTTGAGCTGGCTCAAAGCGAAGAAACCCGGGCCTCGAAGGGGAGGGACGCCCCGGCCTCTCCACGCGGCCGAGGGTTGCCTCTCGCACTCGTTTCCTATTGAATGCGGGTGCAATAGTGGCGAGCCAAAGGGGGCGATGTGCTGACCACCAGTGCCGCGGAGGTCCGCGCCGGCGGCCTCGCGCAGGTCGACCGCAAGGAGAACCTGCTCAACCAGGGCTTCTACCTCGTCAGGTCCGGCGTCCTCGCCCCGGGCCTGCGCGTGCATCGTGACGTCGGCGCGATCTGGCAGCTCGTGACGTGGGGCCCGTCGATCGCCGGCGGCTACCGCGCCAGCACGGTGCGCACCCCGCACCAGACGGCGTTCGCCGACGAGCAGCGCAGCGTGACCTTCCGCGAGCTCGACGAGCGCGCGAACCGGTTGGCCAACGCCCTGCGCGACCGCGGCGTCGGCCTGCGCACGCCCGTCGCCGTACTGTGCCGCAACCACGGCGGCCTCATCGAGAGCATGGTGGCGCTGGCCAAGCTCGGCGCGACCACGCTGCTGCTCAACTCGGGGCTCTCCCCCGCACAGGTCTCCGCCGTCGTCGCCGAGCAGGGGCCCGCACTGCTGCTCGCCGACCAGGAGTTCCTGGACCAGGGACCCGACCTGCCCGCCGACCTGCCGGTCGTCACCACCTGGGCCGACGACGGCGCCTCCGGCCTCGCGGAGCTCGTCACGAACGGCGACCCGGCGCGGGTGCGCATCCCCGAGAAGCCCGGTCGGACGGTCGTCATGACGTCGGGCACCACGAGCACCCCGAAGGGCGCCCGTCGTCCGCAGCCGCACGGCCTGAGCGAGGCCGCCTCGCTGCTGTCGGTCATCCCGCTGCGCGCCGGCGACCGGATGATGGTCACCACGCCGATCTTCCACACGTGGGGGCTCGCGGCCCTGCAGCTCGGCATGGCGCTGCACGCCGAGCTGGTGCTGCCGCGCCGGTTCGACGCCGAGCAGACGCTCCGGATGATCGCCGAGCACCGGGTGACGGCCCTGATCGCGGTGCCGGTCATGCTGCAGCGCATCCTCGACCTGCCCGCCGACGTGAAGGCCCGGTACGACACGTCGTCCCTGCGCGTCGTCGCCTACTCCGGCTCGGCGATGCCGGCCGAGCGGATCACCCAGTTCCTCGACGAGTTCGGCCCGGTGCTCTACGGCCTGTACGGCTCGACCGAGGCCTCGTGGGCCTCGATCTCCACGCCGGCGGACCTGGCCGCGCAGCCGACGACGGCGGGGCGGCCGCCGCTCGGCACCCGCATCGGCATCCTGGACGACGCCGGCCGGCCCGTCCCGCAGGGCGCCGTCGGCCAGATCTGCGTGGGCAACGGCATGCTGTTCGAGGGGTACACGAACGGCACGGGCAAGCCGATGTTCGGCGACCTGATGGCCACGGGCGACCGCGGCTGCCTCGACGCCGAGGGCCGGCTCTACGTGGTGGGCCGCGCGGACGACATGATCGTCTCGGGCGGCGAGAACGTCTACCCCCGCCCCGTGGAGGACGCGATCACCGCCCTTCCCGAGGTCGCGGACGTCGCGGTGTTCGGCGTGCCCGACGAGCGGTTCGGCCACCGGTTCGCCGCCTACGTGGTGCTGCGCGAGGGCGCGACGCTCACGGCGGACGCCCTGCTGGACCGCCTCCGGGACACGCTCCCGCGCTTCTCGCTCCCCCGCGACGTCCACTTCCTGCCGGAGCTCCCCCGCAACCCCACGGGCAAGGTTCTCCGCCGCGACCTCCCCCACCCCCCGCCTCGTTGAGTGCTGGCTATGTGCGCTCTCGAAACGGTTCGAGGGCGCAGATAGCCAGCACTCAGCGAGCCACGATCAGCCCAGGAGGTCTCGGATCGTCCAGAGGCCTTCCGCGACCTCGCGGAAGCTCGTGCTCAGCGGGCTGAGGCCCACGCGGAGGCCCTGCGGCGGGCGGAAGTCCGGGATCACGCCCCGCTCCCAGGCCTGCGCGACCACGCGCTTGAAGTCGGGGTGGTCGAGCATCACGTGGCTCCCGCGGCGCTCGGGGTCGCGCGGGGACGCCACGCGCACGCCCGGCAGGTGCTCGTCGGCGACCTCGATCGCGAAGGCGGTCAGCGCGAGCGACTTCTCGCGCACGGCCGGCATGCCGGCCTCCTCGATCAGGGCGAGCATGTCGCGCATCGGCAGCATGCCGATCACGGGCGGCGTGCCGCTGATGAGCTGTCGGATCCCGGCGGCGGGCTCGTACTCGGGCCCCATCGCGAACGGGTCGGCGGCGCCCATCCACCCCTGGACCGGCTGGCGCACCTCACCCTGGAGGTCGGCGGCCAGGTAGGCGAAGGCGGGTGCGCCCGGCCCGCCGTTGAGGTATTTGTAGGTGCAGCCGACGGCGATGTCCACGCCGTCGGCGTCCAGGTCCAGCGGCACCGAGCCGGCCGAGTGGCACAGGTCCCACAGGACCAGCGCCCCGGCGTCGTGCACGATGCGCGTGATCGCGGCCAGGTCGGCGACATAGCCGGACTTGTAGGCGACGTGGCTGAGCAGCACGAGCGCGGTGTCCGGGCCGACGGCGGCCGCCACCTGGTCGACCGTCACGCCCGCCTCGGCGTCGGGCGTGATCCAGCGGAGCTCCAGACCGCGCTCGGCCGCGATCCCCTGCAGCACGAACCGGTCCGTCGGAAAGTTCTCGGTGTCGGCGACGATCACGCTGCGGCCCGGCCGCGCGTCGACGGCGGCGCGGGCCAGCTTGTAGAGCAGCACGGTGGTGGAGTCCGCGACGACGGTCTGCCCCGGCGCCGCACCCAGCGCGACCCGGCCGAGCGTGTCGCCGAGCTCCGTCGGCGCGTCCATCCAGCCCTCGTCCCAGGACCGGATCAGCCGCGCGGCCCAGGGCCCGTCCACGAACGACGCGAGCCGCTCGCGGGTGGCGGTGAGCGGCCGGCCCAGCGAGTTGCCGTCGAGGTAGGCGACCAGACCCTCGCTCGGGACGAAGAGGTCGCGGAAACGCGCCAGCGGGTCGGCGGCGTCGAGGGCGGCGGCGCGGTCGCGCAGCGCGGCGGGCAGCGCCACGGGCAGCGCCACGGGCAGGACGGCGGACGGCGGCGCGGCCGTCACGGCGGACGGCGGCGCGGGCAGGTGGGCGGACGGTGCGGTGTCGGTCACGGGGGCTCCAGGTCGATCGGTTCCGGCCCGAGCGTACGTCCTGTGCACCGCCGACCCGGCGGAACCCTTGACGCCCCAGCCCCGGCATCAGTAATGTCCGTGCCAATCAAACGCAAGAACTCGACAAGAGTATGCGTTTTTACGTACAGAACCATGGCAAGTACCCAAGGTCAATCCTGGTGACGACCCCCGTCGACGACGACGGGAGATCGGGGACGCTGATGTTCCGCTCCGCCGCACGCCATGCACCACGACGGGGGCTCGCCCCCGGCCTCCTGTCAGCCCTGACCGCAACGGCCCTCGCCGCGGTGGTCCTCGTACCGACGACGACGCCGGCCGCCGCCGCGCCCGCCGTCCTGTCCGCGGGCGCGTCCGCCGCGGCCAGCAGCGCCAACGCGCCCTACCTCGCCGACAACCTCACCGACGGCAACGCGGCCACCTACTGGGAGTCGACCAACAACAGCCTGCCGCAGTGGGCCCAGGTCGACCTCGGCAGCGGAGCCACGGTCGAGGAGGTCGTGCTCAAGCTGCCCGCCGGCTGGGAGGCCCGGACCCAGACCCTGTCGGTCCAGGCCGGCGCCGACGGCTCCACGTTCACCACGCTGTCCGCGAGCGCCGCCCGCCGGTTCGACCCGGCGTCGGGCAACACGGTGACCATCGACGTGCCGAACACGGAGGCCCGGTACGTGCGGGTCGCGATCACGGCGAACACGGGCTGGCCGGCCGGGCAGCTCTCCGAGCTGGAGGTGCGCGGCACGCGCGACGCCCCCGACCCGGAGGAGCCGGTGGACGGTACGGACCTGGCGGCTGGCCGCGCCATCGCGGCGTCGTCGACGGAGTGGACGTACGTCGCGGCGAACGCGAACGACGGCAACACCAGCACGTACTGGGAGGGTGCGGGCGGGCAGTACCCGAGCACCCTGGCGGTGACGCTGGAGTCCGCGGCCGAGCTGAGCGGCGTCGTCGTGAAGCTGCCGCCGGCCACGGCGTGGGGGCCGCGCACGCAGACCTTCGAGGTGCAGGGCCGGACCGGGTCGGGTGATGCGTGGGCGACGCTCGCGCCGTCGGCCGCGCGCGCCTTCTCCCCCGCGACGGGCAACACGGTGACGGTCCCGGTCACGGGCACGGCGCGGGAGGTGCGGCTCCGGTTCACCGCGAACACGGGCTCGGGCAACGGTCAGGTGGCCGAGCTGCAGGTGTTCGGCACGCCCGCGGCGAACCCGAACCTCACGGTCACGGGCGTCTCGGCCACCCCGGCGTCGCCCACGGAGTCGGACGACGTGACCCTGTCCGCCGTCGTGAAGAACATCGGCACGCGGGCCTCGACGGCCACGGACGTGTCGTTCACCGTGGACGGCGACGAGGTGGCGACCGGCCAGGTGGGCGCGCTCGCCGCGGGCGCGCAGGCCACGGTCACGGCCGACGTCGGCACGCTGACGGCGGGGTCGTACGAGATCGGCGCGGAGGCGGATCCGTCGGGTGCCGTGGCCGAGCAGTCGGAGACCGACAACGGCTGGACGCGGCCGGACCCGCTCGTCGTCACCGAGATCGCCAGCTCCGACCTGGTGCCGACCGTGTCGTGGACACCGACCACGCCGGCGGCGGGCGAGACCGTCACGTTCTCGGCGACGATCGCGAACCGCGGCACCGTCGCGGCGTCGTCCGGCGCGCACGGCCTGACCGTCGTGCTGCGGAACGGCTCCGGCGCGGTGGTGCGCACCCTGACGGGCTCGGTCTCCGGGGCCATCGCGCCGGGCGCCACCAGCCAGAGCGTGAACCTCGGGACGTGGACGGCGGCCGACGGCTCGTTCGACGTCACCGTCACGGCGGCACCCGACGCGAACGAGGTCGCGGCGAAACGCGCGAACAACGAGGTGACGCGGTCGCTGTTCATCGGCCGTGGCGCGAACCTGCCGTTCGACACCTACGAGGCGGAGGACGGTGTCGCCGGCGGCGGTGCCACCGCGATCGGGCCCAACCGGGTGGTCGGCGACCTGGCCGGCGAGGCATCCGGCCGCAGGGCCGTCACGCTCGGCCAGACCGGCTCCTACGTCGAGTGGACCACGCGGGCGACCGCCAACTCGCTGGTGGTGCGCTTCTCGATGCCGGACGCCGCGGGTGGCGGCGGCACGAGCGGCTCGCTCGGGGTCTACGTGGACGGGCAGTTCGTCAAGAACATCGACCTGACCTCGCGCTACGCCTGGCTGTACGGCAACGAGGCCAGCCCGGGCAACCAGCCGGGGCAGGGCGCACCGCGGCACATCTACGACGAGGCGAACGCGCTGCTCGGCCGGACCGTCCCGGCCGGCTCGACGATCCGCCTGCAGAAGACGGCGAGCAACCCGGGGCCGTACACCGTCGACTTCGTCGACCTGGAACAGGCGACGGCGCAGGCCAACCCGGACCCGGCCCGGTACGTGCAGCCCGCCGGGTTCACGCACCAGGACGTGCAGAACGCGCTCGACCGGTTCCGGATGGACACCACCGGCAACCTGGCCGGCGTCTACCTGCCGGCGGGCGACTACCAGACCGCCAGCAAGTTCCAGGTCTACGGCAAGGCCGTCGACATCGTGGGCGCCGGGCCCTGGTTCACCCGGTTCCACGCGCCGGCCGGGCAGGAGAACACGGACATCGGCTTCCGGGCCGAGGGGACGGCGAACGGCTCGACGTTCCGCGACTTCGCGTACTTCGGCAACTACACGTCGCGGATCGACGGGCCCGGCAAGGTCTTCGACTTCGCCAACGTGCGCGACATGACGATCGACAACATCTGGGTCGAGCACATGATCTGCATGTTCTGGGCGGCCAACATGGACGACTCGGAGATCAAGGACTCGCGGATCCGGAACACGTTCGCCGACGCGCTGAACATGACCAACGGCAGCGCGAACAACCACGTGCACAACAACCAGGCGCGCGGCACCGGTGACGACTCGTTCGCGCTGTTCGCGGCGACCGACGCCGGGAGCAGCGGCCAGCGGGGCAACGTGTTCGAGAACCTGACGTCGACGAACACCTGGCGCGCCGCGGGACTGGCCGTCTACGGCGGTCAGGACAACACGTTCCGCAACATCTACATCGCCGACACCCTCGTGTACTCGGGCGTGACGATCAGCTCGCTGGACTTCGGGTACCCGATGGAGGGGTTCGGCCCCGCGCCGACCGTCTTCGAGGGCATCTCCGTGGTGCGCTCCGGCGGGCACTTCTGGGGCGCGCAGGTGTTCCCGGCGGTGTGGCTGTTCTCGGCGTCGAAGACGTTCACCGCGATCCGGGTGAACGACCTCGACATCGTGGACCCGACGTACTCCGGGATCATGTTCCAGACCCAGTACGTCGGCGGGCAGCCGGTGAACCCGGTCCAGGACACCGTGTTCACCGACGTGTCGATCACCGGCGCCCAGCGCAGCGGTGACGCCTACGACGCCAAGTCGGGCTACGGCATCTGGGCCAACCCGCTGCCGGAGGCGGGCCAGGGTCCGGCGGTCGGGTCGGCGACGTTCAACGGGCTGACGTTCGGGAACAACTTCCGCGACATCGAGAACCCGACGTCGACGTTCACCATCAACCGCAACTAGGTCACGGACCACCTGACTGACTCGGCACATCCCGCCCGCCGAGTCAGTCAGGTGGTCCGACCATCCGGCTGACTCGGCCGACGGGGTGGGCCGAGTCAGTGGGGTGGTCCGACCATCCGGCTGACTCGGCGGACGGGGTGGGGCGAGTCAGTCGGGTAGTCCGACCATCTGGCTGACTCGGCGGACGGGGTGGGGCGAGTCAGTCGGGTAGTCGGGTGGACGCCCGGAGCCAGTCGATCATGTCGGCCGCCGTCTCCGGCACGGGCAGCGGAGCCGTCAGCGCGGGCGCGGCGTCCGGCGGGCCGACGACGGCGCGACGCAGCGCCTCCCCCGTGAGCACCAGCCCGAGCAGCTCGATCTCGCGCTCGTTCACCCCGACCGGCGTCGGGCCGTTGCCCATGTCCGTGCCGTACACGAGGCGCCCACCCGCGGCGACGAACCGGCGCGCGTTGTCGAGCGCGCGCGTCAGGCCCGCCGACCCGCCCGGCCCGTCGTGGATCGCGAAGGTCGAGATCCAGGTCATGTGCCCGGCCCGGGCGATCACGCCGGCCGGCAGCGCCTCGGTCCAGGGCACGTGCACCAGCGTGTCCGCGCCCGCGTCGATGGCGCGCTCGGCCTGGCCCGGACCCTCGGCGTGCACCAGCACCGGCAGCCCCGCGGCGTGGGCCGCGCCGACCAGGGCCCGCAGCACGCCGTCGGGCAGCAGGGGCATGCCCGCGTGCAGGGCGACCTTGACCGCGAAGCCGCCCGCGCGGACGACGTCGGACACGGCTACGGCGGCCTCGTCCGGCGAGCCGAGGTGCCGCACCACGGCGCCCGGCGCCCACGAGCGGCCGGTCGGGTATCCGCCGGGCGCCGTGTGGAACGGACCGGCGAACCGCACCCGGACGCCCGACGGCGGCGCCGCGGCCCAGGCGCTCACCTCGCGCGGGTCCCAGCCCAGGTCGTGCACCTCGGTGACCGGCCCGCCCGCGAGCAGGTCCCGGTCGACCAGGCCCAGGTGCACGTGCCGGTCGACGACGCCGGGGAGCGTCGTCGACGGGACCTCAGGCACCGAGCGGGCCGTCGATCTCGGTGCGGACCGAGATGAGCTCGGGGAAGAACGTCAGGTCCAGCGCGCGCTTGAGGAAGCCGACGCCGCTGGAGCCGCCCGTGCCGGTCTTGAACCCGATGGTGCGCTGCACCGTGCGCAGGTGGCGGAACCGCCAGAGCTGGAAGGCGTCCTCGATGTCGACCAGGTCCTCGCACGCCTCGTACAGCTCCCAGTAGGCGTGCGGGTCCTCGTAGATCGTCTTGAAGACGGCGACCAGCTCGGGGTGCTCGGTCCAGGCCTGCGTGACGTCGCGCTCCAGGATCGCGGCCGGGACGGCGTGCCCGCGCCGCGCGAGCAGGCGGAGGAACGCGTCGTAGACCGTGGGCTCCCGAAGGAGCTGCGCGAGCTGGGCGTGGATCTCGGGCTTGTCCCGGAAGACCTGGAGCATCCCGGCGTGCTTGTTGCCCAGCAGGAACTCCACGGCGCGGTACTGGTGGGACTGGAAGCCGGAGGACTGCCCCAGGGACCCGCGGAACTCGGCGTACTCGCTCGGGGTGAGGGTCGCCAGGACGGACCACTGCTCGGTGATGGTGCGCTGGATGTGCTTGACCCGGGCCAGGCCCTTGAGGGCGCGGGGCAGGTCGTCGGCGTCCAGGAACCGGCGCACGCCCAGCAGCTCGTGCACCACCAGCTTGAGCCACAGCTCCGTGGTCTGGTGCTGGATGATGAACAGCAGCTCGTCGTGGTGCGGCGGGTCGCTCACCGGGTGCTGCGCCGACAGGAGCGCGTCGAGCCCCAGGTAGGAGCCGTAGTCCATCTCGTCGCGGAAGTCCGTACGGATGGAGGCCTCGATGGGCCGGGTGTTGCCGCTCATGGGGCGAGCGTAACCCCGCCAGGAAGACTCTCATTCGTGAGACTCTCACCGATGAGAGTCTCACGGCCGGGCATCAGGCCGCCTGCGCCTCGTCCCGGTTCGGGTTCTCGAACGCCTCCGCCATCAGCGCGATCTCCTCCGGCGGCAGGGACATGTCGCGCGCGATCCGCGACCAGCCCGACGTCGCGGCAGCCACCTCGGCGAGCACGCGCCGCGCGTCGTCCTGCCGCAGGCCGTAGGAGTCGGCCGTGGCCAGCAGCACCCGCACGTCCCGGTCGATCCGGCTGCCACCCGGGCGCAGCGGCGTGGACTCCACGACGGCGAACGGGTTGGGGTTCACGTCGAACAGCGGGGACAGCGACCAGCCGTCCGCGCGGCGCAGGAACCCGTGGTTCTTCATGTGGTCGTCCACGTTGCGCACGAGCAGCGTGAACGCGACGCGGCGGAAGAGGTCGTGCCCGTCCGTCGCCGGCCGCCCGGAGTGGTCCGCCAGCGTCTCCGCGAGCGTGCGGTAGTCGATGACCTCGAAGAACGCCTTCTGCGTGAGGCTGTCCGCGGACAGGAAGCCGATGCGCCCGCGGTCCGGCCGCCGGTCGAAACGCCGGGTGAGCAGGATGGAGCGCGACGGGCCGATGCGGTGCAGCCGCGCCACGGGTACCTCGATGCCGGCGTCCGAGGCCAGCCGCAACGTCAGGTACTCCCAGGCCTGCACGTCCCACCGGTCGCCGGTCTCGGGCAGCTTGGCCATCCACAGGTCGCCCTCGGCGTCCTTCACGGTCACCTTGGGGCGGGCGCCGCCCATGGACGTGCCCGCGGCGACCAGCAGACGCACGTCGTGGTCGGTCTCCCGGTGCTGCGCGACGGCGTCCGCGGCGTCGGTCAGCGAGGGCAGGTCCACCAGGTCGGGGACCTCCGCGCGCGGCGGGCCCATGAACGTCTTGCCGTCGTCGAGCGAGAAGCGCAGTGCGCCCAGCCGCGTCTCGTCCTGGACGCCGAGCAGGAAGTCCACCTCGGTCAGCGTCATGAAGCCGCGGCCCTCCGCCCGGGCGGCGCGCCGCTCAGCGTTGAACAGCAGGGTGCGGCCCCACTGGTCGGGCTGGCAGTCGGCGAGGACGCCGAAGAGGGGCCGGTCGCTGCCCGACGGGATGTTGCCCGGCGTCAGCGGCAGCTCGGGGCACAGGGGGTACGCGCGCGGGTCGCGGAGGTACGCGGCGTCGTAGCGGAAGGTGCAGCCGACGAGGGCGCCGCCGCGGTTGAGATGCATGTCGAGGTCACCGGCGCGGACCTGTCCGCCGCCGGGCAGCTCGACCTCGACACGTATCGACAACGGCGATCACCTTCTCGGTTGGTTCGGGCTGCCCGGTCCACCCGGGCTCGGTCTGCTCAGTTGGGTACCCGCACCCGCTGCGGCAGGGCCCGGTCCGCGTGGAACCGGCCCATCTCGGTGGTCAGCGGGTCGCTCGCGCCGACGATGGCGTCGGCCACGCCGAGCACCCGCAGCACCGCGAACGTGTTCTCGAGACTGACCGTTCCCGTGCCGGTCTCGATGGCTCGCAGCGTCGTGCGCGTGATGCCCGCACGGTCGGCGACGAGCTGGGCCGTGAGGCCGTGGATCTTGCGCCAGGCGCGCACGTGGTCGCCGAGCGACGCGAGATCGCGCTGGGTGCGGAGGGATGTTCTGGCCATGACTGCTCCTTTCGGTTATCAGGCTAACCGACGAGCCCCCTAACGGTCACCAGGGTGGCCGTTATTTCGCGATGCGGAGGGGGTGTTCCGAGGATGAAACCGCGACGGGCCGCCCCACGGTGTGTGGGACGGCCCGTTCGGTGCGGTGTTCAGCTGTGCGTCACTGTCCGTTGACGGTCGCCTTGTCAAGGGCACCGGCGGAGAGGTCGTGCTTCTCGAGGATCTCGGCGTAGGTGCCGTCGTCGATGATGCTCTGCACCGCGGCCTGGTAGGCCCGCACCATCTCGACGTCGCCCTTCTGGAACACGAAGCCCAGAGGCGTCGGGTTGATGATCTCGGTGTTCGCCACCTCGAAGACGTCGCCCGAGCCGACCTGCTTGGCGTTGTACGCGCCGGTCGACCACTGGGTGAGTTCAGCGTCCGCCTTGCCCGCCTGCACCTGGGCGAGCGCGTCCGCGTCGGTCTCGAACTGGAGCACGTTGACCGGCTTGGCCTGGCATTGGGCCGTGTTCAGCTGTGCGAGCGCCTCCTGCTGGGTAGACCCGGTGAGCACGGCAACCGTACGGCCACAGAGGTCCGGGAGCGCCTTGATGCCCTCGGGGTTACCTGCAGGGACCATGATCGCGTCGCTGTCGTTGTAGTAGTCGACGAAGTCGTAGTCGGCCTGACGTTCAGCGGTGTCCGACATCGCCGCTGCCAGTGCGTCGACGTTGCTCCCATACAACTCACCCAGCAGCGTCTTGAAGGGCATGTCCACGAAGTTGTACTTCAGGCCCAGGCGCTTCGACGCGGCGTCGAACAGGTCGATCTCGAAGCCGACGATGCGGCCGGCCTCGTTCGTGTACTCGAAGGGTGGGTAGCCCGACTCCGTACCGACGGCGATGCGTGCCGACTCGGCCCGCAGCTCGCCCGGCAGCAGGGCGCGCAGCTCTGGGCGCACCTCGACCGCGGTGCTCTCCGCCGACTCGGCGGAATCAGTCGCGCAGCCGGTCAGCAGGCCGCCGAGCGCGGTCAGCGCCGCGATCGAGCCGATGACCGCGCGTGCACGGTGTCCACGCACGCGATGTCCGAGTGCCATGCGGTGTCCTCCACGAAACGACATGATGAGCGGGTTACGCGGGTGGAGCCTATACGGTCCGGGTGAGTTGCTGTGAATTCGAGTTTCACCTATCCCACCGACGCGAGGCCTGGGGTCACGAGCGTGTGCCGACCTTAGCGGCAGCCGCCACGTCCGCCAGAATCACCGCGTCGATGAGGCCCCGGGCCCACTCCAGCACCTCGGTCCCGCGCAGGGGCCGCCCGCCGATCCGCGCCGTCGTCGGGAACGGCACGAGGATCGCCCGGATGGCCGGCTTGAGGATGGTGCCCGGGTAGAGCCGCTTGAGTCTGAGCTGCGCCGACTCCGGCAGGTTGACCGGCGCGAACCGGATGTACTTGCCCTGCGCCGTGATGTCCGAGAGCCCGGCCTCCCGCGCGTGGTTGCGGAAGTCGGCGACGTCGAACAGCGCGCCCGCGACCTCGGGCAGGACGCCGTAGCGGTCGGTGAGCTCGGCGCGGACCTCCGCGAGCGCCCCGGCGTCGTGCGCGGCGGCGATCTTCTTGTAGGCCTCCAGCCGCAGTCGCTCGGTGGCGATGTAGGCCTCGGGCAGGTGCGCGTCGACGGGCAGCTCGATGGTGACCTCGGGCGCCTCCTCCTCGGTGTCGCCGCGGAACGCGGAGACGGCCTCGCCGACCATGCGCACGTAGAGGTCGAAGCCGACGCCGGCGATGTGGCCGGACTGCTCGCCGCCGAGCAGGTTGCCCGCACCGCGGATCTCGAGGTCCTTCATGGCGATCTGCATGCCCGCGCCGAGGTCGGTGTGGGCGGCCATGGTGGCGAGCCGGTCGTGGGCGGTCTCGGTGAGCGGCTTCTCGGGCGGGTAGAGGAAGTAGGCGTAGGCGCGCTCGCGCCCGCGGCCGACGCGCCCGCGGAGCTGGTGGAGCTGCGACAGGCCGAGCATGTCGGAGCGCTCCAGGATCAGGGTGTTGGCGTTGGAGATGTCCAGGCCGGTCTCGATGATCGTGGTGCACACCAGCACGTCGAGCTCCTTCTCCCAGAAGGCGCGGATGACCTGGTCGAGCTGGTGCTCGCTCATCTTGCCGTGGGCCACGCCGATCCGGGCCTCGGGCACGAGCTCGTTCAGGCGGGACGCGGCCCGCTGGATGGTCTCCACCTTGTTGTGCACGTAGAAGACCTGGCCCTCGCGCAGCAGCTCGCGGCGCAGGGCGGCCGCGATCTGCTTCTCCTCGTAGGCACCCACGTAGGTGAGCACGGGGTGCCGCTCCTCCGGGGGCGTGGCCAGCGTGGACATCTCGCGGATGCCGGTCACCGCCATCTCCAGCGTGCGCGGGATCGGGGTGGCGGACATGGCCAGCACGTCCACGTTGGTGCGGAGCTGCTTGAGCGTCTCCTTGTGCTCGACGCCGAAGCGCTGCTCCTCGTCGATGACCACGAGGCCCAGGTCCTTGAAGGCGACGGAGCCGGTGATGAGGCGGTGGGTGCCGATCACGATGTCGACGCTGCCGTCCTTGAGGCCGGCGAGCGTCTCCTCGGACTCCTTGGCCGACTGGAAGCGGCTCAGCGCGCGCACGTTCACGGGGAACCCGGTGTACCGCTCGGAGAAGGTCTCGAAGTGCTGCTGCACCAGGAGCGTCGTCGGCACCAGCACGGCGACCTGCTTGCCGTCCTGCACCGCCTTGAAGGCGGCCCGGATGGCGATCTCCGTCTTGCCGTAGCCGACGTCGCCGCAGACCAGGCGGTCCATCGGCACGGACTTCTCCATGTCGGCCTTGACCTCGTCGATGGTGGCGAGCTGGTCGGGCGTCTCGACGTAGGCGAACGCGTCCTCGAGCTCGCGCTGCCACGGGGTGTCGGGGCCGTAGGCGTGGCCCTCGGTCGCCATGCGCGCGCTGTAGAGCCGGATGAGCTCGCTCGCGATCTCGCGCACGTGCTTGCGCGCCTTGGCCTTGGTGTTCTTCCAGTCGGCGCCGCCCATCTTGGACAGCGACGGCGACTCCCCGCCCGTGTACTTGGTGACCTGGTCGAGCTGGTCGGTGGGCACGAACAGCCGGTCGCCCGGCTGGCCGCGCTTGCTGCTCGCGTACTCGATCACGAGGTACTCGCGGGTGGCCCGGTTGCCGCCCGTGCCCATGGTGCGCTGGGCCATCTCGACGAACCGGCCGACGCCGTGCTGCTCGTGCACCACGTAGTCGTCCGCCTTGAGCTGGAGCGGGTCGACGACGTTGCGGCGCCGGCTGGGCATCCGGCGCATGTCGCGGGTGTTCGCGCCGGCGCGGCCGGTCAGGTCCTGCTCGGAGAAGACGGCGAGCTGGAGCTCGGGTGCCACGAAGCCCTTGCCGACGCCGCCCGCCAGCACGTGCACGACGCCGGGCTCGGGCTCCTCCTCCAGCGACACGGCCAGCCGGGCCGCGGTGCCGGCCGCCGAGAGCTGCTCGGTCATGCGCTTGGCGGGGCCGTGGCCCTCGGTGGTCAGCACGAGCCGCCAGCTCGCGACCTGCAGCCCGTGCACGTCGTCGAGGGCGCGCGCGAGGTCGCCGCGGTACGACTCGACGTCGCGGGCGCTGATCGTGAACACGGTCTCGTCCGCACCGCTGGTCGCGGACAGCTCCGTGTCCTGCGTGAAGGAGGAGAGGGTCCACCAGCCCAGGCCGCGGCGGGCCGCGATCTCGCGCACCTCGGCGAAGGTCTCGAAGGACGCCGCGGACAGGTCGATGGGGGCCGCCCCGCCGGCGACCGCTCCGGTCCAGGCGGCGGCGAGGAACTCCTCGGTGGTCGCCACCAGGTCGTGCGCGCGGCGGCGGACGCGCTCGGGCTCGTTGACCACGAGCAGCGCGTCGGCGGGCACGAGCTCCAGCACGGGGACCATGCGGTCCACCAGCACCGGGGCGAGCGACTCCATGCCCTCCACGGCCACGCCGGCGGCGAGCTTGTCGAGCATCTCGACCGCGCCCGGCAGCGTCTCCACCAGCTCCGCCGCGCGGGCCCGGACGGCGTCCGTCAGGAGGATCTCGCGGCACGGCGGCGCCCAGACGCCGTGCTCGGCGATCTCCAGGCTGCGCTGGTCGGCCACGGCGAACCAGCGGATCTCCGTGACCTCGTCGCCCCAGAACTCGCACCGCAGCGGGTGGTCCTCCGTGGGCGGGAACACGTCGAGGATGCCGCCGCGCACCGCGAACTCGCCGCGCCGCTCCACCATGTCCACCCGGGTGTAGGCGGCGGCGGTGAGCCGCTCGACCACGTCGGTCAGGTCGGCGGTGGTGCCGGTCTCGAGCTGGACGGGCTCCAGCTCCCCCAGGCCCTCGACGACCGGCTGGAGCAGGGCCCGGACGGGCATGACCAGCAGCCGGACCTCGCTCGCCTGCCCGTGCCCCTCGGCCGGGTGCGCGAGCCGGCGGAACACGGCCAGGCGCTTGGCGACGGTGTCGGCGCGCGGGCTGAGCCGCTCGTGCGGCAGCGTCTCCCAGGCGGGGAGCACGGCGACCTCGTCGCCCCGCTCCTCCGGGAGGTAGGCGCGCAGGCTCGCGGCCAGGTCGTCGGCCTCCCGGCCGGTCGCGGTCACGACCACGAGGGGGCGCCGCTCGGCCGCCGCCACCAGCAGCGGCGGACGTACCCCCACAGGGCCCACCACGTCCGCGAAGCCGCGGGCGCGCACGTGCTCGACGGCGGCGGACGCGCCGGGGTCGCGCAGAAGAGCGGGGAGGAGGCCGGTGAGGTTCATAGATCTGTTCCTTCGAGGGCGCACGACGACGGGCCCTTCACGGGCATGACCCGGGGAGGGTCAAGGGGTGAGGGGCTGGGTCCAGGCTACTCCTGGCCACCGACACCGCAGTTTGCGGTGCCTTCCGTCCCGCTCTGTCCTACGATGACCGGCGATGTTCACCCCCTCCGGTGCCCCGCGGCACGGCACACCCGCGGCGCGCGACGCCGCCGTCGCGCACAGCGGCGCTCTCCGCCTCGCCTGGCCCGACGCCGCGCGCGGCCTCGCCATCGGGCTCGTGGTGCTGTACCACGCCACCAACTGGACGTGGTCCACGGGCTACGAGGTGAGCGTCCTGCGCGAGGTCAACGAGACCCTGCGCAGCCTGCGCATGCCGCTGTTCTTCGCGGTCGCCGGCATGTTCGCCGGGAAGTGGACGGCGGCGTCGTGGTCCCGGCTGGCCCGCGGCAAGCTGCTCCACTTCGCCTGGGTCTTCGTGCTGTGGGAGCCGATCTCCCTGGTGGTACGCCTGCTCACGGGCTACTACCAGGTGGCGGACGCCGGCTGGGGCACCCTCGCCCACGACCTCGCGTGGTCGCTGCTGGTCCCCCGGTCGGAGCTGTGGTTCCTGTGGACGCTGGCCGCGTTCTTCGTGCTCGCGCGGCTGCTGCGCGGGGTCCCCGTGCCGGTCCAGCTCCTGGTGGCGGCGGCCGTGAGCGGGTGGGCGCTGGCCGGCTGGGAGCCGGAGAGCATCGCGTGGCGCGGCACGGCGCAGTTCGCGGTGTTCTTCCTGGCGGGCCTGCACCTGCGGCCGCTGCTGGAGCGGTTCGCCGAGCGCGTCACCTGGCTCTGGGCGCTCCTCGCCGTCGGCCTCTGGCTCGGCATCCAGATCGCGGTGCGCGACCTCGGCCTGTCCGACGTCCCCGGGCTGTACCTGCTGGCCAACGTCGCCGGCGTGCCGACCGGGGTGGCGGTCAGCGTGCTGGTCTCCCGAGTGCCCGGCGCGCTCGGGCTGGGCTGGATCGGCGCGCGCACGCTGCCGGTCTTCGTGACCCACACGTCGGTGGTGCTCGCGCTGCTCTGCCTGCTGTACCGCAACGCGATCTGGATCCCCGCGCCGCAGTCGCAGTGGCTGCCCGTGGTCCTCTGGGCAGCGGCGATCGCCGTCGGGCTGGGGCTCGGCGCGCTCGCGCCCCGGATCGGCGCGCGCTGGCTGTTCGCGCCCCCGCGGTGGCTGGCCGGCGACACCCGCTGACCCTGGCGACCGCGCCACGGCTCGGCAGCTCGGTCGCCCCACCGCGGCAGTTTGCACCGCAAACTCGGCAGTTTGCATCGAGGTCGGCACAGGGCTGTGCCGACCTCGATGCAAACTGCCGAACAGGTCAGGAAGGTGCCGACGTCGACCCGCCGAGCACCCGCCTCACCCGGGTGAGAAACCCAGTTCACCCCTGCCTGACCGGTCGGGACCAGGGCCCCCGGCCGTAGCCTGAGCGACATGTCAGGGCTCCTCCGCGCTGCTCCGGGAGGGACCGGCACACCGACCGGAACTCCGTCCCCCGAACGGCCGGGCGCGCGACCTCCCGCCCGGCAGGACGCTGCGCGCCGGCGCGCCGGACGGGTCTCGTCGACCGTGGTCACGCTCGGCGTGGTGAGCTTCCTGACGGACATGTCCTCCGAGGCGGTGACCGCGATCCTGCCCCTGTACGTCACCGCAGCGCTCGGCCTGTCGGTGGTCGCGTACGGCGTGGTCGACGGGCTCGTCCAGGGCGCCGGCGCCCTGGTGCGGGTGGCCGGCGGCTGGGCCGCGGACCGCACCGACCGGCCCAAGTGGGTCGCCGCCGTCGGCTACGGGCTCTCCGCCCTGACCCGGGTCGGCCTGCTGTTCGCCGCGGGCCTCCCGGCCGTCGCGAGCCTCGTCGTGACCGACCGGGTGGGCAAGGGCGTGCGCACGGCCCCGCGCGACGCCCTGATCGCCGCGTCCGCCAACCCCCGCAACCTCGGGCGCTCCTTCGGCGTGCACCGGGCCCTGGACACGGCGGGGGCCGCCCTCGGCCCGCTGCTCGCGTTCGTGGTGCTCTGGGCCATCCCCGACGGGTACACGACGGTCTTCGTGATCTCGCTCGGCGCCGCGGTGCTCGGCGTCGGCGCCCTGGTGCTCCTCGTCCCGGACCTCCGGCCCCGGCAGGCCGCCTGGCTCAAGACGCACCGCACGCGCGAGTCCCGCGGGCTGCCCAAGTGCAAGGGCTGCACCTGCGAGGCACCGGGCGGCCTGGAGCTCGCCGGCCGGCCGTTCTCGTGGAGCTTCCTGCGCGGCGGCGCCACGGTGCGCCTCCTCGTCGTCGCCGGGCTCCTGGGCCTGCTGACCGTGGGCGACGGGTTCGTCTACCTGGCGCTCCAGGACCGCGACGGCTTCGCGACGCAGTGGTTCCCGCTGCTCTACGTCGGCACGAACGCCGTGTACATGCTGCTCGCCGCGCCCGTCGGCCGGTTCGCGGACCGCTTCGGCCGGGCCCGCGTGCTGGTCTGGGGGCACGTGCTGCTCGCGGCCGCCTACGCGTGCGCGGCCTCCCCGTTCGCGGGCACGACGACGACGGTGGTCGCCCTGGTCCTGCTCGGCGCCTTCTACGCCGCGACCGACGGCGTGCTGTCCGCGCTGACCAGCGCGCTGGTCCCCGCGGCCGTCCGCGGCACCGCGATCGGCACCGCGCAGACCGTCACCGCCGTCGCGCGGATGGCCGCCTCCGCCGGGTTCGGCGTGCTCTGGTACGCCACCGGCCGGGTCGACGCGCTGTGGATCGCGACGACGGCGCTCGTGCTGGCCGTCCCCGTCTGCGCCTACCTGCTGCGGAGGTCCCCCGCATGAGCCCGCGCCCGACCTGGCGCCGGCGCACGGCGTTCGGCGTGCTGACCGTGGTCGTGCTGGCCGGCACCGGCTGGTACGTCACCACCGAGGTGCTGCGCGCCCGGGCCGAGCAGGCCGCCCCCAGCGCGGTCGAGGTGGCCGAAGACGTGCTGGACGGCCCGCACGTGCTCTTCCGCGGCACCGCGCCCGGCGAGCTGTACGGCAGGGTGTCCGCCGTCGCGCTGGACGACCTGTCCGGCCCCCGCGAGGTGACGCCTGCCGTCTGCGACCGCGTCGACACCGACGGTGAGACGACGGTCTGCCTGCACACCCGCCGCGGCGTCGTCACCACCTACGAGGCCGAGGTGCTCGACGACGCGTGGCGGCCCACGGCGAGCTGGCCCCTGCCGGGCGTCCCGAGCCGCACCCGGCTCTCGCCGGACGGCCTGGTGGCCACCACCGCGTTCGTGACCGGGCACTCGTACGCCACGACGGGCTTCTCCACGGAGACGACGGTGCACCGCGCCGACGGCTCGGACGTGTCCGGCAACCTCGAGGACTTCACGCTGCTCGTCGACGGTGAGCCGGTGGCCCCCGTGGACCGGAACGTGTGGGGCGTGACCTTCGTGGACGAACGGACCTTCTACGCGACGGTCCAGTCCCAGTCCTTGGGCCGCACCTGGCTCGTCCGGGGCGACCTGGACGACCGCACCCTCGTCACGCTGCTCGACGGCGTGGAGTGCCCCTCGCTCTCGCCCGACGGGACCCGTCTGGCGTTCAAGCACGACGCCCGCGAGCCCGGCGCGGCCACGCCGCACTGGACCCCGGCCGTGCTCGACCTCGACACGATGGCGATCACCGTGCTCGACGGCGAGGAGCGGAACGTCGACGACCAGATCACCTGGCTCGACGACACGACGATCCTGTACGGGCTGCCCCGCGCCGACGAGCCGGGCACCACCGACGTCTGGGCCCTGCCCGCGGACGGTTCGACGGCCCCGGCCGTCGCGATCCCGCAGGCCTGGTCCCCGAGCGTGGTCAGGGGATGACACCATGCGCACGAACCGTAGGAGCACCGCGGCACGGAGCATCGCGGCCAGGAGTATCGCGGCCACCCCGCTGCTGGTCGCGGCCCTGGTCCTGACCGGCTGCACCGGCACGCCCGAGGCGGGCCGGACGCCCGACGACGGCACGGCCTCCGCGACGAGTCGCGGCACGGCCACGGCCACGGCCACGCCGTCGGACGAGCCGGACGACGCCGGCACCGGGTCGGCCGAGCCGGGCACGGAACCGGGCACGAGCGCCGAGCCGAGCGCCGAACCCGAGACCGAGCCGACGAGGACCGGGGCCACGGCGCCCATGCCGGACGGCGGCAGCGACGGGCAGAGCGGCGGCGACGGCAGCGAGGTGATCCCGCCCGTCGCGCAGGACGGGTCGCCCGTGAACGGCCTGGGCAACGCCACCGGGCCCGCTGCGGGTCGGCTCGGCGGCGCACCACGGACCGGCAGCGCCGCCGGCCTCGTGGCGGGCTTCCCCGAGGACGTCGTCCTCGTGCCGAAGGGGGCCGACGTGGAGTCCAGCTCCGTCACCGGGGCGGACGGCCGCTACCAGGTCACGCTCGACGCCACCGTCGACGCCGCGTGCACCGACGTGCTGCTCGACTACCGCTCCTGGTTCACCTCCGGCGGCTTCGCCGAGAAGGACACGACGAACCGGCCGCGCCGCACCACCGTCGACCTGACCCGCAAGGGCGACAGCGTGGTGCTCACCACCGTCCGCGCCGGCGACGGGTGCACCGTCACGGTGTTCGCCACGCTGACGGCGCGCTGAGCCCGGCACACCGGTGCGGCGGACGACGCCGGCACGGCGGCGTCCGCCGCACCGGCGTCGTCCTACTGGTCGGTGAACACGGGGTCTACCCAGTACCCGGTGCTCTGCCAGGTGTACTGCGGGAACCCGCCGCCGTAGAGGTAGGTGCCGGCGTTCGCGGGCGCCGTCAGCGGGCCGACGGTGCGCGCCTGGGAGAAGTAGCCCGACCCTGCCGCGTAGCCGCCGTCGGGCGCGAGGTAGGACACGGTGTAGGTGCTCCCGGCGGTGACCGCCACCCGCTGGGCCAGGGTGACCGTCTGCCAGCCGTCGCTCCCGCCCGACGCCGCCTGGGCCGTCGCCAGGCGCGTGCCCGCGGAGTTCCACACCGACACCGTCTGGGTGCCGGTGTTCGCCGGCCCGCGGTAGAACCGCACGGCCGTGACGAAGCCGCTGCGGCTCGCCGTGAACCGCGTGCCGAGCTCCACGGCCGCGCCGTCGTCCGCGGACGCGACCGGCGGCACCGCGGCGCCGAAGATCGTGCACGGGCACTGGCCGTCGGCCGCCTTCGTGGTGAACGACCACGAGGTGGGCCCGAGCGTCTGCCCGCCGGTCGTCCTCCCGGTGAACGCCGCCGTGTAGGCCGCGCCCGCCGTCAGCGCGCTCCCGGGCGTGAACGTCGCCGTCGTGCCGGAGACGGCCAGCGTGCCGGTCACCGCCTGCCCGCCGGGGCCGGTCAGCGTCAGCGTCGTCCCGGAGGTCGCCAGCGTCTGCGACGCCGTGACCGAGACCTTGGTGCTCGTCGCCACGTCGACCGCGGAGGCGGACGGCGTCCGCGACGTGATGGTCGGGGCGGCGGCGGCCGGCTCGAACTGCACGTCGACGAGGTAGGACGAGGACGTCTGGGTGGTCGGGCGGCCGGAGCCGTAGAGGTACACGCCCGCGTTCTGCGGCGTGCTCAGGTCCCCGACCGTCCGGGCGGCGCCGAGCGCACCGAGCGTCACCGGGTAGCGGCCCGTCGGCGCGCGGTAGCCCACGGTGTACTCCTGGCCGCCGGTCACGTCCACGGGCGTGTCGAACGTGACGTCCTGCCACCCCTGCGGCACCGGGTCCGAGACGGTCTTCTGCGCGACCACCTGGCCGCTCGGCCCCCACAGGGTCGCCACGAACGGCCCCGCCATCTGGGTCGACTTCCAGAACTGCAGCCCGGACACCTTGCCGGTCACACGCGGCGTGAAGCGCATGCCCAGCACCACGGCGGCGTTGTCGGCCGCTGCCGTGACGCCCGGCACCGTCGTCTCGTCGAACAGGCCGCACGGGCACGTCGTGGACGGCGGGCGGAGGGTCCGGAAGCTCCAGGTGCCGCCGTCGGACAGGGTGGTGCCGTCGCTCGTCCGGGCCGAGACCACCATCTTGTAGGTGGCGAACCCGGCCAGCGGGGACGACGGCGTGAACGTGGCCGTGCGGGTGGCGGCGTCGTACGACACGGTCCCGGGGGCCGCCGTGCCGGCCTGGTCGGTCAGCGCCATGCTGATCGACGACGCCACGACGCTCTTGGAGAACGTGATCCGCACCGGGGCGTCCAGCCGCACGCTGACCTCGCCGGGGACCGGGGTCCGCGAGGAGGCGACCAGCGGCGAGCTGTCGTTCGTCGTGTAGACGGCGTCCACCCAGTAGTTGGCGTTGTCCCAGTTCTGGGTCGGGACCGTGCCGGGCGAGCCGTACAGGCCGGCCGGCTCGGCGCCGAACCCACCCTCGACGGTGAGCGGCCCGGCCTCGCGTCCCTTGGTCTGGAAGGCCCACGGGGTCGAGGTGTACCCGCCGTTGGGCGCGGTGTAGGACACCGTGTACGCCTGCCCCCCGACGACGGGGACGGGGCTGCTGAACGACGCCTCCTGCCAGCCGCTCGCCGTCTCACCGGTGAACTGCACCCGGGCGAGCTGCTCGCCGGACGCGCTCCACAGCGCGCCGAAGTGGGTGCCGGTGTTCGCCGCCGTCTTGTGGAACCGCACGCCGCTCACGTAGCCGCTGTCCGCGGGCACGAACCGCATGCCCAGCTCGACGGCCGACGAGTCGTCGGCCGGGCCGGTCGGCGGCGTCGTGGTGCCGAACACGGTGCACGGGCAGGTCACCGTCGCGCCCACCGTCGCCACGGCCCCCGTGTTCGCGGAGTCGTCGATCGCCCGGGCGCGGAGCTGCGTCGCGCCCGACCCGAAGACCTGGCCCGTGTACTTCCAGCTCGCGCGGCCCTCGGCCGGGTGCCACGACTTGCCGCCGTCGAGCGACACCTCCACGCCGGCCACCTTGCCCGCGGCGTCGGTGGCCGTGCCCGTGACGGTGACGCTCGCCCCGCCGCGGTACGTCTGCCCCGCGGCCGGGCTCGTGATCTGGGTGGTCGGCCCGGTCGTGTCCGTCGTCCTGGTCGCCGGGGTGATGCCCGAGGCCAGGGTGCCCGGCTGGATACCCATGTCCGCGAAGAGGTTGACGGTCGCCTGGCGCATCCGCGAGTCGGCGGGCGCGCCGTTCCCGTCGTGCTCCTGGTCCAGGCCCCAGGCCCACTGCACGGTCCCGGCGGAGAACACCAGGGCGCCGCTCGAGGCCTTGTACAGGGTGATGGCGTGGTTCGTGACGCCGGGCGCCACCGTGTTGCCGAAGTCCTGCAGGTACTCGGGCACGTTGCCCACCGTCGTCGACATCCGGATCAGGCCCGCGGGTCTGAAGCCGTTGTCGAGGTCCTCGTTGGACTCGTACCCGACCGTGTGCTGGGCGAGCGCCTGCGAGGTCCCCGCGGGCAGGCTGTTCAACGTGGTGCCGCGCCAGATGCGCAGCTTGCCGTCCTCGGACGTGACCGTGAGCGGCAGGTCCGAGTAGTTGGTCGTGTACAGGGTGCCGATGACGGCGTTCTCGGGGCGCCCGGCGCCCGCGGCCGAGCTCGCGTACCGGGGGTCGCGCCAGGTCCCGGTCCACTCGCCGGACGGGTCGATCTTGGCCCGGCCCCAGGTCTCCTTGTACGAGACGAGGGTGCGGTGGTCGGCCGGCGTGCCGGCGGTGGACGACTCCCACCGCGTGTGCCAGTACATGTCGTTCCCGGCGAAGAAGCCGAGGTGCACCCCGGCGTCGCGCGCCCGTTCGACGGCGGCCCGCTGCGCACCCGACCAGTACTCGTCGTGCCCCACGGACAGGAACGCCTTGTGGTTCAGCAGCCGGGCCCCGTCGCGGTCGGTGTCGACACCCGAGATGTAGGTGACGTCGTAGCCGTTCTGCTCCATGAACCGGACCATCGCGTACTCGGCGCTGAAGTAGAAGTCACGGCCGTTCTCCAGGCCACGGGTCGCGAACGGGCGGTTGTAGCTCAGCTTGTAGGCGCGCCCGTTGGCGCCGCCGGTGTAGAAGCTGGACCCGCCGTAGGTGTTGTAGGCCTGCCACGTGGTGTCCGACGTCTGGAAGACGACGTCGGAGGTGGAGCCGTCGTCGCGGACGACGAACGTGATGTGGCTCTGGCCGCCGGTGTCCGTCCTGGTGAGCAGGGCGATGTACACCCCGGACACGGCGGTGGTCGGCACGTCCCAGCCCGCCGAGACGCCCCAGCCGCCGCAGTCGACCAGCTCGGTGGTCACGTCCCAGGCGCACTCCGGCTGCCGCTGCGGCAGCGTGGCGCTCGGCGTGACCGACGCGATCTTGCGTGCGCCGAGCCCCTGGTACCAGCCGGTCCGGTAGATGTCGATCGTGTAGGCCCGGGCGTCGGTGTCGATCTTGAACGAGACCCGCTTGCCCGTGTCCACGCTCATCTCGGTGGCGAAGCCCTGGATGCTGGCGTCGCCGGACCGGTCGATGTCCCACACGTCGGGGGAGGTGCCCGGCTTCGAGTTCTCGCACATGATCGGGTTGCTCCCTGGCGCGCAGGGATCGGCCGCGGACGCCGCGGGAACCACCGCCAGCAGTGCCGACGAGGCCGCGAGAACGGCGACGACGAAGGCCGCGAGGGGACGCCGGCCCCGACGGGTCCGGTGTGACGAGAGTGCGAAGGTGCTGCCCACATCGCAACCCTAGGAGCGCCCCTACCGGTTGGGCCCGGCCAGGACGGCATGATCACCCCCGGTTCACCCGGTTGCCAACAGCGCTGTCCGACCCCGCCGGACACGGCAGATCCCCAGGTCACGTGAGCGGCCCGGGGATCCGGCAGGGTGCGCGAGACGGAGGGCGGCGCCGCCGCCTCAGGCCTTGGCCACGTGGTACTTGCCCTGGGCCGCGAGCAGCCCCTCGGTGAGCAGCATCTCGACGGCGTCGGCGGCGTCGTCGACCAGGATCGGCAGGTCCTTCTTCTCGGTGCCGCTGAAGTCGCGCAGCACGTAGTCCGCCGTGTCCATCCGGCCGGGCGGGCGGCCGACGCCGACGCGCACCCGGTGGTACTCCTTGGTGCCGAGCGCCTTGGTGGTGTCGCGCAGGCCGTTGTGGCCGCCCTCGCCCCCGCCGACCTTGAGCTTGATGGTGTCGAAGGGGATGTCCACCTCGTCGTGCACCATGACCACGTGGTCGGGCTCGACGTCGTAGTACTTCGCGAGGGCGCTGACCGGACCGCCCGAGGTGTTCATGTACGTGGTCGGCTTCGCGAGGATCACGCGGGGGCCGGGGGCGCCACCGGGCAGCACCCCGAGCCGGGCCTCCGCGACGACGGCCTGGGCCCGGGCGTGCTTCGAGAAGCGCGTGCCGGTGCGCTCGGCCAGCAGGTCCAGCACCATCTGCCCCACGTTGTGCCGGTTGCCGGCGTACTTGGGGCCGGGGTTGCCGAGCCCGACGACGAGCCAGGGCCGGTCGCTCATGTCATGTTCCCTTCACGACGGCGTTCACGGGGGCGTTCACGGGGGGCGTTCACGGGGCGGGGTGCCGCACCGTGCCGGACAGACGGCACGGCGGAGACAGGTCGGGCCGAGGTGGAACCCGCGCCGCGCACGATCCTCTCGTGCGCGCGTCAGGACGTTCCACCTCGGCCCGTCGTGCCTGGACCCGGTGCGTCCGGCTCAGGCCGGGACGCCGCGGGTCGCGGGAGGGACTCAGCCCTCCGCGGGCGCCTCGGTGGCCGACCCGGCGGACTCCGCCGACTCCTCGGCCTCGTCCGGGCTGGCCTCGCCGCGCGGCTCGGTGATCAGCACGACGACGTGCTCCGGGTCGGTGAGCAGCGTGGAGCCGGACGGGAGGGCGACGTCGCCGGCGTGGACCTGCGCGCCGTTCTCCAGGCCCTCGATGGAGACCTCGACGGACTCGGGCAGGTGCGTGGCCTCGGCCTCGACCGACAGCGTCTGCGCCTCGACCAGGTGGATGGTGCCCGGGGCCGACTCGCCCACGATGTTCACGCTGATGTCGACGGTGATCTTCTCGCCGGCGCGCACGACCTGCAGGTCGATGTGCTCGATGACGTTGCGGACCGGGTCGCGCTGGATGTCCTTGGCGACCGCCAGCTGGCCCTTGCCGTCCAGCTCGATGGAGAGCAGCACGTTGGTCTGGCGCAGGGCCAGCATCGACTCGTGGCCCGGCAGGGTCACGTGCACCGGGTCGGTGCCGTGGCCGTACAGGACAGCGGGGATCTTGTTGTCGCGGCGGATGCGACGGGCCGCACCCTTGCCGAACTCGGTGCGGGGCTCAGCGGCGAGCTTGATCTCGGCCATGGGAACTCACTCCTGGAAGATATGTGTGCAACTCGAAGATGGCGGCTGCGTCGGCGCGGGACACGTGACGGGCGCGGAGCGGGCACGCGGGGCGAGGTGCTGGAGGAGTACTCCGCCCGGGGCCGCCGACGGCCGCCCAGTCGATCACGGACGCCGGCCGAGTGCTTGCGGGATCAGGTCCCGCCGCGGCCGTCAGACGTCCCTCGCCGAGGCAACCTGACTACTGTACCCGCTCGTCGGCCCGGTCCGCACCGAGAGGCGGTGTGACGCCGATCGCCGGCTGCGTGCGCCGGGGCTTGTAGACCACCTGGACGTGGAACACGAACCGCAGCAGGAACGCCACGACGAGCGTCACCGCCTGCACCAGCACGGGCCACATGCCCGTGTGCTCGACCAGCCACCACAGCACGGGCAGCCGGATCGCCGCCTCCGTGCCGTTGAACGCGAACGAGTGCGCGAACCGCGACCAGACACCGCGGCCCTCGTTCCGCAGGTCGCGGAACACGAAGCGTTCCTGCAGCAGGAAGTTGATCAGGATCGTCACGACGGCGGAGATCACCGCCGCCTGCACGTAGTGCACGCTCAGCGCGGTGAGGAGCCACAGGATGAGGATGTTGAGCACGGCCCCGAAGCCGCCGATGATCGCGAACCGCGACATCCGCCCGAACCGGAGGGCCGCGAGCTGCTCCAGGTAGCGCAGGCCGGTCTTGAAGGTCGCCTTGGAGTGCCCCGCGTACCGCTCGCCGAACACGAACGGCTCCTCGCCCACGGCGAGGGTGTTGCGCGCCAGCAGCTCCAGCAGGATCTTGAAGCCGCGCGGGTGCAGGGCGTCGAGGTCCAGGCGCGCCACGCGGGCGGCGAAGAAGCCGGTGAGCGGGTCGGTCACGTTCCGCAGCCGGACCGGGAACATGGAGCGCGCCAGCAGGGCCGACGCGATCGAGACGCCGTGCCGCCACCAGCCGTCCAGGCCCCCGGCGTCGCCGTCGCCCGTGTACCGGGACGCCACCACGAGGTCGAGGCCCGCCTCCCGCCCGCGCGTGACGAGGGCAGGCACGAGCTCCGGGGGGTGCTGCAGGTCGCCGTCCATCACCACGGCCCACTCGGTGTCCACCGTGCGCAGCCCGGCCACGACGGCACCGCTGAGCCCACCCTGCGGCGTGTCGCGGTGCAGCAGCCGCACCGGGACGGGTGCGCTGGCCGCCACCTCGCGGATCCGGTCGGGGGTGTCGTCGTTCGAGTCGTCGACGAAGAGGATCTCGGCCAGCTCCGGTGCCCCCACCGGAGCGGGGCCGCCCTCGGGTCCGCTCGGGACGCCGGGGCGGCGACCGTCGTCGGGCAGCACCCCGAAGGCGGCACAGAGCCGCTCCGTGAGCGCGGCGACGTTGGGTCCCTCGTTGAACGTCGGGACCACGACGGTGACGGTCACTGACCCTCCCAGATCGATGTCAAGACACGGTCCACCGTTGGCCGGGTCTGAGTCAAGTGTCCCGCTCGGCGCTCCGGATCAGGAGTTGCCGTCGAACAGCGAGGTCACGGACCCGTCGGAGTGGACCTCGTTGATCGCGGAGGCCAGCAGCGGCGCGATCGAGAGCACCTTCAGGTTCTCGAACCGGCGGTCCTCCTCGATCGGCAGCGTATCGGTGACCACCACCTCGCGCGCCCCGCACTCGGTGAGCCGCTGCGCGGCCGGGCCGGACAGCACGCCGTGCGTCGCCGCGACGGTCACGGACTTGGCGCCCGCGGCCATGATCACCTTGACGGCCTCGGCGATGGTGCCGCCGGTGTCGATCAGGTCGTCCACCAGCACGCAGTCCTTGCCCTGGACGTCGCCCACGACGCGGTTGGCGACCGACTGGTTGGGCCGCGTGACGTCGCGCGTCTTGTGCACGAACGCCAGCGGGCCGCCGCCCAGCTTGGAGGCCCAGATCTCGGCGACGCGGATACGGCCGGCGTCGGGCGACACGACGGTGACGTTCTCGACGTCGACACGGGTGCGCACGTAGTCGACCAGGATCGGCATGGCCCACAGGTGGTCCACCGGCCCGTCGAAGAAGCCCTGGATCTGGGCGGTGTGCAGGTCCACGCTCATCAGGCGGTCCGCGCCCGCCGTCTTGAACAGGTCCGCGATGAGCCGGGCCGAGATCGGCTCACGGCCGCGGCTCTTCTTGTCCTGCCGGGCGTAGCCGAAGAACGGCGCGACCACGGTGACGGAGTGCGCCGAGGCGCGCTTGGCCGCGTCGACCATGAGCAGCTGCTCCATGATCCACTGGTTGACCGGCATGGTGTGCGACTGGAGCAGGAACAGGTCCATGCCACGCACCGACTCGCTGAAGCGGACGTAGGTCTCGCTGTTCGCGAAGTCGTACGCGGACACGCCCAGGAGGTCGATGCCCAGCTCCTTCGCGACGTTCTTCGCCAGCTCAGGATGCGCTCGGCCCGCCGCCAGGACGAGCGGGTGGCGGTTGGGTCCGGGAACGGTGCTGGACATCAGTGCGACTTTCCTTCCTCGTCGGCCCCCGGGGCGGGGGCCTGGTCGGCCGGTCCGGCCTGGGTGGCCGCGGCCTGCGGGGCCGCGGGGGCCCCGGCTGCATTCTGCTGGGCAAGCTGGCGCTGTGCCTGGTCACCGAGGCCGGACGGCGCGTTGGCCGACGCCGCGGCGTCCGCCGCGGCCGTGCCCGGCCGACGTCGGCCGACCCAGCCCTCGATGTTGCGCTGCTGCCCGGCGGTGACCCCGAGCGCGCCCGCGGGCACGTCCCGGCGGATCACGGAGCCGGCAGCGGTGTACGCGCCGTCACCCACGGTCACGGGTGCGACGAACATGTTGTCCGCGCCGGTGCGCGCGTGCGAGCCGATCACCGTGCGGTGCTTGTGCACACCGTCGTAGTTGACCGTCACCGACGCGGCGCCGATGTTGGTGTGCTCGCCGATCGAGGCGTCGCCGACGTAGGAGAGGTGCGGCACCTTGCTGCCCTCGCCGATCTCGGCGTTCTTGGTCTCGACGAAGGTGCCGATCTTGCCCTTGCGGCCCAGCTTCGTGCCGGGGCGGAGGTAGGCGAACGGGCCCACGGAGGCGCCCTCGCCGATCACGGCGAGCGACCCGTGCGTGCGGACCACCGTCGCGTCCGCGCCCACCTCGACGTCGGTCAGCGTGGTGTCCGGGCCGATCGTCGCGCCCGTGGCGACCACGGTGGCGCCCTGGAGCTGCGTGTTCGGCAGGAGCGTGACGTCGGGGGCGAGCTCGACGTCGACGTCGATCCACGTGGTGGCCGGGTCCTGGACCGTCACGCCCGCGCGCTGCCACTCCTCGACGACGCGGCGGTTCATCTCGCGGGCGAGGACGGAGAGCGCCACGCGGTCGTTGACGCCCTCGACCAGCATCGGGTCGTCGGCGAGCAGCGCGCGCACGTGCAGGCCCTCGGAGCGGGCGAACGCGACGACGTCGGTCAGGTAGACCTCGCCCTGCGCGTTCTTGCTGTCCAGCCCGTTCAGCCCGCGGCGCAGGGTGGCGGCGTCGAACACGTACACCGACGAGTTGATCTCCAGGATCCCGAGCTGGTCCGCGCTCGCGTCCTTGTGCTCGACGATCTCGAGCACGTCGCCCGTGTCCTTCTCGCGGACGATCCGGCCGTAGCCCGTCGCGTCGGCGACCTCGGTGGTGAGGATGGTGACGGCGTTGCCGTCCGCGTGGTGGGCGGCGAGGAGCTGGCCGAGCGTGGCGCCGTCGAGCAGCGGGACGTCGCCCGCGACGACGACGACCGGTCCCTCGATGCCGTCACCCACGATCTCGCCGTCGGCCAGGCCCGCCGCGGCGGACGCCGCCTGGGCCTTGGAGTCGAGCGCCGCCAGCGCGCACTGCACGGCGCGACCCGTGCCGGGGATGTCGTCCTGGTCCACGAGGATCGCGGCCGGGTCGAGCCGGCCGACGGCGTCGGCGACCAGGTCGCGCTCGTGCCGGACCACCACGGCGACCTGCGCGGGCTCGAGCTCGCGAGCCGCGGCCAGCGCGTGCCCCACCATCGGCTTGCCGCCGAGCGGGTGCAGGATCTTCGGCAGCGCTGACTTCATGCGGGTGCCCTGGCCGGCGGCAAGAACGATGACTGCTGCCGGCTGAGGTGTCTCGGTCACGAGTGCTCCGATCGGTGGGTTCGTCAGATCCGGATGGCTCCGCCCCCAGGATTCGAACCTGGACTAAAGGCACCAAAAACCTCTGTGCTGCCGATTACACCAAGGCGGACCGGGCGCGCGGGAGGCTCCGTCGTGACCCGAGGCGGGCGTGTGCCACCGTCGCACGTCCGTGAACAGTCTGCCAGGTCCCGGGGCATGCCCCATGCCGGACGGGTCGAGTCGTCAGCCACATCCGCGGCCCGGGACGCCGTCGCCGGCGCCCGGCCGGGACACGCCCCGAACGGCCGCTCGGGCACAATGAACCCCATGGCCGCCGAAAACCGACGTACCCATCGACCTCGCATGACGGCCAGCCAGCGGCGTGAGCAGCTGCTCACGGTCAGCCGCGGCCTGTTCGCCCAGAAGGGCTTCGAGGGCACCAGCGTGGAGGAGATCGCGGCGCGGGCCGAGGTCTCCAAGCCCGTCGTCTACGAGCACTTCGGCGGCAAGGAGGGCATCTACGCCGTGGTCGTGGACCGCGAGGTGCAGGCCCTGACCCACGCCCTGACCGGGGCGCTCGGCTCCGGCGGCCACCCGAAGGTGCTGCTGGAGCGGACGGCGCTCGCCCTTCTCGACTACATCGAGTCGTCCGAGGACGGCTTCCGGATCCTCGTGCGCGACTCCCCCGTGGCGCAGGCGACGGGGACCTTCTCCAGCCTGATCGGCGACGTCGCCACCCAGGTCGAGGCGATCCTGGAGCCGCAGTTCCGCGAGAACGGGCTGGACACCAAGGCCGCCCCGCTCTACGCGCAGATGCTGGTCGGGATGATCGCGCTCACGGGCCAGTACTGGCTGGACGCGCGCAGCCCCCGGAAGACCGAGGTGGCGGCGCACCTGGTGAACCTCGCCTGGAACGGCCTGCACAACATGGAGAAGAAGCCGGCTCTGACAAAGATGTCGCGCTGAGGCCTGGGGCAGCCACACACTGACGGAGCGTCAATACCGTCGGCGAAATGCCGCAGACAACTGAAATGCCCGGTGTCGTCAAGTCAGTTTGCGCCGACGCAACAATGTCTGCGCCAGCGCAAAAGAACGAACGCCTCCTGCGTTGAATACGCAGGAGGCGTTCGCTTTGGCTGGGGATGTTGCTCACGCCGCTATAGCGGCGTATTCCCTGCTCAGAGACCCAGAAGGACGCGGATCTGCGCCAGGGTGATGCCGAGGGAGTCGAGCAGGGTCGAGACGATGTCAACAACAGACATGGTGCTTTTTCCTTCCGGAAAACGGGAATCACAGGATGATCACCTGCGAGCGGAACAGTGTTCGCGTTCCATACATTAAGCACACGACACGGACTCTGCAACGGGAAATGGATATTCGGCTTTAATGCGCGCCCGGTTTCACCCTGTGATATTGGGGGTGAAACTGGGCCATGGTCCGCCATGAAGCGGACATATTTCTGAACGAGAGTCAGTTGTCCGGGAGTGGCCGGCGGCGTCCGTAGTCGCCGTCGCGACGTCGGCAGTTGGCGCTGAGGTCGGCAGTTGGCGCTGAGGTCGGCACAGGCCTGTGCCGACCTCAAAGCCAACTGCCGACGTCGCGGGGAACTGCCGACCTCGCCTGGGCATGGCGGCAAGCACTGACAGTTGCCGCCGGCGGCGATCTAGGCTGCGGCGCGTGACCTCCTCCGAGCGACTCGCCACCGTCCGCGACGACTACGACGCCAAGGCCGAGGCTTACACCGCGTTCATCGGCGAGGCGTTCGCCGGCCAGCCCCTGAACCACGTGATGGTCCAGGCGTTCGCCGACCTGGTCCGGCAGTTCGTCGGCGAGCAGGCAGCCGGCGAGCAGGCAGCCGGCGGGCGGTCAGCCGGCGGGCAGGTGGCCGACGTCGGCTGCGGGCCCGGGCACGTCACCGCCTTCCTCCGGGACCGGGGCGTCGACGCGTTCGGCGTCGACCTGTCGCCCCGGCTCGTGGAGCACGCCCACGCGGCCCACCCGGGCGTGCGGTTCGACGTCGGCGACCTGGGCGACCTCGGCGCACTCGGTGTCGCCACGGCGAGCCTGGCCGGGGTGATGGCGAACTACTCCCTCATCCACACGCCGCCGGACGCGCTGCCGGCGACGCTCGCCGAGCTGACCCGCGTGCTGGCTCCGGGCGGGTATCTCCTGGTGTCGTTCCAGGCGCTCGACGCCGCGGGCGGTCCGGCCGAATCCTTCGACCACAAGGTGTCGCCCGCCTGGCGGTACTCGCCCGACCACGTCGTCGGCCTGCTCGGCCGGCACGGCGTGACCGAGGTCGCCCGCCTGGTGATCGCGCCGGGCGAGGACCCGGTGCGGGGGTTCCCGCAGGCGCACCTCCTGGGCCGCCGGGCGGCCGGCTGAGGCACCCGCGGCCGGCCTCGCCGCCGGCCACGCGGCCGATCCCACCGCTCACCACGCGGCGAGCAGCAGCTCCTCCACCGCGTCGGCGGTGACCTGGCGCGGGTTCGGGTACGGGTCGGCCGCCACCCGCTCGGCCGCCTCACGCAGCGCGGTGCGGGGCAGGCCGAGCGCACCGAGCGTCGTCGGGCCGTCGTGCCGGGCCGCGAGCGCCGCGACCGCGGCCGCCGGGTCGCCGTCGGCGACGCGGGTCAGGCGCGCTGCCGCGTCCGGGGCGGCGACCAGGTCGAACCGCATGACGTGCGGCAGCAACAGGGCGTGCAGCTCGGCGTGCGGCAGGCCGTAGGTGCCACCGAGCACGTGGGCGAGCTGGTGGTGCAGCCCCATCCGCGCCTGCGCCAGGCAGGCGCCCGCCAGCCACGCGGCCTCCTGGAGCCGGCCTCGCGCGTCGACGTCGGACAGCCGGTCCAGCACCAGCGGGAGCGCGGACAGGATGCCGTCGGCGGCCTCGACCCCGTACGCGCGCGTCGCGGCGCTCGCCCCGGTGTCCCACAGCGCCTCGACGGCGTGGGCCAGCGCGTTGAGCGCGGAGGTCAGCGTGAGCCCGTGGGGCATCGACAGCGTGAGCTCCGGGTCGTAGACGACCGTGCCGGGCGCGAGGGCGGGGTCGCGCCGCGTCGTCTTGACGCCGTTCTCGGTCTCGCCGAGCACGGGCGTCGCCTCCGAGCCCGCGTAGGTGGTGGGCACGGCGACCTGCGGCATGCCGGTCCGGATCGCGAGCGCCTTGGCGAGCCCGATCGCCGACCCGCCGCCGATCGCCACGAGCGCGTCGGCGCGCACCTCCCGGGCCACGGCGAGCGCCTCGGCGGTCACCTCGACGGGGGTGTGCTGGGCCGGGCGGCCGAAGGTCGCGGCATGCCGCTCCCCCAGGTTCGTGGCCAGGTCCTGCGCCACCTCGGCCGACGACGGCGCCGCGACCACCAGCACCCGCTGCGCGCCGAGCCGTTCGATCTCGTCCGGCACGAGGGCTCGTGCGCCGGCGCCCTGCAGCACTCGTCCGGCGTAGACCTGGTGCACCCTGATGTCTGTTCCCACGATGCCTGAGCCTACGGTCGCCGCCCCGTCGTCCACCACGGTACGCACGCCGGGCGTCTGGTCGAGATTCTTGACATCGAGACATCCGGTAGCCTCTCGCCATGGAGCACACAGGTCCCGCCGACGAGGTCGACCGCATCGTCGCCGCGTGGCACCACGTGCGCCCGGACCTCGAGCTCGAACCGCTGACGGTGTTCAGCCGGGTGTCCCGGCTGGCGCGGCACCTGGATCTGGCCCGCCGCACGGCGTTCGCGCGGCACAGCCTGGAGACATGGGAGTTCGACGTGCTCTCGGCGCTACGCCGCGCCGGGGAGCCCTATCGCCTGTCGCCGGGCACGCTCGTCACCCAGACGCTGGTCACGAGCGGCACCATGACCAACCGGATCGACCGGCTGGAGTCGCGCGGGTTCGTCCAGCGGCACCGGTCCCCGGACGACCGCCGCGGTGTGCTGGTCGAGCTCACCGACGAGGGGCTGGCGCGGGTCGACGCCGCGATGAGCGACCTGCTCGACATCGAGGCCAAGGTGCTCACCGCCCTGTCCCCCGCGGAGCGCCCGCAGCTCGCGGCCCTGCTCCGCACGGTGACCGCGCAGTTCGACGACTGAGCCGGAGGCGCAGTGCAGGGTGGGGGCCGAGGAACGAGGCACCCGCCCGGAGCGGAGCCGCAGGCTCAGGCGACGACAACAGAGCCTGAGCCGGAGGGCGGCGCCGCAGAGCCTCAGCGGTCCCGGCTCACCATGATCTTCTCGCGGCCCACCTGGTCCGGCAGGAAGAAGAGGTCGTCGGCGTCGGCCACGTACAGGGGCAGCTCGCCGAGCTTCGCCGGCATGCCGTCGGCGTCGGTGACCGTCAGCTCGACGTGGTCCGCGGAGCTCTTCGAGTTGTACTTCCAGGTGCCTTCGATCTCGGCGGGTACGTCGCTGCCCGCCCCGTCGAGCAGCTCGTCCGGGACGCCGACGGCCGTGAACGTCCGGTCCTCGCCGAGCGCCACGACGGTCCCTGCGCCGTCACCCACCCAGGAGCCGACGAACTCGGGCTCCGTGTAGTCCACCTTGCCGAGATCGAACCCACATCCCGACAGCATGAGTACGCCGACGAGTGCTCCCACCGCGGGGAAGACCTGTCGCTGGTTCATTCCACACCTCAGTTGTTCCAGTCGTGACCGGTCGCCCAATCTAGCGGGAAAGCCGCAATCCCTCCTGGGGGAACCGGGGTGTCGAGCAGCACATCGTGTGGTGATGCGATGGACGCCCGACGCAACCAACTGCCGCCGTCGCGCACAATGAACGCATCATGAGCAACATCCGCGCGGCGGCGGGCGGCTCCGCGCTGCTCGTCGCGGTACTCGTCTTCGCCCTGAACCTCCGCACCCCCATCACGTCTCTCCCGCCGGTCATGTCCGACGTCGCCGCCGGGCTGGGCCTCGACCAGACCCTGGCGGGCCTGCTGGTGGGCATCCCGGCGCTCTGCTTCAGCGTGGTGGCCCCGGCGGCGTCGACCCTGATCGCCCGGGTCGGGCCGTACGCGGCGGTGACGGTCGCCCTGGTCGGGGTGATCGTGGGCACGCTGATCCGGTCGGCCGGGTCGGGCACGGTAGGGGTGGTGGCGGCCTTCACGGGGACCGTCGTGCTGGGCGCGGCCATCACGGTGGGCAACGTGGTGGTCCCGGTGATCATCGCGCGGGACTTCCCGGCGCGGACGGCGTTGGCCACCGGCCTGTACTCGTCGGTGATGAACCTGGGGTCGGTCTTCGCGACGTCGCTCACCGCTCCCCTCGCCGTCCTGCTCGGGTGGCGCGGCGCTGTCGCGTCGTGGTCGGTCGTGGCGATGGTCGCGCTCGTGGTGTGGAAGATCACCACCCGCCGCCTGGTCGACCGGCCCGCCGCCCTGCGCGCTCCGCCCGTGGCGGAGCGGCCCGAGGAGACCTGGGCCGGCGTGCTGCGGCGTCCGATCACCTGGGTGCTGACCGTGGCGTTCGCGGGCCAGTCGTTCTCCTACTTCGCGGTGACCGGCTGGCTGCCGGAGCTGCTGCGCGACCTGCTGGGCGTGTCGGTGACCACGGCGGGCAACGCGGCCGCGCCGTTCCAGGGGCTCGCCATCGCGGGCAGCGTGCTGGTGCCGCTCGCGCTGGCCGCCCGGGTGCCGATGCGCGGCGCGGCGGTGGTGATGGCCCTGCTCTGGGTCTCGCTGCCGGCGGGCCTGCTGCTCGCGCCGCAGTGGTGGCTCCTGTGGGTGAGCCTCGCGGGGATCGCCCAGGGCGGGAACTTCGTGGTGATCTTCACGGTGGTCGCGCAGCGGTGCAAGACCGTCGCCCAGACCCGGCGCACGGTCGCGGCCGTGCAGGCCTTCGGCTACGCCGTGGCGGCGTCCGCGCCCGCGGTGATCGGGGCGGTGCACGCGGCGTCGGGCGGCTGGACCGCGGCGCTCGTGGTGCTGCTGGGGTCCACGCTGGCGCTCGGGACGGCCGAGCTGGTCGCGACCCGGCGTCGGGGGTCGGCACGGCCGTAACAGGAACTTTTCCATACTCGTTGAAACTTGGCAGGATCATTGCCAATCTTTCCAGCATGACGACACACCTTGAGCCCACCGCAGTGCTCCCCACCCTCCGCGAGCACCTCCTCGTCGACGGGTTCGACCTGGTCCTCGACCTCACCCGGTCGCACGGGTCCACGCTCGTCGACGCGCGCGACGGTCACGAGTGGCTCGACCTGTTCACCTTCTTCGCGTCCTCGCCGCTCGGCATGAACCATCCCGCTCTGGCCGACGACCCGGCCTTCCGCGAGGAGCTTGCCGCCGCAGCGGTCAACAAGCCGTCGAACTCCGACATCTACACGGTCGAGATGGCGCGGTTCGCCGACACGTTCGCGCGGGTGCTGGGCGACCCCGCCCTGCCGCACCTGTTCTTCATCGACGGCGGCGCACTGGCCGTCGAGAACGCGCTCAAGGTCGCGTTCGACTGGAAGTCCCGTCACAACGAGGCGAACGGCCGGTCCCCGGAGCTCGGCACCCAGGTGATGCACCTGGAGCACGCGTTCCACGGCCGGTCGGGCTACACGATGTCGCTCACCAACACGGAGCCGGGCAAGGTCGCCCGCTTCCCCAAGTTCGACTGGCCGCGCATCCCGTCCCCCTACCTGGCCGAGGGCAAGGACATGGACGCCGCAGAGGCCGCGGCGCTCGGCGCCGCCCGCGCCGCGTTCGAGGCCAACCCGCACGACATCGCGGCCTTCATCATGGAGCCCATCCAGGGCGAGGGCGGCGACCACCACTTCCGCCCCTCGTTCCTCCAGGGCATGCAGGCGCTGTGCCGGGAGTTCGACGCCCTGTTCGTCATGGACGAGGTGCAGACCGGCGCCGGGATCACCGGCACCACCTGGGCGTACCAGCAGCTCGGCGTCACGCCCGACATCGTCGCGTTCGGCAAGAAGACGCAGGTCTGCGGCATCATGGCCGGCGGCCGCGTGGACGAGGTGCCGGACAACGTGTTCGCCGTCTCGTCGCGGATCAACTCCACCTGGGGCGGCAACCTGACCGACATGGTGCGCTCCCGCCGGATCCTGGAGACCTACGAGGAGGAGGGCCTGGTCGAGCGGGCCCTCATCATGGGCAAGCAGCTCCAGGACGCCCTCACCGAGCTCGCCGGGCGGCACGACGGCGTGACCGACGTGCGGGGCCGCGGCCTGATGTGCGCGCTGACCCTGCCCTCGCGCGACGTGCGCGACCGGGTGCTGGCCGCGCTCACCGAGCGGAGCGTGCTGCTGCTGGGCTGCGGCGAGCGGTCGGTGCGCTTCCGCCCGGCCCTGACGGTCACGACCGAGGCGCTGGAGGCCGGCGTCCTGGCCCTCGACGAGGCGCTCACCGCGACCCTCTGACAGCTCGGCCGCCCTTCCCGGGCGGCCCCCGGACCGACCGGTCAGGCGCTCGGGTGCCCAGAAGACCCGGGCGCCCGGCCGGTCACTCGTCCTCGGCCGCGACGCTGTCCGCGATCCGGATCAGCTCGGCCACCGAGGGCCCCGCGTTGGCCGTCGGTGTGCGCCCGATCGTGGCGAGCAGCAGGTAGGAGCCCACGTCGTCGGTCCACTCGACCCGGACCGGGCCGAACCCGTTGTTGTCCACGCGGGTCACGCGCGCCTCCAGGCCCGACTCCTCCAGGTCCTTCCACTCCACCGTCACGGTGTCGCCGGACAGCTTGCCGGACAGCTCCTTCGCTCCCGGGTACGCCACGTAGACGATGGCCGACGCCGGGTGGAACGCCCCGCTGCGGACCTCCTCCTCGGGCCACCCGGTCCCCGGCCGGCCGCGGAACGTCTCCGCGTTCTCGGGGCCGTCCAGCGGGTAGGTGATCCAGGTGCCGAGGTGGTCCTCCGCCGTCGTGCGGCCCATCCCCGCCGAGATCTCGGCAGGGCACTCGGCCACGGCCCGGCGCACGTCGTCGGGCACCCAGTGCGGCTGGCGCAGGTCGGCGGCGCAGGTGTTCGCCGTGAGGTCGGTGGCGTCCGCCGGGACGACGACGGGCTCGTCCTCCCCCGCGCCGAGCACCAGCGTGACCACCACGATGATGATGGCGCCCAGCAGCGTCACGGCCCCGCCGAGCAGCCACTCGGGCCGGATCCTCGGCTCGTCGATGGTGGTGACCACGTCAGCCCCCGCACTCGATCTCGGTGACGGCGTCCCGCGAGAGCGCGATGACCTTGTTCGACGTGACCGGGCTCCGCGCCACCCCGGGCAGCACGTAGGAGCCCCAGTCGCAGTCGTTCTCCGCGAGGTAGGCGTCCCGCGCACCGCCCGGCGCCGCGTAGCGGATGCGGTGGTCGGGGCCCTGGCAGCTGTAGTCGGGATCGCACAGCGAGATGGCCAGCGCCCGCATCGTGACCCACGTGCTGGTGTCCACGCAGCCGTCGACGGGCAACCCGTTGTAGGCCTGGAACGCCCGGGTCGCGGCGTCCGACTGGCTGTCCCAGGTGCCGTCCACGGTCTCCAGCCCCGTCGCGGCCGACAGCACGTTCTGCGCCGCGACCACCTGGCCGCCGGACGTCTTGCCGCACTCGCCGACCGGGTCGTTGGAGACCCAGGTCGCGCTCGAGTTGGCCGCCTGCACCACGGCGGCGACGATCAGGGCGAGCACCACGGTGCCCCCGCCCGCCTGCAGCCAGGTTCGGGTGGTGGGCATTTCCTCGCGCTCCTTCGTGTGCCCGACGACGGAGCCGGGCGCGGGTGCTGGCTACCGCGAGCGTAACAACTCGCACTTACACGACGGAAGCGGCGTACCGGCAGAAACCGGATTACGTGCCGCGTGCTGGGCTACCGGGTCGTGTGCGCGCCGCCGTTCACGTGCAGCGTCTGCCCCGTGAGGTGCCGCGCGGCCGGCGAGGCCAGGAACGAGACCAGCCCGGCGACGTCGTCCGGCGTGCCGGGGCGCTTGTCGTGGGTGGCCGCGACCAGCCGGCCCCGGCGCTCCTCGGTGAGCCGGCCCTTGAAGTACCCGGTGTCCTCGATGTAGCCGGGCGCCACGCAGTTCGCGGTGATCCCGCGCGGCCCGACCGTCGCGGACAGGCCGGCGGTCCACGCCTGGACGGCCGCCTTGGCCACGCCGTAGGACGTGCCCGCGTACTCGGCGCCGATCGATCCGACGGTGACGACGGTGCCGCCGGCCGGCATCCGGTCGAGGACGGCGGTGACGACCAGCACGGTGCTGATCAGGTTGGCGTCGAGGTTGGCCCGCCAGCCGTCGGCCACCTGCGCGAGGCCCGCCGGCTCGGGGCCGTCGAAGTCCGTGTTGCCGCCGGCCATGGCCACCAGCACCTCGACGGGCGCGTCGAGCTGCGCCACGAGCGCCTCGACGTCGTCCGGCCGCCCGACGTCGCAGCGCACGCCGCGCGCGCCCGTCGCCTCCGCGACCCGGTCGAGCCGCCCGGCGTCGCGGCCGGTGATCACGACCTGGCGCCCCTCCTCGACGAACCGGCGCGCCACCGCGCCGCCGATGCCGCCCGATCCGCCGGTGACGAGCACGAGTCCGGACATGCCGCTACCTCCTGGTGACGTGTACGTTTAGATCTAAACGTACAGGAGGCCGGTGTGACCGAGTACCCCTTCGACACCACGGCGGCCGTTCCGCCCGAGGACATCGCCGCGGCGTGGGAGCGTGAGCTGCCGGGTGTGCCGGTGGCCTCGATCGGCGTGATCACACCGCTGTGGCGCGCCGCCAAGACCCTGGCCGACGAGCGCCGCCGGACGCTGCGCCGGATCGGCATCGACCCCGCGACGCTCGACCTGCTCAGCACCCTGCGCCGGTCCGGGGAGCCGTGGTCGCTGACCACGCGCGAGCTCGCGGCGCACACGCTCGTCACCGCCGGCGCGATCTCGCAGCGGGTCGCCCGGGCAGAGCGGGAGGGCCTGGTCGTGCGCTCGTCCTCCGACGCCGGACGGCGGGCCGTGGCCGTGACCCTGACCGACGCCGGGCACGCGCTCGTCGAACGCGCCGTGCGCGAGCTGCTCACCCACGAGGAGTCACTGCTGGCCGGGCTGCCGGCCGAGGACCGCCTGCTCCTGTCAGGACTTCTCACCCGGCTCACCACGGCGCTCCGGGGCCAGATCTCGGAAGAGATTTCAGATGAGTGAAAGAAAGCTCCACCAGCAGGCGCACGACGGGCCGGCCGGTAATGTCGGCCGCATGCTGCGGCCCCTGCTCAGCCCGCCGCGACTGCGTCCGGGCGACACGGTCGCCGTCGTCGCCCCGTCCGGCCCCGTCCCGGCCGACCGGCTCGACGAGGGCGTCGCCCACCTGCGTGCCTGGGGCCTCGACGTGCAGGTGATGCCCCACGTGCTGGACACGCACCCGGACCACGCCTACCTGGCGGGCCACGACGAGGCGCGCGCCGCGGACTTCCAGGAGGCCTGGCTCGACCCGGACGTCCGGGCGATCGTCACGGCGCGCGGCGGCTACGGCGCCGCACGGATGGTCGAGCTCGTCGACTGGGACGCGCTCGCTGCCACGGACCCCAAGGTGCTCGTCGGGTACAGCGACTGCACCGTGCTGCACCAGGCGGTCGCCGCGCGGCTCGGGCTGGTGTCGCTGCACGGGCCGATGTCCGGGACCATGTCGTTCCTCAAGTCCGACGTCGCTCGCGAGCGCCTGCGGCGCACGCTCTTCGAGCCGGAGACCACGCAGGTGCTCACCGGCCCGGACGCGCACACCCTGGTGGGCGGCTCGGCCCGCGGCGTCACGACGGGCGGTTGCCTCTCGCTCCTGACGACGTCCGTCGGGATCGGCCCCACGACCCCCTCGGCCGCGGGCGGCATCGTGCTCCTGGAGGACATCGAGGAGAAGGCCTACCGGATCGACTCGTTCCTCACGCACCTGCTGCGTGCGGGCTGGTTCGACGGCGCGGTGGGCATCGTGCTCGGGTCGTGGCAGGACTGCGAGCCGGTCGAGCCGGTGGTCCTGGACCTGCTGGGCCCGCTCGGCATCCCGATCCTGGGCGAGCTCGGGTTCGGCCACGGCCCCGACCCGCTCACCGTGCCGTTCGGCGTCGCCGCGGAGCTGGACGCCGACGCCGGCACGCTCACGCTGGACCACCCGGCCCTGGCGCTGCGCTGAGCCTGCGGGATGGATGGGCGGGACCGGCCGGGCCGGCCGGGCCGGATCAGTCGAGCTCGGCCGTCTGCCCCTCGAAGTACGTCTGCAGCACCACCGTCGTGCGCGTCGAGACCTTCGCCGTGCGCCGGATCTTGCCGAGCAGCTCCTCCAGCGCGCGTGGCGACGCCACCCGCGCGGTGAGCAGGTAGTTCGCGTTGCCCGCCACCGAGTAGCAGGACTCGATGCCGGCCATGCCGCGCAGCCGCTCGGGCGCGTCGTCCTCCTGGGCCTGGTCGAGGGGCGTGATCTCGATGAAGGCGGAGAGTGGCAGCCCCACCGCCTCCGGGTTCACGACGGCCCGGTACCCCGTGATGACGCCGCGCGCCTCCAGCTTGCGCACCCGCACCTGCACGGCGGACAGGGAGAGCCCCGAGATCTCGGACAGCACCGCCAGCGTGGTGCGCCCGTCCTTGCGCAGCGCGTCGACGAGCGCCCGGTCCACCCCGTCGAGCGGTGTCAGATCGTTGTCGGTCATCCCGCCACCTCCGCAGCTTCCAACCAGGCCGCCTCGAGCTCGTCCCGTTCGCTCGCCAGGTCGCGGAGCTCCGCGTCCAGCCGCGCGACGGCCTGATAGTCCGTTGCCTGCCGCGCGATGTTCTCGTGCAGCTCGGCCTCTTTCTGGGCAATCTTCGCAAGTTGCCGCTCGATCCGGGAGACCTCCTTCTTCGCGGCGCGGATGTCACGCTGCGAGAGCTCCTCGCCGCCCGGCGCCGGAGCTCCCGTCGCCGCGCCGGCCGCACCCGCGCCGGAACCTACGCCGGCCCCGGAACCACCCCCCGAGCCGGACGCGCCGGAGGCGCCCGCCGACCTGGCCGCCGCCCGCAGCCGCAGGTACTCCTCGACGCCCCCGGGCAGGTCGCGGATGGTCCCGTCACCGAGCAGCGCGACCTGCCGGTCGGCGACCCGCTCCAGCAGGTACCGGTCGTGCGAGACGACGATGAGCGTGCCGGGCCAGCCGTCCAGCAGGTCCTCGACGGCGGCGAGGGTGTCGGTGTCGAGGTCGTTGGTGGGCTCGTCGAGCAGCAGCACGTTGGGCTCGGACACCAGCAGCCGCAGGAGCTGGAGCCGCCGCCGCTCGCCACCGGAGAGGTCCCGCACCGGCGTGTACGCGCGCTCGCGCGTGAAGCCGAGCTTCTCGGTGAGCTGCGCGGCGGTGAGCTCCTTGCCGTCGACGACGACCCGGCCCTTCTCCTGCTCGATCACCTCGACCGCCTTCAGGGTCCCGAGCTCGTCGAGCTCGGCGACGTCCTGCGAGAGCTCCCGCACGTGGATGGTCTTGCCGCGCTTGACGCGCCCCGAGTCCGGCTCGCGGCGGCCCGCCAGGAGCGCGAGCAACGTCGTCTTGCCGGCGCCGTTGACGCCCACCACGCCGTACCGGTCGCCGGGGCCGAGGCGCCAGGTCACGTCGTCGAACAGGACCTTGCCCGGCACCGTGACCGACACCGACTCGAGGTCCAGCACGTCCTTGCCGAGCCGCCGCGTCGCCATGCGCGTCAGCTCCATCGAGTCGCGCGGCGGCGGCTCGTCGTCGATCAGGGCGGAGGCGGCGTCGAGCCGGAACTTGGGCTTGGACGTGCGGGCCGGAGCCCCGCGCCGCAACCACGCGAGCTCCTTGCGCAGCAGGTTGTCCCGCTTCTCCGCGGCCGTGGCGGCCTGCCGCGCCCGCTCGGCGCGGGCCAGGATGTAGGCGGCGTACCCGCCCTCGTACCCGTCGACGGCGCCGGTCCCGTCGCCGCGCACCTCCCACATGCGGGAGCAGACCTCGTCGAGGAACCAGCGGTCGTGCGTCACGACCACGAGCGCGCCGTTCGTGCCCGGGCGGCCGTACCGCTCGCGCAGGTGGGCCGCGAGCCAGGCCACGCCCTCGACGTCGAGGTGGTTGGTGGGCTCGTCGAGCAGCAGCACGTCCGGGTCCTGGACGAGGAGGGCCGCGAGCGCCACGCGGCGGCGCTGGCCGCCCGAGAGCTTCGCGACCGGGGCGTCCCAGGCGAGGTCGGCGATCAGGCCGTCGTGCACCTCGCGGACGCGGGCGTCGGAGGCCCAGACGTGGGTCTCGGCGTCGCCGTGCACGAGGTCGAGCACGGTGGCGTCCTCGGGCAGCTCGTCGCGCTGGTCCAGCAGGCCCAGGGTGGAGCCGCCCACCCGGGTGACGCGGCCGCCGTCGGGCGGCGTGGCGCCCGCGAAGATGCGCAGCAGGGTGGACTTGCCCGCGCCGTTGGGGCCCACGATGCCGACGCGGTCGCCGTCGTCGAGCCCCAGCGAGACGTCCGCCAGAAGGGTCCGGGTGCCGATGGTCAGCGCGATGCCGTCTGCGCCGAGAAGATGTGCCACCTACCAAGGGTAGTCGCGCGCTACGCTCACCCCGGCCGCCCCTTCGACAGGCTCAGGGCGGCGCGCCGACCGCACAGGAAAGACTTCGCCGCCGGCACAGCAGAACACGACGCCGAGGAGCAACCACGTGGCCCAGTTCGACATGCCGCTGCCCGAACTCGAGAAGTACACCCCGGAGGTCGACGAGCCCGCCGACTTCGACGAGTTCTGGTCGACCACCCTGGCCGAGGCCCGCACGTTCGACGACGCACCGCAGGTGGAGCGCATCGACGTGGGGCTCACCGAGATCCTGGTCGACGACGTCACGTTCGCCGGTTTCGGCGGGCACCCGGTGAAGGGGTGGCTGACGCGCCCCGCGCACGCGGCGGGCGACCTGCCCGTCGTGGTCGGGTACCAGGGCTACGGCGGCGGGCGGGGCCTGCCGCACGAGCACATCCAGTGGGCCGCGGCGGGCTACGCGCACCTCATGATGGACACGCGCGGCCAGGGGTCGGGCTGGGGCGCGGGCGGGGACACGCCGGACCCGGCCGGTTCGGGCCCCGCGTCCCCCGGCTTCATGACGCGCGGCGTGCGCGACCCGCACGACCACTACTACCGGCGCGTGTTCACCGACGGCGCCCGCGCCGTCGACGCGGTGCGCGCGATCCCGGGCCTGGACCCGGCGCGGGTGGCGCTGAGCGGCGGCAGCCAGGGCGGCGGGATCACCATCGCCGTCGCGGGCCTCGTGCCGGACGTCGTGGCCGCCATGCCGGACGTGCCGTTCCTGAGCCACTACCGCCGCGCGGTGTCGATCACGGACAACGCGCCGTACAGCGAGATCACGAAGTACCTCTCCGTGCACCGCGACCCGGCGGTCGAGGAGCAGGTCTGGCGCACCTTCTCCTACCTGGACGGGGTGTCGTTCGCCCGGCGCGCCCGCGCGGCGACGCTGTTCTCGGTGGCGCTCATGGACGCCACGTGCCCGCCGTCGACCGTGTACGCGGCGTACAACGGCTGGGGCCCGGGCGGGGCCGGTGCGGTGAGCAAGGAGATCGACGTCTACCCGTACAACAACCACGAGGGCGGCGGCGACTACCGCTTCCCCCGCAAGCTCGCATGGCTGAACAAGATCATCTGACGGCCGGGGGTCCTGGACCGGCGTCCGGAGTGTCGGACACGGGCGGTACGCTCCGAGCGCACGCCCAAGACCCGGAGGTACCGCCCGTGCCCGAGTACGACCTGCCGCTCGTCACGGTGGCACCGGCTGCTCCGCCTGCCACCGACGAGCCCACGGACTTCGACGTGTTCTGGGCGGCGAACCTCGCCGCGCACCGGGACATCGAGGTCGCGCCGGTCCTGACCACGACGTTCGCCCGCTCGCGCGACCTCAACGCGGAGACGGTGACGTTCGCCGGCTTCGAGGGCCGCCCGGTGACGGGCTGGCTCGTCATGCCGGTCGGGGCCGCCGCGACGCTGCCCGGCCTGGTCGAGCTGCGGCCGGCCGGCAAGGCCGCGGCGCGCGACCTGGAGTGGCTCGCGTCCGACGGGTTCGCCCACCTGGTCGTCGAGGTGCCGCAGGACGACCTGGACGACCCGTACAACCGGGGTGTCTTCACCGACGCGGTCCGGGCGGTGCAGGCCCTGCGCACGCTCGAGAGCGTGGACCCCTCGCGCATCGCGGTGCTCGGCACGGGCCCCGTCGCGGCCGCGGCCGTCGCCGCGGCCGGGCTGCTGCCCGACCTCGCGTGCGCCCTGGTCGAGGGCGACATCCCGGCGGCGCACAAGGACTCCCTGGTCGCGTTCGCCCGCCGGGCGAGCACCCCGCTGCAGCTCACGCAGGGCGCGGGCGCCCAGGTGCTGCTGGAGGAGTGGGGCCGCAACGCCGCCCTGGCGCTCAGCGCCATGACGGGCACCGTCGAGCGGGTGGTCGAGTGCACCCTGACCGCCGAGACCAACCTGGCGACGCGGCGCACCCGCTGGATCACGCGGCACACGCACCTGACGAACGTCTTCGTCCCCCAGGTCGCGTACTGACCCGGTGCGCGCTCAGGCGCGCATCGGGGTCACGATCTGCGTGCCCGGGGCCGGCCCGGTGGCGCACCAGACCGCGTCGACGACGTCGGCCGCCGTCCACGCGGCGCCCAGCGCCAGCGCGTGCTGCCGGGACCGGCCGAGCGCGGCGACCGTAGGGCCCGACCCGGAGACGACGACGCCCAGCGCGCCGGACTCGGTGGCGACCTCCAGCACGTCGGCGAGCTCGGGCCGCAGGTCGAGCGCGGGACCCTCCAGGTCGTTGTGCAGCGCCTTGCCGAGGGCCACCGCGTCACCGGCGCGCAGCGCGTGCATGATCGCGGTGTCGTCGGTGGGGGCCACGCGCGGCGTCGACGGCCCGGCGAGCTCGTCGAACCGGCGGAACACCGTGGGCGTCGAGAGGCCCTCCCGCTGCGTCGCGAAGCACCAGTGGAACTCGCCGCGGGTCATCGCGGGCGTGAGCAGGTCGCCCCGGCCCGTGCCGACGGCGGTGTGCCCCAGCAGCGAGAACGGCACGTCGGCGCCGAGCTCGGCCGCCAGCTCCACGAGGTCCGGGCGGGGGATGCCGGCCTCCCAGAGGGCGTCGCAGGCCACGAGCGCCGCGGCGGCGTCGGCGGACCCGCCCGCCATGCCGCCGGCGACGGGCACCCCCTTGGTGATGTGCAGCTGGACGTCGTCGGGCAGGCCCGTGCGCTCGGCCAGCAGCGCGGCGGCGCGCCACGCGAGGTTGGTCTCGTCGGTCGGGACGACTTCGGCCTGGGGGCCCGAGACCGTCAGCGAGATGCCGGCACCGGGTGCCGCCTGGGTCGCCGTCACCTCCTCGTACAGGGAGACGGCCTGGAAGATCGTCGCGAGCGGGTGGTAGCCGTCGTCGCCGACGGGACCCACGCGCAGCCCGAGGTTGACCTTGCCGGGCGCGCGGACCCGGACCGACGGCGGCGGGGCCGCTGAAAGACGCGGGATCACTCGTCCCCCTTCTCTCGCTGATCGAGCTTGTCGAGATCCGAGGTCTCGACAGGCTCGACCGACGAAGTCGCAGAAAGCTGCTCCGCGATGCGCGCGAACTGCTCGACCACGAGCGTCTCACCCCGGGCGCCCGGGTCCACGCCGGCGGCCCGGAGTGCCGCCTCGGCGGCGGCGCCGGAGCCGAACACCGCGGACAGGGCGGCGCGCAGCGTCTTGCGGCGCTGCGCGAACGCGGCGTCCACGACGGCGAAGACCTGCTCGCGCGAGGCCGTGGTCGACGGCGGGTCGCGGCGCTCGAGGTACACGAGCGCGGAGTCGACGTTGGGTGCGGGCCAGAAGACGTTGCGCCCGATGGTCCCGGCGCGGCGGGCCGACGCGTACCACGCGGCCTTCACGGACGGGATGCCGTAGATCTTGGAGCCCGGCACGGCGGCGATCCGGTCGGCCACCTCGGCCTGCACCATCACGAGCACGCGTTCGAGCGAGGCGAACCGTTGCAGCATGGTGAGCAGCACCGGGACGGCCACGTTGTACGGGAGGTTCGCGACGAGCGCCGTCGGCGGCTCACCGGGCAGCGCGGTGACGTCCAGCGCGTCGGAGAGCACCACCTCGACGTCGGCGCCCGGGACCCGGGTCCGCACGGTGTCGGCGATCTGCCCGGCCAGGACCGGGTCGATCTCGATCGCCACGACGGAGGCGCCGGCCTCCACGAGGCCCAGCGTCAGGGAGCCCAGCCCGGGCCCGACCTCGACCACCCGCTCGCCGGGCCGGAGCCCGGCGGTGCGCACGATCTTGCGGACGGTGCCGCCGTCGTGCAGGAAGTTCTGGCCGAGCGTCTTGGTGGGCCGGACGCCCAAGCGCCCTGCCAGGTCGCGGATCTCCGCGGGACCGAGCAGGGCGCTTGAGGTGTCGTTCATGCAGGTGAGCCTAACTGGAGAATGTCGCAGTCAGCGGATCAGTACCAACCCACCGACTCCGAGTGGCCCCACGCACCGCACGGCGTGCCGTAGCGGTCCGCGATGTAGCCGAGGCCCCACTTGATCTGGGTGGCCGGGTTGGTGGCCCAGTCCGAGCCCGCCGAGCCCATCTTGGAGCCCGGCAGCGCCTGCGGGATGCCGTAGGCACCCGAGGACGGGTTGGCCGCCTGGTAGTTCCAGCCGGACTCGCGCTCCCAGAGGGACTCGAGGCAGGTCCACTCCGAGCCGGTCCAGCCGCGGGCGGCGGCCAGCTGCTGGCCGATCTCCTTGACGGAGCCGGACGGCGCCGGGGTGCTGCTCTCGGTGCTCGTCGCCTCGACGGTGGCCTTCTTCTCCACCGGACGCTCCTTGGTGCCCTCGACGATCACGCCGGTGACCGGCTTCCTGGTCACCTTGTTCGAGAGCTCCTTGCGGGCGACGACCTCGCCGTCGATCGTGCGGAGCTGGACGATGCGCGTGCGCACGCCGTCCTTGCCCGCGGTGCGGACGTGGTCGCCCTCGTCCTCGTAGCGGTTCTTGTCCTGGACGGTCTTCACCTCGTGGTCCACGTCGAACTTCTGCGTGACCTTCTTGGTCTCGACCCGCTGCACCTGGACGGCGACGTCGGCGCCGGCCTTCGTGGCGGCCTTGGCCGACTTCGCGTCGATCGCCTTGTCCTCGGCCAGGGTGGCCACGGGCACGATGTTCACGAGGTCGTCCTTGTCGAGCTCGACCTTCAGGCCGTCGAGCACGCTGTCGACGCCGTCGGCGTGGTCCTCGACCACGCGCGTCTTGCCGTCCGCCACGACGGCGACGGGGCCGTCGTCGTTCAGGCGGAGCGGGAGCGAGGCGCGGTCGCCGGAGCGGGACGCCACCAGGGCGACGTCCCCGCCGCGCTCGGCGAGGGTCGTCAGCGCCTCGACGGCGTCGGTCACGGTGACCCAGACGTCGCGCTCGTCGCCGCCGTCGGACATGGTGACCTGGCGGGCGTAGCGAACGACCACCTGGTCACCGTCGGACAGCTTCGCGTCGGTGTCGGGGGCGACGACGTCGCGCTCGCCCAGCCGGACGCCCTGCGACTCGAGCATGCCCTGCACGGAACCGGAGTAGGTGGTGATGGTCTTGCTGGTGCCGTCGACGTCGAGCGTGACGGTCTTGCGCGCCTCCGCGAAGGCGACGGAGCCGGAGGCGGCGATCGCCACGGCTGCGAGGCCGGCGACCAGGGGCCAGCGACGGCGACGCTTCGAGAGGGTCGTCTGAGGGTTCGGGGCCTCGGACTCTGAGTTGATGCTGGGGATGGAGCCAGAACTCTGCTGCTCAGAACGGGGGTTCACTCGTGTCCAGTCGTCGGACGTCCCGGGCACGGGCGGCGAGCTCAGGGGACGCGCGCTCGCGCGAGCGTCCCCACCACGATTCGGCCTGGGGGCCTGGCGACTCTTGCGAGCCGTCGCGGTCTCGACCGGCCGATCCGGCGGTCTCGCACTGATCACGAGGTTCCGTTCTCAGTGCTGTCCTGCCGCCGTTCGGGCGCTGTGGCCTACACCACTCAGCGCCCTCCCGCCAGCGAGGACAACCGAACGTAACTGATCCGTTATCGTCCGGCCAAGTTTCTCGGTGCTATCGGGCTGTGTTGTCGGTCACTCGTCTAGGACAACCGTCCAACTCGCTCCCCTGTCAGACGCACAGGTCACTCGGGTGACCTGCGCGCCTGACAGGCGGAGAGGACGGTCAGAGCAGGCCGAGCTTCGCGGCACAGCCGGGCCACTGTCCCCAGCCGGACTGCGCCTGGAGCTTCTGGGCCCGCATGGTCTGCTCGGCGGCCGAGGCGTCCGACGGGAGGCCGGAACCGCCCATCGCCACCCAGGTCTGCTGCGAGAACTGGTACAGGCCGTAGTAGCCGTTGCCCGTGTTGGTGGCAGGGTTGCCGCCCGACTCGCACTGCGCGAGCTGGGCCCAGACGCCGCCGGTCGCGACCACGGGGGCCTTCGGCTCCGGCGCGGGGGCGGCCTTCTGGGCCGGCTCCTTCGCGACGGGCTGCGGCTCCGGCTTCGGTTCGGGCTTCGGCGCCGGCCGGTCCTTGGTGCCGTACACGGTCACCTGGTCGACGGGCTTGCGCACGACCTCCGAGGAGCGCTTGTCCCGCTTGACGACCTCGCCGTCCACGGTCGTGACGTCCCACTTGGTGACGCGCTTGCCCACGACGCCCTCGGTCGCCACGTACGGGTCGAGGTCCTCGTACCGGTCCGGGTCCGCGGTCCGGACCTTGTCGAACGGCAGCCGGGTCACGGTCTTCTGGACCGAGCTCCGGACCTGCTCGACGACGACGGACAGCGTCGCGACGCCCGGGTCCGCCGGCGCGCCGTCCGACCTCTCGACGGTGATCCGGTCGTCCGCGTCGACCGCGACGTCGTGCTCGGCGAGCAGGTCGTCGAGCTGCGCGGCGCCGTCGGCCACCCGCTGGGTCTTGCCGCCGACGACCAGGTTCACCGGGCTGTCGGCGTCGAGCCGCAACGGGAGGGTCACGCGACCGCCGGAGCGGGACGGGACCAGCGCGACGTCGCCGGCCCGCTCGGAGAGCGTGGCGAGCGCCTCGTCGGCGTCGAGCGCGGTGACCCAGGTCGTGCGCCGCTCGCCGTCGGCCTGGAGGGTGACCTCATGGCCGTAGCGGACCACGACCGTGCCGCCGTCCCGGAGGGGGCCGCCAGGCGTCACCGCGTCGCGGTCGGTGACGTCGACGCCCTCGTCGGCCAGGAGGCCGGCGACGTCGCCCTGGAAGGTCTCGACGGTCGTGACCTTGCCGTCCACGTCCAGCGTGACGGACTTGTGGGCCGAACCGTAGGCGGTGATGCCACCGGCGCCGACGACCGCGATGGCCGCGGCCCCCGCGAGGAGGGCGGCTCTGCGGTGGCGCTTACGGGGCGGGGCCGGGTCGGGGGAGCCCGGCGGGGTGAGGGGGTGAACCGTTGGGGGCGGTTCGAAGATCTCGGTGATGCCGACGTCGGAGCCGGCCTCAGGGGTGGGGGGCAGTTCGCTGGGGATGCCCTGAGCTGGGTGGGGAGATGACACGCGGGTCCAGTCCTCGCGCGGTCCGGGCACGGAGGCCGGGACGGTACGAGTCGCACGCACCTCCCGCGCGGGGGCGCGGGCCCGACCGGCCGATCCGGCGGTCCCAGAGACCGTAACCCTGCCGTTATCAAATGCAAGCCTATCCGCGAAATACGTCGCGGAAACGTCGGGATAGATCCTTAAATATCCCAAATGTTCCAGGGTGAAAAACGGCCTGCTCAGTACCAGCCGATCTCCACCGAGTGCGCCCACGCACCGCACGGCGTGCCATAGCGACCCGAGATGTAGCCCAGTCCCCACTCGATCTGGGTGGCCGGGTTGGTGAGCCAGTCGCTGCCGACCGTGGCCATCTTGGAGCCCGGGTTCGCCTGGGCGATGCCGTACGCCTGGCTGCTGGGGTTGTCGGCGTTCCAGCGCCAGCCGCTCTCCTTCTGCCAGAGCTGGTCCAGGCAGGAGAACTCGTCGGCGCCCCAGCCGCGCTCGGCGGCCATCGCCTGGCCCAGGGCCCGCGCGGAGCCCGGGTCCACGGGCGCGGTGGCCACGTCCATGGTCCCCACCACGAGCACCTCGTTCACGGGCTCGCGCGTGACCTTGCGGTCCACCACGGTGCGCTCGACGACGGCGCCGCCCACCGTCTTGACCTCGTACGTCACCTTCGCCTCACCGGCGATCCCCGCGGTGCGGATCGACTCGTAACCCTCGGGGAGGCTCGGGTCCTCGACCGTCTCGGTCTCGAACGGCACCACCTCGGTCACCGTGCGCGACGACGACGCGTCGCGGCTGACCATGATGATCATCCCGTCGACGGCGGCGGCGTCGAGCGGCACGGACGTGACGTCGCCGTCGGCCAGCGCGATCCCGGCCTCGTCGAACACGGAGCGCACCGTCGAGCGGGTCGTGCTGAACTCCAGCACCGAGCCGTCGACGGCGATGTTGACCTTCTTGACGGTGGAGAACCGGACCGGGTCGCGGTCGAGCTGCGTGGTCCGGGAAGCCGTGGCGAGGGCGCCGTCGCCGCGCGGCCCGAGGGCCGCGAGCAGCTCGCCGACGGTGCCCGCGGTGGTGCGCAGCGTGATCACCTGGCCGTCGAGCTCGACGGTGACGTTCCGGCTGGTGCGGACCACCACGGTGTTGCCCGGGCCGACGCCGGACGTGGCGGACGGCTGCACCACGTCGTCGGGCTGCAGCTCGATGTGCTGCGACGCCAGCGCCTCGGCGACCGTGTCGCCGTAGACGCCGAGCGTGCGGACGTCGCCGTTGTAGTCGATCGTCAGGGTCGTCGCGTTGGCCGTGTACATGCCGGCGACGCCGGCGAGCACGCCGACGACGGCACCACGAACCAGCCAGCGGGCCGGTCTGCTCGCGAGCCACGGCCGTGCATACCTCACCACGAGCACCAGACCGTAACGGAACAAACCTCGCAGCAAAAGGCGTGGGGATATGAAATCAAATGCCGCTTTCTTCCGCCCAATGCGCCATTCTTACCAGGTGCCGTAGACGCGCTCCGCGTTGGCACCGATGTCGGCGCACAGCACCCCGAGGTCTTCCCCCAGGTGGGCCGCCATACCGCGCACCGTGTGGGCCGCCGCGAACGGGGCGTTCGGCTGCCCCCGGTACGGGTGCGGCGTGAGGTACGGGGCATCGGTCTCCAGGAGGATCAGCTCACGCGGCGCCACGGCCAGGGCCGCGCGCAGGTGGTCGTTGGCCTTGAACGTGACCGGTCCGGCGAACGACAGGTACCAGCCGTGCTCGGCGCAGACGCGGGCCATCTCGGCGTCGCCGCTGTAGCAGTGGAAGACGGTGCGCTCGGGCGCACCGTCGGCCAGCAGGACCTCGATGACCTGGGCGTGCGCGTCCCGGTCGTGGATCTGCAGGGCCAGGCCGAGCTCCTTGGCCAGGGCGATGTGCGCACGGAAGGCGTCCCGCTGCGCCTGCTCGCCGCGCGGGCCCGTGCGGAACAGGTCCATGCCCGTCTCGCCGATCGCGCGGATGCGGTCGTTGCCCTTGGCCAGGTCGGCGATCTCGGCGACGGCGTCGTCGAGCCCCACGGCGTGCCGCTCCTCGGGCTCGGGCGTGAGCCCGTCGGGCCCCACCTCGAGCACCCCGGCGTGCAGCGTCGCCTCGTTCGGATGGATCGCAACGGCCCCCACCACCCGCGCTCCCCGTTGAGTGCTGGGTATCTGTTGCGATTCCGGGGTCTCGGCCAGCAGATAGCCAGCACTCAACGAGGTGAGGAGGGCGTCCGTCCAGCGGGCCGACGGGAGGTCGCAGCCCACCTGGACCACCCGGTCGACGCCCGCTGCCGCGGCGCGCGCCAGGTGGTCCGCGACGGACGGCGGCCAGGGGCCCCGCTCGCCCTCCGGCGCCACGTCGGGCAGCACCGCCGTGATGTGGTCGAGGTGGGTGTGGTTGTCCACGACCGGGACGGGGAGCGGCTCCGGGTCGGCCGGGAACCCACGCTCGCGTGTGCGCTTCGCCATCTCCGGGCTCAGGCCGCCGTGTCGTCGAGGCGCGGGAACAGGGCCGCGCCCTTGATCACGGTGGTGCCCGCGGGCAGCACGCCGAACGTCGCCGCGCCGCCGAGCGGCTGGGCGTCGAGCGCCCCGAGCGAGGCCTCCGCGCCGAGCAGCTCCCAGAGCCCGGCCGCCGCCTTCGGCGTGATCGGGTTGAGCAGCACCGCGAGCGAGCGCAGCGCCTCCGTCGCGGTGACGAGCGACGTCGCGAGGCGGCCGCCGCCGACCCCCGCGCCGGACTCGTCGGTCTCGCCCGGCTCCTTGGCGAGCTTCCAGGGCTGCGTCTCGGCGAGGTACCCGTTCGTGGCGTCCACGAGCGTCCAGACGGCGGAGACCGCGTCGTGGATGGCGAGCCGGTCGATCGCCGCCTCGGCGTCGGCCACGGCCTGGGCGGCCACGCGGGCGAGGCCCGTCTCGGCGTCGGTGCGGGCGCCCGGGGTGGGCAGGGAGCCACCGAAGTACTTGCCGATCATCGCGGCGGTCCGGGACGCGAGGTTGCCGAAGCCGTTGGCGAGCTCGCCGTTGTAGCGGGCGGTCATGTCCTCCCAGGAGAACGAGCCGTCACCACCGAACGCGATGGTGCGCATGAAGTAGTAGCGGAACGCGTCCGAGCCGAAGGTGTCGATGATGTCGGACGGCGCGATGCCCGTGAGCTTGGACTTGCTCATCTTCTCGCCGCCCACCAGCAGCCAGCCGTGCGCGAACACGGTCTTGGGCAGCGGCAGGCCCGCGGCCATGAGCATGGCCGGCCAGATCACCGCGTGGAAGCGCAGGATGTCCTTGCCCACGAGGTGCACGTCGGCCGGCCAGGTCCGGGCGAACTGCTCCTTGCGCTCCGGGTCGTCGCTGTCGAGGCCCACAGCCGTGGCGTAGTTCAGGAGGGCGTCGAACCAGACGTAGAGCACGTGGGAGGAGTCCCACGGGATCGGCACGCCCCAGTCGAACGTCGAGCGCGAGATCGAGAGGTCCTGCAGCCCCTGCTTGACGAAGCTCACGACCTCGTTGCGGGCCGACGCCGGCTGCACGAACTCGGGGTGCTCCTCGTAGAGGGCGAGCAGCCGGTCGGCGTACTCGCTCATCCGGAAGAAGTAGTTCTGCTCGGAGAGCATCTCGACGGGCGTGCCGTGGATGGCGCACACCTTCTGGCCCTCGTAGTCCCCCGTGCCGTCGAGGAGCTCGCCGGGCAGCTTGTACTCCTCGCAGCTCACGCAGTACGGGCCCTCGTACGAGCCCTCGTAGATCCCGCCCTTGTCATACAGGTCCGTCAGGAAGGCCCGGACGGCCTTCTCGTGCCGCTCCTCGGTGGTCCGGATGAAGTCGTCGTTGCGCACGTCGAGGGTCTCGAGCACCGGCTTCCAGGCCGTCTCGACCAGCCGGTCCGCCCAGTCCTGCGGGCTCACGCCGTTGGCCTCGGCGGTGCGCAGCACCTTCTCGCCGTGCTCGTCGGTGCCGGTGAGGAACCAGACGTTCTCCTGGCGCTGGCGGTGCCAGCGCGTCACGACATCGGCGGCGACCGTCGTGTACGCGTGCCCGATGTGGGGGGCATCGTTCACGTAGTAGATCGGCGTCGTGAGGTAGAAGGTCTTCTCGGCTTCCGGCATGAGTCCATCGTAGGTGTGCGGTCCAGCCCGATCAGCGCGTCCGGGGGTCAGCGGACGACGGCGGGGTCGACCTCGTCGGCCCAGTCGAGGAAGCGCTCGACGATGGCGATCCGCTGCACCGAGCCGACGTCGTACAGCGCGAAGTCGGAGGCCGGGAACCGCCCGACCTGCCGGAACCGCTCGGCGAGCATACGGCGGTCCAGCGGCACGGCCTCGATCCGGTCCCCCATCGCGAGCACGTCGCCCCGGCTGAACCGGCCGGACCCGATCACCGTGTCGATGTCGATGTAGTCGCGCGCCTCGCCACGCGACCACAGTGCCCCCATCTTGTTCGCCACGGCGTCGCGCGGGTCGAGCACGGGACCGATATCGAGCAACCGCGGCGGAAACTCCCGGTAGTCCCACCCGAGCTGGATGTCGCTCCACGTCGCGGTCGCCTCGTCGGTGACGCGGAGGTCAGCGAACGTGGGGCCGATCCGGTTGTCGACCACCACGAACCCCTCGGCGCGGAACGCCTGGCGCACGGCGTCGACCGCCTCGGCGAACTGCTCGGGATCGCCGCGGTCGGTGAAGAGGTCCACGTCGACCGACGGGCGATCTCCCATACCGTTCGCTGAGATCGCGTAGCCGCCGGCCAGCACAAACCCGTACTTGTCCGCCGCCCCGAGCCCGATCCGGGCGAGGCGGTCGTGGAACGGGCGCATCAGGCGGTTCTCGCCATGCTCCGCGCGGCGAGCTCCGGGAAGGTGCCTTCCCAGATCGCTCGGCACCGCCGCGGCAGGTTCAGCTCCGGCCAGAGCTCGATGAGGAACCGGCGGTCGAGGATCATGGCGTGATCCCGCGGGGTACCGTCCCGGACGGTCGCGCTGTAGAGGCTCCAGCGTTGCGCCGGGTCGTCGATGTCGTACACCGGGTCGGGTGCGGTGGAGATCGGCGCCCAGACCCGGACGAGGCCGTGGCTCGGCCCCCGTAGCTCGTCCAGGGACTCCGGGGTGACGTACGGGATGTGGTCGGCGTAGACGTAGCCGCGCGGCACCGTCCGGTACGCGCCAGGTTCTGCGGACATCCCGTTCACCCCTCTCGGTCGACAGTGGTTCGAGCCTACGACGAGGCCCCGTCCCGGCAGCCAGGATATCCACAGCCCTAGACGTCTGCCAGTGGATGGCGGTGGGCAGGGTCGGCGGCTACCCCGCCGGTGTCAGTGTGACGCGCAGCAGCCGGTCGTCGACGACCCGACCGTCCTCGGACGCCGGCTCGCCCCGGCCGTCCGTGTTGCCGGTCAGCACGAACAGCTCGCCGTCGTCCCCGGCCTGGACCGCGCGCAGCCGCCCGTACTCCCCCGCCAGCAGCTCCTGCGGCTCCCCGAAGCCCGGGCTCTCGCCGTCGGCGACGTCCTGCGCCGTGCCGAGCAGCGGCACGCGCCACAGCCGCTCCCCGCGCAGCGCCGCGAGGTACACGGCGTCGTCGGTGACGGCGATGCCCGACGGCGACGCCTCCGACGTCGGCCACCAGGCGACCGGGTCGACGAACCCGGCCCGCTCGCCCGGGCCCTCGACGTCGGGCCAGCCGTAGTTGCCGCCCGCCTCGATCACGTTCAGCTCGTCCAGCTCGTTCTGCCCGAACTCGCTCGCGAACATCCGGCCGCTCGCGTCCCAGCCCAGGCCCTGCACGTTGCGGTGCCCGAGGGACCACACCGGCGAGCCGGGGTCCGGGTTGCCGGGCGCCGGCTCGCCGTCGGTCGTGACGCGCAGGATCTTGCCGCCCAGCGACTCCGGGTCCTGCGCGTTCGCGGGGTTCCCGGCGTCGCCCGTCGCGACGTACAGGTACCCGTCCGGGCCGAGCGCGATCCGGCCGCCGTTGTGGTTGGACGCGCTCGGGATGCCGTCGAGGATCGTGGTGACGTCGCGCAGCGTCATGCCGTCGAGGTCGAGCTCGGCGCGCAGGACGGCGTTGTCCGCCGCGCCGGTGCGGTACAGGAAGACGGTGAACGTCGGCCCGGTGTCCTCCGGGTCGACGGCGACGCCGAGCAGGCCGCCCTCGCCGCCGGGCATCGTCTGGTCGGCCACCTCCTGGGCACCGCCGGACACGTCGAGCGGTTCGACGTCGCCGCTCGGGTGCACCACGGCAAGCGTCGCGTCGTCGCGCATCGTGACGAGGAAGCGCCCGCCGGGCAGCGGGGCGATGCCCCACGGGACCGGGAGCTCCTGGGCCATCACCTCGGCCTCGGCGGTCACCTCGCCGTCCCAGGGGTCGTCGCCGTTCGAGGGATCCGCTCCCGACGGCGCCGTCGGGCTACCCGACGAGGACGGGCTCGGCGAGGCCGACGGGCTCGGCGACACGACCCCGGGCCCGGCCGCCCCGCCGCACCCGGCCAGCCCGAAAGCCGCCAGGACCAGCACAGATGCGAGCCACCACGAACGCGAGAACCTCTCCACGCCCCCATCCAAGCACCGCAGGGCGCCGAGTGGTCGGTGGAAGGTCAGGTGGTCGGCATCCCGGGCTGCCGACCATGTGACGAACTACCGATCACCCGGGGGTACCTCCTCCCTCCCGCGAGTGGAAGAGTGAGGTTCATGAGCCTTGCCGAGTCCTCGCCCGAGCCGCGGGCCCTCATCGTCGTCGACGTGCAGCCCACGTTCTGCGAGGGGGGTGAGCTCGCCACGGAGGGCGCGAACGAGATCGCGCACCGCGTCGCCGCCTACGCCGCCGCCCACCGGGACCGGTACACGACCGTGGTGACCACCCAGGACTGGCACATCGACCCGGGCGAGCACTTCAGCGACACCCCCGACTTCGTCGACTCGTGGCCGCCGCACGGCGTCGCCGGCTCGCCGAACGCCGAGCTGCACCCCGCGCTGGCCGACCTCGCCCCGGACGCCAAGCTGCTGAAGGGCCAGTACTCGCACGGGTACTCCGGCTTCGACGGCGCGGACGAGCACGGCCGCAGCCTCGCCACCGTCCTGTCGGAGGCCGGAGTCACCGCCGTCGACGTCGTGGGCCTCGTCCAGTCGCACTGCGTGAAGCACACCGCGCTCGACGCCCGCCGCGCGGGGCTGCACGCCCGGGTGCTGACCGACCTGACGATCCCGGTCTCGGAGGAGCAGGGCCTGGTCGCCGAGCAGGAGCTGATCGCCGCGGGCGTGGACCTGCGCGACTCCTCGGCCCTCTAGCCAACCCGTGTCAGACGTACAGGTCACCCGAGTGACCTGTACGTCTGACACGCCGGGCTAGATCCAGCTCGGGAGCACCATGAGCCGCTGCCAGTACTCGTACGGCACCGGCATCGCCGTCCAGATCGGGTAGTAGAGCACGCTCACGCCCACGATCAGCACCACGAGCACCGTGGCCAGCCAGCACACGATCCGCCGGTCGGCACTCCGGCGCGGCGTCCGTTCCAGCCCGACGGCCAGCACGTACACGAGCGTGAGGATCACGAACGGCGTGAACACGATCGAGTAGAACGTGAAGATGGTGCGGTCCGCGAGCGGCCACGAGTACAGGAACCACGGCAGCCAGCCCGCGGCGATCCCCACGAGGGCCGCGGTGCCGCGCCAGTCCCGGAACTTGATCACGAGCACCAGGACCACGGGGATGGCGAGGGCGCCCAGCCACCACAGCAGCGGGTTGCCGAGCGACGTGACGGCGGTGGCGCAGTCGCCCACGGAGTCCGCGGGGCACGGGCCCTGGCCCGGGGCGAACTTCTCCCAGAAGAACGACGTCGGCCGCCACTGCACGATCCAGCCCAGCGGGTGCGACGCGTAGTTGTGGTCCGAGTCCAGGTTGGTGTGGAAGTCCCACATCATGTGGTGGTACTCCCACAGCGACCGGCCGGCCTCCCAGGCGCCCTGCGCCCAGCCCCAGTCCGGCCACCAGCCCGGCGGCGTCACGCCGTTGACCACCGCCCAGTCGCGCAGGTACGACTTCGGGTGCGCGAACCAGGCCGACCACGACGCGATGTACACCGCGAGGACGGTGGGCAGCATGACCAGGGCGGCCGGGACGGCGTCGACCACCAGGGCGTCCTCCCACCACCGCCCGATGCCGGCCGTGCGACGAGCCGTGAGGTCCCAGACCACGGTGAGCAGGCCGAAAGCCGCGACGAAGTACAGGCCCGACCACTTCACGCCGCAGGCCAGGCCCAGCGACACGGCCGCCGCGAGCCGCCACCAGCGGAAGCCCAGACGTGGCCCGTACCGGCCGATCGCCCCGCCCGCCTCGACGATGTGCGCCACGCGGTCCGCGAGCCGGCGCCTGGCCCACTCGCGGTCCATCACCAGGCAGCCGAACCCGACGAGCACCCAGAACATGAGGAACTGGTCCAGCAGACCGGTGCGCGAGTGCACGATCGCCTCGCCGTCGACCGCGAGCAGCAGGCCCGCGACCAGGCCCAGCAGGGTGGACGAGAACATGCGGCGCGCGATCCGCACCATGAGGAAGACGGCCACCACGCCGATCACGGCACTCGCGATGCGCCAGGCCATCGGGTCGGTCGCGCCGCCCATGAGGCGCATCCCGATGGCGATCATCCATTTGCCGACGGGCGGGTGGACGACGTACTCGGCCTCGTCGGTCTTGTACGAGCTGACGTCGCCGGCCTCGAACGCCGGGTTGGGCTTGTCGGGCCATGCGGCCTCGAAGCCGAGGCTGGCCAGCGACCAGGCCTCCTTGACGTAGTACGTCTCGTCGAAGACCAGCTTGCCCGGGCGGCCCAGCGCGTACAGCCGCGCACCGGCGGCGATCGCCGTCACGACCAGCGCGCCGAAGACGCCCCAGAACCGGTCCGAGGCGCGGCGGCCGAGCGCGAGGCGGCGCTCGCCCAGCAGGTCGCGCAGGAGGCGGTCGCGCACCGGCGGCTCAGCCGGGGCGACGGCGGGGAACGATCCCGTCGGCGTCATCCGGGCGCCCACCGCCTCGCGGCGCACGTGCGCCCCGTAGGTTCCAGGCAGAGCCTGCTGCACTGCGGCGTGATGCGCTCCGGTGGCTTCAGGCTGCTGAGACACCGGGCCAGCATAGAGCGTGGGACCCTGTGGTTCATGACCGACTCGTCCCCGGTTCCCGGGCCTGCGCCCGAGGCCGGCACTCTCATCCTGGCCGCCACCCCGATCGGCAACGTGGAGGACGCCTCACCGCGCCTGGTCCGCCTGCTGGCCGACGCCGACGTGGTGGCCGCCGAGGACACGCGCCGCCTGCACGCCCTGGCCGGGCGGCTCGGCGTCGAGGTGCGCGGCAGGGTGACCAGCTACCACGAGCACAACGAGACGGCCCGCGCGGACGAGCTCCTCGACGTCGTCGCCGACGGTGGCACCGTGGTGGTCGTGACCGACGCCGGCATGCCGTCCGTCTCCGACCCGGGGTACCGCGTCGTGGAGCGGGCGATCGAGCGTGACCTGCGCGTCACGGCCGCGCCCGGGCCGAGCGCGGTGCTGACGGCGCTGGCACTGTCGGGCCTGCCGACCGACCGGTTCACCTTCGAGGGCTTCCTGCCACGCAAGGCCGGCGACCGCTCCCGGACGCTCGCCGCGCTGACTGCCGAGCCGCGCACCATGGTGTTCTTCGAGGCGCCGCACCGGATCGCCGAGACGCTGGGCGCCATGGCCGCGGCGTTCGGCGACACCCGCCCGGCCGCCGTCGCGCGCGAGCTGACCAAGACGTACGAGGAGGTGCTGCGCGGCCCGCTCGCGGACCTCGCGGAGCGCGCCGCGGCCGAGCAGCTCCGGGGCGAGATCTGCGTGGTGGTGGGCGGGGCCCCGGCGGTGCAGGCGAGCGTGGACGACGTCGTCGGCGAGGTCCTCGAACGGGTCGCCGCGGGCGAGCGGCTCAAGGCCGCGGTCGCCGAGGTCGCCGACGCCGCAGGCGTGGCCAAGCGCGACCTCTACGCGGCGGCGCTGGCGGCGCGCACAACCAAGTAGTACGTGTCAGACGTACAGGTCCCCCGGGGGACCTGTACGTCTGACACGTGAGGGCTACCAGTCGATCTGGGGTGTCGGGTGGTAGCTGGCGCCGTCGCGGCGCCAGGCGCCGGCCTCGACCGCGATCCGGCCCCGGAACGACTCCCAGTCCTTGGCGCCGGGTTGTGACCACGCGGCCTCGGCCACCGCCGCGAGCCGGGGCAGCAGCATCGAGAACAGGTGGTCGCGGTTCAGCAGGGTCTCGGTCCAGACGGCAGCCGAGACGCCCTCGATCGCCGACTCGGGCAGCCCCTCGATGAGAGTCGCCGGGTCCCAGTCGTAGGAGTCGTGCAGCTCGACGAAAGCGGCCCACTGCTGGCCCAGCGGGTGCTCCGGCGTGTACTTCATGTCGAGGTAGGCCCGGTCGGCCGGGGACATCACAAACTTCGCGCCGGCCTGCGCGGCGCGCAGGAACGGCGCCGGGTCGGGCCGGGTGTCCCAGTACTGGAGCACCGTGCCGGGTTCGACCAGAGCGGGCGCGCCCTCGCCGTCGGGCGTGGCGGCGTGGTCCGCCGGACCGCCGTCCACGGGACCCGCGCCGGGACCGGCGTCCGAACCGGCGTCCGCACCGGCCAGCGCCGCGACCGCCGCCTGGTCGCCGTGCGCGGAGCCGGCCGCCTCCTGCCAGGCGACGGGGATCTTGCCCGCGCCCGCGATGATCTGCTGGCAGAGCACCACGAACCGGCCGAACTCCTCGGGCTGCATCACCAGCACCTCGTCGCCGCCGAAGTGCACCCACGGCCCCAGCGTCATGCGCGCGACGTCGGTGAACACGTCCCGCAGGAAGGGCTCGGTGGTCGGCAGGTCGAAGTGCAGCTTCGAGAAGCCCACCTCGATCCCGTCGTAGGCGTCGGTGGCCTCGCCCGACGGCGTGAGCTCGCCGTAGGCGTGGGTCGCCGCGTTGACGTGACCGGGCACGTCGATCTCGGGGACGATCACGATCTCCCGCTCGGCCGCGTACTCCTGCAGCTCGCGGTACTCGTCGACGGTGAGGAAACCGCCGGTCGCGCCCGACACGGCCCCCTGCGACGACTTCTCCGTCAGCGCGGGGCGCGACGGGATCTCCAGCCGCCAACCCTGGTCGTCGGAGAGGTGCAGGTGCAGCCGGTTCATCTTGTAGGAGCCCACGAGGTCCACGACCGCCCGCAGGTCCGCGGGCCCGAACCAGTGCCGCACCACGTCGAACGACAGCCCGCGCCAGCCGAACCGCGGCTCGTCGCGCACGACGACGGCGCGCACCTCGAGCGGCGCGTCCGTCGCCGCTGCGTCGCCGTCCGCGCCGAACCGGCCCGCGTTGACGAGCTGGCGCAGGGTCCGGACGCCGTGCAGCAGGCCGGAGCGCTCGGGAGCCGCGACGGACACCCCGTCGGCCGTCACGGTGAGCGTGTAGCGCTCGGGGTTCGAGGAGCCGCCAGGGCCTGCGGCGGGGTCGACGGTCAGCGTGACGGCCGTGGCGCCGTCCGCCCCGACGGCGTCGTCCGCGACGACCGTAGCGCCCGCGCTCGTGAGCAGCTCACCCGCGAGGCGCGCGGTCCCGGCGTCGGGCGCGTGCACGGTGACGGACCTGAGGTCCAGCACCCCCTCGCCCGCGACGAGCTCGACAGGTACGGGGATGATGGCGTCGGCGACGACGGCCGCGCCGCTGCTCACGGTGGTCACGATTGTTAGGGCCCCTTCGCTCCGATGGATGCCCGCAGTTTGGCAGGTTCAGCCGGCGGAGACCAGGCCCAGGAGCGGTTCGGTGGGCAGGATGCTCGTCGCGTCGGCGGGCACCTCGCTCGGCGCGGACCAGCCGAGCACCGCGTGGGCGGGCAGGTCGTTCGCGACGTCGGCCCAGACGCCACCGGCGGTCGCCTGACCCGCGGCCGGGCCCGCGGCGGTGAAGACCACCGCGACCTGCGACGGGATCCGCAGCTCGGACCGGTCCACCACCGACGCCGCGGTGGACTGGTGCACCTCCAGCATGATCTGCGGCAGGCCCTGGGCGGTAGCGATCCTGGCGAGCCGGTCCACGACCTCCTGGAGCTCCGCCACGGGGACGGAGCCCGACTCCGCGCCGTTGCCCGCGACCCGGAACTCGGGGTGCACGGACACGCCGACCCCGGGCTTCGTCAGCAGCGGTTCGAGGTCGTCGAGCTGCGCGGCGAGCGGCTGGACGCCGGGCGCGACGTCGAGCAGCACGATCTGCCCGGCGTCGCGGATCGCCTCGACGGCGGGCGTGAGCAGCTCCAGCGGCTGCTCGTCCACGTAGTCGCCGTCCTCGCCCGGCGCGCTCGACCGGACGGACGCCGTGACGGTCACCAGGGGCGAGCCGCCCAGCAGCTCACCGTTCGTGGCGGCCGCGTCCACGGCGCGGACGGCGTCCGCCGCCGGGTCCGCGATGCCGGCGGGCACCGTGTACGACGTCGACACGTAGCGGCCGGGGAAGAGCTGCAGCGAGCCGTCCGGCAGGGTCGCGCCCGACGTCGCCACCGCGACCTGCCAGCCCAGGTCCTCCGCGGCGCCGAACTCGGCACCGATCCCGACCACGCCGAGCGGCTTGAGGGCACGGATCGTCTCGACGGTGCCCGCGTGGGCCGCGACGTCGCCGCCCGGCACCTCGACCGGCACGGCGCCGGCCGCCAGGGCCGTGCCGATGGCAGCCTCCTGCCCCGGCTTCGGGTCGACGGCGACGAGGATCTCCTGCAGCAGCTCCGGGTCGCTGACGTCGGGGATGTCCGCGCGCAGCCCGGCCAGGTCGGCCGCGTGCAGGCGGTCCGCCGTCGGCAGCTCGACCTTGGCGTCCTCCTTCGTGCCCGCGTCGCCCGTCCCGGCCCCGTCCTTGCCCGCGTCGCCCGTCCCGGCCCCGCCCTTGCCCGCGGAGGCGGCAGCCTCGGCAGCCGCGCTCAGCGCGCCCGGGTCGAAGCGGACCACCTCGGCGTCGCCCGCGGCGGGCCCCACGTCCGCGACGGCCTGCTCGTCGCCGACGACGACCACCGTGCCCGCCCCGAGCCGTTCGAGCTCGGCCACGACGTTGGTGTCCGAGACACCGCCGTCGGTCAGCAGCACCGGCGCGGTGACGGCGGCGCCGGTGGCCGCGGCGGTCGCACGCGCGTCCACGTCGTCCGCCGAGGCGATGACCGCGATCGGGGAGGCGTGGAAGAAGGCCTGGCTCGCCGTGAGGGCGAGCTCGGCGGGGTCGGTCGAGTCGAGCACCAGGGCCGGCCCGGAGGGGTCCCTGACCTGGAACTTCTCCCCCGTCTTGCCGTCATCGCCCTCGGCCGTCGGCACGGTACAACCGGCCAGGACGAGGGCGCCGACCGCGAGCAGAGCCGCGACGGACACAGGTCGGTGGTGCGGGACGAATCGGGCGTTCCGGATAACCACGGATCACATTCTCCCCCACAGGACGACGAAGTGGAAACCCCGGGGTCCGGGCCGACCGAGGTAGACGAACCCGTCAGTACACAACCGGGTAGACTCTTCTCCTCAGATCGTCGGAACGAGTACGGAAGCAGGTGCGCGCATGAGCACGACGTCGGCCCCGTCCACGCGGGACCGCATCCTCGATGCGGCCACCGAGCTGTTCTACGCCCAGGGGATCCGGGCGGTCAGCGCGGACAAGATCATCGACCGCGCCGGCATCACCAAGGTGACGTTCTACCGGCACTTCCGGACCAAGGACACCCTGGTGGTGGCCTACCTGGAGCGGCAGGCAGCCAGGGAGCGGGGCGCGCTCGACGGGCTGCGCGCGTCCGCCGGCGACGCCGAGGCGCTCCGCCGGTTCGCCGCGACCGTCGGCACCGAGGCCTGCAAGCCCGGCTTCCGGGGCTGCTCGTTCATCAACGCCGCGGCGGAGTACGCGGAGCCGGACAGCGAGGTCCGCAAGGTGGTCGCCGGGCACCGCACCTGGTACCGGCAGACCTTCGCCGCGATGGCCGCGGAGCTGGGCGTGACCGATGCCGAGCAGGCGGCCGAGGAGCTGATGATGCTGCGCGACGGCGCCATGCTGTCGGGGTACCTCGACGACCCCGCCCACGTCGGCAGCGCCCTGGAGCGCGCGTTCTTCGCCGTCATCGACGCAGGTCAGGCCGCCGGCTCCCGCGTGTAGCCGCTCCCGCGCCGCACCCGCGCGCACCCGACCGGAGCCCGTCGCCACCTCACCGTGGCGGCGGGCTCTTGTCGTCGCCCGTCCCTGCGGACCGGATCGGGTGGTAATGTAGACGTACTAGTTCGTCTACATGGTTGGGACGTCGGTTCCCGGCCTCGAGAAGGAGCGCATCCATGGCTGACAGCATCTACACCGCCGTCGCGACGTCCACCGGCGACGGCCGCGCGGGAGGCCGCACGGTGAGCGACGACGGCCTGCTGGACCTCAAGCTGGCGATCCCCGCCGACATGGGCGGTCCGGGCGGCGCCACCAACCCCGAGCAGCTGTTCGCCGCGGGCTGGGCCTCGTGCTTCCACAGCGCGCTCAAGGCGGTCGCCGCGGCGCAGAAGGTCACGGTCAGCGACTCCGCCGTGGTCGCCGAGGTGAGCATCCACCCCGCGGACGGCGGCGCGTTCAACCTGAGCGCCGCGCTGCACGTCGAGCTCTCCGGTGTGGACCAGGCCACCGCCGACGGCCTGGTCCAGGCCGCCCACGCGGTCTGCCCGTACTCGAACGCGACGCGGGGCAACATCGAGGTCACCGTCGACGCCACCGTCGCCTGAGCCGGAGGTGCAGCGGAGGGTAGGGGCCGAGGAACGAGGCACCTGCCCGGAGCGGAACCGCAGGCTCGGGCGACAGAAAAGCAGAGCGCCTGAGCCGGAGGCACAGCGGAGGGTAGGGGCCGAGGAACGAGAGCGTTGGTCCACCCGTTGACGGCAGTGTCAGAGGCTCAGGTCACCATGGTGACCTGAGCCTCTGACACATCCCGAGCTAGGAGCCCCATGCCGTTCGCCGACGAGCTCATCAGTGACACCACCGCCGCGACCCTGACCCGCGCGATCCGGGCGGCCGCCCCGGACGTCACGCTGCGGGCGCTGCCGGCGACCGCGGGCCGGCTCGCCGACCTCTCGCTGCGGGAGCGGGCAGACCTCCTGCGGGACGCGCTGCTCGCCGACCTGCCGGGCTCCTACGCGGACCTCGCCACGGTGGTACGCGCCGCACGCGACGGCGCGGAGCCGTTCGGGGGCTGGCTGATCTGGCCGGTCACCAGCGCGGTCGCGGCCCGGGCCGTCGAGGAGGGCACGGACGCGGCCTTCGACGACGCGATGGCGCTCCTGGCCGACCTCACCGGCCGGCTCTCCGCGGAGTTCGCCGTCCGCACGCTGCTGCGGCACGACCTGGACCGCGCCCTCGCCACGGCCACGGCGTGGGCCGGGTCGGACGACGTCGACGTGCGCCGCCTGGCCAGCGAGGGCACCCGCCCGTACCTGCCCTGGTCGGTCCGGGTACCGGAGATCCTGGCCCGTCCCGGGGTGACGGTGCCGGTGCTCGACGCCCTGTACCGGGACGAGAGCGAGTACGTGCGCCGTTCGGTGGCCAACCATCTCAACGACCTCAGCCGCGACCACCCGGAGCTCGTGGTCGCGACGGCGGGGCGCTGGCTCGCGGACCCCGCGCCGACAACGCCGGCCCTCGTGCGGCACGCGCTCCGCACGCTGGTCAAGCGCGGGGACGCGGGCGCTCTCACGCTGCTCGGGTTCGGCCCCGCGACGCTGGAGATCGCCGGGCCGGTGCTCGACGCCGCCCGCGTACCCTTCGGCGGCGCCGTCCGGTTCACGGCCGCGGTCCGCAACGTCGGGGCCGAGGAGGCGCGGCTGGCCATCGACTACGTGGTGCACCACCGCAAGGCCAACGGGTCGCAGACGACCAAGACCTTCAAGCTGACCACCCGGACGCTCGCCCCGGGCGAGCAGGTCGAGCTCAGCCGCGAGCACTCGTTCCGGCCGATCACCACGCGGCGCTACTACCCGGGGCCGCACGCGGTGACACTCCAGGTCAACGGGGTCGCGACTGACCCGGCGGTGTTCGAGCTGGACGCGCCGTCGCGCGACTGAGCGCAACGCCCAGGCAGCGGCGGCCTCATCCAGCGGCGGCGGCTCAGCGCAGCGACGTCCGGACGATCCCCGCGACCACGTCCGCGAGGTCCGCCGGGATCGGCCGGCCGCCGCTCAGGTACCGCCGCACCGCGGCGTAGGGCAGGTCGACGACGACCAGGAGCAGCTCCGTGGTCGAGACCGAGGTCTCGGCACGGACCCGCCGGGTCAGCCCACGGATCGCGTCGTTCCAGCGCGCGCTCTCCGCCGCCTCGGTGTTCCGGGCTGCCTCGGGCCAGGCGTCGGCCTCGAACCGCGCGCGGCCCGCGAGGAGCGCGTGCGCGTGGGCCGGCTCGGCCTGGCACCACCGCACGGTGTACGCGGCAAGCGCGGCCGCGGCGTCGACCGGGTCTCCCTCGAACAGCGGGTACGCGTCGCGGTGGTAGCTCTCGATCGCGCCGTTCCACAGGGCCGCGAGCAGGGCGGGCCGGTCGGGGAACCGGTAGTAGAGCGACCCGCTGGGCACGCCGGCCTCGCGGATGACGGCCGCCATGGTGACCTTCGCCGGCCCGCCCTCGCCGAGGATCCGGCCCGCGGCGTCGAGGATCGTCGAGGTGTCGTGGGTGGGCCGGGCCATGCGTTGACGGTACTGCAGCCCGTCGTTAGAGTCCTGTCTCTAGAGAGCGATCTCTACAACTGCTCCGAGAGGAACCCATGACACCGACCGCGGACGACGTCTATGCGGCGGCACCGTTCGTCAGGACGCTCGGCGTCGAGCTCGACCAGATCACGCCGGAGGCCGTCGTCGGCCGGCTGCCGTACGCGCAGCCGCTGTCCACGGTGGGCGGCGGCCTGCACGGCGGGGCCCTGATGGGGCTCGCCGACGGCGTCGCCGCCGTCTGCGCGTCGGTCAACGGGGCACCGGGGGCACTGCCCGCGACCGTCGACTCCACCACGCACTTCCTGCGCCCCGTCACGGGCACGGCGACCGCCACGGCCGTGCCCGTCCGGGCGGGCAGCCGCCAGGTGCTCGTCGAGGTCCGGGTGACCGACGAGACCGGCGAGCTGTGCGTGCACGTGCTCCAGACCGTGCGGCTGGTCCACCCGGCGTGACCGCACCGGACCGGGCGAGCCCCCTGCGCCCTCCTGGTCCGGCACGTCCGTCACGACGGCGCAGGCGTCAGCCGAACGTCATGGTGAAGACCTGCACGCCGGCCGGCACCTTCAGGTCGACGAGGCCCTTGGTCGGCTCGTCGCCCTCCAGCACGGGGTAGAGCCGCGGGTTCCCGGAGACGTCGATGTCGCGGGTCTGCTCCTCGCCGTCGGCCGTGACCGTCGCCTCGACGGTCCCCTCGCCGCCGAGCACCACGAAGACGTCGGTCGAGCGGTACGCGAGGCGCACGCCGGCGTCGTCGGACACCGCCTCCGCGCCCTGGAAGTCGACCTCCCACGTGCCCCCGAGCGAGAACGTGTCCTGCTGCTGCTCGTCCGCGAGCGTGAACTCCTCGCGGCCCGCCGCGTACTTCGGCTCGCCCGCGTAGTTGATCACGCGCTTGATCGAGAAGTACGTCTCGGGCGTGATCTCGTCGAGCGGCGTCGCGTCCCGCACCGTGGTCGCCCCGGGCAGCTCGACGCCGGGGTTGGCGTCGGCGAGCAGCTCGCGGATCAGGTTCTCGGTGCGCTGGTACCCGCCCTCGCCCAGGCGGATGTGCCGCACCGTGCCGTCGGCGTCGATGAGGTACTGGGCGGGCCAGTAGCGGTTCCGGTACGCCGTCCAGGTCGCGTACGAGTTGTCCTGCGCGATCGGGTAGGTCACGCCGAGGTCCTTCGCGCCCGCGATCACGTTGCGCGTCTCGCGCTCGAACGCGAACTCCGGCGTGTGCACACCGATCACCTCGAAGCCCTTGCCGACGTCGGCGTACTTGTCGTACCAGGCGCTGAGGTGCGGGATGGACCGCTGGCAGTTGATGCACGAGTAGGTCCAGAAGTCGACGAGCACCACCTGGCCGCGCATCGCCTCGAGCTGGAGCGCCTCGCCGTCCGGCGTGTTCAGCCACCGGTCGATGCCGCGGATCTCCGGCGCCGTGCCGCAGTCCTCCAGCACGGGCGCGCCGTTCGAGCAGTTGGACAGCTCACGGTTCTCGTCGGTCACGAGGCCGCCGAGGTCGAGCGCCTCGCGCACCGTCTCGGAGGAGTCGATGCGCTGCTGGAGCGCGCCCGTGTAGTCCGGGAGCAGCCGCTGGATCGCGGCGGGCACGTTGAAGGCCAGCGCGACCGCCAGCAGGATGACGACGATGCCGCCACCGGTGCGGATCGCCTTGGTGTGCCGCTGAAAGGCCTGCACCCGCTCGGCGATCCGCCGTCCGGCCAGGGCGAACAGGAGCAGCGGCAGCGCGGCGCCGACGGCGAACGACACGGTCAGCGCCACGGTCTCGACCCCGATGTTGCCCGTGGCGCCGGCGACCGTGATCGCCGCGAGCACCGGTCCGGCGCACGGCACATAGAGCACGCCGAGGCCGAGGCCCAGGACGAAGGCGCCGCGGTCCTGCCGGGCCGCGCCCCGCTTGGCCCCGAAGGCCGCGACGCGTTGGAAGGGCCGCTCCAGGATCATCTCGAACCGGGGCACGATCATGCCGACGCCCAGCAGCACCAGCAGCGTGATCCCGGCCCAGCGCAGCAGGTCCTGCGGCAGCCCCAGCACCGACAGCAGCAGGGAGCCGAGCAGTGTGAAGAAGCTGAAGCTGAGCACCAGGCCCGCGATCACGATGTAGGGGCGCAGGGACGGCCGGGTCCGGACGACGGTGTCCGGCGTCGCGGTGGCGACGGCACCCCCGCCCTCGGCGTCCGGCGCCTTCGGCCGGGCCCCCCCGCCCTCTCGGTGGCGCGCACCCTGCACGCCGCCCGCGAAGAAGACGGCCGGCAGCATCGGGAGGATGCACGGTGAGATTCCGGTGATCAGGCCCCCGAGCAGGCCGATGACGATGAGAGTTCCCATGTGGCGGGTTCGGCGCGCGGCCCGTTCCGGATGGGTACGGACCGGACACCCGACGCCCCGGAAAACTGATCTGCACCGACCCCCATCCGGGGAGCCGACGGCTCCGAACCCCGGTCAAGATGCCCCGCGAGACGCGGGGTGACGCCACACCGAGGAGAGACCGATGAACGCTCGAACCCGCACGTCCTACGCCGTCGCCGGTATCGCCACGCTGGCCATGCTCGGCCTCTCGGCCTGCAGCATGGACTCGTCGGGCGGAGACACCGGGTCTGAGGAGACGACGGCGTCCGAAGAGACCACCGAGCCGATGGACGAGGAGACCACCGAGGACGACGCCATGGTCGACCCGGCCGCGAACCTCGTGGGCCCCGGCTGTGCCGCCTACGCCGAGGAGGTGCCGGACGGCCCCGGCTCGGTCACCGGCATGTCCACCGACCCGGTGGCCGTGGCGGCCTCCAACAACCCGCTGCTGACGACCCTCGTCTCGGCCGTGAGCGGTGAGGTCAACCCCGACGTCGACCTCGTGGACACCCTCAACGGTGACGAGTTCACCGTGTTCGCCCCGGTCGACGACGCCTTCAAGGCGATCGACTCGAAGACCATGGACACCCTGTCCACGGACGGCGACCTGCTGACCGCGATCCTCACGTACCACGTGGTGCCCGGTCAGCTCACGCCCGACCAGGTGGTGGGCGAGCAGACGACCGTGCAGGGCGACACCGTCGAGGTCACCGGCAGCGGCGACGACCTCAAGGTGAACGACGCGAACGTCATCTGCGGCGGCGTCATGACCCAGAACGCGACCGTCTACCTCATCGACTCGGTGCTCATGCCGCCGATGTGATCCTCCCCGCCGTACGGCAGAGCGCTTGTCCCGAGGTCGGGACAGGCGCTCTGTCGTGTGCGGGCTTCCGGTGCGAGAGGCTCAGGACCGAGAGGCGTCAGGCACCCAGGACGACGATGGGCGCCGTCGTCGGCTGCTCGGAACCGGCCGCCGGCTCCACCGACACCGCCATGCCCACGCCGTGCTGCCCCTGGACGAGCGACGTCGCCTGGCCGTCGTGCGTGGCGAGCAGGCCCGCCGAGGAGACGCTGCCGTCCCCCTCCACGACCCAGAGCTGGTACGCCTGGTCCTGGTCGAGCTCCGGCAGACCCTCGGCACGGAAGAGCATCTCGTCGCCGGCGACCAGCACGGAGGCCTGGCCGCCGCCCTCGACGGCGCCGCGCAGGATCGAGCTGTCAGGGTCGGCCAGCATCTCGGAGACCACCTGCGCCTGCTCCCGCAGGCGGTCGCGCTCCGCGGTCACCTGGACGGCGATCGTGGTGGGCACGGCGATGGCGACCGCAGCGGCGACCGCGGCCACCGCGGTGCCCCAGCGCCGACGACGGCGGCGGCGGGCCGCGAGGTCCACGACGTCAGCGCTGCCCGGCGAGACGGCGGGCGCCGAGGGCGCCTCCGCCGGGAGGCCCTGGACCTGCGGCGTGCCCTGCACCCGCGCGAGCACCCCGGCCCGCAGCGCGGCGGGCGGCTCGGCCTCCACCACGAAGGCGGCGACGACGTCGCGGTACTCGTCGAGCGCGCGACGCGCGTCGGCGTCCGACGCGAGCAGCCGCTCGACCGCCTCGCGGTCGGCGTCGTCCAGGGCGTCCAGGGCGTACCCGGGGAGCAGGTCCCAGACGTCGCCGGTCACGCCGTCCGCCCCGGTGCCGGTCGTCCCGTCAGCCACGACGCACCTCCAGGCAGTCGCGGAGCCGGTTGAGGCCGTCGCGGATCCGGCTCTTGACGGTCGGCAGGGCCTTGTCGAGCCGCTCGGCGACCTCGCGGTAGGTCAGGCCGCCGTAGTACGCGACCACCACCGCCTCGCGCTGGGTCGGGGTGAGCCCCTCGATGCAGCGGCGCACGGCGGAACCCTCGAGGCGCCGTTCGACGTCCTCGACCACCACGTCCCGCTCGGACTCGTTGGTCCGCAGGTCCGTGTCCCGCTGGTCGCGGTCCCGGTGCGCCTGCTCCGACCGCACGCGGTCGACCGCACGCCGGCGCGCCAGCGTGGCGACCCAGGTGCGGGCGGAGCCGCGCGCGGCGTCGAACCGCGATGCCGTCTGCCACACCTCCACCATCACCTCCTGGGTCACCTCTGCCGCATGGTCGGGGTCGCGCAGGACGCCGAGCGACGCGCCGTAGGCTACCGGCCCCAGCGCGTCGTACACGGGCGTGAACGACGCCGGGTCGCCCCCGGCGCACGCCGTGAGCAGTGCGTCGACGGTGTCCCGTGACGAGGTCCGGACAGGTGGTGAGGCCACCGAACCAGTCTGCCCCACAACGGCCTCCGATCGTGTTTGCACCCGTGGTTCGGCGCGGTGGCGCTCCCGGATGGGACGACGCGGGGGTGACCCGTGTCACCAGTCGTGGACGGACCCGTCCTGGAGCCGGTTGACCGGCAGGTACCCGGGCTCGTACGGGTGCGCGGCCGCGAGCTCCTCGTCCAGCTCGACACCGATACCGGGAGCCTCGCCCGGGTGCAGGTGACCGTCCTCGAACGTGTACGCGTGCCGGAAGACCTCGTTCGTCAGGTCCGTGTGCCCGGAGTACTCCTGGATGCCGAAGTTGTGGATCGCCAGGTCGAGGTGGATCGCGGCGGCCATCCCCACGGGCGAGATGTCCTCCGGCCCGTGGATCGCGCTCTTGATCCCGCGCTGGCCCGCGTAGTCGAACAGCTTCTTCATGGGGCTGACGCCGCCGAAGTGCGTGACGGCGGAGCGCACGTAGTCGATGAGCCGGTCGTCGATCAGCGTCTGGTAGTCGAACACGGTGTTGAACACCTCGCCGATCGCCAGCGGCGTCGTCGTGTGCTGCCGCACCAGACGCAGCGCCTCCTGGTCCTCGGCGGGGGTGCAGTCCTCCAGCCAGAACAGGTCGTACGGCTCCAGGTCCTTGCCGAGGCGGGCGGCCTCGATCGGGGACAGCCGGTGGTGCGCGTCGTGCAGCAGCGGCAGGTCCGGACCGAACTCGTTGCGCACGGCCTCGAAGACCTTCGGGATGTACCGCAAGTAGGCGGCGGTGTCCCAGTCCTCGACGGCCGGCCGCGCCAGGACGTCGGGCGCGGAGCCGTCGTCCGACGTCGTCGTGTGGACGCCGTAGACCGACTTCAGGCCCGGCACGCCGCTCTGGATGCGGATGCTCTGGTAGCCGCGCTCCTGGAGCGCCCGCACGGAGTCGAAGATCTCGGGCAGGCTGGAGCCGTTGGCGTGCCCGTAGGCGCGGACCCGGTCGCGGCTGGCGCCGCCCAGGAGCTGGTACAGCGGCAGGCCGGCGACCTTGGCCTTGATGTCCCACAGGGCGACGTCGACGGCGGCGATCGCCGCCATGGTCACCGGGCCGCGGCGCCAGTAGGCGCCCCGGTAGAGGTACTGCCAGGTGTCCTCGATGCGGTGCGGGTCGCGGCCGATCAGCAGCGGCGCGACGTGGTCGCGCAGGTAGCTGACGACAGCCAGCTCGCGGCCGTTCAGGGTGGCGTCGCCCAGCCCGGTCACGCCGTCGTCCGTGGTGATCTGGAGCGTGACGAAGTTGCGGCCGGGCGACGTGACGACGACCTTCGCGTCGACGATCTTCATGCGGAAACCTTCTGTCGGTGGTGGGGGAAGCAGGAGTGCGGGCGTCAGCCCTTGGTAGCGCCGGCGGTGAGGCCCGCCACGAGGAAACGCTGCCCGAAGATCGCGGCCAGCAGGACGGGCACAGTCATGAGGGTGGCAGCCGCCATGAGCCCGCCCCAGTCGGTGCTGGCGTAGGACATGAAGTTGAACAGCAGCACGGGCATCGTCATCGTGCGCTCGTCCGCGAGGATCAGCGCGAAGATGAAGTTGTTCCAGCTGAAGATGAACGCCAGCACCGCGGCGGACGCCGTGCCAGGCGCCGCGAGGGGCAGCGCGATCCGCAGGAACGCCCCGAAGGCGGACAGGCCGTCGGTCCGTGCGGCGTCCTCCAGCTCGACCGGCAGGCCCTCGAAGAAGCCGATCATGATCCACAGGATCAGCGGCACGGAGACGAACATGTGGCTCAGGATCAGCACCAGGTGGCTGCCCACCAGGCCGAGCTGCGCGAACATGTAGTACCAGGGCACGAGCAGCGAGATGGCCGGGATGATGCGGGCCACGAGGACCGTCGAGCCGGTGCGGCGCATCCGGAACCGGCCCACCGCCCAGGCGGCCGGCACGGCGATGACCACGCTCAGCGCCGTCGAGACGACGCCGATGACCAGCGAGTTGAGCAGCGAGTGCAGCAGCGCGCCGTCGGCCAGGACGTTCCGGAAGTTGTCCCAGGTGGGCGAGAAGACCAGGCCCACCGTCGGATCGGTGACCTGCACGTTCGTCTTGAAGGCGGCGGCGATCATCCAGACGATCGGCAGCGCGATCACCGCGCACACGACGGTGATCAGCACGCCGCGCAGGACGCGGAAGGTGGTGGTGGCGCTCACGAGGCGCTCCTCTCGGTGCGGCGCCGCAGCACGACCACGATCGCGACGATGAACAGCGTGAACAGGACGAGCACCGCGGAGGCGAGGCCGTACTCCTGGTAGTCGAAGGTCAGGCCGTACGCGTAGACGTTGAGCGTCTCGGCCTCGAAGTCCGAGCCGCCGCCCGGCCCCTTGGTCGCGTAGATGAGGTCGAACGTCTTGAGGGCGTCGACGCCGCGCAGCACCAGGGCCGTCAGGATGGTGGTGCGGAGCATCGGCAGGATGATGTGCACGAACCGCTGCCAGGCGTTGGCTCCGTCGACCCGGGCGGCCTCCTCCGGCTCCTCGGGCAGCGTGGTCAGGCCGGCCAGCAGCAGGATGGTCATCATCGGGGTCCACTGCCACACGTCGATGAGCATCAGGGTGGGCAGCGACTGCGACACCGACCCGAGGAACTCCTGCGGCGGGATGCCCACGAAGCCGAGCAGGTGGTTCGCGATGCCGTTGGTCGGGTCGAGGATGAGCATCCACAGGATGCCGATGGCGACCGGGGTGGCCAGCAGCGGCACCATCAGGATGGTGCGCACGATCTCCATGCCACGGAACGCCTTGCGCATGAGCATCGCCAGGGCCAGCCCGAGCACGGTCTCCAGCACGACGGCGCCGAGCGTGAACGTCACGGTGCGGCCGACGGTGGGCCAGAACCGGCGCGTGTCCGTCAGGGCGTCGGCGAAGTTCTGCAGGCCCACGTAGGAGCTGCCCGCGTTCACGGCGCCGAAGGCGTCGGTGAGGCTGAGGTTGATCGTGAAGACCAGCGGGAACGCGATCATCAGGCCCACGAAGCCCAGCGCGGGCGCGAGCAGCGCCCACTTGAGGCGGCGGTTCGCCTGCTCGAAGGTCACGAACGCCGTGCCGGACGGCGCCGCTCGGCGCGTGCTGCTCCCGGGGCCGGCGGCGGCACGGGTGGTGGTGGTCGTCATCAGAACTCCTGCTGACGGTTGTCGCGGACGAGGAAGTCGTTGAACTCGGCGTCGGCGTCGGCGGCGACGGACGCGACGTCCTCGCCGACGATGCCGGAGACCAGCGGACGGCCGACGATGTCGCGGGCGCGGCCCACCTGCATCACCTCGGGGCGGTCGTGCCCCACGCCGTTGGCCGCGTTGATCCGCATGGCCTCGGCGAGGTCGGCCGGGAAGGACGCCAGGGTCGCCGGGTCGTCCCAGACGGACTGGCGCGCGCCCGGGATGCCCTCGGACTGCAGGCGGGCGACCATCTCGGGGCTGGAGGCCCAGCGGAGGAACTCCCACGAGTCGTCCCGCAGCAGCGAGAACTCGTTGATCGCCAGGCTCCACGACGGGATGTTGTGCGGCACGGAACCCGCCTGACCTGCGGGGAAGGGTGCGAAGCCCACGGTGTCGGACACGGTGGAGATCGACGTGTCGAGGAAGTTGCTGTAGATCGCGTCGGCGTCGACGTACATCGCGGCCTTGCCCTGCGCGAAGATCGGCATGGCCTGCTCGAGGCTCATGTTGGTGGCCCCGGGCGGGCCGGCGTCGTGCAGCAGGCGGCCGTAGAACTCGTAGGCGGCGACCGCCTCGGGCGTGCCGATGCCCGACCGGCCGTCGACCGTGAAGTCACCGCCGAACGAGTAGAGGAAGCTCGACCACTGGGTGACGGCGCCGGCCCGCTGGCCGCGGCCGACGAACCCGAAGAAGCCCTCGGTGCGCCGCTGGGTCTCCAGGGCGATGTCGAGCATGTCGTCGAGGGTCCGCGGCGCCCCGCCGAACTCCTCGAGCAGGTCCTTGCGGTAGTACAGCGCCGGGCGTTCGCTGACGACGGGGACGCTGACCGCGGCGCCCGCCGTGATCGACCGCTCGCGCGGGGCGTCCTGGAAGTCGGTCCAGCGGTAGTCGGCGTCGCCCTCGACCCGGTCGGTGAGGTCGGCGATCCAGCCGTTGCGCGCGAACATCATCTGGTCCTGCAGCGGCCGGATCGTCATGACGTCGATGTCGGTGGCCGAGGCGTTGAGCTTGACGTTGAAGCTGGAGGTGAGCTGGTCGGCGGTGAGCATCCGCAGGGACACCCGGCGGCCGATCCGCTCCTCGAACTCGGGGAGGTAGCGGCTGATCGCCTGTGTCCAGACGTGGTTGATCGCGAGCACCCGCAGCGGGGCGTCCGGGCTCGCCGTCCGCGGGCTGCCCGAGCAGGCGGCCAGCACGGACGCCGCGGCGAGCACGCCGAACGACCGCCGGCTCAGCTCGATGCCCCGCGCCGCCCGCGGCCTGAGTAGATACGTCATGACGGAACGTCACACCTCCATGTGTGCCCAGGCCCGTTGAGTGCTGGGTATTTGCGCTCTCAGGGGCTGAAAGCGCGCAGATATCCCGCACTCAACGGGGGAAGGAGCGTCAGTGGTCCAACTGGTAGGACCAGTTGGACGCTAGCACGGTGCCGGGGGCGGGTCCAAAGTCGCTGTTGGGTTTACGGAGCGGCGCGGGCCCCGCTGACGACGCCCTCGTCGCGCGGCTCACTCATGCGCATCGAGGATCTGGTCCACCTCGGACTCCGTCAGGAATCCGCCGTCGAGCAGCGCCTCGACATCCTCCTCGGACGAACCTGGCAGCACACCGTCAACAGGGTCGACCCGGCGAGGCACCCAGGCCTCGGTCGCGCGAAGGCGCGCGAGCATCTGCTCGGTCGAGAGCTTGCCCGCGTGCCGTTCCAGCACGATCTCCTCGACCGACTCACCGACGGGGGCGATATTCGACATGGCAACCTCCTGCCACCAGGCTAGGTGTCATTCCCTTGAGCCAACGATCGTGTGTTCTCAGACCTGTCCGACCTGAAGTCGTGCAGCGCTGATGAAATGTCTCGTGGCGGACCAGCTCCGGATCGAGACGGTTCTCCCCGCGTCCCGCAAAGAACCGGTCCATGCGGCTGTGCCGGTAGCTCGTGAGCGCTCCCGCGAATACCGTGTACGCGCTCACGCGGTCCTGCCTGAGCCGCTCTTCTCGGGCGAGATCCTCCTGCTGCTTGACGGTGCTCTTCTGGACCCAATAAGTCGCGAGCACTCCCAGAAGGGTGCCGAACACAGCGAAGAGACCTGTCGCGATGGTTTCCACGATCGTCATCCAAGCAGGCAGAACATGATGCCGACTAGCGCGAGACGACTCCGCCTACCGCTCCAGCAGGGTCTCGATGTGGCGGGACGCCATCAGGTCCAGGCCCACGTCGAGGTCCGGGCCGTAGGTGCGCAGGCCGAGCGCGAGGTGCTCCCGCATCCGCTCCCGGGCGAGCGCGACGTCGCGCGCCTGGATCGCCTCGACGATCTCGGGGTGGTGCGGCACGCCCGGCTCCCCGATCCGCGGGTCGGAGTTGGAGCGCAGCATCATCTCGAACATCATGCCGCCGATCGACGACAGCATGATGCGCAGCACCGGGTTGCCGCACGCGGCGGCGATGGTGTCGTGGAACCGGAGGTCCTCGCGCGCCTTGTCGACGACGTCGCCGGCCGACTCCACCCGGTCGAGCGCCTGCACGATGGCGTCGACCTGCTCGTCCGTGGCCCGCTCCGTCGCGAGCCCGGCGATCTCGACCTCGAGCGGGATCCGCGCCTCGATGAGCTGCCGCACCGTGGGCCGCTCGGTGCGGTAGAGGGCGTCGTAGCCCCGTGCATGCGCCGACGACTGCTCGGTGACGAACGACCCGCGGCCCGGCGCGACCTCGATCAGGTCGGTGGCCTCCAGCCGGCGCAGCACCTCGCGGATCACGTTCCGGCTCGCCCCGAACTGCACCGCGAGCTCGCGCTCGGACGGCAGCTTGGAACCCACGGCCCACTCCCCCGTGCGGATCTGCTGCTCGAGCTGGCGTGCGATGTGCTCGGTGAGCAGACCCCTGCGGCCGGTCGTTCCCGTGTCACGGGGATCCGGCGGCGGCACGAGGGGGGATGTCATGCGTCGAGGATAAGCACCGGCGGGACCGGCTCAGCACTGCTCGTAGGCGTACGCCTCGTCGTCGGGGCCCACCAGGTCGCGGTCGCGCAGGATCGCCAGCGGGGCGCGGTCCGGGTCGGCACAGACGGCGTCGAACCCGTCCGGGAGGTTGTCGGTGTACTCGATCTGCAGCACGTTCTGGCCGTAGACGCCGGTGTAGGCGCCGCACTCGGCGTACGCCGCGCACTCCTCGGTCACGGCGAAGTCGAACCCGAGGTCGCGCCCCACCGCCGTGGCCTCCGCGGCGTTCTTCTGCCCGACGGCGAGGCCCGCCTCGTGCGCGAGGTCGATGTACGCCCTGGCCAGCGCCAGGGCGGCGTCCTTCTCGATCCGGCCGCTGTCCGGCTCCGTGAACCGCGTCCAGGTGTCGAGGTTGTCGATCTCGACACCGGCGAAGCCCGCGGCGGCGCAGTCCGTGATCACGGGGCCGAGCAGGTCGAGGATGCGGCCGCGCTGGCCGTCGGTCGACGGGTCCAGGACGTACTCGTCCGGCCAGTCCGGGTCCACGACCAGCTCCCCCGCCGCGTCGTGGAGCAGCAGGTCCTCGTTGTCGCCGAGCCAGAGGTCCGCCTGGTCGGGCTGGGTCTGGAAGCCGTTGACGTAGCAGATGCCGTAGGCACCGTCCGCGGGTTCGGCGGTGGCGTCCCGCACGACGACGTCGAGGCCGCCGTCCGGCTCGTAGGCGGTGCCGAGCTGGTAGTCGAACCGGCCCGACGTCGGCGGGAGGGTCACCGCGGCGTCGCCGGGTCCGGTGTCGGTGCCGGCGCCCGCCCCGCCGTCGTCCGAGGCCGGAGCGCTGCCGGAGCCTTCCTCCGGACCGGCCGTCGGGCTGCTCTGGCAGGCCGTGAGCGCGAGGGCGACGAGGACGGCGACGATCAGCTGCGGCATCCGCCGATCGTAACGAGCGCCGCCGCTGGACAAGCGGCCGGCGGACGCGTCACGGCGTCGTCACAACTTCCCTTTGAGGCCCGGGTTTCTTCGCTTTGCGAGTCCGCACAGCGAAGAAACCCGGGCCTCAAAGGGGAGTTCCGGAGCCGACGTCAGGCGACGTCAGCCCACGTCAGGCGACGTCAGCCCACGTCAACCCCCCTCAGCCCGCGATCGCCTCCGCGATCGGCGTGCTGCCGTTGCCGAAGGCGATGGTGCGGCCCACCGTGCTGTCGTCGAGCAGGACGGCGGCGATCACCCCGGCGACGTCGGCGCGCGCGACGCGGCCGTCACCCGGCTCGGCCACCTCGATGAGCCCCGTCGGCTCGTCCAGCGTGAGCGGGCCGGGCTGGAGGATCGTGTGGTCGAGCCCGGTGCCGCGCAGGTGCTCGTCGGCCGCCGCCTTGGCCTCCGCGTAGGGGAAGAACGAGCTGCCCTCGGGCACGCCGTGGTCGGGGCCCGCGCCGAGGTAGGACACCATCACGTAGCGCGCGACGCCCGCCGCCTTCGCGGCGTCCATCGACCGGATCGCGGCGTCGCGGTCGACGGCGTAGGTGCGCGCCGGGTTGCCACCACCGGCGCCCGCCGACCAGACGACGGCGTCCTGCCCGCGCACCAGGTCCGTGAGGCCCGCGGTGTCGAGCTGCTCGACGTCGGCGACCAGCGGCGTCGCCCCCGTGGCCGCGACCTCCTCCTGGTGGTCCGGGTTGCGGAAGACGCTGGTGACCTCGTCACCCCGCTCGACGAGCAGGGGCGCGAGCCGCAGCGCGATCTTTCCGTGGCCGCCGATGATGAGAACGCGGGACATGGTGCTTCCTTCCGTCAGGGACCGCTCCAGGCTATGCCGGAAGGCCCCGGACGCCGCTCCCAGGACCGGCGGGATCGCTCAGGGCAGAGCGTTCACGACAGGTACGGCCGCAGCGCCCCGAAGGCGAAGTCCATGAGCGACCGCCCGAGCCGGGCGTCCCGGGCCTGGGCGCTGGGCTCGACCAGCTCGCCGTCGTCGAAGTAGTCGCCCGCGCGCACCGGCCCCGTGACCGCGGCGAGGACGTTGTCGGCCCCGTGCCGCACCGAGACCCCGCCGACGCTGAACATCGCGTGCAGCAGCGGCGTGCTGATCACGCCGGGGCTGAGGCTCACGGGTGTGACGCCTCGGCCGGTCAGCCGGTCCGCGAGCCACCGGGTGTACAGGATGATCGCGAGCTTGGAGCGGGCGTAGGCCCGGACGGCCTCGTAGCCGCGCTCCAGCTCGATGTCCGCCAGGTCGAGCTCGGTCATCTCGTGCGTGGCCGACGCGAGGTTGACCACGCGGGCGTCGTCCGCGAGCGCCGGCAGCAGCCGCTCGGTGAGGAGCACCATCGCGAGGAAGTTCACCTGGAGCGTGCGTTCGTGCTCGTCCTTCGTGACCTGGCGGGTGGTCGCGCCGGGGACGCCCGCGTTGTTGACGACGGCGTCGATCGGCCCCACGGCCAGTGCGGCCATGGTGTCGGCGGCGTCGGCGACGTCCGCGAGCGACTCGAAGTCGCACTGGACGTAGCGGACCTCGGCGGCCCCCTCGCTGAGCACGTGGAGCGCCGGGCGCACCATGGTCTCCGGCTCGGGGCCCTGGACGATCACCTGCCGGACGCGACCGACCAGCTCGCGCGCGGTCTGGAGCCCGATGCCACCTGTCGCACCGGTGACGATCACTGTCGAGTTCTCGGAGATCATGCCGCTCCTCATGGCTCACCTGCCACGAGCGTAAGCAGGCGAACGGCCGGTAGTAACCCCCGTTTAGCCGGTTTCACCCGGTGCGTCCAGACGCGGCCGGGATGCACCACCTCGACGTGGCGGCCGCCGCCTCCACGCGGCCGGGCGCCCGACCCGCCGCCGGACGTATCACTCCAAGCATTCGCGCTGCCCGTGTGGCTGCTGGTATCCCTGGGACGGAGCCGCCGCCACGTTCTCGACATCGAGGGAAGATGATGAACGCACCTGGCCTGCCCGACGCCGAGACGATCGAGACCGTCCTCGCGTCCCGAGAGGGCGCCTGGGGCCCTGGGGCGCGCGTCCTGTCGGTGCGCGACCTCTCGCAGGGCCTCAGCCGGGCCGCCGTGCTGCGGGTCTGCGTGGCGGTTCCGCACGCGGAGCCGTCCGCCTGGATCGTCAAGGTGCCGGGTTGGGGCCAGCCCTCCCTGCTCGACTCGCGCGACGGCGGGCTGGACCACCGCGAGGCCCGCTTCTTCCGGAGCGGCCTCCCCGCCCTGCTCCCGCGCGGCACGACGACGCCGCCCCACGTCACCGTGGTCGAGCACAACGGGCTCGACTGGATCGTGATGCGCGACGTCGACGCCGTGCTGCAGCAGAGCTGGACACCCGCGACCGCCGCCGTCGCCGCCGAGCGGGCCGCGCTGCTGCACGTGCCCGGCGACCTGGAGCCCGCCCTGCTCGGCGCCCCCTGGCTGGAGACGGCGGGCTACGCCGCCTACGCCCACCACGTGCCGGACGGGCACGAGAACCTCGACGCCCTGCCCGGCGACCCGCGGCTCCGGAACCTCTTCACCCCCGAGCAGGTCGACGCGCTGCACGCCGGGCTGGACGCCGCGGACGAGCTCGCGGCGCGCGCGGCGGAGCTGCCGACCACCCTCGTCCACGGCGACCTCACGCCCCGCAACGCGGGCCTGACCGCGGACGGCGCCCTGGTGCTCATCGACTGGGAGCACGTCGGCGTGGGGCCTGTCGGTTACGACCTCGGCACGTTCGTCTCCATGTACCGGGCCTTCGGCGGTCACGGCGAGCTGGACGAGCCGGCCGTCCTCGACGTCTACGCCGAGACCGTCAGCGCCCTGGCGGGCACCGACCTGCGCCCGGCGGCCGCCCTCGGCTTCGCCGTCGCGCACCTCACGTGGGGGCTGCACCTGCGGCTCGGCCCGGGGCTGACCGCCGTCCGCCAGGGCCTGAACAGCCACGCCCCGGCGCGGCTCGCCGCGCACCTCCACGACATCCGGTCGGGGTGCCTGCGCGCGCTGTCCTGGGCGCCGGTGACCCAAGCCGTCACCGCGGGCCGCTGAGCCTCCCCGACACCAGGCGGACCGGAAGTTGACGGGGGGTTCAAGTTAGACCTACCGTCTTGGGCATGACAACGAGTGACCCGGTCGTGGAAGCGACCCCGGTGGTCGAGACCCCTGTGGAGGTGACCCCCGGTGCCGTCGACGGCACCCCGGCCGCCCCCTCCCCGTTCCAGCTCCTGCCCGCGGACGACGCGTTCGGCGTCTGCTCCGTGGACGGGGTGTGCTCCTGATGGCCGGTGCGTTCGGCCGGGCCGCCGACAAGCTCGTGATCGACGTGTGGAGCGACGTGATGTGCCCGTTCTGCTACATGGGCGACGCGCTCCTGGAGCAGGCCCTGGAGCAGTTCCCGCACTCCGCCCAGGTCGAGGTGCGCTACCACAGCTTCCTGCTGATGCCGCAGCTCACCGAGGACGCACCGGTGGACCTCATGGACCTGCTGGCGGCCGAGAAGGGCTTCCCGCGCGAGCAGGCCGCGGCCATGCACGAGCAGATCTCGGAGCGCGGCCGGCAGCTCGGGCTGGACTACCGCTTCGAGCAGGCGAAGGCCGTGGGCACGCGCACGGCACACCAGCTCAGCCACTTCGCGGCCGGTCACGGCAAGCAGCACGAGATGGTCCAGCGGCTGTTCCGGGCCTACTTCACCGACGGCCTGAACGTCGCGGACCACCAGGTCCTGGGTGACCTGGCCGCCGAGGTCGGCCTGGACCGCGACGCCGCCCTCGCGGCCCTCGCCGCCGAGGAGTTCGCCGACGCCGTCGAGGCCGACATCCGGCAGGCCCGGCAGTACGGGATCCAGGGTGTGCCGTTCTTCGTGTTCGCCGGCAAGTACGCGGTCTCCGGCGCGCAGCCGGTGGAGTCGTTCGTGCGCACGCTGGAGACGAGCTGGAACGAGACGGTCGGCTCCCCCGCCGTCGCCGGGACGGCTCGATGACCGCTGACCCGCCGCGCCTGAGGGCCGACGCGCGGCGCAACGTCGAGGGCATCCGGCTCGCCGCCCTCGACGTGTTCCGCGCGGGCGGGCTGAACAGCCCGCTGGACGAGGTCGCGCGGGCGGCGGGCGTCAGCAAGGGCACCATCTACCACCGCTTCGGCGGCCGGCAGGGCCTGATCGACGCCGTGGTGGAGGACCTGTTCGCCGAACGGATCTCGGGCATCATCACGGCGGTGAGCGCCATCGAGGACCCCGTCGAGCGGTTCGAGAGCTACCTGCGGCAGATCTGGCTGCTCTCGTTCGACGAGCCCGCGGCGAACGACGTGCTGCTGCGCGCGCAGCCCGGCTCCGGGATGCTGATGGCGCTGTGCGAGCGCGCCAGCGAGGTCGTGGGCGGGTTCCTCGCCGACGCCCGGGCGACCGGCGGGATCCGCGCCGACCTCACGCCGGACGACGTCGACGTGCTGATCTGGGAGCGCGGCATCATCGCCCGCGCCTGTGAGCGGCGCCAGCGCGAGGACTTCGTCCGCAGCTGCGAGCACACCCTGCGGGGCCTGCGCAGCGACGCCTGACGTCGGCAGTCTGCGGGCGCTTCGGCGGTCCTTCCTTGAGGTCGGCAGTCTGCATCGAGGTCGGCACAGGCCTGTGCCGACCTCGATGCAGACTGCCGACGTCACGAGGAGCGGCCGATCTCCGGGACCTGCACGCACAGCATCTGAAGGTCGGCGCCGGCACGCCCTGACGCAGCCCGCCGGTCGGCAGCCAGCGGCCAGGTCGGCAGCCAGCAGCCAGGTCGGCAGCCAGCAGCCACCTCCGACGAGGAGAGAAAAGAGCAGGGCCGTCGCCGGCCGGTGACACTAGGCTCCCGCGCGTGATCGTGACCGACCTCGACGGCCTGCCCGTGCGCCTGCGGGCGCCGCACGACCTGTCCTTCACGGCCCGCTGGGGCCGTGTCTTCGCCGTCCTGGACGACCAGGACTCGGGCAACCTCTGCCTCGGGGTCGAGGGGCCGGCGGGCCGGGTGTTCGTCAAGTACGCGGGCGCCCCCACCCTGCGGTACGACGGCGACGTCGCGGAGGCCGTCGCGCGGGTCCGCCGGGCCTCCGAGGTCTACCGGGCGCTCGCCCACCCCACGCTCGTGACCCTGCGCGAGGCCGTCGACGTCGGGGCCGGCCACGCCCTGGTGTTCGACTGGACCGACGCGACACCCGTCGGCCGGCAGTACGAGCAGTCACAGGTGGTGCGGTCCCTCGACCTGGCCGCCCGGGTCGACGCCGTCCGACAGGTCTACGACTTCCACGCGCACGCGGCCGCGCTCGGCTGGGTCGCCGTCGACCTGTACGACGGCTCCGTGCTGATCGACCCGCGGAGCGGGCGCGTCGTCCTGTGCGACCTCGACCTCTACGAGCCCGCGCCGACGGTCAACCGGATGGGGCGGATGTGGGGGTCGTCCCGGTTCATGTCGCCCGAGGAGTACGTGCTCGGTGCGCCGATCGACGAGGTCACGAACGTCGTCGCGCTCGGGACGCTCGCGCACACGTTCCTGGGAGACGATGCCACGCGGTCGCCCGCGGCCTGGGCGGGCTCGGCCGCGCAGCTCGCCGTCGCCGACCGCGCGGTGCACCCCGACCGCGACGAGCGCTGGCCGTCGGTCGCCGCACTCGCCGAGGCGTGGCGAGCCGCCGGGGGCTGACCGGCCCGCCGGCGGGCCTGGCGGGCCGCCGGCGACTGAGCCGGGCGGGCCGGGCCGCCGCTGTTAGCCTTCCGGCATGCCGGACAGCACGAGCAGCAGCGCGAGCAGCGGACACCCCGACCGGACCGCCCCGTCGGCCTACGGCGCACCCGTCTCGCCGCAGGGCGTGGACGCCCCGCTGCGCCGGTCGGCCGTCTTCCTCACGCTGGTCGTGGCGGACGGCGACGAGGCGATGAGCACCGTCCGCGAGGTGCTCGCCGACCTCGGCGGCCTGGTCAAGACCGTCGGCTTCCGGGACCTGGCGAACCCGGTCTCGTGCACCGTCGGCATCGGCAGCCGGATCTGGACGGGGCTGACCGGGCGGGAGCAGCCGGCCGAGCTCCACCCCTTCCGCGAGATCGCCGGCGCCACGCACACGGCGGTCTCCACCCCGGGTGACCTGCTGTTCCACATCTGGTCGGACCGTCAGGACCTCTGCTTCGAGCTGGAGCGTCTGCTGCTCGCCGCGCTCGGCACCGCGGTCACCACCGCCGACGAGGTGTCGGGCTTCCGCTACTTCGACACCCGCGACCTGCTCGGCTTTGTCGACGGCACCGCCAACCCGGTGGGCGCGGAGCTGCCGGAGTCCACCCTGGTGGGCGACGAGGACCCGGCGTTCGCCGGCGGCAGCTACGTCGTCGTGCAGAAGTACCTGCACACCCTCGCCGCCTGGCAGGCGCTGCCGACCGAGCAGCAGGAGCGGATCATCGGCCGCACCAAGGCGGACGGCGTCGAGCTCGACGACGCGGCCGCCGGGCAGAAGTCGCACAAGACGCTCGCCACGATCACCGACGAGGACGGCGAGCACGACATCCTGCGCGACAACATGCCGTTCGGCCGGCCGGGGCACGGCGAGTTCGGCACCTACTTCATCGGGTACGCCCGCCACCTGTGGGTCATCGAGCGGATGCTGGAGCGCATGTTCGTGGGCGACCCGCCCGGCCTCCACGACCGGATCCTCGACTTCTCGACGCCGCAGACCGGCACCACGTTCTTCGTACCGCCCACGTCGGTGCTCGACGCGCTGGGCTGACGACCTTCACCGCTTTCGGGTGAGGTGCGCCTACCCCGCAGGCTCCTAGCGTGCAGACGCACCTTCCCACCGCGACGAAGCGGAGCCCCGTGCGCACCGACGAGCCGGAACCCCGCCGCACCGGCCGGCACGCCAGTACCGACGAGCCGGACGGGCCGCCGGGGCCGCACGCGCGCGCCGAACCGCACGAGCCCGGCGAGCCGCACCGGCCCGGCGAACCGCACGAGCCCGGCGAGTCGCTCAAGAAACGCGCCTCGTACCTGTACGGCCTGATCATCACCGGCTCGGTGCTCGCGTCCGCCCCGGCAGACCTCGGGCTCGTGCGGGTCGCGGGGCTGCTGGGCGGCACGTTGTTCGTCTACTGGAGCGCCGAGTCGTACGCGCACCTCATCGCCGCGCGGACCCTCGTGCGGCGACCCCTGCGCTCCGGCGAGCGCCGCCACGTGCTCGCCGAGGGGCTGCCGATCATCGCGGCGTGCACGGTGCCCGTCGTCGTGCTGCTGATGGAGGCGGTGCTGCGCGTGCCCGCGCCCGTCGCCGTCGACATCGCCCTCGTCGTCAACCTGGTGCTGCTCATGGTCGTGGGCTGGCGCATGAGCAGCGTCAGCGGGCTGACGGGAGTCAAGCACCTGGGCGCGACGCTGGCGGCGGGGCTGCTGGGCGTCGCCATGATCGGGCTCAAGCTGGCGTTGCACTAACGGTCGCGGGGTGCCGCGTCGGGCGCCCGGTCGGCGTCGTCCGGCGGGCCGGCGGGCCCGGTGTGCAGCACCTCGCGGGCCTGCTCGGCGGCACGCACGATGCTCTCGCTGATGAAGTCGAGGAACCGGGCGATGTTCTCCAGGCGCGCCGCGGCGGGGGTGCTCGCCCCGAGCACGACGACGCCCTGCCGGGCGGTCTCGGCGAGCAGGTCGTTGGACCGAGCGCTGGCGATCGTCGACTGGTACCAGACGTCGTTGTCCGCGACGTACCGCTCGCGGCGTCCCTCGTCCCGCTCCCGCCGCACGAGGCCCTGGCTCTCGAGGAACGTGATCGCCTTGGAGACGGACGCCGGGCTGACCTGGAGGCGCTGCACGAGGTCCGCGGCGGTCACGCTGCCGGCGTCGGTGGTGAACACGCAGGTCAGCACCCGGGCGGTCATCTTGGACAGGCCAGAGGCCATGAGCACGCCGGTGAGCGCCTCCTCGAACTCGGCCACGGCGGCGGCGTCGCGCCCGTGGGCCTGCGGGGCCGCCTGCGCCGCGCGCGGCGCGGCCTGCCGGCTCCGGTGGGCGCGCCGCTCCGTGGCGCGGTGCGCCAGCTCGGCGCGGTAGCCACCCGGCCCGCCGTTGCGCAGCACCTCGCGCGTGACCGTCGACGTCGGCCGGTCCAGCCGGCGCGCGATCTCGGCGTACGACAGGTCGTCCGCGAGGCCCAGCGCGATCTGCTGGCGCTCCTGCTTGGTGAGTCGGCCTCCCGGCATCGCGGTCTCCTCCGTGCTGCGCGTCGTGGTCCCTGCCCGCCCAGCATAGCGTTCACTTCCAGGTCATTGCAATGCGACACCTCGGTTCGTTGCATTACGTTCACGATCGTTGCAACAGTTTTGGTGTCGTGACCTGCGTAAATGCAAGTGCAACGCAACAAGCATGTTGCCCAGTTCTGGAAAGCAACGTAGCGTTTGCGATGTCAGAAACACCGAGAACGACCAGCACAGGAGCCGATCATCATGCAGAACTTCGCCACCCCCGCCCCGATCTCCGCCGTCGTCGAGATCCCCGCCGGCCGGGTCCAGCTCATCGCCGCGGACCGTGCCGACACCACCGTCGAGGTCCGGCCCACCAACCCCGCCAAGAGCCGCGACGTCCAGACCGCCGAGCAGACCACCGTCACCTACACCGACGGCGTGCTGACGGTCCGGACCGCCGAGCCCCACAACAAGCTCGTCGGCCACGCCGGTTCGGTCGAGGTCACCGTCCAGCTCCCCGCGGGCTCGGGTCTCGAGGGCACGTCGGAGGCCGCCGAGCTCCGCGCCGTCGGCCGCCTCGGTGCCGTCGTCTTCGACGGCGCGTACCAGCAGATCAAGATCGACGAGGCGGCGAGCCTGCGCCTCACCGCGATCGACGGCGACGTCGAGGTGGGCCGGCTCACCGGTCCCGCGGAGATCAGCACCACCCGCGGTGACATCCGGATCGCCGAGGCCACGAGCGGTTCGGTCGTGCTGAACACGCAGTCCGGTGACATCACGGTCGCCGCGGGCGCCGGCGTCTCGGCCACCCTCGACGCCGGAACGACCCTCGGCCGCATCAGCAACACCCTCAAGAACGACGGCGCCGCCGTGCTCGACCTCCGCGCGACGACCGCCCACGGCGACATCTCCGCTCGCAGCCTCTGAGCGGGGCGGTGCCGGCCCGGGCCGACCGGGTCGGCACCACACAGCACGACGGCACCACAGCACGCCGGCACCACGCGACAACGCACCGCGCACTGCGCACCGACCCGCACCACTCCCGCACCACGAACCGACAGGTGGAGAACATGACGAACGACAGCGCTTCCTCGACCAGCACCGCGTGGTCCGGCCTGGTGCCGGTCGACGACACGGCCCTCGCCGTGACCGACACGGGCGGCACGGGCCTCCCGATCGTCTACCTGAACGGCCAGTTCGCCACCCAGGGCTACTGGCGCAGGACGATCGCCGACCTGGGCACCGGCTACCGGCACATCACGTTCGACGAGCGCGCCCGCGGCAAGAGGTCCGGGACATCCGCCGACTACTCGTTCGAAGCCGCCGTGCGCGACGTCGACGCCGTCCTCGCCGCCCGCGGCGTGGAGAAGGCACTGGTGATCGGCTGGTCCTACGGGGCGGTCGTCGCGGCGCACTGGGCGCAGCGCAATCCGGGACGCACCGTGGGCGCGGTCCTGGTCGACGGCGCCTTCCCGCACGACTGGCTCGACGACGCGATGGAGGTCCGCATCCGCAAGCTGTTCCGCCGGATGAGCTGGTTCACGGTCCCGCTGCGGATCACCGGCATCACGCCGCGGATGACCGCGGCGGAGCAGGCCGAGAGCAACATCGAGCTCGGCAAGCTGTCCCGCGAGAGCGCCCTGGCGCCGGTGCTGAACGACATCAGCGTGCCGGTGCGGTACGTGGTCGCGTCGGGGACGTCGCTCGGCAGCAAGGGCGACGAGCAGGAGCAGATCCGGGCCGGCCTGGCGGCGACCACGGCGGGCAACCCGAACATCGAGATCAGCGCCAAGGTGCCCAGCAACCACGGCGCCATCCTCACCAAGGACTTCCGCGCGGTCGCCGACGCCGTGCGGGAGGTCGCCGCCCTCGGGAGCTGAGGGATCAGCCGATCGGGCGCAGGTGCGCGTCGTCCGGCACCGGGAGGCCGAAGCCCGGGGCGTCGCCCAGCCGCAGCACGCCGTCCGCCGGGGTGAGCAGCGCCGGGTCGACGCCGGCCACGGTGCCGGGCACGCCCTCGACCACCTCGACGTTGCCGAGGCCGGCCGCGAGGTGCGCGGCGTAGCGGGTCTTGAGCGGCCGGCCCCAGGCGTGCGGCGAGCCGTGGACGCCGTCCGCCACGAGCCGGGGCATCAGCTCGCGCCACGCGGTCAGGCCGTACGACATCACGTCCATGAGCAGCACGTCGATCGAGCCCGCGGCGGCCACGGGCAGGAGCGCGGCGACGTCGGGCGACGTCTCTCCCTCCGCGATCCGGGTGTCCGGCGAGTGCGCGTCGAGCCAGGCGCGCAGCGCCTTGAGGTCGTCGGCGTCGTCCAGGAACGGCTCCTCGACCCAGTACAACCCCACCTCGGCGACGGCCTCCAGGTAGGTGATGAACCCGTCGCGGTCGTAGCCGTCGTTGGCGTCCACCAGGATGCGGGCGTCCGGGAACGCGTCCCGGACGGCGCGGGTCACCTCGATGTCGCGGGCGTCGCCGGCCGCGCGGGACAGCCACGTGTTGCCGCGGCCGATCTTGAGCTTGAAGTCGCGGAAGCCCAGCGCGGCGTCCGCGCGGCACTCCTCGACGAGCACCCCGACGCCGCGCGGCGCGTCGTCCGGGTCGAGGTCGTCGAAGTAGATCGCGCCGTCGTAGATCGCCACGTCCGTGGCGCCCCGCCCGCCGAGCAGGGCGTGCACCGGGGCGTCGTGCACCACGCCGAGCAGGTCGTGCAGGGCGATGTCGAGCCAGTGCTCGGCGGCGTCGAGGATGCCCGTGGCGGGGTCGATCAGCTCCGAGAGCAGGCGCCCCTCGACCCGGGCGACGTCGCCCGGCGGCCCCTCGAACAGTCCCCAGCCGGTCCGGCCGTCGTCGGTGACCAGCACCGCGACGTGCGAGTCGGGTCCGGCGCCGTGGCTGCCGAGGCGGGCGTTGCGGCCCACGGTCCGGGGGTAGCGCGTCTCCAGCGAGGCGAGCCGGACGGAACGGATGCGGGGGTCTGCGGAGGCCATGGGGTCCAATCAGGTCAGGTCGGGCGGAGGTGCCGCGCCGAGCGCGACGGAGAGGCGGGCGGCGGTGCGACGCACGGCCGCCACGATCGAGGGCTGGGCCGCGACGATGCGGTCCCGGGGTCCGGCCGCGCTGATCGCGGCGACCGGGAGCTCGCCCGCGCCGAGGATCGGCGCGGCGACGCAGCGCACGCCGGGCTCGCGCTCGGCGTCGTCGAGGGCCCAGCCGCGGTCGCGGATGCGGTCGAGCTCCTCGTACAGCGCGGGTGCACTGGTGAGGGTGGTCGGGGTGTAGCCGGTCAGCGGGATGCGGTCGACGATCGCCCGGGCCTCGGCCGCCGGGAGCGCCGACAGGTAGGCCTTGCCGAGCGCCGACGCGTGCAGCGGGGCGCGGCTGCCCAGCTTGGAGACCACCTTCACCACCTGCGGTCCCTCCTGCTGCATCACGTAGCACATCTGGTCGTCGTCGAAGATGGCGATGAAGGCCGTCTCCTCGGTCTCGGCGACGAGCTCGCGCAGGTGCTCGGGCCCCACGGCGTGGACGTCGAGGCCGTCCAGCGCCTGCAGCCCCAGGCGCATCACCACGGGGCCGAGCCGCAGCTCGGTCTCGCCCACCACGTAGCCGCGCTCCCGCAGCGTGCCCACGATGCGGTAGGCGGCGCTGCGGCTGAGCCCGAGGTCCGCGGCGAGCCGCTGGACGGTCAGGCCCGGCGTCGCCGCGATCCGTTCGACAAGGTCCAGGCCGCGTGCGAGGGTGCCGGCGGCCCCGCCGTCGGCGGGGGTCCGGTTGCTCGTGTCAGTCACGCTGCCATTCTGCACGGCACCGGCTCACCCCTTGAGACCGGAGCGGGCGACGCCGGCGATCACGTAGCGCTGCACGAACGCGAACAGGATCAGCACGGGGACGCTCGCGATCGCCGCTCCCGCCATGACCGCCGGGAAGTCGGTGGCGTAGGCGCCGCGCAGTGTCGCCAGGCCGGCGGGGAGCGTGAGCTGCTCCGGGTTGAACAGCACGTACAGGGGCCACAGGAAGTCGTTCCAGCTCCCGAGGAACGACAGCAGGCCGAGCGTCGCGAGCGGAGCCCTGGACAGGGGCAGCACCACGCGGACGAAGATCTGCCAGCGGTTGGCGCCGTCGATCAGCGCCGCCTCCTCGAGCTCCGCCGGGAGGCTCTGGAAGAACTGGACCAGGAAGAACACGCCGAACGCGCTCGCCGCGCCCGGCACCACCAGCGCCCAGACGCTGTCGAGCCAGCCCAGCCCGTCCACGATCAGGTAGTTCGGCATGAGGAAGACGAAGCCCGGGACGAACAGCGTGGCAATGATCAGCCCGAAGATCAGCCGGCGTCCGCGGAACCGCATCCGGGCCAGCGGGTACGCGGCCGCCGACGCCGTGGCGAGCACCAGCACCGTGTGCAGCACACCGACGAGCACCGAGTTGCCCAGCCACCGCAGCAGCGGGGCCTGCGCGTCGGCGAACAGCCGGGTGTAGCCCTCGACGGTGGGCGTGGGCGGGATCCACTGCGGCGGCAGGGCCGTGGCGTCGCCCGTCGTCTTGAACGACGTCGAGAGCATCCACAGCAGCGGGGCCAGGATCAGCACCGACAGGATGAGCAGCATCGCGTACAGCAGCAGCGTGCCGACGACACCGCGGCCGGTCGCCTCGTCGCGCCGGCGCCGGGGCGCGGGCTGCCGGGTCGTGGGCGGGCGGGTGGTGCTGCCGGGGGGAACGACGGTGGTCGCCACGTCAGCTCTCCTTCTGTCGCAGGAACAGGAAGTTCAGGGCGCTGACGGCGATCAGCAGCAGGGCCAGGAGGTAGCTCATCGCGGCGGCGAGGCCCATGCGGAACTGCTCCAGGCCCACCTCGGCGATGAACATGATGGCCGTGCGCGTCTCGTTCGACGGGTTGCCCGCGGTGAGCAGGTAGGACTGGCCGAACATGTTCGCCGAGGCCAGCACGGTCATCGTCAGGACGAAGAGGATCACGGGGCGCAGCTGCGGGATCGTCACGTGCACGAACTGCTGCCAGCGGCCCGCGCCGTCGACCTTGGCGGCGTCGTAGAGCGCGTCGTCCACGTTCTGCAGGCCCGCGAGGTAGACCACGGAGTTGAAGCCCAGGGTCCACCAGAGCGTGACGCCCACCAGCGAGACCCAGACCCACGGCGTCGCCGTCAGCCAGGGCACCGCCTCGGTGACGCCGAGCTCCGCGAGGTACCCGTTGACCAGGCCGGTGTTGCCGTTCAGCAGGTACTGCCAGAGCAGGCCGACCACGCTGACGCCCAGCACGTACGGCGCGAAGAAGACGGCCCGGAAGAACGTGCGCCCGCGGAACCGCTGGTTGAGCAGCAGTGCGAGGCCGAGCGGGACGGCCATGAGCAGCGGCACCGAGAGCACCACGAACAGCCCGGTGGCCCGCATGCTCTCCCAGAACTGCTGCGCCACCAGCGCGTCCGGGGTGAAGAGGTCCACGTAGTTCTGCAGGCCCACGAACGGCCGGTCGGGCAGGAAGAAGTCCCAGTTGTGCAGGCTCATCCAGAGCCCCGACACGGCGGGGACCAGCACGAACGTGCCGAAGATCAGCAGGAACGGCGCGAGGAAGAGGTAGGGCGTCCAGGGCCGCGGCCGGCTCGGCAAGGCGACGGCGGTGGTGGCGGCGGCCCGGGTGACCGGGCGGACGGCGGTGGCGGTCATCTCAGGCCCTCCCGTACTTCTCGGCGTTCTCCTGGAGCAGGAAGGACGCCTGGGTCGTCGCGGTCCCGAGGGCCGCCGCGGGGTCGCCGAGCGAGAGCAGGGCGTCACCGATCGCGGGGTACAGGATGGTCGTCTGCACCTCCGCGATCCCCGGCACCAGCGGGTAGAACCGGATGTGCTCCACCCCCTCGGCCACGTGTGACTGCGCTGTCAGCTCAGCCAGCTCGGGCGAGTCCAGGATCGGCAGGCGGGCGGGAACCGGCCCCGCGGTGGCCCAGCCGATCGAGTTCGCGAGGATCCACCCGAGGAACGTCACGACGGCGGCGAGCCGGTCGGCGTCGAACCGCGGCTGGCGCGCGACCACGAACTGGTGCGAGCCGGAGAAGGCCGCCCGCCCGCTGCCGATCTGCGGCAGCGGCGCGACGTCCCAGTCGAGCCCCTCGACGGAGCCGAGGTCGTTGATGAGGGCGCCGGGGCCGCCCCAGAGGAACGCGTTCTGGTCGTTCTTGAACGCCGTCGAGGCGTCTGAGCCGCTGACGTTCCGCGGGCTCCAGCCGGCCCGGATGAGGGACTGCTGCCAGGTGAGGGCGTCCACGCCGGCCTGGGCACCGAACGTCGCGGCCCGCCCGGCGGCGTCGTAGTGCTCGCCGCCGAACTGCCAGAGCAGGGAGTCGAAGCCGCGCCCCACGCCCTGCGGGTCGACGGCGGGCAGCCAGTGGCCCTGGATCCCCGCCGACGCCAGCGCGTCGAGCGCGTGCTCGTACGCGGCGCGGTCGGTCGGCGGCGCGTCCGGGTCCAGCCCGGCCTGCTCCAGCACCCGGCGGTTGTAGAACAGCGAGTCGGGCCACATGTCCAGCGGCAGCGACCAGCGCTGGTCGCGGTAGACGCCGGAGCCCCAGACCACCGGGAGGTAGTCGGACTCCACGAGGCCGACCGTCTCCAGGACGTCGTCGACCGGCATGATCACCTTCCGCGCGGCGTTGGTCGCCACCTGGAAGTTGTGCATCAGCGCGAAGTCCGGCGCGAGGCCGCTCGTCACCGCGGCGGGGAACTTCTGGTAGAAGTCGCCCCACGGCAGGGCGTACATGTCGATGCCGATGTGCGGGTGCTCCCGCGTGAACTCGTCGATCAGGGTCCGCATGACCGGCCCGTCGCCGCCGGTGAGACCGTTCCAGAACTTCAGCGTGACCGGCGGCCCGTCGTAGGCCGCGGGGACCCGCGGCAGCCGCGCCGTCCCGATCGTCGGCGCGCAGCCCGTGATCGTCGCCGCGACGCCGGCGAGCCCGGCCGCACCGATCGCCCGCAGGACCGCGCGGCGCGTGAGCGTACTCATCTCCACGTCCCCACCTCATTGTGTGCCGTCCCGATCATCGGGACCGCTGTGTCGATGAGCGGGACACTATCGAAAGGCATGGAACGTGCGCAAGAGTCCGCCGCAAAGACGTGCTCGCGCAGGTCCTCGGCGTCGAGAGCCTGCGCGAGCACCGCCCGGGAGCGGAGTCCGGACGGTCAGTGGGCGGCGGCCTCCGCGTAGCGCTGGAGGAAGCGGGCCGTGCCGCGCGCCATGTTCGCGATCTCGGTGGGGTCCACGCTCTCGTTCGGGGCGTGGATGGCCGCGAGCGGTTCCTCGACGCCGACCAGCAGGATCTCCGCCCCGGGGTAGGTGTCCGCGAAGACGTTGCAGAGCGGGATCGACCCGCCCTGCCCGAGCCGGGCCATCGGTCTGCCGTAGGCCTCCTCGAGCGCCGCGGCCAGTGCGTGGAACGCGGGGCCGTCGACCGCCGCGAGGAAGGGTTCGCCCTCCGCCTCGACCGTGACCTGGACGGCGACGCCCCAGGGCGCCGCCGCGCGGAGCTGGCGCTCGAGTGCCGTCCGGGCCTGGTCCGCCGTGGTGCCGGGCGGGATGCGCAGGTTCAGCCGGGCGGAGGCCCGCGGCGTGATCGCCGAGGCGGACCCCACCACCGGCGGGCAGTCGATGCCCAGGATCGTCAGCGCGGGTCGCGCCCAGAGCAGGTCCGCGACGCTGCCGTCGCCCAGCAGGGAGACGCCCTCCAGCACGGTCGCGTCCCACCGGAACCGGTCGGCGGGGTACCCCTCGCCCGCCCAGGTCCCGCGGTGGTCGAGGCCGGCCACCGTGGTGTCCCCGTTGGCGTCGCGCAGGGTGCTCAGCACCGCGACGAGGGCCGCCAGCGCGTCGGGGGCCGCGCCCCCGAACATGCCGGAGTGCACCTCCGACCCGAGCGCCTGGAGCGTGAGCACCACGTTCACCATCCCCCGCAGGCTGACGGTCGCCGCGGGGTGCCCGACGGCGGCGTTGCCGGTGTCGCACACGAGGACGGCGTCGGCGCGCAGCAGGTCGGCGTGCTCGGGCACGAACGCCTCCAGGCCGCCCGTGCCCTGCTCCTCCGAGCCCTCGACCACCAGCTTGAGGTGCACCGGCGGCTCGCCCAGCGCCCGTAGGGCGGCCAGGAGCATGACGATGTTCCCCTTGCAGTCGGCGCTGCCGCGGCCGTACCACCTGCCGTCGGCGTCGGTGAGCTCGAAGGGCGGCGTGCGCCAGGCGGACTCGTCGAGCGGCGGCTGCACGTCGTAGTGCGCGTAGAGCAGCACGGTGGGGGCGGCCGGGTCGGCGCAGGGCCGCGAGCCGACCACCGCCATGCTCCCGTCCGCCGTCCGCTCCAGGTGCGCGTCCTGGAAGCCGACGTCGGCGAACCGGCTGAGCACCCACTGCGCGGCCCGGTCGCACTCCTGGGGCGGGAACTGCCGGGGGTCCGCGACCGACCGGATGGCGACGAGCTCGGCGAGCTCGTCCCGGACCCGCGGCATCTCCTGGTCGACCAGGGCGCGGAGGTCCGCGGTCACGAGCCCACCACGTCGTCGGTCGCGAGGTCGTCCACGTACTGCTGGAACTCGTCGAGCTCGTCGGGGCAGTAGATCTGGATGATCAGCGTCTGCCCGCGCAGGATCTTGCGGTCGGTGATCACGGGTCGCGCGCCGGGACCGGTGGCGCCGTTGGCGAGCTGCGCCTGCAGCGTCGCGCGGTTCAGGGCGTCGTTGGGGTTCGCGCAGACCGCCCCGCCGTCGTCGCCGAGCACCGTGACGATCTGGTCCTTCGACGGCATGACCGTGGCCCCCGCCTCGTCGAGCGCCTGGATCAGCTCGTCGGCCTTCGCCTCGGCGTCGCGCGTCCGGTCGGCCGCGCGGTAGAGGACCAGGGCCAGGACGAGGAGGACGCCGATCACGACGCCCACCGCCACGTACAGGATGGTGCGCTCGCGCCGGGACTGGGTCTCGGTGTGGGTGCTCATTCCGGAGTCACCTCCTCCGTCGACTCCTCCAGCTTCCACGAGGGCTTGCGGGCCCGGTAGAAGAGGTACGGGACCAGGAGCCCGAGGCCGAGGGCGCCGACGACGACGATCACGACGTACACCACCGGGTTGCCCCCGCTGAACTGGGACGGCGGCACGAACCCGACCAGGAGGGCCGCGAGCGACGCGCCGAACCCGACGCCGCAGAGCGACTTGAGCATGGGGCTGCGGAAGCCGCGCGGGTGGTCGGGGTACTTGCGGCGCAGCCCGATGGCCGCGACGAACATGAGCAGGTACATGATCAGGTACACCTGCGTGGTGATCACCGAGAAGATCCAGTACGCGCTGGAGACGTTGGGGATCAGCGCGTACATCAGGCCGATCGCGGTGGTGACGATGCCCTGGACCACCAGGATGTTCTGCTGCACGCCGTTCCTGTTGAGCCGCTGCAGGAACGGGGGCAGGTAGCCCTCCTGGCGGGAGATCAGCAGCAGGCCCTTGGACGGGCCGGCCAGCCAGGTGAGCATGCCGCCGAGCGAGGCCGTGACGAGCATGATGCCGACGATCGGCGTGAGCCACTGCGTCCCGAAGTTCGCGAACACGGCGTCGAAGGCCTGCATGACGCCGGCGGTGAGCGAGAGCTGCTCGGCCGGCACCACCCAGCTGATCGCCAGGGCCGGGAGGATGAAGATCAGCAGCACCATGCCCATCGCCAGGAACATCGACCTCGGGAACTCCTTGGCGGGGTTCCGCAACGACGACACGTGCACCGCGTTCATCTCCATGCCGGAGTAGGAGAGGAAGTTGTTCACGATGAGCACGAGGCTGGCGAGCCCGGCCCACGCGGGGAAGATGTTGTCGGCCGTCATCGGCGCGGCCGACTCGTTGCCCTGGCCGAGGAACACCATGCCGAGCACCACCAGCACCACGCCGGGCACCAGCGTGCCGATGATGAGGCCGCCGCTCGCGAGCCCCGCCACGCCCTTGGTGCCGCGCGAGGAGACCCAGACGCCGCTCCAGTAGACGACGATGATGACGCACGCCGTCCAGACGCCGCTGCTCGCGAGCGCCGGGTTGAAGACGTAGGCCAGCGTGCTCGCGACGAACCCCAGCAGGCTGGGGTAGTAGAAGATCGTCATCGCGAACTGGCACCACACCGCGAGGAACCCCATCGGCTTGGAGATGCCGCGGGCCACCCAGTTGTAGACGCCGCCCTTCCAGCCGGAGGCGAGCTCCGCGGAGACCAGCGACGTCGGCAGCAGGAAGACCAGGGCGGGCACCAGGTAGAGGAACACGCACGCCAGCCCGTAGACCGCCATGGTCGGCGCGGCCCGCAGGCTCGCGACCGAGCTGGTGGTCATCATGGCCAGCGCGACCCACGAGATCCACGCCGTGGCGGGCACCGTGGCGCGGGCCTGGGCGGCGGGCTCGGCCATGGGCTCCGGCGCGGGCCGGGCGGTGGGTGTCGGCTCGGCGGCATGCCGCGCCGTGTGCTCGTGTGCGGGTTCGTGCGGAGCGTCCATGGCGCTCATGACCTGCCTCCGTCCGGTCGGGGCGGCACAGCGGGACAATGCGTCAGCCGGCGAGGAGCCTGGCCTTCTGCGCGCTGAACTCGGCGTCGGTCAGGACGCCGTCGTCCCGCAGGCGGCCGAGGCGTTCGAGCTGCGCGATCACGTCCTCCGACGCGGGGCCCGGGTTCGTGACCGGGGCGGGCGGCGGGGGCGCCGCGTAGACCTGCTGCTGCGGCGGCGGGGCCGCGTAGGACTCCTGCGCCGCCCAGCGGTTCGCCTGACGCCGCGAGACCCGGTTGGACACCGCGGTCGCGGTGCCGGCCACGACGGCCGTGCGTGCCATACCTCCGATGAGTCCCATCACGTGGTCCCTTCCTGCGTCTGTGCCGGTGTGCTGCTCGGGGCCGTCTGCTGCGCCTCCAGCGCGTCGAGCGCCGCGACGACGTCCTCGACCGGGATGCGGCCGGTGGCGATCACCTGCGCCCCCGCCTCCCGCATCGCGGTCACGAACGGGCCGGCCCAGGTGTTCTCGTAGACGATGAGGCCGACGGCGTCGCCGGGGGCCACCAGCGCGACGCTCTGCGCCATGTCCTCGTCGTCGAGGAGCCCGGAGCCCACGCCCTCGAACACGGCGAGGTCGAGGCTGCCGTCGTGGTCCAGGTCGGTGAGCGCGACGGCGACGATGTCGCCCTCGACGGTACGCCGGGCGACCCGGAGGTCGAGGATCCGGATGATCCCGCGTTCCACGAGGTCGAGCAGCGCGGCCAGGCCCTTGCCCTGCAGCCTGCTGCCGGGGAACTCCACGGCGAGGTAGTCGATCGGTCCGACGTCCAGCTCGGTCATCTCCGGACCTCCTGCGGTGACGGGCGGGTACAGCGATTCCGCACCGACACTGACAGCACCCGGGGTGGTCGCGGCCCACCCGGACAGGGGTGGACCTGCGCCACCCGGTCCCGGGCCATGATCACGGGACAGACCCCCGGAGGTCCCCATGTCCGCCATCCCGACCTACGACGCCGAGCAGCTCAGCGGCATGCTCGCGATCCTGCCCGACGTGGACTCGGTCGAGCTCAAGCTCACCGTCCCCGACGACTTCCAGCGCTCCGCCGTCCGGATCCTCGGCATCGACCCGCTCGACGCCGTGCTCCGCCAGGTCGCGTTCGTCGACACGCCCGACCTGCGGCTCTCGTCCGCCGGGGTGGTGCTGCGCGCCCGCCGCACCCAGCGCAAGCCCGCCGACCTGACGGTCAAGCTCCGGCCCGCGATGCCGCACGACGTGCCCGACGGCTACCGCGGGCACGACGGGTTCAAGGTGGAGCTGGACGCGTCCCCCGCCGGCTACACGTGCTCGTGCTCCCTGACCGTCGAGGCGCCCGACCGCCGGGTCCGCAAGGTGATGCTCGGCAGCCGCGGCATCCACGGCCTGCTCGACGACGACCAGCGCGCCCTCCTGGGCGAGCGCATGCCCGAGGACGTGCAGGCCGACGACCTCGTCGTCCTGGGCCCGATCAACCTGATCAAGTGCCGGTTCCGGGCCAAGGGGTACCGCCGCCGCATGGTCGCCGAGCTCTGGGGCCTGCCGGACGGCTCACGGATCCTCGAGCTGTCCACCAAGGCACCCCCGGAGGAGGCGTTCCAGGCCGCCGCCGAGACCAAGGCCGTCCTGGCCGGCAAGGGCCTCGACCTCGGTACCCCGCAGGAGACCAAGACCCGCGCGGCGCTCGCCGCGCTGACGGCGCCGGAGGTGGACCGGGCCGAGGCGGACGGCTAGCCGGAGGCCGAGTGCCGGCCCGGGGCGGAGGGCCGGCCGCCGGCCGGCTCCCGGCTGCCGGCCGGGCGGGTCGGCAGCAGCCGGGTGAGGAAGATCGCGACGGCGGCCAGCACGGCGAGCACCCCGAGGCTGGTGCGCAGGCCGTCGACGCGCGCCGTCGCGTTCTCGTCGACGATGGCGTCGACCTGGTCCTCCGGCAGCCCGGCGTCGGTCAGCCCGCTGCGCACCTGGTCGTCGGCGAGGAACGGCACCCCGCCCGCGAGCTGGACCGTGGCGGTCGCGGACAGGTCGTCCGGCACCGCGGGATCCTCCTCGATCCCGAGGAGAAAGCTCGTGGTGAGGGCGGTGATCAGCACCGAACCGGCGACGGCCGTGCCGAGCGACGCCCCGAGGTTGGTCGCCGTGTTCTGCAGGCCACCCACGTCGCCGCTGAGCTCGTCGGGGACGGCGGAGACGGTGACCGCGCCGAGCTGGGAGGCCAGCGCGCCCACCCCCAGGCCGGCGCACAGCAGCGGCACCGTGACGATCTCCGGGCCGGACCCGACGTCGAGCGCCACGACCAGCGCGACGATCCCGAGCAGGATGGCGGCCAGGCCTGCGGCGACCACGCGGCGGGGCGACGCCCGCGGCAGAAGCCTCGGGACGGCCACCGCCGCGACGAGCAGGGCCACCGACAGCGGCAGCAGGCGGACGCCGGTCTCGAACGCGCTCAGGCCGAGCGCCACCGAGAGGTAGAGCGGGATGGTGAAGAACAGCCCCGCCTGCAGGAGGAACTGGAACAGGAACATCACGAGCCCGCCCGAGAGCTGGGTGTTGCGCAGCAGCGTGACGTCGACGAGCGGCTCCTGGCCGTGCGCCGTCCGGCGGGCCTGCCACCAGAGGAAGGCCCGGATCACCAGCAGGCCGGCGAGGACCAGCCACAGGGTCGCCGAGATGCCGGCGATCGCGGGGGCGCCGGGCTTGGCCTGGATCCACCCCCACTCGCTCGACCGGAGCACGCCGAACACCGCGAGGCCCAGGCCCAGCGCCGACAGCACCATCCCCACGAGGTCGAACGGCACCCGCTTCGCCGGGGCGGTGTCCTGGATCTTCCGGGTCAGCGCGAGGATCGCCAGCACCACCACCACCTCGCCGGCGAACACCAGGCGCCAGGTGAGGTAGGTGGTGACCGCGCCGCCGATCAGCGGCCCGGCGGCGACGGCGATCGCGCCCGCCGACGCCACCAGGCCGTAGGCGCGCGGCCGGGCGTCCGGCTCGAAGTTCGCCGCGACCAGGGCAACGATCGCCGGCATGATCAGGGCGGCGCCCAGGCCCTCCAGCACCGACCAGCCGAGGATGAGCACGGCCAGGTTGGGCGCGAGCGCCGTGGTCAGCGAGCCGGCGCCGTAGATCACGCAGCCGAGCGCGAACGCCCTGCGCCGGCCGATCATCGTGCCGATCTTGCCGCCGGTGATCATCATGGTCGCCATCACCAGCGTGTAGAGGGTGATCGCCGTCTGGACCCCGGTGACGGTGGTGCCGACGTCCTCGGCGACCTGGGCGATCGAGACGTTCATGACCGAGCTGTCGAGGGTCATGAGGAACTGCCCGGACGCCAGCGTCGGCAGCACGATCCGCGACGCGGCGGCCGTGCGCCCCGTGGCGTCAGCGGTCATCGTGCACTCCCCTGTTCAGCGCCGCCAGGCGCCCGCGGGCTGACCGCGCCGGGACCGGTTCATCAGTGCCCGGGCCAGGTCGGCCGCCTCGGCCCGGGACCCGCAGCCGAGCTTGCGGTAGATCACCTTGAGATGGAACTTGAGCGTGTTCACCGAGATGAACAGCTCGTCCGCGATCTCCCGCAGGCTGAGCCGGCTCGGGAGCATCCGCAGGATGCCGAGCTGCCGGTCCGTCAGGTCCTCGACGAGCTCGACCACCGCCGTCCCGGGCGGGGACGCCCCGGAGAGCGGGACGCGGCGAAGCCGGTCCAGCCAGGGCCGCGGCACCTGCCAGGCCAGCCGCTCGATCGCCTCGACGACCTCCGTGCCCTCGGACGCGACCGTCTGCACCAGGCCGTGCGCGGCGGCGAGCCGCACCGCGCGCGACAGGGCGGCCTCGGCCTCGTCCGCGTCGCGGGTCGTGCGGCTCAGCAGCAGGTCCAGGAGCACGTGGTGCCGCACGCAGCGGGGGGCCGCCGCGCGCAGCGCAGTGTCCGCCGCCCCGACGTCGCCCTCCGCGATGAGCACGCGCGCCGTCTCGACGCCGCCCCAGAAGGGGTCGTCGACCTCGGCGGCCCAGCGCGCGGCGTCGTCGAGGCGGCTCCCGGCCAGGGCCAGCAGGGTGCCCGTGCGGGCCAGGAGCGTGCGGCTGCCCGGGCCCGTGAGCTCCGTGTCGACCAGCTCCGTGGCGGCGCCGAAGGCCCGCTCCGCCGCCGCGCCGTCCCCGGAGTCGACGGCCGTCCGCGCCAGCTCCAGGGACGCCAGCAGCCGGCAGTGCGGCACCGGGTCGCACGGGGTCTCGACCAGGCGCGACAGCAGCGGCAGCGCCGCCGACTGCTCCCCGATCTCCCGGTTGGCCAGCGCCTCGGCGACCATCAGCTCGGTCTGCGCCGTCGTCAGGTTCGCCGCCTCGGACATGCCCCGCGTGCCGTACACCAGGCGCAGCGCCTCGACCGGGCGCCCCGCGAGCGCCGCCCCCAGGGCCCGGGTGGCCTCGAACGCGATCCGCCGTCCGGGGACCGGGTTGAGGGTGCGGGCCACGTGGCGCACCTCCGCGCCGGCGTCGTCCCACCGCTCCGCCAGCGCGATCTCCCGGGCCAGCAAGTTCCAGCCGAACCGGCACAGCGGGTCGGCCTGCCAGCGGTCCCCGATCGTCGCGAGGGCCCACCGGGCGGACCGGGCCCCCGCGCCCCAGTCGCCCGAGACGGCCGCCGACGCCGCGCGGAGCATCTCCAGCCGCGCGAGCAGCCCCGGTTCGATCGCGCCGTCCCCGTCGGCCTGGGCGAGGACGGTGTGCACGGCCTGCACGAACGCGTTCCGGTCGGCGAAGAGCTGGCACCAGGCGAGGTCGACCGCCGCCGCCGTGTCCACCGCGGCGGCGGCCGCCGGGATCGCCGCGAGCATGCGCCGCACGGTGACCTCACGCCCGCTGTCGTAGAGCTGGGGCACGCAGGACGCCAGCAGCCGGAGCGCCGCGCGGTCCTGGCCGGCGCGCAGCAGGTGCTCGAGCGCCGCCACCGACCGACCGCCGTCCTCGAACCACCGCGCGGCGCGGCGGTGCAGCTCGGCCAGGCGCTCGGGGTCGCGCCGGCGCAGCTCGACCAGGAGGGCGTCCCGGACCAGGGCGTGTGTCTCGTACGCCCCCGAGGGCTCGATCCGCGCGGCGAACAGGCCGCGCTCCTCGGCCCGCTCCAGCAGCTCGGGGGCGTCAGGCCGGCCGGCGAGCACCCGGGCGAGGCCGGGCTCCACCCGGTCCACCACGGACACCGCCATCAGCACGTCGACGACGTCGGTTGGCTCGCCGCTGAGCACCTCGTGCCAGACGTAGTCGCCGACGTAGCGTTCGACGTCGTCCTGCCGCGGCGCGTCCGGGGCCGCGCGGGCGTCCGCCGTCCGGGCGGCCAGCGCGGCGAGCTGGATGCTGGCGGCCCAGCCGCCGGCGTGCCGTGCGGCCTTGGCCACGCGCTGCGGCGGAAGTGTCGGGGCGAGCCGGGACAGCATCTCGGTCGCCTCGTCGAACGAGAACCGCAGCTCGGGGAACCGGACCTCGCCGAGCAGCCCCCGCGCCCGCAGCCGGTCCACCGGGAGGGGCGGGACGTGCCGGCTGACCAGCACCACGCGCAGCCACCGCGGCAGGTGCTGGACGAACATCGTCAGCGACCCGCCCGCCACCGCCTCGTCCACGGCCTCCAGGTCGTCGATCACCAGCACGCGCGGGCCGTACCGCCGCGACTCCAGGTCGTCGAGCAGCGTCCCCACGGCGTCGAGCAGCGCGTGCCGCCGCCGGATGAGGTCGGCGGCGGGCTCGGCGCAGCCCGGGGCGATCCCGTCGAGCGCGGCGAGGATGCTCAGCCAGAGCTGCGCGGGGTCCCGGTCCGACTCGTCGACGGACAGCCAGGCGTGCGGCAGGTCGGTCCAGCCCACCCAGTCGCGCAGCAGGGAGGTCTTGCCCGAGCCCGCCGGCGCCACGACCAGGGTGAGCGGCGACTCGACCGCGGTGTCGAGCAGCTCGATGAGACGGGGCCGCCGCACGAGGTACTCGGGGTTCACGGCCGGCCGCAGCTTCGCCTGGTAGACGAGCACGTTCCCGCCGAACGAGTCGCTCATGTCCGACTCTCCTTGATGCGCCTGACTGTCGTGTGGGCACGACACCACGCAGTCGATCACTCCCGGGTGCAGGGGTGATCACCCGGTTCGGGGGATCTGCCCGCGCGGACGGCGGGCGGGGGCCGGACGGCGCGGGCGGGCTGCGCTCGTCCGGCCGGGGCCCGGTCAGGCCTTCTCGCGCAGGCTCTCCCGCGCCGTGCGGACGGCCTCGTAGCGGTCCAGGGCCTCCGCGCGCTCGGCCTTGTGGTCGACGACGGGTGCGGGGTAGCCGGCCGGCGGACCGTCCGGCAGCTTCCAGGGCTGGTGCGCGGCCTTGCCCGGCACGTCCGCGAGCTCGGGGACGTACCGGCGCACGTAGGCGCCGTCCGGGTCGAACCGCTCGCCCTGCAGCACCGGGTTGAACACCCGGAAGTACGGGGCGGCGTCGGTGCCGCTGCCGGCCACCCACTGCCAGCCGTGCTGGTTGGAGGCGAGGTCGCCGTCCACCAGCCGGCTCATGAAGTGCCTTGCGCCCCACCACCACGGCAGGTGCAGGTCCTTGACGAGGAACGACGCCGTGATCATGCGCACCCGGTTGTGCATCCACCCCTCGGCCAGGAGCTGCCGCATGCCGGCGTCGACGATCGGAAAGCCGGTGCGGCCCTCCTGCCAGGCGGCGAACAGCTCGTCGGCCTCGGGCCCGCTGTCGGTGACCAGCGCGTCGAAGGAGCGGTCGTAGTTGCGGTGGGCGGAGTCGGGGCGCTGGTCGAGCACGTCCGCGTAGAAGTCGCGCCACGCGAGCTCGTTGCGGAACGACTGGGCGCCGTTCGAGCGCTTGGCCGCGAGGTCGGCGAGCAGGCTGCGCGGGTGCACGCAGCCGTACTTGAGGTAGACGGACATGCGCGAGGTGCCGGGGCGGTCGGGCCGGTCCCGGCCGTCCGCGTACTCCTGGAGGTGGTCGCGCACGAACTCGTCCCACCGCTCGTGTGCCGCCGCCTCCCCGGGCTCGGGCAGGTCGGCGTCGACGGCGGGCTGGTCGGGGATCTCCGTCGCCCGCACGTCGACGGTCGCGGGGTCGATCCAGTCCAGGGAGCCGGCGTCGGTGTCCGCCGGGGCGCGCCACCCGTGGTCGGCCCAGGCCCGGCTGAACGGCGTGAACACGCGGTAGCGGCCGCCGTCCCCGGACTTCACCCGGCCGGGCGCCACGGCGTACGGGGAGCCCGTGCGCACCAGGTCGCGGCCCCGCTCGTGGAGCGCGCGCTCGACGTCGTTGTCCCGGGCCTGGCCGTAGGGACCGAAGTCGGCGGCGATGTGGACGGCGCCCGCGCCGACCGCCTCGGCTACCCGGGGCACGACCTCTACCGGGTCGCCCCGCACCACCAGGAGCCGGCCGTCCAGGCTCGCGCTCAGGTCCCGCAGGCAGCCGTAGAGGAACCACTGCCGTGGGGTGCCGGAGGGCTTGAGCAGGCGCGGGTCGAGCACGAACAGGGCGAGCGCGCGAGCGCCCTGACCTGCGGCGAGAAAGGTCGGCTGGTCGGCGACGCGCAGGTCGCGACGGAACCAGATCAGCGCCGGGGCATCGGTCATGCCGCCCACCGTACGGGGGCGCGGCCGGCCCCGCGCCCGGGCGGGACTGCGCCCCGCGGCTGCCCGCCTACGGTCCGCACTCCAACCCGCCGCCGAGTCAGTCGACTGGTCCGACCAACCGGCTGACTCGCCACACCAGACCGGCCGAGTCAGCCGGTTGGTCGGACCAGTCGACTGACTCGGCGGAGAGTGGCTGCGCCCGGACACGGTGCACGGCGCCGCCGGTGTCCGTCACGGCACCTCGAACGTCACCGTCCGCACCGGGTTGTCGAACTCCGTGGTGCGCAGCGACACCTGCACGTCCCACTCCCCCGTGGTCGGCAGCACGAGGTCGCCCGCGTAGACGCCCGGCCCCAGCGAGCTGAGCGTCACCTCGCCCAGCTCCACCTCGTCCGAGGCCAGCGCGAGCCGCGGCGCCTCGTAGCCCTCGGCGGGTGCCCCGGCGACGTCGGTCATCTCGATGGTGAGGGTGGCGGGGCCGACGGCGAGGGGGGCCAGGGTGATCCGCGCCGAGATGTCGTCCAGCCGCACCGACTCCTCGGCGCTCGGCCCCCGGGTCTCGGCGGCGGTGTCGGCCGGGGCGGACTCCGGGCTGCGGTCCACCAGGAAGCCCGTGACGCCCAGGACCACCACCAGCACGGCGGCCTCCGCGAGCGCCGTCCGGACCAGCAGTGCGGCGGGTGCCGCACGACCCTTGCGCGGTGCCGCCCGCAGGCGCGGCAGCAGGGCGAAGCGGTTCCACGCGGCGATCCCGACAGCAACGAGCGCGGCGAGGACCTTGACCAGCAGCAGCGCCCCGTAGCCGGAGTCGACGAGCGCGCCCCAGCTTCCGGCGACCCGCCAGGCCAGCACGGTCCCGGCGACCACGAGCACCGCCAGCAGCACCGAGGCCCAGGTGGAGAACCGGCCGAGCACGACGGCGCCGGCGTCCCCCCGCGCGAGGTCCCCGAGCACGAGAGCGACCGCCACGAGGCCGCCGAGCCACAGGGCCCCCGCGGCCAGGTGCAGCACGTCCACGCCGATCACGAGCGCCTCGGGGGTCGCCGCCCGCGTGTGCCCGGTGAACGCGGGCGCGGCCAGCGCGAGCGCGCAGCCGGCCGGCACCAGGACAACCCGCTTCCGGTCGGGCGCGGCACCCGCCGGGAGCGACCGGACGGCGAGCGCGAGCCCGGCGACCACAGCGGCGGGGACGGCGTACTCGGCGGGCGCGAGCGCCGACCAGGTCGAGCCGTCCGTGATCGCCGACGCCGGCAGGCCGAGCTGGTAGAGCGCGACCAGCGGCACGGCCAGCCCCCAGCCGAGGGCGGCAACGCCGGCCGCCACCCGGGCGACAGCGCGGAGCCGACCGCGTGACCGGTCGGCCACGCGGTCGCGCGGGAGGAACAGGACCACGAAGGCCGCCACGCCGGCGGCGCCCAGCAGGCCCACGTAGCCCACCCCGCGGACGACGCCGAGCAGCACGGGCGCGTCGGTGCCGGCGTCCGCGCCGGTCGGCACGTCCACCACGTCGCTGGGCGCCCCCACTGAGAAGCTCAGCGAACCGCCGATCGGGTGCCCGTCCTCCGACACGAGCCGCCACACCACCACGAGCGTGCCGTCCGGGACGTCCTCGTCGAGGTCGACGAGGAGCCGCGAGGCGCGGACCGTGGCCGTGGACGCCACCTCCTCGCCGGTCGCGTCGAACACCTTGATGCCCGCCGGGACCCCGATCACGGACTCGTTGAAGGTGAAGGTGACCCGCTCGGGTGCGGCGTCGAGCACCGCGCCCTGCGCCGGGTCGGTGCTGATGAGCGTCGCGTGGGCCGCGGCGGGACTCGCCGACCCGAGCAGGAGCGCCCAGGCGACGGCGAGCAGGAGCAGCCAGCCGCCGGCGCGCCGCCCCGCGGTGCGGTGGCCCGCGGTACGGCGGGTCATCCGCGTCGGCGCTGCCGCAGCAGCACCGCCCCGCCCACCAGGGCGCCCGCGATCAGGAGACCGGCCGCTCCGTAGGTGACCAGCGAGCCGCGCGCCTCGGCGGCGGCAGGTTCCTCGGCAGGCTCCCCGGCCGGCGACACGGCCGGCTCAGCGATCACACTCGGCTCGGCGGCGGGCTCCGCAGTGGGCTCCGCGGCGGGCTCGGCCCTCGCGGACGCCTCGTCGGCGGGCTCGCCCTCACCCGCCGTCACCACGAGGACCGGCGCCGGCCGTTCGAGCGCGTCGTGCCCCTCCCCGTGCTCGGCGACCTCGGTCCAGGCCGCCTCCCCCACCTCGCACTGCTGGACGACCGGGAAGACGAGGGTCGCGCCGGCGTCGTCGGGCAGGCGCACGGAGAACTCGACCTCGGCGTGCTCCCCGTCCGGGAGCGGCTCGTCGGTCGACCAGGTCAGGGCGTCGGGGGTCTGCTCGACGGCCCAGCGGTCCGTGCCGGCGGCGGTCACGTCGGTGGCCTCCGCGGGAACCCGGACGGAGATCGCGGTCGTCGCCGAGTCCGCGCAGCCGTGCGGGATCTCGACGCGGAGCACGGCCGTGGCACCCGCAGCGGTGGTGGAGGGCGTGATGGTCACGTGGGCTGACGCCGTCGTCGTCCCGAGGACCACGAGGCCCACGGCGGCAAGGCCGGTGAGGGCCGCGCGACGGATCGTTGTCGTGCGATTCATGGTGACTCCTGGGGAGTGGAGCTGGCCCGCACACCAAACCAGCCTGCCGAACTAGTGTCAAGAATGTGAACTGATGCGCCCGCGACCATGGATTTCGGGTGGCGCTGCGCGTACGGTGGTTCACGTCACTGAATCAAGGTCGCAGCCGTGAACCGCGGAGCGGCCGCCACCGGAGGGAAGACATGCCCAACATCACCGTCGAGCTGCTGCGCGGCCGCACGATCGAGCAGCGTCGCGACTTCGCCAAGGCCGTGGCCGACAGCGCCGTCGAGATCCTGGGTGCCCGCCGCCAGGACGTCCGCATGGTGTTCAGCGAGATCACCCCCGACATCGTCGCCAACGGCGGTGTGCTCGCCAGCGAGGACGAGAGCCGCGCCGGCGTCGTCGCCACGTTCGCGGACGACTGACCGTTCGCCTCGAGGCCCGGGTTTCTTCGCTCTGAGCGACCTCAGAGCGAAGAAACCCGGGCCTCAAAGGGGATCTCGGGCCGGGCCCGGAGGACACGTCCTCCGGGCCCGGCCTCTCTCACTTCACCCTGAGCGTCACCCTGGTCTCCGCCGCGAGTGCCAGCTCGCTGCCGAGGTAGGACGCCGTCAGCGTCAGGTCCTTCCCCTTGGGCTGGTCCACCTCGAACCGGGCGCTCCCGTCCTGGATGGTCCCGAGAAGGGTCTGGCCGTCCTGCACCGCGAGGCGCACCTGCCCCGTCACCGGGACGTCGTTCGCGGCGGTGAAGGCGACCTCGACGGCCACCTTCTTGCCCGACTTCTTCGCGGTGATCTCCATGGTGGGCACCACCTTGTCGACCACGACCCGGACCTTGGACGTCGCGGCCTTGTGGTCGGCGTCGCCCGCGTAGCGCAGGGTCAGGTCGTACACCCCAGGCTTCAGGCCCTTGGCCGGGAGGACGAGGGTTCCTCGCCCGTCCGCGATCGTGGCCGTCGCGAGGCTGGTGTCCCCGTCGAGCAGCTCGACCCCGCCCGTGGCCGTGTCCGGCGAGACCGCCACCGAGACCGTGCCCGCCGTGCCGTAGGTGATGGGCAGGGCCACACCGGCCACCGCCGTCACCGTCGGCGACTTCACCGTGAGGGTCACCGTGGCCGCGGCGGACGTCGCCGTGCCGTCGGAGGCCTTGTAGGTGAACACGTCCTTGCCGGAGAACCCGTCGTCGGAGGTGTAGGTGAAAGACCCGTCCGCCTCCAGGGTGACCCGGCCGTTGGCCGGCTGGGTCACCGCGGTCGCGGTCAGGACGTTCCCGTCGGCGTCGGTGTCGTTGGCCAGGACACCCGGCGCCGGGAGGGTAAGCGGCTGACCGCCCACGGCCGAGTACGCGTCGTCGCCCGCCTCCGGAGCCGTGTTGGCGGGCTGCTCGCCCTCCTCCACCGTGATGGTCACCGTCGTCGCCGCGGACGTCGCCGCGCCGTCGGAGGCCTGGTAGGTGAACGTGTCCGTCCCGAACCACCCGCTGTCGGGCGTGTAGGTGAAGGACCCGTCCGCCCGCAGGACGACGTCGCCGTGGGCCGGCTGGGAGAGCCCGGTCGCGGTCAGGTCGTCGCCGTCGATGTCGGTGTCGTTCGCCAGGAGACCCGGCGCCGCCACCTCCAGAACCTCGTCCTCGACGGTGCCGTAGGCGTCGGCGGCACCCACGGGGGCCGTGTTCGACGCCGTCCCGGCGTGGAGGTCGCCCACCTGCTCGGCGGTCAGCTCGTACCCGAACATCCGGAAGTCGTCGACCAGGCCGTCCCAGCGGCCGTCCGGCCAGCTGGTCCCGCCGATGAGGTTGGTCGTCGTCTGGCCGCCCACCCCGACGTCACCGATGGTGACGGTGAAGTCGTTGCGCGTGGCCTGGAGCTCGCCGTCGAAGTAGATCTTCCCGACCGAGCCGCTCTGGGTGAACACGACGTGCGTCCACTCGTTCAGCGGCAGGTCGTTGCCCTGGCCCAGGACCAGACGCTCCTGGGCGCTGCCCGGGGTGCCCGGCGCCTTGAACGTCGCCGCGAAGCCGGTGGCCCCGCTGGTCTGGGTGTTGGACTGGAGCAGGAAGAACGTGTCGGTGCTGCTGCCGATCTGCAGCAGCGGCACCCACGTGGGCAGGGCGTCCGGACGGGCCCAGATCGAGACACTGAACTCGTCCTCCATCCCGGCCTCGATGTTGTCCGGCAGCTCGACCTGGTTGCCCGTGCCCGACGCACCGCCGGGCAGGTTGACCGCCCCGCCGAACTTCCCGGCACCGGACCAGCCGGTGGACCCGGTGAGCGTCGCCGCCCCGACCGAGCTGTCCAGACCGGTGTTGGCCGCCGTCGATCCCTGACCCTCGTCGAAGGTGTAGTGGATCGGCGTGCCCTCGCCGGGCGGCGGCCGCTCGACCGTGTGCTCCACGGTCTGCGCGGAGTCGCGCCACCCGTCGTCGGCGAGGAAGCGGATCTGCACGTCGTGGTCGCCCGGGGAGAGCGCCACGTCCGTGAACTCCACCGCGCCGGCGACGACGTCGACCTGCCCGCCCACGCGGGCGCCGTCGACCCACAGCTCGGCGACGCCCGAGGGGGCCCCGCCGCTCGCGGCCGCGAAGGCGCCCGAGACGGTGACCGGTGCGCCGAACGGCGACGGCGAGCCCGGCTCGACCGTGACCGTGGTGGTCGTGGCGAGCGCGCTGCCGTCGGCGTACAGGGCGGCCACGGCGTCGTCACCGAGCGCCGAGGTGTAGACCCGCACGTCGTCCATGAGGCCGTCGTAGGCCGGGTCCGGGAAGCCGTTGCGCCCCAGCCAGTTGTTGGCCGTCGGCCCGACGTCGGTCATGTCGATCGTCAGGTTGTCGCGGGACGCGATGGGCTCACCGTTGAGGTAGAGCGTGCCGGTAGCACCCTGCCGGGTGAACGCGACGTGGTTCCACTCGTTCGCCGCCACGTCCCGGGTGGGGGTGGCGTAGACCCGTTCCTGCAGCGCGGCGCCCTTGGCCTTGAACGTCGCCGCGAGCCCGGTGGCCCCGGCGGCGTTGGTCTGCATCTGGATCTGGAAGAAGCTGCCCGCGTCCCCGAGCCCGTCGCCGACGTGGAACAGACCTGTCCAGTTCGTCGTGGTGTCGGGCCGCACCCAGAACGAGGTGGTGAAGCTCTCCTCGCCCTGGAGCAGGTTGTCCGGCAGGTCCACCGCGTTGGCGTTGCTGCCGCCGCTGAGGTCGAGGGCGTCGCCGAACACGCCGTCCTCGCTCCAGCCGGTGGTCCCCGTGAGCGTGGCAGCACCCACGGACCCGTCCGTGCCGGAGTTGGCGGCCCGGGTACCGGAGCCCTCCTCGAACGCGTAGTGCACCGGGACGTCGGAGGCGCCGGCGTCGGAACCCACGATCACCAGGTCGTCGATCATGACGCCCGCGCCGGAGTCCCCGGCGGTGAGGGTCAGGTCCTGCGACCGTGCCCCGGCGACGAAGGTCCCGGCGTAGGTGCCGAACCTGCTCTGCGACGACAGGTCCGTGCCCGCCGACAGCGTGGTCGACAGGTCGCCGACCGAGAGGTCGGCGGTGCCGGGTGCCGTGCCGGCGGACCGGCTGTCGCGGGCGTACCGCAGCGAGACCCGGTACTCGCGGCCCGGGTCGAGACCCTTGACCGTGCGGGTCAGGCTGCCCTCGCTGCCCACGGCGAGGTGGTAGCCGGTCAGGCCGAGGCCGCCCTGGCTGGGCGCGGCGGCGCGGACGAGCTGGACCTCGCTGTCGACCTCCCACGGGGACATCCGGCCGTTGCCCGGCTCGACGTCCACGACGGCCGGCGGGTTGGCGGAACGCCACTCGGCGGGCAGGCGGGGGTACTCGAGCTGGTCGACCAGGTGCGGGGCCGGGGAGTCCATCTCGACCTCGGGGTCGATCTGGAAGATGTCGGCCACCGACGGCGTGCCGTCCTCGTCGAAGACGAAGAGCATGTATGCGCCGGGCGGGGCGTACGTGCCGTCGACCGGGCTCTCGACGGTGAGGGTGTCACCGTTCTGGGCGAACGCCAGGTCCTGGAAGTTCTGGTCGTTGTTGAACCCGTGCGTCACCGAGCCGTTGCGGACCAGGGTGACCCGCGAGACGTCGACGTCGGCCTGCACGTCGAACGTGCCGTCGTAGCCGACCTTCTCCGGCACGCCCGTGACCTCCGGGCGCACCGCGGGCTCGTCGCCGTCGAACAGGTACGACGGCGAGTAGAACTCGACGTCCGTGTAGTTGCGCGGACCCGGCGTGCCGCCGCCGCCCACCATCAGGCGGCCGTCGGGCAGGAGCAGGGCGGTCGAGTGGTACAGCCGGGCGTGCTCGTAGGGCACGTCGATCGTGGTCCACTCGCCCGTGTCCGGGTCCCAGATCTCGGCGGTGGTGACGTAGCCGCCGTTGCCGTTGTTGTCGCGCGAGCCGCCGGTGACGATCACGTCGCCGTCGGGCAGCACCGTCGACGTGGCCCAGTGCCGGGCGTACTGCATCGGCTCGGTCGCCTCGACCACGGGCGCGTCGGTGCCGCCGGTGATGTCGACGGTGAAGCCGGCGCGGGCGCCGTCCGGACCGCCGCCGTTGGCCCACCAGCCGCCGCCGACCTGGAGGATCTTGCCGGGCCGGTACATCGTCGCGGTGGACGTGGCGCCGACCGGGTTGCCGAGGTTGCCCTGGTTCGCGATGTTCGCCGGCAGGGTGCCCCGGAGCGTCACCTCACCGTCGCCCGAGGGGTCGAGCTCGTACATCTGGGTGCCGGTGATGTTGAAGACGTTGCCGTTGCCCGGCGCGACGAACGCGCGCGGGTACCACCAGCGGTTCTCGTCGGGCCCGTTGCCGTTGCCGCCGTCGCCGTAGGCCGCGGCGCTGGTGGCGCCCTCCAGGAGCTTCCAGGAGCTGCCCTCGTCCGGCGTGTAGATCTCCGGCGTGAGCACGCCGGGGCCGCCCGGGCCGCCCTTGAGGCTACCGCCCTGCACCACGACGGAGCCGTCCGGCAGGGTGGTACCCGTCGGGTACCAGCGCGGGTAGTTCATCGGGGCCTCGTTGCGCAGCCCCTGGTTGGTCGTGTAGCTGGTGACGCCGATCGCGGCGTCGTTGGGCGCGTTGCCGCCCAGCCCGTCGTCACCGCCGACCGTCATCGTGGCCCGCCGGTGCGGCATCTGGACCTGCATCGAGCAGAACAGGTCGGTGTACGTGGAGTTCGTGACGATGCCGTCGTTGACGTTGGCGGCCGTGCGCTCCTCGTCCGGGTCCCAGACGTCGATCTCCATCTGGCCGCCCTGCGTGACGCACGAGTTGCCGTAGAAGTCGTAGGGCGTGTTGTCGGTGCAGCCCGACGAGACGCTGCCGAACGACTGGACCTTGCCGTCGGACGTCAGCGCCGCGTTGATCGGCACCAGCGGCCAGGGCGTGACGCCGCTCCAGGCGCCCTGCTCGGCCTTGTTCGGCGCGGAGCAGTCGGCCGGCAGCAGGCCCGCCGTGTAGGCCAGGCCGTTCTTGATCTGGGTGCGGATCGGGGCCTCGGCGTACGCCGTGCCCTCGTGCCCCATCCCCGAGTACCACGAGCGGCCGGAGTCGATCTCCTGGCACCACGTGATCGGGTGGTTCGTGCCGTTGTTGCCCCCGCCGTACGAGGACTCGTCGGCGTTGAGCAGCGTGCGCACGTTGGGCGCCGGGTTGACCAGCCAGTCGTACCACTCGTCGCTGCGCGTGAACTCGGCCGGCAGGCCCTGGGTCAGCGGGTGCGAGGTGTCCTTGACCACCACGCGGCCCGGGCGCACCGCGGGGTTCTCCGGGTGGCCCTCGGACGCCGCGCCCACGAGCCGGGCGTAGAACGGGTTCACGTCGTGCTCGCTCTGGCCGACGGACCAGCCCGCGTAGTGCAGGCCCAGGTAGCCGCCGCCACCGCGGATGTAGGCCTCCAGCGCGGCGCGCTGGTCCACGTTGAACAGCACGCCGCCGGTCTGGGCGAACGCGATCGTGTCCTTGGTCGCGAGGTTCGCCGTGGTGAACGCGGCCGGGTCGTCGGTCTCCTGGATCTCGACCGGCTGCCCGTACTCGACGCCCAGGTCGGCGACCAGGTCGCGGATGGCCTGGCGGGCCTGGACGTGGGAGGCGTGGAAGTTGGACTTGTAGAACAGCAGGACGCGCAGCACGCCGTCGTCGACGGAGCCGGGCGCGGTCTGCGCGGGGGCGGTCGCCGCGGGGGCGGCCTGGGCGACGCCGCCCAGGAAGGGCACGACCGCCAGGGAGGCGGCGAGCACGGCCGCCAGGCGTGCCCGGCGGGAGCGACGCGCGTGATGGCGCCGGTCAGGTCTGCGTAACAGGTTCATCGTTGATCCCTTTTCGCACGTGGTTGATGGACAGGAGGGCAGGCCGGGACGGCCGATCCCCGCACGGGGTCGGCCGCCCCGGAGCTGCTCTCCGGTGGTGCGTCTTGCGTTCAGTGCCCCCTGAACATGTGGTGCCCCCTGGAACGGGGTGCCCTCGGGTGCCCGGTCAGCGCAGCTCGGCGATGACCGTCTTGAGCTCCGTGTAGTCGTCCAGCCCGAACGAGCCCAGCTCGCGGCCCCAGCCGGACTGCTTGAAGCCGCCCCGCGGGAGGGTGACGTCGTCCGCGTGCCAGGTGTTGAGCCAGACCGTGCCGGCCCGGAGCTTGCCGCCGACCCGGTGGGCCGTGCTCAGGTCGCGCGACCACACGCCCGCGGCCAGGCCGTAGACCGTGTTGTTGGCCGCCGCGACCACCTCGTCCTCGCTGTCGAACGGGATGGCGGTGATGACCGGCCCGAAGATCTCGTCGGTCTGGACCGCCATCTGCTCGGTGACGTCGGTGATCAGCGTCGGGGAGAAGAAGTAGCCGCGGTCCGCGGCCGGGTCGGGGCTGCCCGCGGCGATCGTGGCGCCGTCGGCGACCGCGCCCCGCACGTAGCCCATGACCTTCTCGTGCTGCTCCTGCGAGACCAGCGGCCCCATCGTGGTGGTCGGGTCGAACGCGTCGCCCACCCGGATGGCCTTGGCGGCCGCGGCCACACCCTCGATGACCTGGTCGAACACCTCGCGCTGCACGTACAGGCGCGAGCCGTTGACGCAGCACTGGCCCTCGTTGAAGTACCCCGCCAGGGCGGCGCCGGCGATCGCGGCGTCGAGGTCGGCGTCAGCGAAGATGATGTTGGGCGCCTTGCCGCCGAGCTCCAGCGACACCTTCTTGAGGTTCTTCGAGGCGCCCGCGGCGATCTTCTTGCCCACCTCGGTGCTGCCGGTGAAGGCGACCTTGTCCACGCCGGCGTGGTCGACCAGGGCGGCGCCCGCGTCCCCGAACCCGGGCAGCACGTTGACGACGCCGGCCGGGAGGCCCGCCTCCAGCAGCAGCTCGCCGAGCCGGAGCGCCGTGAGCGGCGTCTGCTCAGCCGGCTTGAGCACCACGGTGTTGCCCGCCGTGATCGACGGGATGATCTTGAACGCGGCCATCGTGAGCGGGAAGTTCCAGGGCACGATGCCGGCGACGACGCCGATCGCCTCGCGGCGCGTGTAGGCGTGGAAGTCCCGGCCGGGCACCGACATCGGGATGGTCGTGCCCTCCATCTTGGTGGCCCAGCCCGCGAAGTACCGGAACAGCTCGGCGGCCACGCCGACGTCGCCCCGGGCGGACGCGAGGCTCTTCCCGTTGTCGAGCGACTCGAGCTGGGCGAACTCCTCGGCGCGCTCGTCGATCATGTCGCCGATGCGCCACAACAGGTGCGAGCGGTCGCGCGGCGTCATGCGCGACCACGGCGAACCCTGCTCAAAGGCGTTGCGGGCGGCGGTGACCGCCCGGTCGGCGTCGACCGCGGACGCCTGGGCCACCTGGACCAGGACCTCCTCGGTCGCGGGATTCACCGTGGCGAAGGTCTTGCCGTCCTTCGAGTCGACCCACTCGCCGTCGATCAGCAGCTGCTTGGGCGAGGACAGGAACGAGGAGACGGCGGGCAGAAGAAGGGAGTTCTCGGACATGGGGAGCCTTCCGGGGTGTCGGGTTCTCAGGAGGTGGTTCGGGGCGAGGTCGGCCGCGGCTACTTGATGATCAGCACCTTCGACCGGTCGAGGGTGAGCGCGACGGCGGCGACGATGATCGCGCCGTAGAGGATCTGCTCGTAGGCCGACGGCACGCCGACGATCGGCAGCCCCACACGCAGCAGCGTCACCACGAGCGCCCCGGCGAGGCTGCGCCAGAGCGAGCCGTGGCCGCCGGTGATCGCGGTGCCGCCCACCACGATGGCGGCCACCGCGGGCAGCAGCAGGTTGTCCGCCATGGTCGGGCTGCCGCTGAAGTTGCGGGAGACCAGCATGACGGCGGCCAGGCCCGCGCAGGCGCCGGAGAGCGTGAACGCGCCGACCTTGACCAGGTCGACCGGCGCGCCGCCCAGGCGGGCCGCCGACTCGGAGTAGCCGGTGGCGCGGATCCAGGCGTCGAGCGGCGTGAACCGGAGCACCAGGGAGACCACCACCACGACGAGCAGCGCGACGAAGAACGACATCGGCACCACGCCGGCCACGTAGAGCGTGAGCCAGTGGGTGGCGTCCCGGTCGACCACCCGGATCGGGCCGGCGTCCGAGATCACCAGGGCGATCGCGGTGAAGATGCTCATGCCGCCGAGCGTGACGATGAACGACGGGATGCGCAGCAGCACGTGGGCGACGCCCTGGAGCGCGCCGATCGCGCCGGTGGCCGCGATGATCGCCAGGGTGGTGAGCCCGCCGAGGTCGGGCAGCCACAGCGCGAAGAAGACCGTCGCCAGGGAGCACAGCGCGGCGATCGACAGGTCGATGCCGCCGCACAGGACCACCAGGGTGGCGCCGGCGGCGAGCACGACGAGCGGCGCCGAGGTGCGGACCGCCGCCGTGAGGCTGCTGGCGGTCAGGAAGCTCGGGTCGGCGATGGTGAGCGCCGCCAGGAGCACGACGAGCGCGATGACCGGCATGAACGACGTGAGCCGCTGGGCCGTGGTCGGCCGGACCGTGGCTGCGGGCTCGGAGGCGGGCCCGGGGGCCGGCTGGGTGAGGACGGGCGTGGACATGCTCAGACCATCTCCTTGACGAGGTCGAGCGGGGTCGGCTTGCTCCCCGCGGGAGCGGCGACCTCCGTGGTCGCGCGGCCGTCGCTCATCACGATGATCCGGTCGGACATGCCGATCGCCTCCTCGAGGCTGTCGGCCAGCAGCACGGTGGCCACGCCGCTGTTGGCGAGCTCACGCATGAGCCGGTACACCTCCGAGCGCGCCCCGACGTCGAGGCCGCGCGTGGGGTGGTCGAGCAGCAGCAGCCGGACGTCGCCGGCCACCAGCCAGCGGGCCAGGACGACCTTCTGCTGGTTGCCGCCCGACAGCCGCTGGATCGCGGTGCCCCGGTGCGGGGTGCGGATCGAGAGCCGGTCGATCCACGTGTCCACCAGCGTCGCCTGCTTGCGCGGCCGGACGACGGGTCCGGTGCAGCGGGCCTGCTGCTTGGTGAGCGTCATGTTGTCGGCCACCGACATCGGCCCGACCATGCCCTCGGTCTTGCGCTCGGCCGGGACGTACCCGATGCCGGCGGCGCAGGCCGCGCGGGTGCCGGACAGGTCGAGCCGCTTGCCGTCGAGCACCACCTCGCCGGCGGTGGTGGGCTCCGCGCCGAACAGCGCCCGGCACACGTCCTCGCGGCCGGAGCCGTGCACGCCGACGATGCCGACGATCTCGCCGGCGTGGACGTCGAGGTCGACGCCCTGGAACGTCCGGCCGGACAGGCCGCGCACCTCGAGCCGGGGCCGGCGGGGCTCCGCGGACCGCTCGGCGGCGCCGTCGTGGTAGTGGTCGTCGGAGCCGGTCGAGCCGATCATCATGCGGTGCAGCTCGGCCGGGGCCGCGCCCGCGGCGGGCACCTCGCCCACCGACTGGCCGCCGCGCAGCACGGCGACCCGGTCGCAGACGTCGAGCACCTCGTCGAGCCGGTGCGAGACGAAGACGACGGACGCGAACTCGCGCAGCCGCCGCACCTGCGTGAAGAGGGTCTCGATCTCCTTGGACTCCAGCACGGAGGTGGGCTCGTCGAGGATGATCACCGGCGGGTGCGAGGTGCGCTCCTCGATGCGGAGCACCTTGGCGATCTCGACCATCTGTCGGTCGGCGAAGCTCAGGGTGTCGGTGCGCGCGAGGGGGTCGATGTGCGACCCGATCTTGTCGAGCTGCTCCTGCGCGAGCCGGCGCATCGTGCCCCAGCGGTAGATGCCGCGGCGCACGCCGGGACCCTCGCTGCCGAGCACGATGTTCTCGGCGGCGGTCAGGTTGGGCACCAGCGACTGCTCCTGGAACACCATGCCGATGCCATGGTCGGCGGCGTCGACGACGCTGCGCAGGCGCACCTTCTCGCCGCGCACCCAGATCTCGCCGTCGTCCGGCCGCACGAGCCCGACCAGCGCCTTGAGCAGCGTGGACTTGCCCGCGCCGTTCTCGCCGGCCAGGCCGAGCACCTCGTTCTGGCGCACCACGAGGTCCACGCCGTCGAGGGCCTTGACGCCCGGGTAGTGCTTGACGAGCCCTCGCACCTCGAGGGCGTGCCGGGGCTCCGGCACGCGGGGCGCGGACTCTGTCCGCAGGTTCGTTGTCACTTGGTCACCTGGTTCCTACGACGCTGTGGGATGACGGCGGCCGCGACGGCCGCGACGACGATGAGGCCCTGGACACCGCCCTGCCAGTACGGGCTGACCCCGACCTGGACGAGGCCGTTGGTCAGGACGGTCACCAGCAGCACGCCGACCGTGGAGTGGAGGATGCCACCGCGTCCGCCGGTGAGCAGGGTGCCGCCGACGACGGCGGCCGTGATGGCCGAGAAGTCGTAGCCCTTGCCCGCCTGGACCAGGCCCGCGCCGAGCTGGCTGGTGACCAGCACGCCGGCCAGGCCGTAGAACGCGCCCGCCATGGTGAAGACCGCCACCTTGAACGGCGCGACCCGCACGCCGGAGAGCGACAGCACCTCCTCGGCGCCGCCGATCGCGAAGGCGTACCGGCCCAGGCGCGAGTAGCGCTGCACCAGGGCGCCCAGGACCACGCAGGCGAGCGCGATCCAGGTCAGGTGGGCCAGGCCGAGGAACCGGTCCACGGCCCAGCCCTCCAGCATCGGGTCGGTGACGTTGGGCTGGACGCCCGCGAACAGGAGCGTGGCCACGCCCAGGCCCACGGCGGAGACGCCGAGGGTGGCCATGAACGACGGCACCTTGAGCACGACCAGGGCGAGCCCGCTGAGGCAGCCGAGCGCGGCGGCCAGCAGGACCGCCACGGCGACCCCGAGGAGCCCCCAGTCGTTGTCGTTGCGGTTGTTGGCGACCAGGAGGGCGACCGTGATGGCGGACGCGCCCATGATCCCGGGGGCGGACAGGTCGATCGACCCCATCATCAGCACGAAGCTGATGCCGATGGTGACGACCGCGAGGACCGCCGCGGCGTCCAGCACGTTCTGCACGTTGGAGAGCGTGCGGAACCCGGGGCTGAGCACCGCGAAGATCGCGAAGATGACGACGAGCGCCACCGGCGGTCCCGCGTCCCGCAGGGACACCCCCCGCCGAGGCCGGGGGCGTTGCGCGTGCACGACGTCGGTGTCGGCTTCGGCGGGGGGTGCCATGGTCACGAGATCGCGCCCTGCGACCGGCTGAAGAGGTTGTCGCAGGCGAAGTCGGCCTCGTCGGTCTCCGGGGAGACGAAGTCGGCGACGTTGTCCTGCTCGATGAGGAACTGCTCGGCGAACCAGGCGCGGTCCTCGTCGGCGATGTCCTCGACGGCGAGCTCGCCGGTGGCCACGCAGTAGCCGATGGCCAGGCCGATGCCGCCCTGCCACGGGCCGTCGCTGGAGACGGTCGCCGTCATGGTGCCGTCCTCGATCGCCGTCAGCGCGTCGGGCACGGCGTCGATGCCGACCACGGCCACGTCGTCGCGGCCGGCCTGCTGGAGTGCCTCCAGCGCGCCGAGCGCCATGTCGTCGTTGGCGGCCCAGATGCCCTTGATGTCGTCACCGTGCTTGGTGAGCAGCGTCTTGGTCACCTCCAGCGCCTCCGCGCGGGAGAAGTTGGCGGTCTGGTCGTCGAGCAGCTCGACGTCCGGGTTGGCGGCCAGCGACTCCTCGAGCCCGGCGAACCGGTCCTTGGCGGCGCCGGTGTCCAGGATGCCCTGGAGCGCGACGATGCCGCCCGAGCCGCCGATGGCCTCGGACAGCGCGTCGCCGATCTGCTTGCCGGACTCCACGCCGTTGTACGTGATGTGCGAGAGCCACTGGTCGTAGTCGGTGACGTTCAGGTCGGCCGGCTTGTTCCACTGGGTGACCAGGAAGGCGCCGGCCTCCTCGGCGCCCTCGACGATGGGCGGGGTGTCGGAGTCGCCGTTGGGCAGGATGTTCATGACGAGGCACTCGGTGTCGCCGGCGAGGAGCTGGCTGATCTGCTCCTGCTGACGCGTCGAGTCGCCGTCGTAGGTGAGCCGCTCCTGGGTGAGGCCGACCTGCTCGGCGAAGGCGTCGCCGCCGTCGAGCCACGAGGCCTCGTAGGGGTTGGACTCGTTGCGCACCTGGCCCACCAGGGTGACGTCGGCGGGGTCGCAGGCGGCGCCGCCCTCGGCGGTGCCGCCGTCCCCGGCGGCCGTCTCGGTGCAGCCCGTGAGCGCGGCGGCCGCCAGGGCGACGCCGAGGACGGCGGCCGTGCCTCGAGCGGCGGTGTGTCGAGAGGTGAACTTCATTGTCGTTTCCTCGATTTCGTTCGGTGCCGGTGTCCGGCGGTGAAACTGGTGTGGGAGGGACGGGCTCAGCGGGCCAGCCAGCCTCCGTCGACGGCCAGGACGTGGCCGTTGACGTAGTCGGCAGCCGGTGAGCTGAGGAAGACGGCCGCTCCGGCGACGTCCTCGGCCGTGCCCCAGCGGCCGGCCGGGATCCGTTCGAGGATGGAGCGTGAGCGGTCCGCGTCGTCGCGGAGCGCGGTGGTGTTGTCGGTGACCATGTAGCCCGGCGCGATCGCGTTGACCCGGACGCCGTGCGGCCCCCACTCGTTGGCCAGCGCCTTGGTCACCCCGGCGACGGCGTGCTTGCTGGCCGCGTAGGACACCACCCGCAGGCCGCCCTGGAAGGACAGCAGGCTGGCGATGCTGACGATCTTGCCGTGGCCACGCTCGACCATCGGCCGGCCGAGCTGCTGGGTCAGGAAGAAGAGCCCGTTGAGGTTGACGTCGAGCACGCGCTGCCAGGAGTCGCGGCTGACGGCCACGGAGTCCTCGCGGTCGATGATCCCGGCGTTGTTGACCACGATGTCGATCTGCCGCGAGCCGGTGAGCTCGGCGCCGACCCGCTCGACCGCGTCCAGGTCGCTCACGTCGAGGTCCACGACGTCGGCCTTCGCGCCGAGCGCGAGGACCTGGTCGCGCGTCTCGTCCTGGTTGCCGGGCCGGCCCAGCAGCACGACGTCGGCCCCAGCGCGGGCGAGGCCGAGCGCGACCGCGCGGCCGAGGCCGCGCCCCGCCCCGGTCACCGCGGCGCACCTGCCGTGCAGGTCGAAGGGCGAGCGCGCCTCGCCGGTCGGCGTGGCGGCCGGGCCGGTCGTCACAGGTCCTCCAGCGCGACGGGGCTCAGGTCGGTGTAGACGTTGTTCTCGCCCGCCATCGCCCAGATGAAGGCGTACGAGCCCGTGCCCGCCCCGGCGTGGACCGACCAGGGCGGGGAGATGACGGCCTCGCGGTTGCGGAGCACGAGGTGCCGGGTGGCACCGGGCTTGCCCATGAAGTGGAAGACGCGGGCCTCCTCGTCGAGGTCGACGTAGCAGTAGATCTCCGTGCGCCGGTCGTGCAGGTGGGGCGGGAACGTGTTCCAGACCGAACCGCTGGCGATGACCGTCACGCCGAACTGGAGCTGCGAGGTCTTGACGTCCTGGCCCCAGACGTAGCGAAAGAGGCTGCGCTCGTTGGCCGCGTCGGCCGAGCCCAGTGCGACCGGCTCCACCTCGTTGTGGCTGAGTGCCGTGGTCGGGTAGGTCGCGTGCGCCGGGGCGGACACGAAGTAGAAGGCGGCGTCGGCGCCGCCGAACGACACCTCGCTCCCCCGGCCCACGAAGAGGCCGTCGAGGTGCTCGAGCTCGTACTTCTCGTCGTCGACGACGACGTGCCCGGCCGCCCCGACGTTGATGATGCCCAGCTCCCGGCCCTCCAGGTGGGACTCGGTGCCCAGCACGTCGGACCAGGCCGGCAGCGCGAGCTCGGCGGTGGCGGGGACGGCGCCACCGATGACCAGCCGGTCGTCGTGGGTGTAGGTGCCGTTGACCTCGCCGCTCACGAAGAGGTCGGGGACGAGGAAGTTCTCCCGCAGGTCCGCTGTGGTGGCCGTCTCCGCGCTGGACGGAGATGTCGAGTATCGAACCTGGATCACGTAGCTGCCCCTCGGTCGGTCTGCGAATCGCGTTCGTCTGTGAACTGCGTTCGTCTATGTGAACTGGTCTGAAGATAGACGTGATCCGGCTCACGGGTCAAGGGGCGGAAACCTGTCCATGTATGCGAACTCGCGGTAGCGTTGTATTCACCCCCGGGGAGGGCCCGGTGCACCGTGGTAGGACCAGAGGAGAGTTCATGCAGCTTCAGAAGGAGTTCAAGACGGGGACGAACGGCGCCGCCGACGCGGGGCCGGTGAAGTCGGCCGCCCGCGCCCTGGACCTGCTGGACGACATCGCCGCCCGCGGCCCCGGAACTCAGCTGCAGCTCTCGAACCGCCTCAACATCCCCAAGAGCAGCCTCCACGCGCTGCTGCGGACCATGACCGAGCGCGGCTGGCTGCAGACGGACCCCACGGGGAGCGTCTACCAGCTCGGCATCCACTCCCTGGTCGTCAGCTCGGCCTACCTGGACGGCGACCCCGTGCTCGCCCGCGCCCAGTCCGTGCTCGACGAGGTGGCGGCCGCCACCCAGGAGACGGTGCACCTGGGCCGCCTCGACGGCGCCGACGTCATCTACACCGCCAAGCGCGAGTCCGTGCACCCGCTGCGCATGCACTCCGCCGTCGGACGCCGCCTCCCGGCCTACGCGACCTCGCTGGGGCGCGCCCTGCTGGCCGAGATGCCGGCCGAGGCCCGCCGCGACCTGGTGCCCGAGTCGATCGCCGCGATCACGCCGAACACGACCACCGAGAAGGAGGCCGTGCTGGAGATCATCGACCGTGCGGCCTACCAGGGCTACGCGACCGAGAGCGAGGAGTCGTGCATGGGCGTGCGCTGCTTCGGCGTCGCGCTCCCCTTCGGCCACCACGCCGTGGACGCGATGAGCGTCGCGGTGCCGATCAGCCGGCTCGGCGACGGGCGCGAGGACCTCATCATCGAGACCCTGCTCAGCGTGCGGTCGCGGCTCGCGGCCGTGCACGAGAACAGCATGGTGCGCTGAGGGTCCGACCCGGACGCATCCCCGCACACAGGGAGACTCGCCGAGCACCTTTGAGGCCCGGGTTTCTTCGCTTTGACACTGGTCAAAGCGAAGAAACCCGGGCCTCAAAGGTGCTGGGGGTCTCCGGCCTTTCAGACGGCGGGCGGGACCGCCACGACCTTGCCGTGCACCTGCCCGGCGTCGGCCTGCCGGTGGATCTCCGGCAGCTCGCTCAGCGGCACGCGCCGCGCGATCTCCACGTGCAGGTCGCCGCTGTCGACGAGCGCGACCAGGCCCGCGAGCACGTCGGCGTCCGGGTGCAGGAAGACCGTGACGGCGCGCACGCCGCGCGCCTCGTCGCCGGGCGTCTGCACCCTCGGCGTGGTCGAGACGACGACGCCGCCGTCGCGGACCCGGGCGGCCAGGTCGGCGAACCCCTCGGCGGTGATCGGGGCCAGGTTGAGCAGCACGTCGACCGGCTCGGTCACCGCGTCGAGCACCGAGGTGGTGGTGTGGTCGACGATCTCGTCCGCGCCGGCCGCCTTGACGGCCTGCTCGCTACGCGGGCTCGCGGTGGCGACGACGTACGCGCCGGCGCGCTTGGCGAGCTGCACGGCGTACCCGCCCACCGGGCCGCCGGCGCCGTTGATCAGCAGCCGCTGACCGGCCTGGAGGCCGCCGGCCTCGAACAGCGCCTGCGAGGCGGTGAGCCCCACCGACGGCAGCCCGGCGGCGTCGGGCAGCGGAATGCTCGTCGGGGCCGCCACCAGGTCGGCCGCGGGGGCGACGACGTACTGCGCCGCGGAGCCGTCGGCGATCATCGGGATGAACCCGACGACGTCCTGACCCAGGGCGAGACCCTCCACGCCGTCGCCGAGCGCGTCGACCGTGCCCGAGACGTCGTAGCCCGGCACGTGCGGCAGCGTCACCGGGAACGGCAGGAAGCCGCCGCGGATGCCGCCGTCTGCCGGGTTGAACGCCGAGCCGGCGACCTGGACGCGCACCTCGCCGGCGCCGGGGACCGGCTGGTCGGCGTCCTCGTAGCGCAGAACCTCGGCGGAGCCCGTCTCGTGGAACCGAACTGCCTTCATGATGTCGTTCCCTTCGGTCACATGCTTCGGATTCGAAGCAACTGCTGAGCACGCTAGCACCGCTTCAAATTCGAAGCAAGTGTTTCGAGTTGGAAGCATTCTCGGCCCGTGGCTAGGCTGGGGACGTGACCTCGACCCCGCCGCCCCTGGACGCCACGCAGCTGGGCGCGTACTTCGCCCTCATCGAGGCGAGCAGCCTGCTGAAGCACTCCGTCGAGCAGCAGCTGCGGGACGTCGGGGACCTGAGCTACGTGCAGTTCCAGCTCCTCGCGACCCTCGGGGACTCCCCGACGGGCAGCCGGCGGATGACCGATCTGGCCGACGGCGTCGTCTACAGCCGCAGCGGGCTCACCTACCAGGCCCAGACGCTGGAGAAGCGGGGCCTCGTGACCCGGTCACAGTCCTCGGACGACGAGCGCGGCGTCACCGTCACGATCACCGACGAGGGGCGGGCCGTCCTCGCGGACGTCTTCCCCGGGCACGTCGCCACGCTCGACGACCTGCTGTTCGCCCCGCTGTCGCGCGCCGACATCGAGACGCTCGCCGACATCCTCGGCCGCGCGCGGGACCACATGCGACAGACGCCGCCGCGGTCGGCGGGGGCGCGGCGGCGGAAGAAGGCGGCCGCGGCGGACTAGGTCCGGGCGTCGCCGCCTACTCGGTCCCCGACCAGCTCGGGCGGATCCCCGGGGACACCGACGGGACCTCGCTCAGGGGCGTCCGTGCGACCGGCAGCGGCTCCGGCGCCGTCGTCACCGGAGCGAACGACACGTCGTCGAGCAGCTCGTGGAGCCGTCCCGTCCGCAGCCAGTCCAGCAGCCGTGCGAGGCCGCGCTCCGCGCCGCGCGCCTCCGCCGGCGAGATCAGGCCGGACGCCGACGCGTGCACGAACTCGTCCTCGTCGACCACCCGGTGGGTGCCGTCCAGCCCGACGAGCACGTCGAGGAAGAGGTCGACCGCCGAGACGTCGCCGCCGACCCGGACCATCGGGGTCGCGATGTCGCAGTTGAGCGCGAACGGCACACCGTCGGGCGGCCGCGTCTCCCTCAGGTCGCCGGCCAGGTCGTACGTCGCGTTGATCTTGAACCACTCGGTCGAGAAGGCGAGGTGCCGCAGGACGAGCTTGTCGCCCACATCCCCGAGATCCAGCGGTTCCAGGCTCTGGCGCACGTACCTGCCGGCGTCGTTCACAAGGACGCCGGGGTCCGGCACGCGAAAGCAGCGGACATAGCCCTCGTCGGGATGGAAGTCGAGATCTCGGACGGTCATCGCTGCCCCCTTTGGAAATCGCCGAGGACCGTTGACCCCCGACCCTAGTGACCGCCGACCTGCGCGACGGCCTCCGTGAACTCCCAGTGCCACGGTTCGTACGGCCCCGATCCTCCGGCCTGCGCCCAGCCCGGGTTGTCCCAGCCGTGCTCCGGTCCGTTGGCCTTGAGCCAGTCCCAGCGCTCGCCGGCGTAGCTGTCGGCGCAGATGTCGACGGCCAGGCCCCACCCGTGGTTGGACCGGCCCGGCGTCGCCGTCAGCGTCGGCTTCTGCGCCTTCGCGGTGACCTGCTGCGCGTAGCTGCGGTAGCCGTCGGTGAGGCACAGCGCCTCGCCGAACTGCTCGGTGTAGGCCTGGTTCAGCCGGGCCAGCGCGACGGCGGCATCGGCACGGACCGGCGGGTAACCGTCCCAGAGATCGCACAGCTCGTCGGCGGGCACCTGGCCGTTGAGTCCGGCGCCCGTCGCCTCCCCGTCGCAGCCCGGGAGGACGGGCGGGGCCTCGACCTCTACGGGCGCGCTGTCCCCGCCGGGCATCGTGGCGTCCTGGGGAACGGTGATGCCGGCGTCGGTCGCGCTGCGCGGTGCGCGCTCCTGGCTGCGCGATGCGCCGCCGTCCCGGCCCCGCGCCGCGTCGACCGCGTCGGCCGAGGGGCCGGTGAGCGCGACGGCGGCTCCCGGCTGGTCGCGCGCGTCACCTCCCGGCCCGCCCGCGGTCGCCACGGTGACCGACATGGTGGCGACGAGAGTGACCCCCACCCCGAGCTTCAACGGCCACCGCCTCGTGACCGTGGACCCTGCACCGCTCGGCGCGGCGGAGTGCCGGCCCTTGCGGTGCCGGCCCCGCCGGGAGCGCGCTCGCGTCGGTGTTGCCATGGGTGTTTCTCCAGGGGATCGGCAGGGTCGAGGGCTGGGGACGTGAGGGGCGGGCCGGAGCCCGCCCCTCACGTGGACCGCGTCAGAGGACGCGGATGAACGTCGGGCTGGACTGCCAGATCTGCGTGTAGCGCACCGTCTTGCCCGGTACGGGCGCCTCGATCTGCATGCCGTCGCCGGCATAGATCGCGATGTGCCCGGGCGACCAGATCAGGTCACCGGGCTGCGCCTCGGACCAGGAGACCTCCGGTCCGGCGTACCGCTGCTCGGACGAGGTGCGGGGCAGGTTGACCCCGACCTGGGCGTACACGTACGACGTGAACCCGGAGCAGTCCATCCCGGCCGGGGTCGAACCGCCCCACAGGTAGGGCACGCCGAGGTACCGCATGCCGATGGACACCACGGCAGAGCTCGACGCCGAGGCCGGGAGGTCGACCGCGGCCGCGGCAGCCTCAGCCGCGGTGGCCTCGGCCTCGGCGGCTGCCTCGGCCTCCGCCTCGGCGGCGAGCTGCGCCTGGTACTCGTCGTTCTCGGCCGCGGAGACGACCGAGACGGCGGCCCGCTCGACCTTCAGCTCGGCGTCGTTGGCCACGGTCACGACCGGCGCGGCGGCGACGGACTCCTTGGCCTGGGCCGCCAGGGCGTTGAGGTCCGCCGTGTTGAGGGCACCCTGGACGGACTTGCCGGCCAGGGACGTGCTGACCGTGCCGGACGCCGGGGCGGCCTGAGCCGGGGCGGCGACCAGGGACAGCAGCACGCCCGAACCTGCCGCGGCGGCGACGGCGGTGCGGCCGGCGAGCGTGGTGACCTGTTCGGTGGCGGCTCGGGCGACGTCGGCCAGGACCGGGCGGACCGCCCGGTGGCGACCACGACCGCGCACGGTCGGGTCGGGGGTGTAGCTGGGCTCCATGAAAGCTGGGACCTTTCGGATCGGAGTAGAACCACACGCGTCCCCGGGTTCGGGGCGCGCGAGACCGGTCGACACCCCAGTGGGGGTGGTGTCGACGGGATGTGGCGGTCTACGTCCGGGAGATCCCGAGGGCGTGGAGCGACGGAGCGGCTGCGTCGGCGACGCCGGACGCGGTCCCGTGCCGGGGGTGCGCGAGGTCGGGCACCAGCCACCGCAGGGCGAGCTCCGGCTCGCCGGCCAGCTCGGCGGAGGGCGACACGGTCCGGTCGTACCGCGCCGTCACGGTGCGGTTCTCCGAGCAGTGGTTCGGGTCCTCACCGTGGTGGCCGGAGCCTCCCTCGGCGCCCGCGGGCACCACGGCAGAGGCCGCGTACTGCCCGACGGTGGCCTGCGGGTGCGGGTGTCCGGCCTCGTCCAGGTGGACGCCGCACAGCAGCTGCACGCTCAGGACGGTGAACACCAGGAACATGACGGCCAGGACACTCTTGGCCTCTCGCCGGGGATCGGCGAGGAGCGAGCGGGCGGCGCGGGTCACGTTCATGGCGAGCCCAAGAGTAACGGTATGGACACGGAACGGGGCAACACGGCGTGATGGTCGATACCCAATGGGGGTATCCTCCTCCGGTGTCCACGACCCCCGTACCGGCCGAACCTGCCGCCGAATCGCCAGGTCTCACCGCGTGCAGCCTCTGCGCCGGAGAGACTCTCGGCGATCTCGACCCCCTGCCCGGCGGGCAGCTCGCACGCCTACGGCGCCTGCAGACCCGGGGCGTCGCGCGGCTGACCCTGTCCGAGTGCCTGGACGAGTGCAACCGCGGCGACGTCGTCGTCGCCCGCCCCACCGCGGCCGGGCGCGCGAGCGGCGCACGGCCGGTCTGGTTCGAACGTCTCGCCGGCGACCCGGCGACCGATGCACTGGGGACGTGGCTCGACGACGGCGGGCCGGGCCTCGCCCCGCTGCCGGCCGAGCTCGGCTGCCGGGTCATCGATCGCTTGCTGGCTGGCGCCGAAGGCGACCCACACCGGGCAGCAGGGCCGGGAGATCACGGGGTACATCGGGCCGGAGTGACGGGCCGGGTTGTTCATGCCGATGATGCAGGCTTTTCTCCTCGGGCCGTAGCGACGGCCACGCCGATCCGGTCGGCGAATTTCCGGGCACCGTAACACCGGATCTTGAACTCACAGCCGCTGGCGCGCACGACGACAATACTGGTGATGACGCCTCGTCTGAAGCCGACGTGCTCAATGTCGACGAGGGGGATGACGAAGTCGATCGGACCGTCGTGCACCGAACGATTCATGTCGTTCGGGTGAAAGTGGTACTCGGTAGGTGTGAGTGTTGCACGTCCACCGACCCACACCCCTTTGTAGATCGCACGGGTGAGAGCAACTGCAGGCTCAGCAAGAATGCCCACTCCGGCAGCCCGGACATCGAAGAGCGCATTGGCAAGGCGGGAGTCGATGGCGTCGGCGATCATGGCCGCTGAGCGTAGACGAGGGCCAGCTCTGGGCACAGGCTGAAGTCCGTCTCACCAGGATCCGGCGTCATTCGTCTGACTCAGGAGACTCGCCCTGCTACTCGGGGCGCCGTCGGCTCATCCGCCTGAGGTTGTCGTGCTGACGTTCCGTCCGCTCCAGCGCGTCCTCCACGGGCTCGGCACCGCCGAGTCCGTCGAGGACCACGACGTCCGCCCCCTCAGGGCTGATGAACTGCACCAGGTTGGATGTCGTGCCGCGCCCGCGCACGAGGACCGCGGGCACGGCCATGGGCGCCGGCCACGCGACGACGCGATAGGTCTCGGTCGCCGCCGAGACGGTCGCGTCGGGAGCAAGGGAACGGCCTCGTGCGTAGACCCGGAGCCGGTACGGCCCGCCGCCCACACCGATCCGCGGGACCCCTGAGTCGCCGTCCTCGATCCCCACGACGACCACTCCTCCGGGCCCGGTCAGGACGCTGACCTCGGCGGCCTCGTCCCACCCTTCGCCGTCGACGTCGAGCGGTGCCCGGAAGACGCCGACCTCGACCCGGACCGGCCCGCTGTCGATGCCGGTCACCAGCGTGGGGCGTGCGGCCGTTCCCCACGCGCGCCCGCCGGCTGCAGGATCTTGCCGAACATCCCTGATCTCCAGCAGATGCCCGCTGACACGCGTCTCATAGCTCGCAGCCGGACTCATCGGATGCGCACCCGGAACGGGCCGTGATCGACATTTCGAAGAGATTTGCACATCGGCGATGGGTCAACTTTCGGGAATCCGAACAATTGCGAGGGTGCAGCCTTTTCCGCCCCGGGGCTCGATGGTATTGATCGCGAAATGGCCAGGCATGCCGGTTTCGGAGCACGAAACGGTTTCATCCCTTCTTCGAGACGCCGCGGTCGCAACCCGTCCGCCGTCAGCCCACGTGCAGGACCGGCATCTGCTCGGAGGCCGCCGCCTCCTTCATGGCGTCCTTGCCGATCAGTGTCGCCGCGACCACCGCCGCCGCGACGAGGATGCCGGCCGCGGCGAGGAAGACGGCGGAGTACCCGTCGACCGCGGCCTCGGCCGAGCCCGGGTCGTCGGCGTTCGCCGTGACCGCGACGTACAGGGCCGTCACGACTGCGAGGCCGATGGAGCCACCCACCTGGTTGGACGCGTTGGCGGTGGCCGCGGCGGCGCCCGCGTCGTGCGGGGCGACGCCGCGCAGGGAGAGGTTCTGCAGCGGGACGAAGGTGAAGCCCATGCCGATGCCCATCACCAGCACGCCGGGGAACACCTGGGCCCAGTAGTTGCCGTCGACGGTGATGAGGCTGAGGTAGGCGACGCCCAGGGCGCTGATGAGCGGGCCGAGGATGAGCTGCCGCCGCGGGCCGATCTGGTTGAGCATCCTCGTCGCGAACGGGACCGTGACCATGATGCCGCCGGTGATGGGCAAGCTCCCCAGCCCGGCCTGCAGCGGGCTGAGTCCCAGCACGATCTGCAGGTGGAAGGTCAGGTACAGCATCGCGCCGATCATCACCGCGCCGGCGATCGCCTGGAGCAGGAACGCCGCGGCGCGCGCCCGGTGCCGCACCACCCGCAGCGGCAGCAGCGGATGGTTCGACCGGGACTCGACGAGCACGAAGGCCGCCAGCAGGACCAGCCCCAGCGCGAGCAGGCCCAGCGTCGCCCCCGACGTCCACGACTCCTCGGCGAGCGTCAGGCCGTACACGAGCGCGGCCAGGCCGGTGCTGACCGTCAGCGCGCCCAGCACGTCGTAGCGGCGGTCGCCGTCGGCGCGGCTCTCGGTCAGCAGCACGAGCGCCGCGACGACGCCGGCCACGACGAACGGCACGTTGACCAGCAGGCACCACCGCCAGCTGAGGAACTCGGTGAGCACACCGCCGAGCAGCAGCCCGACGGCCGACCCGGCGCCGGCGACCGCGCCGAAGATCGCGAAGGCGGTGTTGCGCTCACGGCCGTGGGGGAACGTGACGGTCATGATCGCCAGCGCGGCGGGCGCCATGAGCGCCGCGGCGACGCCCTGGACGCCGCGGGCGACGAGCAGCTCGGCGCCGGAGTGCGCCAGGCCGCCCCACGCCGAGGCGGCGCCGAACAGCACGAGGCCCAGGACGAAGGTGCGGCGGCGACCCCAGAAGTCGGCGATGCGCCCGCCGAGCAGCAGGAACGCGCCGAAGGCCAGGGCGTAGCCGGTGACGACCCATTGACGCGCGGTGTCGGACAGCCCGAGGTCGATCTGCGCGCTCGGCAGCGCGACGTTGACGATCGTGCCGTCCAGGACGACGAGCAGCTGGGTCAGGGAGACGGTGGCAAGGATCCACCAGCGCCGCGCGGGCGCGGCCAGGGCAGGCGAGGTCAAGGGAGTGTCCTTCGACGAGGGGACGTCCGGGGTTTCCAGCCCCGATCGGCGCTCATCGGCACTCGACCAGACCCGACGCTGTCGTCGGTCAGACGGGGACAACCTAGACGACGCGAGGGCCGATCGGTAAGCGCGGACGGCTGTGGCGGCCGTCACGACTGGGCGTGCCCCTGGCATGCACGGCGCATCGCCCCCGGAACGGTGGAGGCATGGTGCGGCTACGAGTCGATCGCGACCACGAACCGGTACCTGCACCCCCTCGGTGCCGGAGCCGACGAGGCGGGCCTGGATCGCCTCAACGAAGGGGTGTCTGACGACTCGGGGGCCGCCGGGGGCCACAATCCGAGGAAGACGCCTCCCAGGCAACGAAGAAACCCCGCTTGACCAGAGCGTTTGCCCTGGTCAAGCGGGCCTTCTGACAGCGAGGAAACGCTGTAATGCGGTCCGGGGCTCGCTTCGTCGCTGTGCGCGGACGTCGCCGTGGTGCCGGCCTCTCACGTTGTCGGCGATGCCCCGTACAAGCGGCGCATGCGCTCGTCTATGGGCAACGCCAGTAGGCGCGCGGCCGTGGCGAGTTCGGTAGCGCCCGCACAGACCAGTCGTTCCGCCGCCGTGCCGATGTACCAGTCCCGCAACACGGCGCAGGTCTCGCTATCGTCGGCATCGTCCGATACCCAGAGCGGGTTGCAGTCAACCATCAGGTCGTCTATCCAGCCCTCACTCACGTCCACCAGGTAGCGGTCCGCAACCGGGTGCTCGGGCCATGACGCCAACGCGCTCGGCAAGTCGCCGAGGATCGCCGCGTACGCATCGAACGGCGTCTCGTGCCCTGGCGTCGTGACCTGGTCAAACCACCATGCCTCGACGAACCGACGGACGGCCAGGGACTGCCGGTCTGGCCACTCGCGCCAGTCGCCGCGCGCCAAGCAGTGGTGCGCTGACCAGGTGATCTCGATGGATCCGTCCGCCATGCCGTGAGCCATCTGTGGCAGAAGTCGCCGTACCAGCGCTGCGTGGTCGTCAACGGAGAACGGACTTCGAAACATGAGCGACGCCAGCGTGGCCGTGCCGAGCTCCGCACCAGCGACGGCCATAGGTGCGACATCGTCGAGCGCGTAGCAGTGCAGACAGACATTGTCGGGACGGCACGTGAACCCGCTGAAGACCCGGTCCACGTGGGCCAGGGCAGCCGTCAGGTCAGGCGTCATGAGGCGCATCCTCTCATCGCTGAGGTCCCGTGCTTCTAGGGCGATGTGTCAAGCGGGTCGTGAGACAGCAATTCACGCAAGAGCCGCACGCTCCGCTAGGTCCTGGAGATCCGCAGGGATACGGCGGCTGATCTGCAAGAGTCACGGATGGTCTGCCGGGCCAGCGGATGCGACTGCGCGACCACGAACCGGTACCTGCACTACCTCGGTACCGGAGCCGACAAGGCAGGCCTGGATCGCCTGAACGACGGGGTCTACGACAACGCGGGGGCCGCCGGGGGGCCGCAATCCGAGGAAGACGCCTCCTAGGCAACGAAGAAACCCCGCCTGACCAGAGCATCTGCCCTGGTCAAGCGGGGTTTCCGTCTGTGGAGCTAGGGGGATTCGAACCCCCGACCTTCTCATTGCGAACGAGACGCGCTACCAACTGCGCCATAGCCCCTCGGACTGCAGAAGACTAGCACTTCACCGCCGGTGCTCCGCAACTTGATGGGGTGTCGCGCGGGTCACGAACACATGGCTCGCGCGACACCCGACCAGCCACGACGCCGGCGGCGGGGTGCGGCAGGTCACCCCGCCGCGCGGCGTCGGGCCAGGATCTCCTCGAGCGGCTGTCCCAGCGTCTCCGACTTCATGCGTGGCGGCTCGCCCCGGAGCAGCTCGTCCTCGGCCACCGCGTCGGCACCGGCGTCGGCGGCACCAGCGGCACCGGCCGCCGTCGTCGGACCCGAGGCAGGACCAGAAGCCGCACCGGACGCCAGAGCCGGCACCGAACCCGACCCCGAACCACCCGGACGACCCGAGGCGCCCGCAGACGCCTTGCCCGGCGGCACGGCAGGCGGCAACGCCGCCGGCTGCCGCTGCGGCGCCTTGGGCTTGGTCACGTAGGTGGGCAGCGGCACGGGGACCGGGTCCCAGGCACGCCCGCTCGGCGGAGCGTCCGTCGAGGCCGGCGCGTCCGCCGTCGACCCGGCACCCGAAGGCGCCTCGTCCACGACCTCCGCCGGGACCTCGATGACCTTGGGCTGCTCCGGGCCGTCGAGGATCTCGTCGAGCACGTTCTTGCCGCCCACCCGCGGGATCGCCTGCGTCTGCGTGTCCGAGCCCCGCGTCGCCAGCCCCACGACCTGCGCGCGGTTGCGCGGCGCGTACGGGCCGCCGTTCGCGAGCGCGCGGGCCTGCGTGGCACGCTGCCGCGCCGCCCGGACCGTCGCGTGCCACCGCGCGTCCGCCCGGCGGGCGGCGCGGGCCGCACGGCGCCCCAGGAACAGCACGAACAGCAGCATGGCCGACGTCGCGACGGCGGCGCCCCAGTGCAGCTGGCCGAAGCCGACGAGCGTCCAGGCCACGACGCTCGACACGAGCAGGAAGAGCGACACGATGAAGCGACGACGCGCCCGGGCGGCCCGCCGCGCACGGCGCTCGACGCGGCGGAGGCGCTCCGCCGTCAGCGGGCGGCCGCGCACCATGATCTGGAGCGGGAGGCCCTGCTTCGGGGTGGGGTGGGCGACGCGTGGCACGCCCTGGCTCGTACCTCGCCGGTTGCCGTCGTTGACCATCGCCCCTCCTCTCCTACCCGAGCCGCTCATGGCGACGATGCGCAGCCCGCCCGAGAACCGGTCCGGCACCCGGGCGTCGGCCAGCTCCGCCCGTCGACGCACCATGCTCGGCATCCAGTAGCCCAGCCACAGGACGAACAGCGCTACGGCTGTGAGTCCCGCGGTCGATTCCACGACACGACGGTAGGCGAGCATCGCCGCGCCCCGCCGCACCGCGCGCGGCGTGTCCTGCCGTCACAGCGCCTCGCGCAGGCGCTGCCAGCGCGCCAGCAGGCCCTCGGGAACCTCCTCGCGGGTGACCGCGAAGGTGCGGTGGTCGCGCCACTGGCCCTGGATGTGCAGGAACCGCTCGCGCACGCCCTCGTCCCGCAGACCGAGCTTCTCGACGACCCGCAGGCTCGGCTTGTTCTCGGGCCGGATGTTGATCTCGATGCGGTGCAGCCCCAGGAAGAAGGCGTAGTCCGTGGCCATCGCGACCGCCGTCGGGATCACGCCCCGCCCGGCCACGGACTGGCTGACCCAGTAGCCGATGCTCGCGGAGCACATGGAGCCCCAGGTGATGGACGCGACCGTCAGCTGCCCCACGAGGTCGCCGTCGAGCTCTACGCCGAACGGGAGCGACGTACCCGCGCGGGCCTGCGCCGAGAGGGACCGCACGTACTCGCCGAACGTCGAGGCGATGTACCGGTTCGCTCCGGGGGACGTCGCCTCCCAGCGCTCCAGCCAGGCCGCGTTCTCGGCCCGCAGGCGCGACCAGTCGGTCGCGTCCCGACGCCGCAGCGGGCGCAGCACGACAGTCCCCGCCGGCGTGTCCTCACGCAGCGTCACCGGCCATGGCTTGGCCACCGTCCACCCCTTCACAAACTTTCCCGTGGTGCCTTCCGGCACGTCCGACCTACTCGACGGCAACATCGTTCGCCCCCTGCCACGCCCCGCGAGGTTTCCCCCGCTGGAGGAGGGTCTACCACGCTCGGTGGCCTCTGACCCGTCGAGCAGCCGCTCGGTCATGTTCTCGCCTTCTTCGTGCGCCGTTCGTAACAATCCAGTCTCGGAGTCTTGGCACAATAGCGGTCATGAGCGGCATCTCTGTTCCGACGCCACAGCCCTACCCCGTCCACCCCGGGATGGAGACGGGCGACGCCAAGGAGGAGCTCCGCCGCGCGATCCGCGCCCAGCGCGGCCTGCGGTCGGCCCGGCGCCGGGCGGAGGCCGCGGAGATGTTCGCCGACGTCATCGAGTCCATCCCCGAGGTGCGCGACGCCGGGTGCGTCGCGGCGTACGCGGCCCGCAGCGCAGAGCCCGGCATGCTGCCGCTCCTGGACCGCCTCGCGGGCCGCGGCGTCCGCGCGCTGCTGCCGGTGCTCGGCGCCGGGCTCGCCCGCGACTGGGCCGACTACACGGGCCCGGACGACCTGCTGGAGCGCGCCCCGGGCCGTCCGCCGGAGCCCGGCGGCCCCGCGCTGGGCACGGACGCCGTCAAGCTGGCCGACGTGGTCCTGGCGCCCGCCCTCGCCGTCGACACCCGCGGGGTGCGGCTCGGGCAGGGCGGCGGCTGGTACGACCGCGCCCTGACCCACCTGCGGCCGGGCGCGAAGGTCGTCGCCGTCGTCTTCCCCGAGGAGGTGTACGACGCCGCGGACCACCCGCTGCCGCGCGAGGAGCACGACATCCCGGTCCACGCCGTCGCCACCACGACCGACTGGCGCTGGCTGGGCTGACGCCGGCGCGCTGGTCGAGCAGCGGAGCGGACCGACGCCGCTACGGCGTCAGGGTCTGCTCGTCCTCGGAGGCGCGCCCCACGGCCTCGGTGGTGAACGGCCACGGGAAGGTCTCCCCGGCCGCCCACGCGCCGAGCTGGTCGTCGTAGTGCGGCGACGCCGGGTGCGCCGACGTGCCGGTCACGACCACCCAGGTGGACGCGTCCAGGTCGGCGAGGTCGACGACCATGCGCATCGACGGGCCGCTGGTCACCTCGAAGCTGCCGCTGGCCGCGTCCCAGGACGTCGCGTTCACGATCGAGGAGCCGCCGCCGACCTTGACCGGGGCCGGGTTCATGTAGGTCGAGATCGGGGCCGGGACGCCGGACCCGCCGAGCACCAGGTGCTGCAGGCGGAGCTGGTGCAGCGTGCCCCACTCCCAGTCGCTGGTGTCCTTGCCGAGCTCGACCGTGAGGTCCTGGCGGGCGCTGACCAGCGCCTCCGTCAGCACCTGGTCCCGGCTCTCGACGACCGCCACCGTGGACTGGTCGTCCCAGAAGGCGTCGTTCGGGTTGTCGAGCATGCCCTGGATGACGGCGAGCCAGCGGCTGCCGCCGTCGGGCCACATGGACTCCGGCAGCTCGTCGTTGAAGGTGGTGCGCAGGAGGTTGCGCCAGACCGCCGCGAAGTAGGCCGCCGCGGCCGAGTCCTCGTCCATGGACCTGTCCCAGTCGGCCAGGAGGGCCTGGCCGTCCGAGTCGTAGCCCGCCGGGAGCTCCACCTCGAGGAGCACGGGCACCAGGGTGTCGGCGAACACGCTCCACTGGTCCATCTGGAACTCGGACATGTCGGCGGCCGTCAGCTTGCGGCCCTCCGCGATCCGGTCGGTGATCAGGGTGCGGATGCGCTCCGAGCGGTACCCGTAGTCCCAGTCGCGGCTGAGGAACGGGCCGTTGCCGCCGGGCAGCACCGCCTGGTTCGCCGCGACGATGAACCCTTCCTTCGGGTCCACCACGCCGGGCATCTGCGCCGGGTCCACGTAGCCGGTCCAGTCGTAGCGGGCGTCCCAGCCGGGACGCGGCCAGGTGCCGTCCGACTCGACGGCGCCGGGGACGCTCGCGCGCACCGGGATCTTGCCCGGCGCCTGGTAGCCGATGTGCCCGTCGGTCGTGGCGAACACGATGTTCTGGGCCGGCACCTCGAACTTCGCGGCCGCCGCCTTCATGTCCGCCGGCGTCTTGGCGCGGTTCATCGCGAACACGGCGTCCGCGGTGTGCCCGGGCTGGAGCGCCGTCCACTGCAGCGAGATCTCGTACTGACCCAGCTCGGTGCCGGTCTCCGTGGGCGAGCTGCGCACGGCGTCCATCTGCGCCTCGTCCATCACGGTCGAGACGATCGGGCCGTGCACCGTGCGCCGGACCTCCAGGTCGACCGGGCTGCCGCCGTCGACCCGGATCACCTCCGTCTCCTTCTCCATCGGGACCCACTCGTCCGCGCCACGCAGGTACGTGTCGTTGCGGACGCGCTCGATGAAGAAGTCGGTGACGTCGGCGCCCATGTTGGTCAGACCCCAGGAGATGTCGGCGTTGTGGCCGATGATCACGCCCGGGAAGCCGGAGAACGAGAAGCCGGCCACGTCGTAGGGGCACTCCGGGCCCACCTGGTTGCAGTGCAGGCCGACCTGCGCCCAGATGCCGGGCGCGGCGAGGTCGAGGTGCGGGTCGTTGGCCAGCAGCGGCTTGCCCGACTCCGTGTACTGCCCCGAGACCACCCACGAGTTCGAGCCCGTGCCCTCACCGCGCGCGATCTGCACCGGCACGGCGTCGAGCGCCTTCTGCGCCGACGCGAGGGCGTCGGCGAGGTCCGCGCTCCCGTAGACCTCCTGGGTGGCGGACGCCGTCTCGGTGCCCGCCGGGGCGTTCGCCTGCGCCCCCGCCTCGGCCGCGTCGAGGATCGGCGCGTTCCCGGTGCCGGAGTAGGAGGGGAACAGCTCCGCCACGCGCGAGGCGTCGTCCAGCGTGCTGTAGGCCAGCGCCCGGTCGAGCTCGTCGTCGTAGTTGCCGCGCAGGTCCCAGGCCATGGCCTTGAGCCAGGCCAGCGAGTCGATCGGGTCCCACGGCTCGGGCTCGTTCACCTCGACGCTGACGTCGAGCACCGTGTACTCCACGGCCGTCTCGCCCGGGCTGCGGTTCTCGAGGTAGGCGTTCACGCCGTCCGCGTAGGCCTGGAGGTACTGCCGGGTCTCGTCGTCGAGGATGTTGAACTCCTCCTCGGCGACGTGCCGCCAGCCGAAGGTGCGCGTGACCATGTCGGCCTGGATCGCGTCCGGGTTGTTGCCGACCAGCTCGGCCAGCCGGCCCGCGGTCACGTGGCGGCGGTAGTCCATCTCGAAGAAGCGGTCCTGCGCGTGCACGTAGCCCTGCGCGCGGAACAGGTCCTCGGCGGTGTCGGCGTAGATCTGCGGCACGCCCTGGGCGTCGCGGCTCACCCGCACGTCCGCGCTCAGCCCCTCGACCTGCACCTCCCCGGAGTGCTCCGGCAGCGGACGGCGTGCGGTGAGCCATCCGAAGGTCGTCACGGCGACCAGCGCCAGCAGGACGACGACCGTGGTTCCGACCAGGAACTGGCGGACACGGGTGGTGCGAGTCCGACGGCGCTTGGCGGGCCGTGCACCGGTGGACGGGGCTTTTTCGACGGGCTCTACTGGCTCGGCGGGAGTGGTCGCGGACACGCAGTGGAGACTACCGTCCGCCCCAGGGCTTGGGTGAACGCGCTTGGGTGAACAGCCTCGGGAGATCCTGGGACTATCCCCCGCCGCTCGACCGTTACTATTGGCACTCGGAAACCCCGAGTGCCAGGCGACGGTCCTGTGAGCGCGCGACGCCCCGGCCGCCCTGACGTCCCAGAGGAGTGCACGTGCCCACCTACGCGTACCGGTGTGCCGACTGCGGCCACGCGTTCGACATCCACCAGGAGTTCACCGACGAGTCGCTGACCGTCTGCCCGGAGTGCCAAGGCAACCTGCGCAAGGTGTTCAGCTCCGTGGGCGTCACCTTCAAGGGTTCGGGCTTCTACCGCACCGACTCGCGGAGCACGTCGACGAGCAGCACGGTGAAGGCGGGCAAGTCGGAGTCCTCGTCGGGCTCGTCGTCCTCGTCCTCTTCCTCGGACTCGGGCTCGGGCTCGGGCTCTTCCGGGTCGTCGTCGAGCTCGTCCAGCTCGTCGTCCTCCTCGTCGAGCGGGTCCAGCTCCTCGAAGGCCGCCTCCGCCTGACCTGAGGCGCACCTGCCGCGGTCGGCGACCGGCCAGGATGCGCGAGCGAGATCGGCAGTTCGCCACGGCGCCCTTGCCGCGGTCGGCAGCTTGCATCGAGATCGGCACAGGCCTGTGCCGATCTCAGTGCTGACTGCCGACCGTGGAGCAATGTGCCGTGCTCAGGGCAGGGCAACACGTGCTGCGCCAGCGGATGTTCAGGGAAGCGCACGCGGCGGGGCGGCCGTTCTGAAGTTCCGCCCCGTGAGGACCGGCACGCCGGACGAGATTCCGGGTGTTCGAGCCCGACCACAGGCACGGTTCTCGCGTCCTTGTGCACAGCTCGCCCGACGGCGGCCCCGCACCCCGGCGCCGTCTGCCTAACGTCGGCCGCATGGGACTTCTCGAGACGCTCGCCGAGCCGGCCGCACGCCACGGCGCACCGCGCGGCACCGGACAGCGCACGCCGTGGGGCGCACGGGCTGCGACGCGCGACGCTGACTCAAGCACCTCGTGGAACCGGGCCGGCACATCGCACCGGCCGCCACGGGCCGGCCTCGCCGTGCTGCTGTCCCGGCCAGGCCTGTCTCGTCGGGGCCGACCCGGTTCTCCGGCGTCCCGGCAGGCCCGGCGGATCCTGTGGCGCTGGCGGTTCGCCCTCGCGGCCGCCCTGTTCGGCCTCGCCGCGACCCTGACGGTGCACCTCCTGAGGCCGCCGCCACCCCCGACGGTCGACGTCGCCGTCACCGCGCGCGCCGTGGCGCCCGGAACCCAGCTGACCAGGGCAGATGTCGCCGTGCGCGCCGTCGCGGCCGACCTCGCCCCGCCCGGCGCCCTGCACTCGGTGCGGGCGGTGCTGGGCCGCGCCGCCGTCGTCGGGCTGCCGGAGGGCGCTCCGCTGCACACCTCCCTCGTGTCCGACGACGGCGTCTCCGCCGCAGCCCCGCGCGGCACGGTGGTGGTACCGGTCCGCCTGTCCGACGACGCTGTCGCCGCCCTGCTGCGTCCCGGCGACCGCGTGGACCTGCTCGCCGGGACGACGTCGGGCAGCGAACCGGACGGCGAGCCCCGGTACCTCGCCCGGGGCGCCCGCGTGCTGCCCGTACCTGCCGGGCGCGAGCCGAAGGACGCCGGCGGGCTGCTCGGACCCGTGTCGGACGGCGAGGGGCCGGTCACGCTCGTCGCGGTGACTCCGGAGGAGGCCCCGGAGCTGTCAGCGGTCTCGGGCTGGGGCTCGGTGACGGCGGTGCTGGTGCCGTAGCCGGGGCGCAGTGTTCACCGTGGACTCTTCACCAGAAGCGGCACTGCTCATTCAGAACGAATGTCCACTTCGACATGCGCTTAACCGGAATTTCCACCACAATCTCCGTCGAGGTTCCGGCCAACGCCGACCCACACCGACTTGAGATACCCAGGGGGATCCATGCGCGACCTGTTCAACGGCTTCAAGGAATTCATCACACGCGGCAACGTGCTCGATCTCGCGGTCGCCGTCGTCATCGGCGCGGCCTTCTCCGGGGTCATCAGCGGCCTCGTCGACGGCGTCATCATGCCGTTCATCGGGTGGCTCGTGGGTGCACCCAACTTCAGCGAGATCGCGTTCTACGTCCCGAACTGGCAGGGTGACGAGACCAAGTTCCAGATCGGCCTGTTCATCCAGGGCCTGATCATGTTCCTGCTGATCGCGGCGGCCATCTACTTCTTCGTGATCCTCCCGATCCGGAAGCTGAGCGAGCTGCGCAAGAAGTCCGCCGAGGAAGAGGCGGTCGAGGAGGCCCTCGACGAGCAGGTCGTGCTGCTCACCGAGATCCGCGATCTGCTCCGGGTCCAGGCCGGCACGCCGTCGGACGCACGCTCCAACTGACCGGCCAGCACGGCGGTCGCGGTCGCTCGCGCGGCTCGGTCGCCCGCGCGGCGCTGCCGATCACGTGGCGCAGCGTCGGCGGCACGGCATCCGCCGAGCCGTCGCCCCACTCGCCGGGCCCGTCAACCACCCGCCGAGCCCGTCAGCCCCAGTGCGGCGGGACGTCACTGCGGAGCTGGTCGTCGTTCGAGCCGTGCCCGCCGTCGGACGAGCCGGGACCGCCGTCGGACCCCTCGCCCCAGCCGGCCGGACGCTCGTCCGCGCTCACACCGAGCACGGCCTCCCGCTCGGTCCCGCGCCGCACGGCCCGCCGGGGCCCGCGGCGCCGGGACGTCGCGCCAGCCGGTGCGGGTTCTGCAGGTCGGTTCTCGGACTCGCTCACCGCACCATTGTCGCCCGAACCGCACACCACCCCGTTGAGTGCTGGATATTTGCGCTCTCGGAACGTTTCGACACCGCAAATACCCAGCACTCAACGGGGTCGATGAGCGGTTAGTCGTCCAGGACCTGCGGGACGATCAGCTCCGCCGCCGGGGGCACGCCCCCGGACAGGCCGACCCGGGCGTCCCGGACTGCGAGCACCACGCGGCGCACCCGCTCGGCCTCCGAGTCAGGGTCCAGGAACGCGGCCGCGGACCACACCTGCGCCACCACCCAGCCCAGCCGTTCGAGCCGCTCGGCGAGCTGCCGGTCACGTACGCGGATCGAGGGCTCGGCCACGTAGGCGGCGTCGTCGGTCAGGACGGCCACCAGCAGCTCGCCCGGCAGGTCGGGGTGTCCCACGGCGAGCGGGATGCGGTCGCCGCCGGGCAGCCCGTAGTCGGTCTCGACCACGAGGCCCGAGCGCCACAGCCGCTCCCCCAGGTCCACGACCAGCCGGTCCACGGACCGCGCCACGTCCACGCCGTTGCCGATCTCGACCTGGTCCGCGAGGCCGGAGCGCTCCTCGGCGAACGACAGCACCCGCGCCAGCATCTGCGGCCCGGGGCCGCGCAGGCGCTCGGGGTCCAGGTCGGACGCCGGGAAGCACGACACGACGTGCAGCCGTTTGCGCGCCGCCCCCAGCGAGCCCAGCAGCATCGCGTCGCCACCGGCCTCGCCGAGCACGCCGAACCGGTGCAGCACCCGCCCGTGCGGCGTCCGCCCGAAACCGAGGGTGAGCACGATCGTGTCCCGTGCCAGGCCGGCCACGCCGGTCACGTCGGCGACCACCACGGGCTCGGGGCGCGAGCCCGCGAAGAACGGCGCCAGCGCCGGGTTGGCGCGGACCTCCGCGAGCAGCCGCTCGCGGATCCGGTCGGCGTGCGCGGCCGTGACCGTCACGATGCCGAAGGTCTCCTCGGGCCGGGTCATCGCGTGCTCGATCGCCAGGTCGACGACCCGCTCCACCTCGGCACTCGTCGACTCGACGGTGCCGGAGACCGGGTCGGGCATGCCCGTCCCGTCCACGAGCGAGAAGTGCACCAGGGCCTCGGTGCGCGGCAGGGGCGCCGGCCGCATGATCCCCTCGTACCCGTGCTCCGCCAGCAGGGCCGTGAGCCGCGGGTCGCGTCGGGCGGGCTCCGGCTGCAGCGTCACGCGCGGCAGCAGCCGCGCGAGGTCGCGCACCGCGGTGCCGGACGCCGACCGCGGGTCGCCGACCACGACGATCTGTCGGCCGCGTGCCAGCGCGGGCACGACCACCTCGACCGGGACGTGCTGCACGGCGTCGAGGATCACCAGGTCGGCGCTCTTCTCGGCGGGCAGCAGGTGCGGCACCATCGTCGGCGTCGACACCCAGGTGGGCCGCAGCCGCCGCACGGTCGAGCCGTGCCCCGTCACCAGGTCGCGCATCGAGCTCAGGCCGCCGCCGACCAGCGTCGCGTACAGGGCCTCGGCGTCCTCCCGCTCGTCGCGCATCGCCGCGCCGAGGTGCGCCCGCACCGCCGCCCGCACGGGCGCCGACAGCGAGTCGACGTGCCGCCGGTCCAGCTCGCGGAAGCGCCCCGCGAGGGCGTCCAGCCCCGCGCCGTCCTGCCCGGCGAGGTCCGGCTCGACGGCCAGGATCTGCTCGAACACGGACGACCACCACGTCAGCTCCAGCTCGGGGCCCACCAGGTCGGCCTCGACCCGGCGCTCACCGAGGTCGTCGACGAGCTCGCCGAGGCCGGACGCGCGCAGGCGCCGCAGCACCGCCGTCCGCTCGGGGAGCGGGGCCAGGGCGTCCTGCGTCTCGGACAGCGAGGCGAGCCGCTGGACCAGGGCGAACAGGTCGAGGTCGAGCAGGTCGCCGCCCGCCTGCGAGGACCGCAGCACGGGTTCGAGCGCCTCGAGGTCAATGCGCACCGCCTCGTAGGTCTCCTCGACGCCCGCCAGCCCCTCGGGGAGGGTGGGCCAGCCGCCCCGCGGGCACTGCGCCTGCCAGACCTCGCGCTGCCGCTGCACCTCGACGAGCGCAGCGTGCATGTCCGGCACGCGCACGCCCGGCCGCACCATCTCGCGGGCGCGCCGCTTCAGCCGGCGCCGCTCCAGCCAACCCATCTCGGCGCCCTGGTCGGCCCGCTGCTTGCGCGACGCCGTGGCCTGCACCATGTCGGCCGCGGTGCGTTCGAAGACCATCGGCTGGAACACGTCGAGCGTGCCGCGCATGCCACCGAGCATCGCGAGCTGCTCGCCCCACTGCCGGGCCGTCGACGCCTCGACCAGGCCCGTCACCTTCGAGACGTACTCGATCTGCTTGCGCAGCTCCGGCAGCGTGTGCTCGCCCAGGCGGGTGACGCGGGCGAGCGCGGCACGCGCGTCGTCGTCGGTCAGGATGTGCGCGCCGAACCACGGGCTCGACGACGACTTGAGCGTGAACGCCCCCAGCTCGGCCGCCCGTTCGAGGTCGGCCGCGAGCTCGGCGCGCCGCTCCGCGCCGAGGGCCAGCACGGACTCCGAGCCGAGCCGCACGCGCGTGGCCGGCGCGGGCCGCTCGGACGTGAGCCGGGCCAGCGCCTGCAGCGCGTCATAGGCCGAGACCCGCCACGGCTCGCGCACCCGGTGCAGCGCCTCGATGTAGCCGGAGAGCTGGGCGCGTGACCCGATCAGGGCGTCCCGGACGCGCGCGACCTCGTCGGTGTCGATGCGCTCCTGCGCGGGTGCCATCGCCTCCAGCAGACGGCGCGACGTCGAGGTGCGCCAGGTCGGCACGGGCGCGATGTCCAGCAGCAGCCCGCCCAGGCCGAGCGTGTCCAGCCGGGCGGCCAGCGCGTCGGCGGCCCGGCGGTGCCCCGGCACGTACAGCACGGACCGGCCGCTCGCGTTCGCCTCTGCGACGACGGCGGCCAGGGTGCCCGCGACGTCGGACCCGACGGGTGCGTCCACGAACAGGTGGCTGCCCGTCGCGAGCGCGTCCACGACGTGCCGCTGGTGCGGGTCCAGGTCGCCGACGCCGCGCTCGTGCGCCGGGTCGGCGTCGCCCACCCGGGACTCGGGGAGCTCCACCTTGCCGAGCTTGGTCACGGACGCGTCCACGCCGCCGAGCGCCGAGACCACCTCGTGGTCCCCCAGGCCGGGCGCGAGCTCGTCGAGGTCGTCGACGAGCACCTGGCCGGGGTGCACGAAGGTGCCCACGAGCACCCGCCGGTCCAGCCGGAACTCGCCCAGCACCGCGGAGCCGAGGCTCGCGACCCGGTCGAGCACGTCGGTCGGGTTGAAGCCCGCGAGGGTGAACGTCGCCTTGGCCAGCGCGACCGGGTCGAGCAGGGCGCCGTGGGCGCGCAGCGTGCGCGCCACCACGGGGTTGATCTCGGCCGTGGGGTCGAGCGTGATGTCGTAGTCGCCCTCGCCGTCGCTCCGCGGCGTCAGCATGACCGGCCGCAGGATGACGGGCGCGCGCACCACGCGCGGCGCGTTCTCGTCCTCGTCCGGAGCCGGGGCGGCGCCGCTCGCCGGCATTGCCAGCGTCACGATCGGCACGGACCCGGTCAGGGCCGGCGCGTCGGCCGGGCTGTCGGCCGAGTCCCCGCCCGCCTCGCCGGCGGACGACGCCGACCCCGTTCCCGACGGGCCGAGCACCCGGGCCAGCGCCTCCATGTCGTCCGAGGCGGCGTTCGTGCCGCCGCCCGCGGTGGGCCGCTCCGTCCAGGTCGCGACGCCGATCGCGAGGTAGGTGGGCGAGACCCCGTAGCGCTGCGCGTGCTCCGCGGAGCGTGCGGCGACGGCCCGGGCCCGACGGCGGGCGGTCGGCAGCGCGCCGGCCTCGCGCACGAGGTTGGACAGCCGGGTGGGCCGGCCCGCGAAGAGCTGGGCGACACCGGACGGATGGGCGGCCGACAGGTCGATCACGGCCTCACCGAGGAGGCCGACGTCGGCCAGGGAAGATCCCCCGGCGAGCCGGACGAGCCCGGCGCGCCACTGCGCGACCGACTCGGCCATGGGGTCCCGGACGGCGTCCGGCGTGGACCCCGGGGCCTCCGACGCGGCCAGCTCAGCGGCTGGGTCCACGTTCTCGTCCTTCAGCGCGGCCGAGAGCTCCTCGGACAGGTCGACCGAGATCTCGGGAGCGGCTGCGGTCTGGCGGCGTGCAGCGTTCACCCCAGCAAACTAACCGCGTGACGTCCGCGAGGGCCGGACGCCACGCCGCGCGACACGCCGCACCCCCGCCGTCCCCCGCGTGTCAGGCCCAGAAGTCACCCGGGTGAGCTGTGCGTCCGACCCCCACGACGGGGCGGTCCGGGGCATGCAGAAGCCCCTCCGGCAGGGGGTCCGAAGGGGCTCAGCAGGTGCACCGAAGTCCACCGGGGTAATGACGGTGCGCACCGCGCAGGGGGCGGGCGATGCGCACCGTCTTGTGAGAGTCTGCACCTGTTCCAGGCGGACGTCAACACCGACTCGGACGATCGTCCAGGTTGCGGAAAACAGGTCACAAGAACGTTGTCGAGGTGCAAGTTTTCGCCTCGCTCGGGACCCTCTCCATCGCGACATCTCGCCGTTCCGGGGCCCTTCGGTCGGACCTGGAAAAAAGCCTGGACGGCGCCTCCTAGACTCGAACGTTTGTGAGCGCACTCGTCGAGGCAGTCTTCCCCCGCAGGCTCGGCCGGCCGTTCCGCTGGCTCGTCTCCGCGTCGTGGACCAGCAACATCGGCGACGGCATCGCGCTCGCCGCCGGACCCCTCCTGGTCGCGTCGCAGACCGACAGCGCGTTTCTCGTCGCCCTCGCCGCGATGCTCCAGCGACTGCCGTGGCTGCTGTTCGGCCTCTGGGCCGGGGCGCTGGCCGACCGGCTGGACCGGCGTCGCGTCGTCATCGTCGCCAACGCGTTCCGGGCCCTGGTCATCGCCGTCCTGTGCGTCTTCATCGGGACCGGCACCGTGAGCATCGGCATGGTGCTCGCCGCGATGTTCCTCTACGGCACCGCCGAGGTCTTCGCGGACACCACCCAGCAGACGCTCCTGCCCACCCTCGTGGCGCCCGCCGACCTCGGCGCGGGCAACCAGCGCATGCAGGCCGGGTTCCTCGGTGCGAACCAGCTCATCGGCCCGCCGCTGGGCGCCTTCTTCTTCGCCGCAGGCATGGTCTGGCCGTTCGTGATCCAGGTGGTCTGCGTGGCGCTGGCCATCGTGCTCGTCTCGCGCATCGTGGCCCCGCCGGGCGTGTCGTTCGTCAACGTGCGCGACGCCGACACCCACGTGCGCAAGGACATCGCCGAGGGCCTGCGCTGGGTGTGGCACCACCCGCCCGTGCGCACGCTGTGCCTGGTCATCCTGGTCTTCAACATCACCTGGGCCGCCCCGTGGGGCGTGCTCGTGAAGTACTCGCTGGAGCACCTGCACATGAGCGAGGTCGGCTACGGCCTGCTCACCACGGCGAGCGCGGTGGGCGGCGTCGTCGGCGTGCTGTCGTACGGCTGGCTGGAGCGGCACGTGAACCTGGCGACGCTGATCCGCGTCTGTCTGACGCTCGAGGTGCTCACGCACGGCGCGTTCGCGCTGACCACGACGGGCTGGGTCGCGATCGTGATCATGTTCGAGTTCGGCGTGTACGCCTTCGTCTGGGGCACGCTGTCCACCACGGTGCGGCAGCGCGCGGTGCCCAAGGCGTTCCAGGGCCGCGTCGCGTCGATCAACATGATCTGCGTGTTCGGCGGCCTGGTGCTCGGGCAGGGCATCGGCGGCGTCATCGCCGAGCGCTGGGGACTCGTCGCGCCGTGGTGGTTCGCGTGCGCCGGCGCCGGGATCACCCTCGCGCTGGTCTGGCGCTCCCTGGGTCACGTGGCGCACGCCCAGGCCACGGACTAGCGAACGGGCCTGGGTCCCACTCCCCTTTGAGGCCCGGGTTTCTTCTCTTTGGACGGGTCCAAAGAGAAGAAACCCGGGCCTCAAAGGTGATCACCTGGGCAGCCGGGGCGACCCTCGCCGGCCAGGCCGACGCCGGCAGCTGGCCCGGCCCTGGGCAGCCGGCCCGGCCCTGGGCAGCCGGCGCCGCCCCGAGCTCAGCGGGCCTTCACGATCGGGATCGAGCCCGTCTCCGTGAACTCGCGCATGCGCTTGCTCACCGTGGACCGGCTGACGCCGACCTCCTCCGCGATCTCCCGGTACGTGCGGCCCTTGGTCCGCAGGTCGATCATGCGCTCGGCGTCCCGCGTGCCGAGCTGGGTGTTCCGGCGCGGCGCCCGGCGGCGGGGAATCCCGTCGCGGACGTTCGCCGTGGCGCGGGCCGCCGCCTCGGCCGGTTCCACCGGCGCCACGGCGGCCGGGTCGGCCTCGTCGGTCTCCGCCTGGTCGAAGACGCCGTCCGGCTGCGGGGCGCGCTCCCGCACCTCGTCCCGCGGCGTCGCCAGGCTGGCGTACGCCGCCCGGCGCTCCGCACCCTCCGGGACGCCGACGCCGACGCCGACACCAGCACCAGCACCAGCACCAGCACCAGCGCCAGCGCCGTCCCAGGCGTCGGTCGCGGCCTCCTGCTCGACGTCGCCGCGCGGCGCCTCAGCGAACTCCGCGGCCACCGCGTCCGCGGCCCAGCGCTCGTAGTCGAGCACCCCGACCTCGGAGCGCGCGCCGCCGGCACGGCCGTCGACCGGCTCGTCGACGAGGATGCCGGTGAGCCGCTGCCGGTCGGCCAGGTGCAGGCGGGCGACGTCGGCGGTCCCGTCGCCCACGGCCGCGAGCGCCTCGCACCAGGCGGCGACCTGCGCCCGCATCTCGGTGGGCGGCACGGTGCGCAGTGCCACGGAGCGGGCCCGACGGCGGCCGGCCTCGGCGCGGGCGAGGCGACGGCGGGCGGCGCGCGACCCGTCGTTCAGGCTCTGTGCCCGGAACAGGTCCTCGGTGGTGAGGAACAGGGCGTGCATGCGCGCGGACTGGCGCAGCGCGGACCAGGAGGTGCCGGTGGCCAGGTGGCGGTCGCCGATGAGGGCGAGGTGCCACATGAGCGCGGCGAGCAGGGGCACGACGAACCGGAACACGACGGCGCCGACGGGGTGGCCGATGTAGGCCTCGTGCCACGCGGCGAAGACGCCGGAGGCGGACGAGAGCGCCCAGGTCAGGGCGAGCAGGGTGCCGCCGGGCCGGTTGTCGCGGGCGGCCTCGCGGGCCAGGAGGGCGACGGTCACCAGCGAGAGCTCGAAGACGCCGGCGGTCGCGTAGGCGGTGCCCTGGCTCATCGCGAGCACGTCGATGCCGAACTGGACCATCGCCAGGTACGCGGACCCGGTCGAGATGAGGGCGACGGACACCGCGCCCGTGAGCACCAGGTTGCGGGAACGGCGCGTGGGAACGGTCGTGACGGGGAACGCCCGGTCGGCGGGGGCCACGGTGATCTCTCCTTCGTCAGGTGCCTGTCGGACTGGATCCCGCGGCGGAGCCGAACAACAGTTCGGATCGTGATGCGGGCGGGCACGAAGATATCGGACAACTGTGACAACCCGGTATCGTCGACGGCTCGGCTGCGTGCGCGGCTCGCACGGGGCACGATGGGCACGCCGCCTGGACCAGGCGGGTGGCACGGACGCACGGGGAGACAACGCATGTCGCAGAGGGCCTGGATCTGGGTGGCCGGGGTCGTGGTGGTCGCGCTCGTCGGCACGGCGGCCTGGTTCGGGCTGCGAGCCGGCATCGACCCGGCCGAGGCCGCGCCGTCGGCGAGCCCCTCGCCGTCCGCCAGCCCCACGCCCGAGCCGCCGCCGAAGCCCGCGGGATACTCGCTCGCCGACCTGCCCCGGCCGGACATCGACGGGCTGCTCCCCGCCGAGCTGCCCCTGACCAAGCTCGACACGCTCCGGGGGCTGCCCGGTTCGGTCGCCGAGCCGAGGAAGGCGCGGATCCCGGTCTGGGCGGCGCCCGACGTGACGAAGGCGCCCGTGCTCGCCCTCGAGTCCGACTACTACGACGCCGACGGCCGCTGGCTCGTGCTGGAGCGCCGGGCGGACTGGGTCAAGGTGCTCGTCCCGTACGGGCGCGGAGCGCTCCCGTCGGACGACCCGGACCGGGTCAACGGCGTCTCGGGCTGGCTGCGCGGGGACGACGTCGTGCTGGAGAAGGAGCGGCGCTCGGTGGTGGTCGACCTGTGGGACCGCACCGTGACGGTCACACACGACGACGGCTCCCGGGACGTGCTCCCCGCCGGCGTCGGCGCGCCCGAGACGCCGACGCCGCGCGGCCTCACGCAGGTCTTCACCGTCACGGAGGCGGTGAACACCGGGATGTCGGTGTTCCTGTCCATGCAGAGCGAGTCCCTCGACGGCTTCTACGGCACCGACTACGCCGCCACCGCGCTGCACGTGGGCGAGGGTCAGGGTGGGACGGTCAGCAACGGCTGCATCCGCCTGACGAGCGGGGACTTCGAGCGCCTCGCCGGCCTCGACCCGGGTGTACCGGTCCTGGTCCGGGGCTAGCGAGGCGTCCGGGTCAACCCGCCGGGCACTCCTCGTCCGCCGCCTTGCGGAAGCACCCCACGAAGTGGCCCGGCGCGTGCTCGACCAGCCCGAGGCCGTCGGCCGCGCCGCTCGCCGAGCCCGCCTCGGCCTCCTCGCCCAGGGACCGCCCCTGGGCCGCGAGCGCCTCGTGGTACAGGCACCGCCCCGCCAGGCGCGCGGTCCGCTGCGACTCCTCGGCCTCGACCTCCTCCCACGTGCGGTCCAGGTGCGGCACGGAGGCCAGCAGGTCGCGCGTGTACGGGTGCAGCGGGTCGTCGAAGACGGCGCTGGTGACGCCGCGCTCCACGACCCGCCCCTTGTAGAGGATGACCACCCGGTCGGAGACGTAGTTGCCGAGCGAGAGGTCGTGCGTGACGAACAGGATCCCCAGGCCGCGCGACTTGAGCTCGCCCAGCAGGTTGAGCACGTCGATGCGGGTCGAGGCGTCGAGCATCGAGATGATCTCGTCGGCCACGAGCAGCTCGATGTCGAGCAGCAGGGCGCGCGCGATGAGCAGACGCTGGAGCTGCCCGCCGGAGAGCTGGTGCGGGAACTTGCCGAGGATGTCGCCGGGTTCGAGGCTGACCGCCCCCAGCGCCTCCTCCAGCCGCCCGCGCCAGTCGGCCAGCGACACCCGGGGGAAGTAGGAGCGCCGCAGCGTCTCGAACGTCCGGTCCACCTTGTAGATCGGGTTGAACGAGCTGAACGGGTCCTGGAACACGCCCTGGACCTTGCGGTAGTAGTCGCGGCGGGCCCGGAACCCGAGCCGGGTGACGTCGCGTCCGTCGAACGTGATGCTGCCGCCAGTGGAGTCGAGCAGGTGGAGCACCATCTTGCCGATGGTCGACTTGCCGCTGCCGGACTCCCCGATGAGCGAGACCACCTCGCCCCGCTGGACGTCGAGGCTGACCTGCCGCACGGCGTGCAGGTCGGAGGTGCCGAAGGTGCCCGTCTTGTAGACCTTGTCGAGCGCGTCGATCGTCAGCATCAGCTCACCGCCCAGCACGCGACCTGGTGCCCCTCGGCGACCTCGCGGAAGGGCGGGGCCTCGGCGCACCGGTCGTGCGCGAGGGGGCAGCGGTCACGGAACCGGCACCCGGCGGGCGGGTCGAGGAGCGACGGCGGCCGCCCCTCGATGCCCTCCAGCCGCTGCTCCTCGTACCGGTCGCCCACCTTGGGGAGCGCACCGATGAGCATCTTCGTGTACGGGTGCAGGGGCGCGTCGATGATGGTCCGGGCCGGCGCCTTCTCCGCGAGGTGCCCGGCGTACATGACCAGGATGGTGTCGGCCACCTGGAACAGCACGGAGATGTCGTGCGTGATCACGATCATGGACCGGACGAACCCGTGGTCGCGGAACTCGACGAGCGCCCGGGCGACGGCCTTCTGCGAGGACACGTCGAGCGCCGACGTCACCTCGTCGCCGATCAGCAGCGCCGGGTTGAGCAGCGTGGACAGCACGAGCACCACGCGCTGCTTCATGCCGCCGGACAGCTCGATCGGGTAGCGCTTCAGCACGTCGGTGTCGAGGCCGACGAGCTCCAGGCGCCGTTCGAGCTCCGGCAGCACCTCCGTGTAGCGCACGTTGTGGGCCGCGAGGAGGTCGCGGATCATCCGGCCGATCTTGCGGGTCGGGTTCATCGCCGACATCGCGTACTGCGGGATGAGGGACACCTCGCGGTAGCGGTGGCGGCGCATGGCGCCGTCGTCGGCGATGGGGAGCTTCTCCCCGTCGAGGGCGACGGTGCCGCCCACGTGCTCCATGCGGGTGTCGAGGCGGATCAGGGCCTTGCCGAGCGTCGTCTTGCCGCAGCCGGACTCCCCCGCGATGCCCATGATCTCGCCGTCGGCCACCTCGAAGCTGACGCCGTCGAGGGCCTTCACGGGGCCGCGCAGGGTGCGGTAGTGGACCCTCAGGTCGGTCACGGAAAGGGTCATCACATCTCCCGCAGCTTGGGGTTGAAGACCTCGTCGAGGCCCACGTTCATGATGTAGAGCGAGCCCACGATGAGCGTGATCCCCAGCCCCGGCGGGATGAACCACCACCACAGCCCCAGATGGAGCGCGCTCCACTGGACGGCCTGGTTCATCATCAGGCCGAGCGACATGGCGTTGGTGGGCCCGAGCCCGATGAAGTCGAGCGACGCCGCCGTCAGGATGGACCCGCCGAACAGCAGCACGAACGTCATGAAGAGGTAGGAGTACATGTTGGGCGCCACCTCGCGCCGCAGGATCGTGCCCACCCCCACGCCGGACAGCCGCGCCAGGTCGATGAAGTCCCGCGAGCGCAGCGACAGGGTCTGCGCCCGCACCGCGCGCGCCACCCACGGCCAGCTGAACACGCCGATGTACAGCGCCTGCATCGGTACGCTGCGCACGCCCAGGTAGGCGTTGATGATGATGAGCACCACGAACCCGGGGATGACCAGCACCACGTTGGTCAGCATGTTCAGCAGCTCGTCGATCAGGCCGCCGCGGTAGCCCGCGACGAACCCGATGCTCATCCCGATGACGGCGGCCACCCCGCCGCCCAGCAGGCCCACGAGGAACGTGGACCGCAGGCCGGCGACGAACTGCGCGAAGACGTCCTGCCCGAACGTCGTCGTGCCGAACGGGAAGTCCGCGGACGGCGGCGCCATGGGCGGCCCCGCGTAGTCCATCGGCGCGAACCTCAGGAACAGCGGCCCGAGCAGCCCCAGCAGCAGGAACGCGAGCACCACGACCGAGCCGATGATGACCTTCGGGTTGCGCAGCGCGAAGTACAGCGTCTCGCGCGCGTCTCCCCCGGGCTTCCGGCTGCCCGACGGCGCCAGGGTCGCCCCGGGCGGTTCGGCCGCCTCGGTCCCGGTGCCGGGTGTGGCCGCAGGCTGTGTCGCCGTCATGAGGTACCCCCCGTCAGTCCGGTCCGCGTGCGGGGGTCCACCAGCACGTAGACGATGTCGATCACGAAGTTGGCCAGGAGCACGCCGATCACCACGAAGAGCAGGGTGCCCTGCAGCAGGAAGAAGTCCTGGTTCTGGATGGCGGACAGCACGAGCTTGCCCAGGCCCGGGTAGGCGAACACGATCTCCGTCACCAGGGCGCCGCCCAGGATGGTGCCGAGCTGCAGCGCCAGGCCCGTGACCTGCGGCAGCATCGCGTTGCGGAACGCGTACTGCCGCACGAGCCGCTTGGGCGCGCCGAGCGCGGACAGGTAGTTCGCGTAGTCGGACTCGAGCTCGTAGATGATCAGGTTGCGCATGCCGATCGCCCAGCCGCCCAGCGACACGAGGAACAGCGACAAGAACGGCAGCACCCAGTGCTGCAGCAGGTCGCCGGCGAACGCCCACGACCACTGCGGCACCATCCCGAAGTCGTAGCCGCCCGCCACGGGGAACCACCCGAGCGCGACGCCGAGGCCCCACGCGAGCAGGATCGCCAGCCACATGTACGGCATCGCCGTGATCAGGTAGCCGACGGGCAGGGCCACGTTGTCGAGCCAGCGGCTGCGTGCCGCCATGGCCCCCACGCTGTTGCCGATCACGAAGCTCAGCAGGATCGCGGGGATCATGATGCCCAGCGTGTAGGGCACGGCGTCGAGCACCACCTGGCTCACGGGCGCGGGGAACAGCCACACGCTCGTGCCCAGGTCACCGCGGAACAGCGCGGCCCAGTAGTTCAGGTACTGCTGCCACAGCGGCAGGTCGAGCCCGAACGTCCGCTCGTAGTACGCGGTCATGGCCGCGATCGTCTCGGGGTGCTGGACGGCGGCGCGCGCCACCATCCGCTGGACCGGATCCCCCGGCATGAGCCGGGGGATCAGCCAGTTCAGCGTGACCGCGACGACGAACGTCAGGCCGTAGATCACGGTCTTGCGAGCGAGATAGCCGCGCATACGTCAGGAGGCCGGCTCGAGGGCGAGCAGCGTGTTGATGCCGCCCATCTGGACGTACCCGTTCCACATGATCGGGAAGTACGCGTCCTCGCGACCCTCCTTGGGCCAGTTGGTCCACTGCGACTCGTTGTACTGGGCCCACGCGCCGTTGTACCAGAGCGGGATCGCCGGCAGGTCGGTCATGAACTTCTCCTGGACCTTCGACAGCGTCTCGGAGAACTCGGGCGTGCCGCTCTCGGTGCGCGAGAGGTCCTCGACGAGCTCCCACGCCTCCTTGTCCTCGTAGCGACCGAAGTTGCCCGCCAGCATCTGCTCCTGGATCGGCTGGTAGAACGCGTAGTTGTAGTAGGTCCACGGCGTGTTGCTCACGCCCGCGTTGCCGTTGATCACCAGGTCGAAGTCGCCGGTGGCCCGGGCGTCGTCGACGGCGCCCGCGTCGGGGAAGTCGGCGGTGACCTTGATGCCGACGGCGGAGGCGTCCTCCGCGATGACGCGCGCGGCTTCCATCCAGTCGGTCCAGCCCGCGGGGACGATCAGCTTCAGGTCGATCGCCTCGCCGTCCGGCGTCTCGACGAACCCGTCGCCGTCGGTGTCCTCGTACCCGGCGTCGGCCAGGATCGACTTGGCCTCCTCCGCGTCGAAGGTGAAGCCGTGCTCGGCCACGACGTCCTCGTCGTAGTACTCCTCGAACGCCGGCACCAGGCCGGACGGGTGCGCCTTCGCGACGAGGCCGCCGTAGGCGTTCGTCACGATCTTGTCCACGTCGATCGACCGTGCCAGGGCCTGGCGGAAGTCGACGTCGTCCATCGGCGGGCGCGTCTGGTTCGGGATGAGGTTGGCCGCTGCCGCCGCCAGCATGTACGGCTCACCCTCGTAGTACGTGCTGACCTGGCCGGTGTCGACGAGCTGGTTGACGCCGGGCAGGAAGTTGTTGCTCAGGTCGAGGCCGCCGGACAGCATCAGGCCGAGCGCCACCTCGTTGGAGGTGTTCACGACGTCGACGATGTACTTCATCGGCATCTCGAGGCCGAGCTCGCCGCGGGCCCACCAGTCGTCGTTGCGCTCCCAGACCATGCGGTCCTGGGCGACGGCGGAGAACTTGAACGCGCCGGAGCCGATCGGGTCCTCGTTCGGGTTGGACAGCAGCTCCTCGTCCGACCAGTCGCCCATGATGTGCTCCGGGACGACCATCGTGCTGTAGAGCCAGTTGTCCCACTCCTGGTAGCGGGGGTCGGAGAACGTGAACTCCACCGTGGTGGGGCTGGTCGCCTCGACCTTGTCGAGCCAGGTCCACAGGTTGCTGTACGGCACGGCGTCGACCTTGCCGAGCTCGGTGGTGAAGACGACGTCGTCGGCGTCGAGCGTCTCGCCGTCCTGCCAGGTCAGGCCCTCACGGAGGGTGAGCTCGTAGGTCTTGTCGCCGGTCCACTCGCCGCCCTCGGCGAGCCACGGCGTCAGCTCGAGGGTGATCGGGTCGAACTGGAACAGCGGCTCGTAGAGCAGGCCGCGCGCACCGGTGGCGTGCCCGGAGCTGGGGATCGGGTTCCACGACGTGGGCGGGCCCCACTGGGTGCCGCTCGTGAAGAGCGTCTCCTCGCGCGGGTACTCGGCCACGAGGGCGTTGGCCGAGTCCATGCCCTCCGCCGAGGCGTACGGGTTGGACGTCGTGGGTGCGTTCCCACCGCCGCCGGAACAGCCGGCGAGCAGCGCGCCCGCCGCGGTGGCCGCCACCAGGGCCAGCACGCCCCGGGACCTGGTCTGTCGAAGGAACATCGTCGATCCTCTCCGCCCGCACGGCCGTCGTGCGGACCTGGCGCGTCGTCGCGCCGGGTTGCTGAGCATCGTTGTGGCTCGGAGAGGTATTGGTCAAGGTTTGTCACCTATGTTGCGCAATCGACACCTACGCCCGACCCGGGCGTTGAGCGCGCCGGGCCGGGCGGCCGGTAGGCTGTGTGCGCCGGTCGGGGCTGCACCCGGCCGCCGCACGCGGTTCTCCTCCTGGAGCGGCGCGAGCGCCTGTAGCTCAGTGGATAGAGCACCGCTCTCCTAAAGCGGGTGTCGGCAGTTCGAGTCTGCCCAGGCGCACCTACTGCTCGACGAGCTGCCCGGCGGGTGCCGCCGGGCGCTCCTCGCCCCCGACCTCGCGGTCCGCGGCCTCACGGCGTGCCGCCGCGCGCTCACCCCGCTCCCCTCCGCGGACCAGCACGGCCACCACCATGACCGCCAGCCCGGCCAGGGTCACGACGGCGCCCGCCCACAGCGGCGACGTGTACCCGAGCCCGGCGGCGAGCGTCAGCCCGCCCACCCAGGCGCCCAGCGCGTTCCCGACGTTGAACGCCGCGATGTTCGCGCCCGACGCGAGGGTCGGGGCCGCCGACGCGTGGCGCATGACCCGCATCTGCAGGCCCGGCACGGTCGCAAAGCCGACGGCGCCCATCAGCACCAGGCTGATCATGGTCGCGACCTGGCTGGTCGCGGTCAGCGCGAAGACCGCCAGGACCACGGTGAGCAGCACCAGCAGGGTCAGCAGGGTGGCCCCGAGGTTCCGGTCCGCGGCCTTGCCGCCCAGCAGGTTGCCCACGAACAGGCCCGCCCCGAACAGGATGAGCAGCCACGGCACCGTCGAGCTCGCGAACCCGCTGACCTCGGTGAGCGTGAACGCGATGTAGGTGAACGCGCCGAACATGCCGCCGTAGCCCAGCACCGTCACGGCGATGGACAACCAGACCTGCGGGGCGCGGAACGCCGCGAGCTCGCCGCGCAGGCCGGGGCCGGGCTGCCCGCTCGGCCCCGCGACGTCGTCCGGCACCCCGACCCTGGCCGGGACCAGGAGCGCGATGCCCACGAAGGCGAGCACGCCGATGCCGGTGATCGCCCAGAAGGTGGAGCGCCAGCCGGCCGCCTGCCCGAGCAGGGTGCCGAAGGGCACGCCGAGCACGTTGGCGATGGTCAGGCCGGCGAACATGATCGAGATGGCGGCGGCGCGTCGCTCACGGGCGACCAGGTCGGCCGCCACGACCGCACCGATGCCGAAGAACGCGCCGTGGCACAGCGCCGCGACGACCCGGCCGAGCAACATCAGCTCGTACGTGGGCGCGATCGCGGACACCAGGTTGCCCGCGATGAACAGGATCATCAGGCCGAGCAGGGCCTTCTTGCGGTCCACCTTGGTGAGGGCCGCCGTGAGGGCGACCGCGCCGACCGCGACGGACAGCGCGTAGCCGGAGATGAGGTATCCGGCGACGGTCTCGGTGACACCGAAGTCGGCCGAGACCTCGGGCAGCAGGCCCATGATCACGAACTCGGTGAGGCCGATCCCGAATCCCCCGATGGCGAGGGCCCAGAGGGCGACAGGCATGACAGTGCTCCTTGAGGTACGGGTGGTGCGGGGGTGATCGGCTCGCGCCGGGATCGGCTCGTGCCGGGCCGGCTCGCGCCGGCGGGGTGCTCGTCAGCCGTTGAAGTGGTCCGGGTGCGGGCCGGTGCGGCCGTCCCGGTCCAGGGCGTCGATCGCCGCGACCTGGTCGGCGGTGAGCTCGAACCCGAGCACGTCGAGGTTCGACGCGATGCGGGCCGGCGTGACCGACTTCGGGATCACGACGGTGCCCTGCTGCAGGTGCCAGCGCAGCACCACCTGGGCGGCGGAGACGCCGTGCGCCCGGGCGGCGTCGGTCACGGGGGCGGCGTCGAGCACGGCACCCTGCGCGAGCGGGCTCCACGCCTCGGTGACGACGCCGAGCCCGGCGTGGTGCGCGCGCAGCTCACGCTGCTGCAGGGCGGGGTGCAGCTCCACCTGGTTGACGACGGGGCGCACGCCGGTGGCCGCGACGATCGCGTCCAGGTGCGCGGGCTGGAAGTTCGAGACGCCGATCTCGCGGACCAGGCCGGCCTCGCGCGCCTCGATCAGGCCCTCCCACGCGTCGACGTACTGCCCGCGACCGGGTGCGGGCCAGTGGATCAGGTACAGGTCGAGGGCGTCGAGCCCGAGCAGGTCCAGGCTGCGCTCCAGCGCGGGCCGGACGGCGTCGCGCGCCATCCCGTCGGTCCACAGCTTGCTGGTGACGAACAGGTCGTCGCGCGCCAGCCCGGACTCCGCGAGCGCGCGGCCCACGCCCGCCTCGTTGCCGTAGATCGCGGCGGTGTCGATGCTCCGGTACCCGGCGTCGAGCGCGTGGCCGACGGCGCGGGTCGTCTCGGCGTCCGACACCTGGAAGACGCCGAACCCGACCTGCGGCATGGTCGCGCCGGCGTGGGCGGCGTTCGGCAGCGCGACGGCGGGGACGGCTGCGGTGGCGGGGGTCTCGACGGGGGATGACATGAGGGCTCCTTGCTGTTCTCCGTACGGTGCCTGCTGTGCGTACGCGGACACCTGGCGGACGCGTTTAGTTGCACGCGCCTCCTAGATAGTTGCACGCGCGCACTAGTTGCACAAGCGCTATAGTTGGAGACAGGAATCACGCCCGACGAGGAGGGCCCATGGGAATCGCCGACGACGCCGTCGAGATCCGTGCCCAGGGCTGGCGAACGCTCGCCGCACTGCACGGCATGATCGACACCGCGCTCGAACGCGCGCTGCAGGCCGAGCACGGCCTGTCCGTCGTGGAGTACACGGTGCTGGACGCGCTGTCCCGGCAGGACGGCTGGCACATGCGCATGCAGCAGCTCGGCCGCGCGACCGCGCTGTCGCCGAGCGCCACGACGCGCCTGGTCAACCGCCTGGAGGACCGCGCGCTGCTGACGCGCATCCTGTGCCAGGACGACCGCCGTGGCATCTACACCGAGCTCACCGCGGCAGGCGAGAAGCTGCTGCTCGCCGCGCGCCCCACGCACGACCGTGCGCTGCACGAGGCCCTGCGGGAGGCGGAGCAGGTGCCGGAGCTGGCCGGCCTCGTGGGCACGCTCGGCGGGGTGGGCGCGGGGGTATGAACGAGTCGGACCACCCCTCTGACTCGGCCGTCGAGAGGCGCCGAGTCAGAGGGGTGGTCCGACGGGCGACCTGACTCGGCACACTCAGGGTGCCGAGTCAGGTGGCTGGTCCGGTCAGAGGACCGCGCGGAGGAACTCCTGGGTCCGCTCGTTCTGCGGAGTCGTGAAGATCGTCTCCGGGTCCGCCTCCTCGATGATCTTGCCGCCGTCGAACATCAGCACCCGGTTAGAGACCTCCCGGGCGAACTGCATCTCGTGCGTGACGATCAGCATGGTGATGTCCGTGGTCTCGGCGATGTTCCGGAGCACCCCGAGCACGTCGGCGACGAGCTCCGGGTCGAGCGCGGAGGTCACCTCGTCGAGCAGCATGATGTCGGGCTCCATCGCGCAGGCTCGCGCGATCGCCACCCGCTGCTGCTGCCCGCCGGAAAGCTGTGTCGGACGCGCGTCGCGCTTGTCGGACAGGCCGACCAGCTCCAGCAGGTGCTCGGCCTTGGCGATCGCCTTGGCCCTGGGCCAGCCGAGCACGTGGATCGGCGCCTCGATGATGTTCTCCAGCACCGTCATGTTGGGGAACAGGTTGAACTGCTGGAACACCATCCCGACGCGCCGGCGCACGAGCCCGCGCTGCTTCTCGCTGCGCGCGACCCGCTTGTCACCCCGCATCTCGTGCGTGTACGGCTGACCGTCGACGAAGATCAGACCGCCGTCGGCTTCCTCCAGCGTCATGAGCAGCCGCAGGATCGTCGTCTTGCCGGAGCCCGAGGGACCGATCAGCGTCACGCGGTCGCCCTTGGCGACCGTGAAGTCGAGGCCGTCCAGGACGGTGTTGTTCCCGAACTGCTTGACGATCCCGCGGAACTCGATCGCCGGACTCTCCACGGCGTCCTGGGTGGTGGCACTAGGCAAGGCGGTTCTCCAATCGGCGCACGAGCATCGACGTCGGGTAGCTCACGATGAGGAAGAGCAGCCCGACCATGGTCAGCGCCTCGATGTAGACGAAGTGGGCGGCGCCGTACTTCTGCGCGGCGTTGAACATCTCGACGACCGTGATGGCGAAGAGGAACGGCGTCTCCTTGAACATGGAGATCGCGTAGTTGCCGAGCCCGGGCAGCGTGTTGCGGATGGCCTGCGGCAGCACGACGGCGCCCCAGGTGCGCGAGCGCGGCAGGTCGAGGGCGACCGCCGCCTCCCACTGGCCCTTCGGCACCGCGTCGATCCCGGCGCGGTAGACCTCGGACAGATACGTCGAGTAGTGGATCCCGAGCACGATGCAGCCGATCACCAGCGGCGGCGTGCTGCTGAACACCAGGTAGGCGAACACCAGCTGGACCAGCAGCGGCGTCGACCGGATGAACTCCGTCAGCAGACCGACCGGCATGGTCACGACACGCAGCCTCGAGCGGCGCACGAGGGCGACGAGCAGACCGAGCACGGAGGCGATCAGCATGCCGACCACGGTCGCGAGCAGGGTGATCCACAGCCCGTCGATCAGCAGCGGGAGCACCTCGGCGACGCGGTCCCAGCTCCAGGTGAAGCTCATGCGGTGACACCTCCGCCCTGCGTGGCGGGCACGGGCGCGACCTGCAGCACCTCACGCGGCGTCGGCCCGATGCCGACCCGGCTCTTCGCCCGCGCCTCGATGGCGTTCATCAGCAGCGTGAGCAGGTAGGCGATGGCGAAGTAGAGCAGGAGGCCGACGACGTACGAGAAGACGGTGTCCTGCGTGCCCCGCCGCATCTGCTCGATGAAGTAGTTGAGGTCGTGCAGCAGGATGTAGGTGGCGAGGGCCGAGCCCTTCACGAGCTGGATGAGCAGGTTCGTGAACAGGGGGATCATCAGCGGCCACGCCTGCGGCAGGATCACGCGCCGCAGGCGGTGCGCCGGGCTCATGTCGAGCGCGGTCGTGGCCTCCCACTGCCCCTGCGGGACGGCGTTGATGGAGCCACGCACCACCTCGGCGCCGTACGCGCCGTAGTTCAGGCCGAGGGCCAGGATGCCGCAGGCCAGCGACTCGAGCTGGAACCCGAAGACCGGCAGCACGTAGAACAGCCAGAACAGCTGCACCACCAGCGACGTCCCGCGGAAGAACTCCACGACGACGCGCGAGGGCACCCGGACCCACCACCGGCCGCGCGACCCGAGGCCGAGCAGCATGGCCACGAGGAAGGCGAGGGCCGCGCCACCGACGGTGAGCTCGAGCGTGACGAGGATGCCCTCACCGAGCCGGGGCAGCCCGTTGACGAGGTATTCGAGATTGTCGGACACGGGCTCGATCAGCCGTCCAGGCCGAGCTCCGGGGCGAGCTCGGTTGCCAGCGTCTCGAGGTCACCCTCGCAGAGCTTCTCGGTCGTCATGCCCTCGACGGGGCGCTCCGCGGCGGTGAAGCCGAAGTCCCCGACGATGTCGAGGTAGCGGTCCTCGTCGGCGACGATCTCCGCGAGCTTCTCGTTGTAGGCGTCGCGAAGCTCGGTGTCGTTGGTCCGGAACACGGTGCCGCCGGCGCCGATCTGCGGCACGCCGTCGATCTCGGCCACGAAGGACTCGGTGACCTCGACGTCGGCGTCCGACTTCGCGGCCAGCGCGTTGAGCGAGATGGCGGTCAGTGCGAACGCATCGACCCGGCCCGCCGTCAGCGCGTCCAGGCCGTCCTGGGGCGTCCCGACCTCGGTGTTGTCGATCTCGAGCGCCGAGGCGTAGTCGCCCTCGATCGCGCCGCTCATGGTGGCGAGCTTGACCCCGGCGTCCCTGGCGGACTGCATGTCCGTCAGGTTGTCCGGGTTGCCCGTCGGGACCATGAAGGCCGTGGTGTACATGAACTCGGGCTCGCTGAACGAGGCTTCCTCGCACCGCTCCGGGAGGATGGACATCCCGGCGCTGACGGCGTCGAAGCGGTTGGCGTTGAGGCCGGGGATGAGCGAGCCGAACTCGGTGTTCACGCCCTCGACGGTCTCGATGCCGAGCTCGGAGAAGATCTCCCGGTGCAGCGCGACGGTGGCTCCCGTGAGCTCGCCGTTCTCGTCCTCGTAACTGTAGGGCTCCTCGCCGGCGAAGCCGACGGTGACGACGCCCTTGCTCTGCAGACTCTCCAGGGCGCTCGCACCGCCCTCGGTTCCGCCGGTGTCGACGCGGGAGCACGCGCCCAGCGCGACCAGGGTGAGTACGGACCCTGCGGCGAGGACGGCTCGGCGGAGCGGGCGGACGCTTGATCTAGACATGGTTCCCTTCACGCCACCCGGCCGGACATGGCAAAGAGCGGGTGGGCTGGAGTTCACGGACGACTCGCCACCGTAGCGGGATCGCGACGTTCAGACAATCTAGCGTTCGACATTAGGATTGTCTACAATCTGCAAGTTCACCCGGCCGGCGCCACCCCCGCTACCGCCGTGGCCCCACAGATGTCCGCGCACCGGAGATGATGGTCGTCATCGACGTCATCGACGTTGCGCTCACGGAAGGAGCACTGATGTCCCACCCGCCACGGGCCTCCCTGGCGACCGCGCCGTCCTTCTCGCGTGTGACGCGTCCCTCGACCGTCGACCTGATCCAGACCGAGCTGCGCAACGCGGTGTACGCGGGTGTGCTCGCCGTCGGCTCGCCGATCCGGGAGGTCGAGGTCGCGACCCAGCTCGGCGTGAGCCGCGGGCCCCTGCGGGAGGCGGCCCAGCGCCTGGTCCAGGAGGGGCTGCTGGTCGCCACCCCGGGGCGCGGCATGCGCGTGGCGACCATCTCCCGGGAGCGGCTCCCGGCCCTCTACGAGGCCCGGAAGTCGGTGGAGATCACCGCGGCCCGCCTGCTCGTCCGGTCGGGGGACGACGCCGCGCTGGCCACCGTGCGCCAGGCCCACGACGAGCTCGTGGACGCGAACCGGACGGGCGACGCCCGCCGGGTGGGCGGCGCCGACCTGAACCTGCACTGGGCGCTCGTCGCCGCGACGGGCAACCCCTGGCTCACCCGCTGGATGACCACGCTCATCGTCGAGGTACGGATGGCCACGTTCTCCGTGAGCGACGAGTACGTGGTGCGCAAGGACACGGCCGACGCGCACGCGGTGATCGTCGAGCGCCTGGAGGCGCGCGACGAGGACGGCCTCGTCACGGTCATCACCGAGATGCTCGACGGCGCCGTCGCCCGACTGCTGGGCCGCGAGGACGAGCCCGTCGAGACGCTGGAGGAGCCTGCCGACGCGCCGGCGATCACGCTGGGCCCGATCGATGCCCCCGACGAGCTGTAACCGCTGGTCAGGTGGGTTGTCGGGCCCGTCTCAGCCTGGCGTCAGACCGTCTCAGCCTGGCGTCAGACCCAGGCCGCCGGGTCGGCGAGCACCGCGCGCAGCACCTCGCGCGCCCCGCCCGTGAGCGCGGCCTGCGGGCCGGCCTGCGCCGCCCGTACCTCCAGGTCGACGAACGGCGCCGCGAGCACGCGGTCGGCGAGCACGGCCTCGACGTCGGCCCGGAGCCACGGCAGCAGCTCGGTGTAGGCGCCACCCAGCACGATGGTGGCGACGTCGAGCAGGTTCACGAAGTCCGCGAGCGCCGAGCCGAGGGCCCGGCCGGCGGGTATCGCGGCGGCGCCCGCCCCGGCGCCCGCGGCGGGTGCGGCGGCGTCCCGCTCGGTGAGCAGGGCGACGAGCGCGGCGAGGGGCGCGTCCGCCGGCAGGCCCGCGGCGCGCATCATGGCCTCCTTGCCGGCGTACTGCTCCAGGCAGCCGAACGCGCCGCAGGAGCAGCGCGGCCCGGCGGGGTCGACGACGACGTGCCCGATCTCGCCGTTCCAGCCCCGCTCCCCCAGGAAGAGTGCCCGGTCGACGACGATGGCGGCGCCGATGCCGACGTCGCCCGACACGAAGACGAACGAGTCCGGCGCCGCGACGTCGGAGCCGCCGGCGAGCTCCGCGAGCGCGGCGAGCTTGGCCTCGTTGGCGATGCGGACAGGCAGCTCGCCGAGGCCGAGCAGCGGGACGGGGTCGAGCGAGGACCAGCCCAGGTTGGGCGCGACCTCCAGCAGGCCGGTGCGCGGGTCCACCAGCCCGGGGAGGGCGAGCCGCGCGCCCGCGACCGTCATGCCGGCGGCGGTGACGCCGTCGGACACCTCGCGGGCGAGCTCGCCGAGCTGCCGCAGCACCACGGCCGGGTCGCTGTCGTGGAGCGCGCCGGGGAGCACGCGGTCGACCACGACGTCGCCCGTGAGATCGAGCACACGCACGCCGAGGTAGTCGACGTTCACCTCCAGTCCCAGGCCCACGACGGACCGCGGCGCCGGGACCAGCGGGACGGCGGGCCGTCCCGCGCGGCCGCCGGTCACGGCGGGCAGCTCGCGCACGAGCCGGGCGGCGACGAGCTGGTCCACCAGCGTGGACACCGTGGCGCGCGCCAGACCGGTCGCGGCGGCCACCCCGGCGCGTGAGAGTGGTTCCGGCACCTCGAACACGGCGCGGGCGACCAGCTCCAGGTTGTGCTCGCGCAGGGAGTGCTGGCGGGCCGCGGCGGAACCCGCTCGCGTCGTGGTCTCGTGTGCGGTCCCGGCGGTGGTCACGCCTTGACTGTAGCCGAGGCTCGCGTAATAGTTCATCCGTACAACAAATGCGGCGCCGCATGCCGGGGCCGCCCTCGATGAGGAGACCCCGTGAGCGACATCAAGTACTCGTTCGGCCTGTGGACCGTCGGCTGGCCCGGCAACGACCCGTTCGGCACCGCGACCCGGCCCGATCTGGACCCCGCCGAGTCCATCCGGAAGCTCGCGGACCTCGGGGCCGCCGGCTTCACGTTCCACGACAACGACGTCTTCCCGTTCGGGTCGGACGACGCCGCGCGCCAGAAGCACATCGACTCCGTCAAGAAGGCCTCCGCCGACACCGGCCTGGTCTGCACCACGGTGACGACCAACACGTTCACGCACCCGGTCTTCAAGGACGGCGCGTTCACCTCCAACAACCGCGACGTGCGCCGCTTCGGCCTGCGCAAGGTGCTGCGCAACGTGGACCTGGCCGCCGACATGGGCGCCTCCACCTTCGTCATGTGGGGTGGCCGCGAGGGCACGGAGTACGACAACTCGAAGGACCTCCACGCCGCGCACGCGCGCTACGCCGAGGGCATCGACACGGTCGCCTCGTACATCAAGGAGAAGGGCTACGGGCTCAAGATCGCGCTGGAGCCCAAGCCGAACGAGCCGCGCGGCGACATCTTCCTGCCGACCATCGGCCACGCCATCGCGCTGATCAACTCGCTCGACAACGCGGACATCGTGGGCATCAACCCGGAGACGGGCCACGAGCAGATGGCCGGCCTCAATTACACGCACGGCATCGCGCTGGCGCTGTACCTGGGCAAGCTGTTCCACATCGACCTGAACGGCCAGCACGGCCCCCGGTACGACCAGGACCTCGTGTTCGGTCACGGCGACCTGCTCTCCGCGTTCTTCACGGTGGACCTGCTGGAGAACGGCTTCCCGAACGGCGGGCCGCGCTTCGAGGGCTACCGCCACTTCGACTACAAGCCGTCGCGCACCGAGTACCTCGACGGCGTGTGGGAGTCGGCCAAGGCCAACATGGAGACCTACGACCTGCTCGCCGCCAAGGCGAAGCAGTACCGGGCCGACGCCGAGGTCCAGGCTGCCTTCGAGCACGCCGGGCTCTTCGAGCTGGGCCAGTCGACCCTGGCCGAGGGCGAGTCGTTCGACTCCTTCCTCGCCGAGGCCGACCCCGACGTCGACGCCCTCGCCGAGAAGGACTACGGCCTGGTCCGTCTGCACCAGCTCGCCCTGAAGCACCTGATCGGCTGACCTGCCCGATCGGGTGCTGCCGACTCCCCTTTGAGGCCCGGGTTTCTTCGCTTTGAGCCAGCTCAAAGCGAAGAAACCCGGGCCTCAAAGGGGAGTGCTCTGCCCAGAGACCGACGCGGTAGCGTGTCAGTCGCCTCTTCCCTCACGAACCACCCCTGGAGCACCGATGCCCCTCGTCGCCGGTGTGGACACGTCCACGCAGTCCTGCAAGATCGTCGTGCGCGACGCCGAGACCGGCGCGCTGGTCCGGACCGGTTCCGCCAAGCACCCCGGCGGCACGGAGGTGGACCCGCAGCACTGGTGGGACGCCTTCCAGGAGGCGGCAGCCGCCGCGGGCGGGCTCGCCGACGTCGCGGCGCTCTCCGTGGGCGGCCAGCAGCACGGCATGGTCACGCTCGACGCCGACGGCAACGTCGTGCGGCCGGCGCTGCTGTGGAACGACAACCGCTCCGCGCCGTCGGCCGAGGCCCTGATCACCGAGCTGGGCGACGGCGACCGCGCGGCCGGCGCCCAGGCCTGGGCCGACGCCGTCGGCTCGGTGCTCGTCGCCTCCCTCACCGTCACCAAGCTGCGCTGGCTGCACGACAACGAGCCGGAGAACGCGGCGCGCGTCGCCGCCGTGGCGCTCCCCCACGACTGGCTGTCCTGGCGCATCGCGGGCTACGGCCCCGCGGGCGACCCGACCGCTCCCCTGGGCCCGCAGCTCGACAAGCTGTTCACGGACCGCTCGGACGCCTCGGGCACGGGGTACTACGACGCCGCCGTCGGCGAGTACCGCCCCGACCTGCTGGAACGCGCCCTGGGGCGCACCGACGTCGTGCTGCCGCGCGTCGTCGGCGTGGCAGAGGCGGGCGCCGTGGCGCACCCGTCCGTCGCGGGCTCCGACGTCGACGGCGGCACCCTGATCGGGCCCGGCGCGGGCGACAACGCCGGCGCGTCCCTCGGGCTCGGCATGACGCCCGGCGACATCGCCATCTCGATCGGCACGTCGGGCGTCGTCTCGGCCGTCGCGCCGAAGCGCACCGCCGACGGCTCCGGCGCGATCAACGGCTTCGCCGACGCGACCGGCAACGCGCTCATGCTCGCCGTCACGCTCAACGCGGCGCGAGTGCTCGACGCCGCCCGCGAGGTGCTCGGCGTCGACTTCGACGAGCTGGCCGAGCTCGCGCTCCAGGCCCCACCCGGGTCCGACGGCCTCGTGCTCGTGCCGTACCTGGAGGGCGAGCGCACGCCCAACCGGCCCGACGCGACCGGCACGCTGCACGGCATCCGCCTGGCGACGTCGACCCGCCCCCACCTGGCCCGCGCCTACATCGAGGGCATGCTGTGCGGGCTCGCCGACGGGCTGGACGCGCTGCGGGCGCTGGACGTCTCCGTGGAGCGCGTGATGCTGATCGGCGGGGCGGCCCAGTCCCCAGCCGTGCAGCAGATCGCCCCGCAGGTCTTCGGGCTCCCCATCGGCATCCCCGAGCCGGGCGAGTACGTGGCCGACGGCGCCGCGCGCCAGGCCGCGTGGACCCTCGCGGCGGCCGCGGACGGGGCGGACGACGTCGCCCCGCCGGCCTGGTCGACGACGATCGCGACCACGCTGGCGGCCGACCCGAAGCCGGTGGTGCGGGAGCAGTACGCGGCGGTGCGCGACCTGGTCTGACCCGTCGGTACGCGCGCCCCGGTCAGTCGGGGCGCGTGTACCGCAGGTGCCGGAACCGCAGCCCGGAGGACGACGTCGTCCAGTCCGTCGCGGAGGCGACCGTCCACTCGGGGCCGATCTCCGGGGCGAACACGTCGCCCTCGACCTCCGTGTTGATCTCGCTGACCTCCAGGACGTCGGCGACGGGCATCGCCTCGTGGTAGACCTGCGACCCGCCCATCACCCAGATCTCGTCCCCGCCCGGTGCGTCGCCGGCGACCGTGAGCGCCTCGCCGAGCGTCCCGGCCGCCACGACGCCGTCACCGGCGTCCGGCACCCCCTGGGGGCCCCGCGACGAGACCACGATGTTGGTCCGGCCCGGCAGCGGGCGCCTGGGCAGCGACTCCCACGTGAGCCGGCCCATCACCACGGGGTGCCCCGCCGTGGTCCGCTTGAAGTGCGCGAAGTCCTCCGGCACGTGCCACGGGATGTCTCCGCCCGCGCCGATGACCGGCCGGCCTGCGGCGTCGCGCGCCTGACCCCAGATGAGCCCGATCATCAGACGGCGATCGGGGCCTTGATGGTGGGGTGCGACACGTAGTCGAGCACCTCGACGTCCTCGTACTCGTACTCGAAGATCGAGTCGCGCTGGGCCAGCCGCAGCGACGGGTACGGGTACGGGTCGCGCGCGAGCTGCGTCTCGACCTGCTCCACGTGGTTGTCGTAGATGTGCACGTCGCCGCCGGTCCACACGAACTCGCCGACCTCGAGCCCGGTCTGCGCCGCGACCATGTGCGTGAGCAGCGCGTACGAAGCGATGTTGAACGGGACGCCGAGGAAAAGGTCGGCCGAGCGCTGGTAGAGCTGGCAGCTCAGCTTGCCGTCGGCCACGTTGAACTGGAACAGGGCGTGGCACGGCGGCAGGGCCATGTCGTCCACCTCGGCCGGGTTCCACGCCGTGACGATGTGCCGCCGCGAGTCCGGGTTGGTACGGATCTGCTCGACCACCTTGGCGATCTGGTCCACATGCCCGCCGTCGGGCGTGGGCCAGGATCGCCACTGGACGCCGTACACAGGGCCGAGATCACCATATTCGTCGGCCCACTCATCCCAGATCTTGACGCCGTGCTTCTGAAGCCAGCGCACGTTGGAGTCGCCGCGCAGGAACCACAGCAGCTCGTACACGACCGACTTGAGGTGCACGCGCTTGGTGGTGATCAGCGGGAACCCCTGCGCCAGGTCGTACCGGATCTGCCGCCCGAACACGCTGCGGGTGCCCGTGCCGGTCCGGTCGCCCTTGCGGGTCCCGGTGGCGAGCACATCGCGGAGCAGGCCCTCGTACGGGGTGTCGATCTCGGTCATGGGGGCAAGCCTACGTCCGCCGCCGGGCGAGTCCCGGCTCGCGTTCCCGGCGCGTCAGCCCTGCTTGGCCCGGAGCTCCTTGAGGTGCGCCCCGCGCCGGCGGTAGAGCACGGTCATCGTCACGATCACGAGCGCCACGACGCCGCCGGCCACCGCACCCCACGCCGACCCGCCGCGGAACGCGGGACCGTTCACGTCGAGGATCCGCTCGCCGGCGTGCGCCGCCGCCGACGTGCCGAGGACGATGCCGAGGGTCATCAGGTTCGGCACCGCGAACACCACCGCCAGCGCGAGCAGCGCGCCGCGCACCTGCCAGGACCGTCGCGTGAACACCGCCTGCGCGAGGAACAGCACCGGGACCAGCGTGAACACCGCGCCGACCAGCAACCCCCACCAGGCGCCCGCGGCGAACGACCCGTCCACGGCGTTGCCGATCACCTGTGCCCACCAACGCGGCAGGAAGGCGTCGAGGAACTGGTAGATCAGCCACACGGCCAGGATCACGCCCGCGACACCGAGCAGCCGCTTGCCGATGTCCCGCCAGTCCGGCGTCCACAGGCCCTTCCCGCCGTCCGGTGTGGTGCTCGCACTGCCCGACGCCGGGCCGGACGCCGCCGGCGTACCGCTCACGTTCTCCCCCATCGCAGAATCGTCGCAGCGCAGCGGCCGGTCTGCGCGGCGAACGGGCCCGTGCGCGCGGCTCCCGGCCCTGCCCACGGGGCCGAACGGGAACGTCGCGGGCGCCGTCCGCGTTGACCACGAGGCCGACCGACCGGGACCCGGAGCACCCAGCTCCGTGACCGTGTCGGTGACCAGTGGAAGGATTACCCCCATGACGGAGCAGACCACGACCCCGGACGCCGCGCGCAGCGAGGACGCCGTGACCCCCTCGCCCACCGACCCGCTGTGGGTGGAGCGCAACGGCACGCGGACGTACACGGGCTTCTCGGCCCGCGGCGCCCGCGTCGAGATCGGGCCGGCCAGCGCCGGCGCGGTGTTCACCCCGGGTGAGCTGCTGAAGGTCGCGCTCGCGGCGTGCGCCGGGATGAGCAGCGACCGTGCGTTCTCGCGCCGTCTGGGTGACGACTACAAGACCACCATCCGTGTCGAGGACCCGAAGGACATGGCGGAGGACCGGTACCCGGTGCTCACCGAGAAGTTCGAGATCGACCTGTCCGCCCTCGACGACGAGGACCGGGCAAAGCTCCTGACGATCGCCCAGCGATCGATCGACAAGGCATGCACCGTGGGCCGCACGCTCAAGGCGGGCGCCCAGATCCCGGACGCGCAGTTCAACCAGCCGGAGGGCTGACATGACGGACGACAAGAAGCTGACGGCGGCCGAGTCCAACGGCCGCGCCACGCCGGGCGACGCCCTGGTCAAGCCGGACGACTCGCTCCAGGTCACCAAGGCGGACTGGCTCAACTACAAGCCGGACGGCCCGCTGGACCACCTGGTCGACCGGGCGGTGACCATCCCGTCGGCGACCATCCACAAGCATGTGGACAAGGTGCGCGCGCGGAACCCTGACGCCTCGCCCGCGGAGATCATCCGGCTGCTGGAGAAGGAGTACCTGCGGGTCATCCAGACCACGGGCAGCGCGGTGGGCGCCGCCGCCGCCATCCCGGCGGTCGGCACGGCGGCGAGCGTCGCGCTGTCGACGAGCGACGTGGCGACGTTCTTCGCGTCGTCCGCGGCCTTCTCGCTCGCGGTGGCCGACGTGCACGGGATCGACGTGCAGGACGTCCCGCGCCGCCGGGCCCTGCTGCTCGCCACGGTGCTCGGCGACAAGGGCGCGAAGGACGTCGAGGACGCCATCGGTGGTTCGGGCGTCGCGTGGGGCAAGGTGCTGCTCACGAGCATGCCGCGCACCACGCTCCAGCGCGTGAACAAGGCGCTGACGCACCAGTTCATCAAGAAGCAGATCGCCAAGCAGGGCAGCCTGCTGCTCGGCCGCATCCTGCCGTTCGGCATCGGCGCCGTGGTCGGCCTGATCGGCGCCCGCGCGCTCGGCCACACCGTGATCGCGCAGTCGCGCGCCGCGTTCGGTCCTCCGCCGGTGCGGTTCCCCCGCGTCATCGAGCAGAAGTAGGCGTCGCCGGCCGCCGTGCCGCCCGTTGTCAATATCCGCGAGCGGACCGGCAGGATTCCGGGACCCGACCTAGGCTGCGGGTCATGGCGGACACGACGCACGGCGCACTCGCCCCGACGTACCACCCCCTGCCGGTCACGATCGCGCGGGCGCACGGTACACACGTATGGGACACGGACGGCAACGAGTTCCTCGACTTCCTGTCGGGGTACTCGGCCCTGAACTTCGGGCACCTGCACCAAGGGCTGGTGGCGGCGGCGATGACGCAGCTCCGCCAGGTCACGCTCACGTCCCGTGCGTTCGACCACGACCGGCTCGAGGAGTTCGCCCAGCGGCTCGTCGAGGTCGTGGGGCCGCTGACGACCGGCGGCGAGGACAGCCTCGTGGTGCCGATGAACACCGGCGCCGAGGCCGTGGAGACCGCGATCAAGGCGGTCCGCAAGTGGGGCTACGACGTGCGCGGCGTGCCCGCGGACCAGGCGACGATCGTGGTCGCCGGCGGCAACTTCCACGGCCGCACCACCACGCTGGTCGGCCTGTCGGACGACCCGGCCGCCCGCGACGGGTTCGGCCCGTTCGCCCCCGGTTTCGTCCGGGTGCCCTTCGGTGACCTGGCCGCGGTGGCCGACGCCGTGGACGACACGACGGTGGCCGTGCTGATGGAGCCGGTGCAGGGCGAGGCCGGTGTCGTGGTGCCGCCCGACGACTTCTGGCCGGGCCTGCGCGCCCTCACCACGGAGAAGAACATCGCGCTGGTCGCCGACGAGATCCAGTCGGGCCTCGGCCGCACCGGCACCACCCTGGCGTGCGAGCTCTGGGACGTGCGGCCGGACCTGGTCTGTCTGGGCAAGGCGCTGGGCGGCGGGATCGTCCCGGTCTCGGCCGTGGTCGGCAAGCCGGAGATCCTGGGCGTGCTGACGCCGGGCACGCACGGCTCGACGTTCGGCGGCAACCCGCTGGCCTGCGCGGTGGGCGTCGCGGCCCTCGACCTGCTCTCGACGGGGCAGTACCAGGCGCGCGCGGCGGCGTCGGGCCGGGTGCTCAAGGAGCGGCTCGACGCGCTCGTCGACCAGGGCCTGCTGACCGGGGCACGCTGCGTCGGGCTCTGGGCGGGGATCGACGTGGACCCGTCGCTCGGCACGGGGCGTGAGCTGTGCGAGGCCCTGCTGGAGCGCGGCGTCCTCGCGAAGGACACGCACGACGCGACGATCCGCCTGTCGCCGCCGCTCTCGATCGTGCAGCCCGAGCTGGAGATGGCGCTGGACATCCTCGAGGAGTCGCTGGTGGCGCTGCGCGACGGCGGCCCCGGAGGCGACCCGGAGGACGGCTCCGACGACGACGGCTCGGACGGCGAGGCCCCGGCGGAGGAGCCGGTGCAGGACGCCGAGGGGCTGGAGCCGGCGCAGGACGCCGAGACGCCGGAGACGGACGAGGGACCGGCGGAGCCCGAGGAGCCGAAGGCTGAGGAGCCAAAGGCTGAGGAGCCGGCCACCGAACCGCCGTCCGACACCGACAAGGGCGCGACGGAGCAGGCCGAAGCCGCCGTCGAAACCGCCCCGTCCACGGACACGGCGGACATCCCGGACGACAAGCCGGCCCCTCCGCGGAAGCGACGCCGATCCAGGCTGTCACCGGCCGCCGGCTGAGCGTAGGCTCCCGGGAGTGACCACTACGACGTCGTCCCACAACACCGCAACACTGCCCGCGCTCGCGGAGCTCCAGCAGGCCTACGCCGACCTCCAGGCCAAGGGCCTGAAGCTGGACCTCACGCGCGGCAAGCCGTCGGCCGAGCAGCTCGATCTCGCCGAGCCCATGCTGGCCCTGCCGGGCGTCGGCGTGCACGCCGACGAGTCCGGCACGGACACGCGCAACTACGGCGGGCTGGACGGCGGCATCACGATCCGCCGCATCTTCGCCGAGCTCCTCGACGTGCCCGTGGAGCAGCTCCTCGCGGGCGGGAACGCCTCGCTCACGACCATGCACGACGTCGTCGCGTTCGCGGAGCTGTTCGGCTTCCCCGACTCGCCGAAGCCGTGGTCGCGCGAGGAGAAGGTGCGCTGGATCTGCCCGGTGCCGGGCTACGACCGGCACTTCTCGATCTGCGAGGCCTTCGGCATCGAGATGATCCCCGTCCCGATGACGGCCGACGGCCCGGACGCCGAGGCCGTGGCCGCGCTCGTCGCCGCGGACCCCACCATCAAGGGCATGTGGGTGGTCCCCACCTACTCCAACCCGGACGGCGCGGTCATCAGCGCCGAGGTCGCCCGCGCGCTGGTCTCGACGCCCGCTGCCGCACCGGACTTCCGGATCCTGTGGGACAACGCCTACGCCGTGCACCACCTCACGGACGACGAGGTGACCAGCCCGAACGCCATCGCCCTGGCCGCCGAGGCCGGGCACCCGGACCGGGTGCTACTGTTCGCCTCCACGTCCAAGATCACGTTCGCGGGCGCGGGCGTCGCGTTCCTGGGCAGCTCGCCGGCCAACATCGCCTGGTTCAAGAAGCACCTGGCGGTCGCCTCGATCGGCCCCGACAAGATCAACCACCTGCGGCACGCGATGTTCTTCGGCTCGGCAGACGGCGTGCGCGAGCACATGCGCAAGCACCGCGCGATCCTGGCGCCCAAGTTCGAGGCCGTGGTCGACATCCTGACCGAGCGCCTGGGCGGCTACGGCATCGCGTCCTGGACCGAGCCCAAGGGCGGCTACTTCGTGTCGCTCGACGTCGCGCCAGGCACGGCGACCCGGGTGGTCCAGCTCGCCAAGGAGGCCGGGATCGCCCTGACGCCGGCCGGCGCCACCCACCCGTACGGCAAGGACCCGCAGGACAAGAACGTGCGCCTCGCGCCGTCGATGCCCCCGCTGGACGAGGTCCGGACGGCGATGGACGGCGTCGCGACCTGCGTGCTCCTCGCGGCCGCCGAGGCCGCGCAGGCCTGACCGGCCGAAGGCCGACGTGTCAGACCCTCAGGTCACCCGGGTGACCTGAGGGTCTGACACGTCCCGGGACCGCGCGGTCACTCCGGGCAGTGCTTGTTCACCACGAGCACCGGGCACGCCGCGTGGTGCAGCACGGCCTGGCTGGTCGAACCCAGCAGCAGCCCGCGGAAGCCGCCGCGCCCGCGCGAGCCCACGACCACGAGGTCCGACGCCGTCGAGAACTCCGTCAGCAGCTCGGCCCCCGTGCCGTCGAGCACGATCCGCCGGATCCGCAGCCCCGGGTTCAGGGCCTCGTACCGGTCGATCAGCACGTCCATGCCGGCCCCGATGTCGGCCAGCACCTGCTCCCGGTCGATCGAGGACGGCAGCCACGCCAGCATCCCGGCATTGCCCACGGGCACACCCGTGACGGCGGTGAGCTCCGCACCCCAGGCGTTGGCCTGCACGATCGCGTGCTGCAGCGCGCGTTCGGCCTGCGGCGACCCGTCGACGCCGACGACGATGCGGCGCACCTCGCGGATCTCCGCGACCCCGCCCGCCTCGACGTCCGCGGCGGTCGGCGTCCCGGCGGGCTCGTCCGCCCCGAGGTCCGGCGGCGTCCAGGAGACGCCGCGGTTGGTCTCGGCACGCAGCGGCACCACGACCACGGGGCACTTCGCGTGCGCGGGGAGCGCGGACGACACCGTGCCCAGCAGCCGCTCCGTGAACCCGCCCCGGCCCCGGGTCCCGACCACGGCGAGCCCGTAGTCGGCGGACAGCTCCACGAGCACACCCGCGGCGTCACCGGTCGCGACCTCCGTCGTGGCGCGCACCCCGGCGTCGGCCACGCGGTTCTCCGCCTCGACCAGGACCGCCTTGGCGCCCTCCTGGATCGTGGTGTCGTCCAGGGCGGCGTACCCGCCGTCGAGCGACGCCGCGGTGAACGACGGGAGTGAATAGCTGCACACGATGTGCAGCGCCCAGCCCACGCGGTGCGCGTAGGCGGTAGCCCAGTCCAGCGCGTGCAGACTCGCGGCCGATCCGTCCACCCCGACCAGTACGACCTCGGATCGAGTCATCGCCAGTCCTTTCCTCAGCAGTGCATCTTTGCCCTCCAACGCTACCGGCGGGGCGCGGGTCGTGGGTATCCGGAGGCAAAAAGACGGCAGAAAGATGGCAAAGCAGAGCGCCCGCCCGGATCTCCCCGGACAGGCGCTCTGCTGCGGTACTGCGTGGCTGCGGTCAGCCCAGGCGGATGAACGTGGGGTTCGACTGCCAGATGGTGCGGAAGTCGACCACGGTGCCCGGCTTGGACGCGTCGATCATGGTGTTGCCACCGGCGTAGATCGAGACGTGACCCGGGGTCCACATCAGGTCGCCCGGCTGGGCCTGCGACGCCGGCACCTGGGTGCCGTAGCCGGCCTGCGCCGACGAGGAGTGCGGCAGCGAGATGCCGAGCTGCGCGAAGACGTACGAGGTAAAGCCCGAGCAGTCGAAACCACTCGGGCTGGAACCGCCGGAGACGTACGGGACGCCGATGTACCGGCTGGCGATGGAGATCACGGAGTTGCCGATCGCCGACGCCGGGACGTCGACGGACGAGGAGGCGGTCGACACGGCGCTGGCCGCGGCCTCTGCTGCCTCGGCGGCGGCCGCCTCAGCGGCCTCCTCGGCTTCCTGGGCGGCCAGCTCGGCCTGGTAGTCCTCGTTGTCGGCGGCCGAGACCACCGAGACGGCGGACTTCTCGACGCTCAGCTCGGCGTCGGGCGCGACGGTCACGACAGGGGCGTTCGACAGGGACTCGCGGGCCTGGGACGTCAGCGCGTTGAGGTCCACCGAGTTCATCTTGGCGTGGCCGGTCTCCATCGGAGCGGCCTGCGCTGCCATCGCGCCACCGAACGTGGAGACCAGGAGCGCGCCACCTGCGGCGGCAACCGCGGTACGACGTCCGACGGCGGCGTTCTGAGCAAGCTCGGTGAGCGGAGTCACGGGGCGTCGCGCAGCACGATGGCGTGCGCGGGTGGTACGTGCGGTCACGTAGTACCTCTCCTTGTACGCCTTCGAGGTCAGCTGTCGGGTTCGGGTGGGAGAAATCACCCGGCCGTGCACTCCCGAAGGATTACCCGGCTTCACCCCGAGGACGCACCCTGGCGCCCAATGGTGGGTCCCCCGCCTCTGTCATGCGGTCGTCTTGGGGCCCCGGCCGGTGACAGAGTTCGGCGTCCGTCCGGAGACTCCCTCGGAATAAACTCCGCGGGAGCGGTCCGAACGTACCCGACCTCACCCCCGATGTCACGTTCCGGCAACGAATGTCATGGCGTGTCGGGTACGTGGCCCCACCTTTCCGACAAAGCGGATGGTTTGGGACACGCTGGGGGGGGATCAGGCGGTCGCGACGAAGAGGTGCCGCGCCAGGTCCTCACCGAGCTCCAGCGCCGTCCCGGCGCCGTCGACCGTCACCGTGTAGGTGCCGTCGCTGAGCTCGGCCGTGATCCGCGAGCCGGGCACGAGGCCGGCGTCGGACAGGCGGGCCAGCAGCTCGACGTCCGTCTGCAGCGGCTCCGCGATCCGGGTGAGGGACGCCGCGAGCGGCTCGCCCTTCACACCCTTCTTCGCCGCCGCCTCGAACGCCGAGGGCAGCGAGATCACACCGCTGAGGAAGGGCACGTCCGTGTAGGCCTCGCCGAGCTCGGACAGGCCGGGGATCGGGTTGCCGTAGGGGTCGTGGTGCGGGTGGTCGAGCAGGCCGACGAGGCGCTTCTCCACGAGGTCGCTCATCACGTGCTCCCAGCGGCAGGCCTCGACGTGCACGTGCTCCCAGTCGAGCTTGATCACGTCGGTCAGCAGGCGCTCCGCGAGGCGGTGCTTGCGCATCACGCGCATCGCCTTGTCGTGCCCGAGCTCGGTGAGCTCGAGGTGGCGGTCCCCGGTCACGATCACGAGCCCGTCGCGCTCCATGCGCGCGACCGTCTGCGACACCGTCGGCCCGGAGTGCCCCAGGCGCTCCGCGATGCGCGCGCGCAGGGGGGTGATGCCCTCCTCGTCGAGCTCGTAGATCGTCTTGAGGTACATCTCGGTGGTGTCGATCAGATCCGTCACGTCAGCTCCCGTCATGCGCGCAGCCGTCCAGTCGCCCTGGGCTCGGCGCCCCGGGCGTCGGCCCAGGTTCTAGTCTAGTTCTGTGCCACTGACAATCCCGACACACCTGTTGCCCACCGACGGCCGTTTCGGCTCAGGCCCCTCCAAGGTGCGCCCGGGACAGGTCGATCATCTCGTGGCGAACGCCCACGTGCTCGGTACCTCGCACCGCCAGGCGCCCGTCAAGGACGTGGTCCGCCGCATTCGCGAGGGTGTCACGGAGCTGCTCGGCGCGCCCGACGGATACGAGGTGGTCCTCGGCAACGGCGGCGCCACGGCCTTCTGGGACATCGCCACGCTGTGCCTCGTGGAGCGCAAGGCGCAGCACGCGTCCTTCGGCGAGTTCGGCGCCAAGTTCGCCACCGCCACGACACGGGCGCCCTTCCTCGAGCCGTCCCAGGTGATCGAGGCGGAGCCGGGCACGGTCGCCTACCTCGAGGCCGCCGCCGACGTCGACACCTACGCCACCCCGCACAACGAGACCTCCACGGGGGCGATGGCCCCGGTGCTCCGCCCGTCCGGGCCGGCCGGCGCCGTCGTGCTCACCGACGGGACGTCCGGGGCCGGCGCGCTGCCGGTCGACCTGCGCCAGACCGACGCCTACTACTTCGCCCCCCAGAAGGTGTTCGCGGCCGACGGCGGCCTGTGGCTGGCGGTCCTCTCCCCCGCGGCCGTCGAGCGCGCGGCGCGGATCGAGGCCTCGGGCCGCTGGGTGCCGGAGTTCCTGTCGCTGACCACCGCGATCCAGAACTCGCGCCTGGACCAGACCCTGAACACGCCGGCCGTCGCGACGCTGCTGCTCCTCGCCGACCAGGTGGAGTGGCTCCTGGAGCAGGGCGGCCTGAAGTGGTCGGCGGAGCGGTGCGCGACGTCGGCCGAGACCCTTTACTCCTGGGCCGAGGCCCGCCCGTGGGCGACGCCGTTCGTGCAGCGCCCGGAGGAGCGGTCCACGGTGGTCGGCACCATCGACCTGGCCAACGAGATCGACGCCGGACGGATACTCTCCGAGCTGGGTGCCAACGGCGTCCAGGACGTGTTCGCCTACCGGAAGCTCGGGCGCAACCAGCTCCGCGTCGGCATGTACCCCGCCGTCGAGCCCGACGACGTCGCCGCGCTCACCGCGTGCATCGACTATCTCGTCGAACGCTTCTGACCAGCCTGATCACGTCCGCAATACCCCTTCGACGGGGAGTTCTGCCTATTGTCCGGTACACAGGGACTCTGTAACGTTTCCGCAACAGAGGGAACCATTCTGAGGGGCTGTTCAACAAGATGCCAGTGATCGACCACTTCACCTTCGGGATCGTGACGCCCATCCTGGCGTACGCGATCTCGTGCACCGGCGCAGCGACGGGCCTTGCGTGCACGTCCAGAGCCCGAGCGGCTTCGGGCGGCGCACGTGCGGCGTGGCTCGTCTTCGGCGCCATCGCCCTCGGCGGTACCGGGATCTGGGTGATGCACTTCGTCGCCATGCTCGGTTTCTCCGCCTCGGGCGTGACCATCCGGTACAACATCCCCGAGACCCTCCTCAGCGCGGCGATCGCGATCGTCGTCGTCGGCGCCGGCCTGTTCATCACCGAGCTGGGCAAGCGCAAGCTGCCGGCGATGCTCGTCGGCGGCGCGCTCGCCGGCTCCGGCGTCGCGGCCATGCACTACATGGGCATGGAAGCCATGGAGATGTCCGCGCAGGTCGTCTACAACCCGGTCTACGTGATCGCGTCGGTCGCCATCGCGATCGTCGCCGCGACCGCGGCGCTGTGGTGCACCGTCCACATCCGCGGCACGCTCGCGACCATCGTCGCCACCCTGGTGATGGGGATCGCGGTGACCGGCATGCACTACACGGGCATGGCCGGCGTCTCCGTGGTCAACCCCGTCGACACCGTGCCCGCCGGCGCGTCCACGATGCAGCTGCTCGTGCCGCTCGTGATGGCGGTCAGCGTGGTCACGTTCCTGCTCATCCTCGGGATCGGCCTCTGGCCCACCGAGGACGAGCTGCGCACGCAGGCCGAGTTCGAGAACCGGCTCAAGGCGCACAGCGAGCAGGGGCAGCGGTTCGAGAGCGTGCAGCAGGAGCTCCAGCCGAGCGTCGCCCAGTTCGCGCAGTCCAACCGCGCGCGCTGACCCTCGGCCCGTCAGGCTTCGGAGCGCCCGCCCCCGCACGGGGTCGGGCGCTTCGTCGTTCCCGGCGGCGGGCAGCGCGGTTTTCCGGCGTCGGACGGCGTGTCTTTCGCCGTCAGGCGGCGCCGTCGGACGCCGGTGGTGTGACCGCACCCACGTACCGTTAGCAAGGCTAATGATCTAGACTGTCGTGGGTGCCGTCGAGCTCCCGCAGGTCCAGCCGCAGCCCGGCGACCGTCGGGGGCGACCTCCGAGTCGCCCTCACCCGAGTATCCCGTCGCCTGCGCGCCGAGCGCGGCGAGGCCGACCTCCCTGAGGGGCAGTTCGGGATCCTGACGGTGCTGCACAAGCACGGCGAGATGTCCCCCGGCTCCCTTGCCGAGCACGAGCGCGTCCGGCCGCCGTCGATGACCCGAGCAGTGAACACCCTGGCTGAGCTCGGCCTCGTCGAGAAGGTGGAGCACGCGACCGACAAGCGACAGGTCGTCGTCCGCCTCACCGCGGCGGGCGAGCGCGAGGTCGCCGAGACCCGACGTCGTCGCGACGCCTGGCTCACCAAACAGCTGTCCACCCTGACCGTAGAGGAGAGAGAGATCCTTGCAGGAGCCAGCGAGCTCCTCATCCGGATCGCCGCTCGATGAGCGCAACCTTCGCCAGCCTTAAATATCGTAACTATCGTCTCTGGTTCGCCAGCGCTCTCGTCGCCAACATCGGCACCTGGATGCAGCGCGTGGCGCAGGACTGGGTCGTCCTGACCCTCCTGACCAACAACTCCGGCGTCGCGGTGGGCATCGTCACCGCGCTGCAGTTCATCCCGCACATCTTCCTGTCCGCGTGGGCCGGCCTGCTGGCCGACCGTGTCGACCGCCGCAAGCTCCTGATGATGACGCAGGGCGGCATGGGCGTACTGGGCCTCGGGCTCGGTGCGCTGGTGCTGTCCGGCGCGGCCGAGCTGTGGCACGTCTACGTGTTCGCCACCCTGCTGGGTGTGGTGAGCGCGATCGACGGACCCGTACGGCAGACCTTCGTCGCTGAGCTCGTGCCCACCAAGCGCCTCGCGAACGCCGTCGGGCTCAACTCGACCAACTTCAACGCGGCGCGCCTCATCGGTCCCGGTCTGGCGGGCCTGCTCATCGCCGCCGTCGGCACGGGCTGGGTGTTCATCATCAACGGCATCGCGTTCGGTGCCGTGATCCTGGCGCTGACCCGGATGCGCGACCTGCGGGTGCAGCCCGCCGCCTCGCGCGCCAAGGGCCAGATCCGCGAGGGGCTCGCCTACATCCGCGGGCGCAGCGACATCGTGGTGATCATGGTCGTGATGGGCGTGGTCTCCACGTTCGGCCTGAACTTCCAGCTCACGTCGGCCATGATGGCGCGCGTCGAGTTCGGGCGGGGCGCCGGCGAGTACGGGATCCTCGGGTCCGTGCTGGCCATCGGCTCGCTCGCGGGCGCGCTCCTGGCGGCCCGGCGGGAGCGGCCGCGCGTGCGGCTCGTGCTGGGCGCGGCCTTCGCGTTCGCGATCGCCATGGGTATCCAGGCCGTCATGCCGACCTACCTCGGCTACCTGATCATGTGCATCCCCGTCGGCTTCGCGTCGCTCACCATGCTGACGTCGGCCAACGCGGCGATCCAGCTCTCGGTGGCGCCCGAGATGCGCGGACGCGTCATGTCGATCTACATGATGGTGCTGCTCGGCACCACACCGCTGGGCTCGCCGGTGGTCGGCTGGATCGGCGAGACGTTCGGCCCGCGGTACGCGGTGCTCATCGGAGCCGTGGCGACGCTGCTGGTCGCGGCCGTCGCGACCGTCTGGGCGTACCGGACGTGGCACGTGCGCGTCCGCGCCCGGCTCTCCCGGACGCACCGCATCCCGCGCCCGTACCTCCAGGTGGACTACCCCGCGCTGACGGCGACGCCGGCCCCGGAAAAGCAGGCCCTGGCGGCGTAGCCGGCGGGGGTGCGGCGGGGCGCCGCAGGCGCGGCGCGGCGCTGGGGCGGCGGCGACGGTGCGACGCGAGTGGAGCGGCGGTGCGGCGCGGGCACCGGCACCCGTCGGCAGCCGCACCGGTGCCGGCACCGGCACCGGCACCCCAAAGTGCGCTTCTACCCCGTCATTGGGCCCGGAATCAGCGTGATTCCGGGCCCAATGACGGGGTAGAAGCGCACTTTCTTGTTGGGGTGGGGGGCAACGGCGGCTGGGACGGCGGCGGGTCGACAGCGTCGTCGGCGGGTCGACAGCGTCGGCGTGCACCACGGCGGATCGGCAGCGTCGGCGCGGACCGCGGCGGGTCGACAACGTCGGCGTGCACCACGGCGGATCGACAACGTCGGCGTGCACCACGGCGGATCGACAACATCTGCGGCGAGGACGATGGCGGATCGGCAGCGTCAGCGCGGACCACGGCGGGTCGACAACATCGGCGGTGCGGACCGCAGCGGATCGGCAGCGTCAGCGACAGCGTCGGTAGCGACAGCAACGGGGTCGGCAAGAGCTGCGGCGGGGACCACAGAGACCGCCGGCATGGAAGGCGCGGCGGTCGAGCGCGACCACAGGCAGCCCTCTTTCGCAGTTGTGCACAGGGTGGGGATGCGCGCCCGGCGCTTCGGTCACCGCGGTGCTGAGGTGGTTCCATGCCGAAGACCTTCGTGATCCCGCGCGCCGCCGAGCCGCTCCTGCGCCGGCAGGCCGGACTCCTGTCGACGGTCCAGTGCGAGGAGCTCGGGATCGGCCGAGAGGTCCGCCGTCGTCTGGTCGGGCAGCTCCGCTGGACCAGCCCCGCGCGCGCCGTGTACGACACCGATCCGGTACCGCTCGGCAGCAGGATCAGGGACGACTGGTTCGACCACGCCGCGAGCTGGCGGACCTGGTTCGCGCTCCTCGTGCACGGGCCGGACGCCGTCGCCACCGGCTGCTGCGCGCTCGTGCTGCACGGCGTCCACGGGCTGCCGCGCGACTTCCCGTTGGAGGTCGCGCGCGAGGACCGGTCGGCCCGCCGCACGCGGCACGGCGTCCCTGTCGTGGACTACGCGGCGTTCCCCACGGTGCGGGTGGGCGACCGCGCGGTCGCCCGGATCGACCACGCCGCGGCGCAGGCGCTCCGGCGGCTGCCCCGTCAGAACGCCCTCGCCGTGCTCGACGACCTCGCTCGACGGCACGGGTTCACCCCGACCCGTCTGGCGGCGCTGCACGACCTGGTCCGGCGTCGGCACGGCAGTGCCCCGCTCCACGAGCTCTTCGGGCTGGTCGACCCACGCTCGGAGTCCTTCGCCGAGTCAGCGGCGCGGCTGTCGTTCCACGACAACGACGTACCGCCGGACGACCTCCAGGTGCGGTTCGTGGCGGAAGGCAAGGTCGTCGCACGCGTCGACTTCGTCTGGCGGCTCCCCGACGGGCGCTGGCTGGTCGTCGAGATCGACGGCGTCGGGCCGCACAGCACCGAGCAGGCCCTGGTGCGGGACGCCCCGCGGCAGAACGAGCTCCTGGCCGCCGGGCGGATCATCATGCTGCGCTTCCGGCCCGCGGAGAACGACCGGCCCGGCGGTATCGGTGCGCAGGTCACGAAGGTGCTCACCCGACACCGCTGGCAACCGGGCCGGTATACACAGCAGGGCGCCCCGGTCACGCTGCCCACCCCGGCTCTCACGCCGACGGGCAACTGAAAAGTGCGCTTCTACCCCGTCATTGGGCCCGGAAACAGCCCGTTTTCGGGCCCCATGACGGGGTAGAAGCGCACATCCGTGTGTGGGGCGGGCGTGGGCCACGACACCGCCACGCCAGCGCGAAGCCCCGGCGTCGGGCTCGCAGCACCCGGCGACCAGCACGCCAGCGCGTCAGCACGCCAGCACGCCAGCATGTCAGCGACCCAACCCGCCCGCTGGCCCCGCCAGGGTCAGATGCCTACCGCGCTGCGGATCGGGCCCATCAGGAAGTAGACGAGGAACAGTGCCGCCGCGATCCACAGCAGCGGGTGGACCTTGCGCACCTTGCCGACCGCGATCTTGAGCAGCACGAACGAGATCACGCCCGCCCCGATGCCCACCGTGATCGAGTAGGCGAACGGCATCAGCACCATGGTGAGGAACGCGGGGATGGCGACCTCGAGGTTCTTCCAGTCGATGCCGGTCACCTGGACGACCATGAGGAAGCCGACGATCACGAGGGCGGGCGTGGCCGCCTCGTGCGGCACCACCTTGACGAGCGGCGCCAGGAACGTCGTCAGCAGGAAGGCCACGCCGGTCGTGATGGCCGCGAGGCCGGTCCGGGCGCCGTCACCCACGCCGGACGCCGACTCGACGTACGCCGTGTTGGACGACACGGAGCCCATGCCGCCGGCGGAGGCGGCGATCGAGTCGACGATCAGGATCTGCTTGGTCCGGGGCGGGTTGCCCTTCTCGTCGAGCAGCCCTGCCTCGCCGCCGATGGCGACCATCGTGCCCATGGTGTCGAAGAAGTCTGCGATGAGCAGGGTGAACACCAGCAGGACCACGGCCAGCAGGCCGATCTTCTCGATCGAGCCGAACAGCGAGAACTGGCCGATCAGCGAGAAGTCCGGCAGCGCCACCACGGAGTCGGGGAGCGCGGGCACGTTGAGCGACCAGCCGCCCGGGTTGTCGGCGGTGCGCTGGCCGATCTGGCCGACTGCCTCGATGACGACCGCGAGCACCGTCGACGCGATGATCGCGATGAGGATGCCGCCCCGCACCTTGCGCACCATCAGGACGGCGGCCAGGAGCACACCGAACGCGAAGACGAACAGCGGCCAGGCGCCGAGCGAGCCGCCCATGCCGAGCTCCGTCGGCGTCGACAGGGAGGCGGGGATGCGCACGAAGCCGGCGTCGTACACGCCGATGAAGGTGATGAAGAGGCCGATGCCCACGCTGATCGCGATCTTGAGCTCGCGGGGCACGGCCTTGAACACGGCCTCGCGGAAGCCGGTGACCACGAGGATCAGGATGACGATGCCTTCCAGCACCACGATGCCCATGGCGTCCGCCCAGGTCATGCCGGGCAGCGCCGCCACGGAGAACGCGACGACGGCGTTCAGGCCGAGCCCCGCCGCGAGCGCCAGCGGGAAGTTCGCGATCGCGCCCATGAGGATCGACATGACGCCGGCGATCAGGGCGGTCGCCGCGGCGATCGCCTCGATGTCGCCCCGGCCGGAGCCGCCGCCGAGGTACTGCCCGGTCCCGTCGGGCACGCTCCCGAGGATGAGCGGGTTGAGCACCACGATGTAGCTCATCGTGAAGAAGGTGACGAGACCGCCGCGGACCTCCGTCCACACCGTCGACCCGCGTTCGCTGATCTTGAAGAACCGGTCGACGGCGCCCCGCGCCTGGGCCTGGTCGTGAGCCATGGGTTCGATGTTCCCCTTCGTTACCTGGTGTTGCCCGGCTACATGCCGCGCACCGCAGTCTGGAGCATCTCTTCCACGGAGCGCACCTTGGTCAGCACGTATTCGGCACTGAGGTGGTGGAAGTCACGGTAGACGGGGTGACTGACATCACCGACGCGACAGGTCTGCGTGTCGCAGGTCTCGGACCAGACGCCGTCCCACACCTGGACGTCGTACCTGTCCCAGACCGCGGCGCTGATGCCGGGCAGGTCGCCGTTGGAGCGTTCGGCGTCCGCGCGCGGCATGCCGCAGTCGCCCAGCGCGGACCACGGCCGGGTGAGGCACTCGAGCGGGTCGACGTCGAGCTGCGGGTTGTCCTTGACGGCGACCACGGCCGGGGACACCGCGGTGAGGTGGGCGAACAGCTCGTCGTTCGCCCGTTCCCAGGTGCTGCGCACCTCGTCCTCGGTCATCAGGGTGCCGTCCTCGTGCTGCATGCGGTCGCCGTAGATCTGCGCCTGGCTGACGACGACGGCGTCGGGCCGCAGGTCGTCGACGACGCGCAGGGACTCGGCCTGGAAGCCGGCGCACGGGCCGCGGTCCGTGGGCTGCTCGACCTTGACCTCGGCGGCGGGGCAGCCGTGCCGCCAGCGGACGGCGAGCCGCAGGCCGGCGTCCGCCGCGGCGACGTCGAAGGCGGGGATCCAGTGCATGGTGTGGGAGTCGCCGAGCAGCAGCACGGTGGTGTCGGCGTCGACGTCGCCGAGCAGGCAGACCTCGGTGCCCGACGTCGTCTCGGTGGTATCGGTGCACCCGTAGGACGCGGGCTCGGCGCGGGTCGCGACCGCGCTGGCGTACGGCTCGCGCTCCAGGACGGCGCTGGTCGCGACCCGCGTACCGACCGTGAGGCCGCCCACCGCGAGGCCGATCACCAGGGTCACCGCGGCGGTGCGGCGCCAGGACCGCATGGCGCTGCTGAACCGGATCGGGTTCTCGACCCAGCGGTAGGTCGCGAACGCCGCGCCGAGGGCGGCGACCGAGGCGAGCACCTTGATCCAGACCGCGTCGTCCTGCACGGCCGCCGTGGTGAGCACGACGAACGGCCAGTGCCAGAGGTACCAGGAGTAGGAGACGTCGCCGAGCCGCTGGAGCACCGGCAGGTCGAGCACGCGGTCCACCCACGTGCCGGGCGCGGAGACGCTGCCCGCGGCGAGCACGAGCAGCGCGCCGCCGACGGGCAGCAGGGCGACCGTGCCGGGGAACGGGTCGGTCTCCCGCACCACCGCGAACGAGAGCGCGAGCAGCGCGAACCCGGCGGTGCCGAGCAGGGCTCGCAGCAGCGCCGGACGCAGCCGGGAGAGCTCGGCGAGCCGGCCCCACGGCAGGGTCGCGACGAGGGCGGCGCCCGCGAACTCCCAGGCACGGGTGGGCAGCACGTAGAAGGCCCACTCGGGGACGGCCGCCGTGAGCCACACCGAGGTGGCCAGCGAGACCACGAACGTCCCCGCGAACAGGAGCTGCAGCATGCGGCGGGCCGGGATCCGGGTGCGCCGGGCCACCGCGACGGCCAGCAGGATGAGCAGCGGCCAGAAGATGTAGAACTGCTCCTCGATGCCGAGCGACCAGGTGTGCAGGTAGGGGCTCGGTGTCACGGAGTCGGAGAAGTAGTCCTGCCCCTGGTACGGGAAGAGCAGGTTGGAGACGAACAGCATGGCCGACGCGCCGTGCCACGCGAGGCGCCCCCAGACCAGGGGCGACAGGATCAGGAGGCACGCGGCCAGCGTGACCGTGACGACCAGCGCGAGGGCCGGGACGAGGCGGCGCATGCGTCGGGTCCAGAACTCGACGAGGTCGACGGACCCGCTGCGGTCCACCTCGCGCAGGAGCAGCGAGCTGATGAGGTAGCCGGAGATCACGTAGAAGACGTCGACGCCGGTGAATCCGCCGGGGATCGCGATCCCCGCGTGATAGACGACGACGGCGAGCACCGCGACCGCGCGCAGCCCGTTGATGTCGGTACGGAAGGCGTGCCCCGTGCCCGGGGCGGCGGGGGCCCGGCCTGCCCCTCCGTGGGGCTCGGAGGGTGGTCCGGAAGGTCGGTCGACGGCAGTCGTCGCCTGGGCCATTTTTCTCCTGCTGTCGTTCCGGGCGGGTGCTCCGCACTCATGCGCGCGTCACACCATAACGGGCGCATCTGGCCAGGTTGCCCCGGTATCGGGGAGGGTCTGAGGAGAGTGTTCGGCTCCCCGGCCCCGGCCCCGGCCCCGGCTCAGTCGAGGAAGAGGTGCGAGCAGACGAGCACCGGCGCCGTGGCGGTGCCGCCGTCGACCACGCACCCCATCGCGCCGCGCCGCAGCTCCGCGTTGACGAGGTTCTCCTGGTGCGACGGGGAGTCCAGCCACGCCTGCACCACGGTCTGCGGCGGGTTGGCGGTCCGGCTGAGGTTCTCGGCCACGAGACCGCCCGGGCAGCTCTGCCGGACGGGCGGCAGCGGGGCGTGGGTGAGCTCCGGCGCGCCGATCAGCGCCGCGGCGCGCTCCACCGCCACGGGCTGCAGGCAGTCGTCGTGCTCCAGCTCGGCCACGCCCACCTGGGCACGGGCGGCGTTCACGCCGTCCTCCAGGGCAGCGGCGTACTGCGCCGGGTCGGTGAGGTCGACGTCGCCGGGCGCGGTCCAGGTCGCCTGCGGCGTCGCCGTCAGCTCCGGGGTGGTGTCCCGACCGGGCAGGCCCGAGCAGGCCGTGAGCAGCGTCCCGGCGGTCACGAGCGTGACGGCGAGGCGGATCGTGTTGCGGAGCACGACGTCGATTCGACACGACGCGCGGGCCGACCACAACCGCGGCCGGCGCCGCAACCCGGGGGCCGCGCGGTCAGGCCAGGAATACGTGCGCGCAGATCATGACGGGTGCGGCGGGGTCGCCGCCGTCGGGCACGCAGGCGACGGCGCCGCGGGTCAGGTCGCCGTTCAGGATGTTGGCGCGGTGCCCCTCCGAGTCCATCCAGCCCTGCGCCGCCTCCGCGGGCGTCCACCCACCCTTGGCGAGGTTCTCCGCGACGGCCGTGGTCGGGCAGACGTCGAAGATCGGCCCGAGCGGCGCGTGCGCCAGCTCCTGGCCGACCAGTGCCTGGGCCCGCTCCAGCGCGACGTCGTACGCGCAGTCGTCATGGACCAGGGCCGGCAGCCCGTTCGCCGTCCGGTGGCCGTTGACGGCCTCCTCCAGGGCCTGGGCGTACTGCACGGCGTCGGTCAGGTCGGGTGCCGCGCCGCCGTCGCCACCCGTTCCGCCGTCGCCGCCCGTTCCGCCGCCGGCGCCCGTACCGCCGGAGCCGGTGCCACCCCCGGCCCCGGCCCCGGTGCCCGTCCCGCCCCCCGCTCCCGGGAGCGGCTCACGATCCTCGCCGCGTGACGCCGAGTCGCTGGGCGCCGGCTGCACGTCCACGGCCGCGGACTCCTGCGCGTGCTCCCCGTAGATGGCCCCCACCGAGGTCGGGTGGGGCGACGGCGCCCGCTCGACCGGCACCGCCACACCGACCACACCGGGGGCGATCCCCGGCGCCGGCATCGGCTCCGCGCCGGGGTCGAGCAGCCCGGCGCACGCCGTCAGGCAGAAGCCCACCGCCACGGCCAGCGCGCCGCGCGCCAGGCGCCGGGTCACCAGCGGCCCGGGCGCCGGGAACCGGGGCGTCACGGCCCCATACGGAGCGCGCCCGGGCGGAGCCACGGACGACGTCGGACGGGGTGCTGGGGACACAAGCCGGGACAATACCGGCAATCACGATGGTATGGAATGCCTGAAAAGTCTTATCGGTACCGACAATGGCCCGGCACGCATCATCACCGCTCGCACAATGTGCCAAACCCGCCCGGATGAATTCCTTGCCGCATATCCTGCGATCGGCCGATTCGGGTCGCACGCGGTACATTCATCGCATATTTTTGCGGGGCACAGCGACCACTTGTCAGTCGAGCAGCCGAGGTTTCCCCACATGTCCGGAACGAGTACGAGTGGCGCGCCCTGGAACGACCATCGCCTCGCCTTCGTGGGCGGGCTCCACCGCAGCGGCACCACCCTCGTCGCCCGCATCATCGGTTCCAGCCGCGACGCCTCCGCACTCACCGGAACGGGCGCCCCCCTGGACGAGGGACAACACATTCAGGACGCCTATGTCGGCGGTCTGGGTAATACGTCCCAATGGTCGTTTCATCCGCAGGCGCACCTGACCGAAGAAGACGCACAACGTGCCCCAGACGCGGCGGTACGCCTCTGGCAGAGCTGGTCACCCTACTGGGACCTGGACCGCGGGGTGCTCGTCGAGCGGTCCACGCCCAACCTCACGAAGATGCGCTACCTCCAGGAGGTCTTCCCGCGGGCGCGGTTCGTGGTCGTCACCCGGCATCCCGTGGTGCAGGCGCTGGCGGTGCGCAAGTGGGCCACCCGGACCCGCGGCCGCTTCACGTACGGGTTCCCGCGGCTCGTCGAGCACTGGGTGCACGCCCACGACGTCTTCGCGCAGGACGCGTTGCACATCGAGAACCTGCTGGTGCTGCGGTACGAGCACCTGATGCGCGAGCCCGCGCGGGAGCTCGACCGGGTCGCGCGGTTCCTGGACCTGGAGCTCCCGGGCGGCGGCGTCCGCACGATCGACGCGGACCGCGGCCACCGCTACGCCGAGCTGTGGGAGACCGGCGGCCGCGGCCACCTGGCGGGGCGGGTCCGCAACCACCTCGCGCACATCGGGTCGCGGCGCGGCACGCCGCGGGGCGACCTGGTGCGCGACGTCACCGACGTCGCGCTGCTCCCCCGCTACCGCAGCGTCGTCAGCGAGCACCTCGGCGAGCGGATCCGCGCCCACGGCTACGACCTGGACGTGCTGGACCGGGCGGCCCCGTGGGCCCCGGCGCAGGTGGGCCCGACGGCGGACGCGCGATGACCGGCGGCCCCCGCGTCGTCTTCGTCACCGGCCCCGAGCGCAGCGGCACGAGCACGCTCGCCGGGGCGCTGCGCCAGTTCGGGCTCACCGTGCCGCGCCCGGAGGTCGAGCCGGACGCCGCCAACCCCCGGCGCCCGTCGGAGTCGCGGTGGGTGGTGGACCTCCACGAGGCCCTGCTCCGGGCGGCCGACGTGCAGGCCACGGACCCGCGCCCCCTCGCCTGGCACCTGGTGGACCGGGCGGGCGCCGAGGCGGACGCGTCCGGCGGAATCGCGGCCTGGCTCGCCGCGCGGACCGCGGAGCACGGCGACCTGGTGATCAAGGACCCGCGGCTGCTGTGGTTCCTCGAGCACTGGCAGCGGGCGGCGGCCGCCGCCGGCGCCACGGCGTCGTGCCTCACCGTGCTGCGCCCGCCCGGGGAGATGGTGGGCAGCATGGTCACCGACCACCGGGACTGGCTGGTGGACCGGCTGGCCGGGTGGGTCAACGTGATGCTCGGCACCGAGCTCGCGACCCGGGTGACCCCGCGGGCCTTCGTACGCTACTGGGACCTGATCCACGACTGGGACGGCCCGGTGTTCGACGCCGCCGCCGCGCTCGACCTGCCGATGATCGACCCGCACGACACGAGCGCCGTCGAGCGGGTGGACGCCTTCATCGACCACACGCTGCACCGGGTCGAGGTCAGGTGGGACGACATGCCGGTCCCCGCCCCCCTGCGCGCCCTGGCGGACGACACCTGGGCCGCCCTCGACTCCCTGCCCGACCACGACGACGCCGTGACCCGGGCGGAGTTCGACCGGCTCCGCGCGCTGTACCCGTACGTGCACCGGAAGGTCACGACGTCGCCCGCACGGCGGATCGCGCGCATCGTGCCGCCCGCGGTGGTCCCGCCGTCGGTCCGGGCGAGCATGGCGGGGATGTTGCGGCGCGCGCCGTACGCGGGCTGAGGTGCGACGGAATTCACCCCGGACGCGACCGCCGTCAGCGGGCCCGGCGAGCCCCGGTCCGTACACTGGCAAGGTGCCAACGATCCGCTCCCTGCTGGCTCATCCCGAGGAGCGTCGGCCCAGCCCGCCGGCCCCGCACGCCGATCTCTTCCGAGTCCTCGGCGCGGGTATCGGCCTGTTCGCGATCGGGCTGGTCGTCTCGCTGATCCTGCTCCTCACCGGTCGCGGCGGCGTGGAGAACGTCGCGATCTGCGGTACGGGCGTGGTGCTCGGCGGGCTCGGCCTGCTCTGGGCGCGCCGCCACCGGTGACGCCGGACCGACCCCTACCGCGGCCCGGCCGCCGGGCCGGCCCTCAGTCCCAGGCCCGTTCCGCGCTCAGCGCCTCCGCGCGGTCCGGGTCCCGCAGGACCACTTCCAGCAGCAGCGGGTCCGCCCCGCCGATCTCGGCCAGGGCCCGCGCGAGGCCCTCGACCGAGACGGCGTGCGCGACGGCGCCGGGCCCCTCGCCCGGCGCGCCGGCGGACACCCACCAGGCGACCGGCCGGCCCTCCACCGTCAGCGTCGTGTGGCGGCGCCAGGTCTCCGGCGCTTCCGGCACGACCGCCCGGACCCGCGGGTCGAGCCCGACCGGCTCCCCGGGTTCGTCAGGGCCGACGTCGGCGCCGGCCTCCAGCGGGAGGTCGAGCAGGTCGGCGAGGGCCTCGGCGACGTCGGCGGGCGCGGGGACCACGGGGCCGAGCTGAGCCCACCGGGGCGAGGCGGCGACGGCGAGGTCGTCCGTGCTCTCCACCGTGATGCCGGCCGGGCCGAACGCGGGCAGGCGGGGCGGCGCGATCCCGGGCCCGTCGGCCCGGGCGAGTGCGGCCAGCCCGGTCCAGACGGCGCGCGCGACGTCGACTGGCAGCCGCCCGGACGGCCCGGCCGACGTGTCGGGCAGCCGCTCCAGGACGCTGGGCCAGTCGCGTCCGGGCAGGTCAGCAAGGTTGTCCAGGCCGCCGAGCGCGGTCAGGAGGTCGGCGTCCAGGCCGACCGTCTCCGGTGGCGCGGGCGGCAGGAGCGGGGTGTCCCCGAGCGCGAACGGCGCGCCGAGCCGGCGGCGCAGGAACCACGCCGTGTACGACGGCGCCTCGCGGTCCGGAGCGTCGGGCGAGCGGACGGGCGTCAGCAACGCGCGCCGCCGCTCCGGGTCGGCGGCGATCCGGGCGAGCCCCGCGGCGAGCGAGCCGGGACCCGGGTCCGGCGCGGCACGGGTGTCCACGGCCTCCCCCAGTGCGTCGAGGTCCGGGACGGCCGCCACGTCGCCGACCCATGCGCCCGCGCCGAGCTCGTCGGCGAGCAGGTCGAGGTACTCGTCCCAGTCGGCGAGCCAGCCGGCGGGGTCGTCGGGACCGTAGTCGGCGTCGTCGTCCCCGTCGGGCGTCACGACGTCGGCCACGCGGTAGATGCCCAGGTCGGCGTGCGCCCCGGCGGCTCCGAGGGTGTCCGCGCCCCAGCGCTCGACGACGTCGGCCCGCACCGGGGCGAGGTCCAGGTGCCTGGCGGCCCAGGTGCCCGGCAGCGCCGTCTCGCGCAGCGGGACGACGGCGCCGTCCGCCACCACGGGGAGCTCGCCCAGCCAGAACGGCAGGTCCTCCTCCGACTCGGCCACGGCGAGCCGCACCAGCTCGAGCACGGCGGACACCGTCGCGGCGGGTGTCGGGTCCTCGGGCGCCCACAGCCGCTCGGGCGCGGCGGCGGACGTGGCCCCGGCCGAGGTGGCGGCGGACAGGGCGGCACCGAGGTGCTCGGCGTCGCCGTCGTCCAGCTCCTCCTCCGCGGCGGCCAGCGCCGCCGACCGGACCCCGGTGTCCGCGAGCAGCCCGCGCGGCGTGGTGGGGACGGCGCCCGCGCGCTCCAGCACCGGATGCGCGGCCTCCGGGTGGACCACCCGGACGCCCAGCGCGCGGGCGATCCCGGCGAGCCGCGGGGTGTCGAGCAGCACGGTCCCCCGCGCGCCGCGGGTCACGCGGCCGTCCGCGAGCGGCAGCGGGGCCCCGGACACGGCCTCGAGGACGGTCGGCTCCCCGGCGTGCGGCGCGAGGGCGTCGAGTGCCGCGCGCACGACGCCAGGGTCCGGCGGCAGGGCCTCGACCAGGTCGACGAGGTCGGCCGGGTCCGCCCCGAGCGAGCGCACGAGGGCCTGGTGACGCACGGGAACCGTGACCAGGGTCCGGTCGGCGGCTCGCGCGAGCGCATGGGCGAGCGGGGCGTCCTCGCCGAGCGGTCCCGCGACGAAGGCGGCGTCCCGGGGCGCGACCAGCGGCGCCTCGGGTGCGCTCGGCGGCAGCAGGGCGGTGGTGCCCAGCGTGTCGCCGGCGGCCGCCCGGATCGCGGCGTCGACGTCGCCCGCCGGGAGCCCGGTCGGCACCAGACCGAGCACGTCGCCCCCGGATACGGCGAGCTCACCCAGGAACGCGGCGTAGGCGCGGCCCGCCTCGGCGGCGACCCGGTCCGACGTCGGCCCGGGGAGCACGCCGCGCCGTCCCGGGTCGACCGGGAACGAGGCGATCAGGAGCGCGGGGAACGTGAGCCGGACGTCGGTGGGGGTCGGGGCGTGCAGCGTCGGCCCGGCCGCGACGCGGCTCCCGGTCGTGCGGCTCCCGGCCGCGGCCCCGCTGCCGGGGTCGAACGGGGTCCCCGAGGCGGGCACCGCCCAGAGCACCGACCAGTCCGTCCGGCGTGCCTCGGACGGCAGCGCGTCGTCCGGCTCCAGCTCGCCGGACGACCGGTGGACGCGCCAGCGCGTCCCGACGTCGCGCAGCACGCGCGGCGTCGCCCGCGGCACGGCGACCCCTGGGTCAGAACCCGGCTGACCTGCGTAGTCGTCCTCGATCACCAGCTCGTCGAGGGCGGGCAGCGCGAGCAGGAGACCGTCGTCCACGGCGGCGAGCTGGGCGCGGACGGCGGCCACCGCGGCGTCGTCCCGCAGCCGCACCTCGACCACGGTGTCCGGCTCCTCCGCCGTGGTCCCGGGCGCCGGGAACGGCAGCCGCAGCACGGGCAGCGCGCTGCCACGCCGCCGGGCCTCGTCCACGAGCCACCCTCCCGCCCCGCCGGAGGGCGCGGGATCGGTCGGTTGCCCTGAGATCGGTCCGTCGTCGGACCGATCTCGGCGCAAGGGACCGATCTCGCTCGCGCCCGACCGCAGCCCCAGCCCGAGCCCGAGCCCCAGCTCCGCCCGCGTCGCCGCGAGCGAGAAACGCACGCCGCCCCCGCGGGAGCGCACCAGGATCTCGTCCGACACCGACCGCACCGCGGCGAACCCGACCCCGAACCGCCCCACGACGCCGTCGGGCCCGGCAGGCCCGCCCGACTTCGCGGAGGCCCGGAGGGAGGCCAGCGACGCGACGCCGTCGGCGTCGAGCGCCGCACCCGTGTTGGCGGCCACCAGCCACCAGCCCGCGGTGGCTCCGTCCGCGTCGTCGCCGCCGTAGCCGCGCGGCTCCAGGGTCAGCATCAGCCGGCCGGGCACCCCGGCGCGCGCGGCGGCGTCGGCCGCGTTCTGCGCGAGCTCCACCACCACCCGGTCGCGGTAGTAGCCGCGCGCGTGGTCCTCCTCGGAGTTCGCGTCCTCGCGAAAGCGCGTCGGCGACGCCAGCCACGCCTCGGTCACCACGCGCCGCAGCGCTCCGGTGCCGAAGGGGTCGTGGGTCACGCGGAGGGTTCGCCCCCGTCGCCCGCCGGCGTGTCACCGGCCGGCGCGACCGGCTCGACCTCGTTCTCGTCGATCAGCGGGGCGGGCGCCGGCCAGTCGGTCGGGTGCGCCTCGACGTCGGTCTCGGAGTGGGCGCCGCAGCCGTGGTCGAGGGAGACCACCTTGCCGTCGTCGGGCGACCACTCGTTGGCACACACGCCGAAGAGCTGGCCCATCGGACCGGAGAGCGGGATGAGGAACGCGCAGGCCATGCACTCGGCGGCCGCCGCGACGGACCCCGCCGACGTCGGCCCGCGCGAGCCGCGGTACCAGCGCTCCGCCGCCTCGTCGCGGCCCTGCGGGGACAGCACGCGGGCACGGGCGAGCGCGAGCTCGTCGATCGCCACCTCGTCGACCTCGGGGTCACCGGTGGCGGTGTACCCGGGCTCCAGCCGCGGGTCGTCGGCGCGGAACGGCAGCACGTCGCCCGGACCGACGTCGCCCGGGCGCAGCCGCTCGGACCACGGGAGCCAGGCCGGGGCGAGGATCGCCTCGTCGCCGGGCAGCAGCTCGACCTCGCTGATCGTGGCGGTCCGGCCGCGCGGCACGCGCGTCACGGTGACCGTCCAGTGCCAGCCGCGGTACCCGCGCATGGTCGCCGCGAAGCGGTGCGAGACCACCCGCTCGTCCTCGAAGAGCGTGCCGAGGTGCTCCCCGACGTCCTCGGGGCGCTCGGCGACCTCCTGTGCGGCGGCGCGCGCGAGATCCGCGGCGCCGTTCAGCACGGCGTCGCGGCTGGAGCGTGCGGCGACCCGCCGGGTAGGCGTTCGGGTAGCGGGCGCGGTGATCGTCACCATGTTCCTCGGGACCTCGTGGGGTTTCAGGCGTCGAAGTCGTCTGCGACCTTGCGCAGCATCTTGGCTAGCGTCTCCGGGTTCTTCGGATAACGCCCCTTGCGCAGGTCATTTGCCACCCGGTCGAGCATCTGCGTCAGGTCGCCGACGATGACAGCCATGTCGTCGGCGGGCTTCCGCTTCGCCTTGGCGACCGACGGCGCGGCGTCCAGCACCTTGACCGCGAGCGCCTGGGGACCGCGGCGGCCGTCGGCCACCCCGAAGTCCACGCGCGCGCCGGGCTTGGGCACGACGCCCTCGGGGAGGGCGGAGGCGTGCAGGAACACCTCGCCGCCGTCCTCGTTGGCGATGAAGCCGAAGCCTTTGTCGGTGTCGAACCACTTGACCTTGCCGGTGGGCACTGCGACCTTCTTCTGTGCTTGTCGGTACTGCTCGCGAAACTGCTCATGACGGCCCGGGGTGCTGCGACTGACGCGCTCTCTCCGGACCCGTTGCACAAGGTTACCGGGCGGATGCCTACCGCGTCGCATGCATTGGCCACTCTTCGCCCGCACGCTGCGCCGGTGCCGGGCGCGGGCCGCCCGGATGCTGGGTTTCAGACGCCGATGCCCAGGTCGGCGGCGAGCCGGAGCGCCACCTCGTCGAGCCAGGTCCCCGGGTCGGCGACCGAGCCGACCTGGTGCCCGAACAGCTCGAACGAGATCAGGCCGAACAGCGTGGTCCAGGCGATGATCGTGCGGCGGACGGCCTCCGGCACGTCGTCGTCCGTCAGGTCGGTGTCCGCCCAGAGGCCCTGGTCCGCGATGAAGGCCAGGCCGGGCCCGACCGTCACCGGGGCGTCCGCCGTCGCGGCGGCCACCGACGCCGGCACCGCCGTCGGGCGCGCGCCCGCCGCGTAGGCGTCCCCGACGATGCGGGCGAGCACGCGGACGACGCGGACGGCGGGCACGACGGTGTCCCGCGGCGCGGCGTAGCCGGGTACGGGCGTGCCGTACAGCAGGCCGAACTCCCCCGGGTGCGCCACGCACCAGGCCCGCACGGCGCGGAACGTGGCGAGCCAGCGGGCGCCGGTGTCGGCGCGGTCGGCGACGGCGGCGTCGGCGGCCTCCGCGGCCTCGCCGAGCTCGTCGTACGACTCGATGAGCAGCGCCGTGAGCAGGGCGTCCCGGCTCGGGAAGTAGCGGTACACGGCCGAGGACACCATCTCGACGTCTCGCGCGACGGCGCGCAGCGAGAGCGCCGCCGCGCCGTCGGTGGACAGCCGCGCGCGGGCGGAGTCGAGGATCTCGCGGGTGATCGCCTCGCGGGCAAGGGCGCGGGCGGTACGGGCGGGACTCATGCCGTTCAGGCTCGCACAACGGATCACTGCACACAACCGAGAGCACTGCTCTTGCCAAGGCGCGCCCGCCCGTGCCACGCTGCGACACGACAGAGAGCACCGCTCTCGGAATGGAGCATTGATCATGTCTGACACCCACCTCGTCGTCGGCGCCGGTCCGATCGGCCGGCACGTCGCCGCCCTGCTCGCCGAGCGCGGGTCGCGCGTCACGGTCGTGAGCCGCTCGGGCCGCACCACCGGGATCGACGGCGTCGAGCACCTCGCTCTCGACGCCTCCGACGCCGACGCCCTGTCCCGCGCCGCCGAGGGGGCCGACTACCTCTACAACTGCGCCAACCCGGCCGACTACACCCAGTGGGAGCGCGTCTGGCCCCCGCTCGCCTCGTCCCTGCTGACCGCCGCGGAGCGGTCCGGCGCCGTGTACGGCATCACCGGCACGCTCTACCCGTACGGCCCCGTCGACGTCCCGATCTCGGAGGACCTGCCCGACGCCGCGACCGACCACAAGGGCCGGCTCCGCGCCCGGATGTGGGCGGACGCGAGGGCGGCGCACGAGGCCGGGCGCATCCGGGCCGTCGAGATCCGCGGCTCCGACTACATGGGCCGCGGCGTCGGCGGCAACGGCCACATCTCGCGCCTGGTGCCGAGCGCGCTGCGGGGCAGGCGGGCGCTGATGATGGGCCGCACGGACCAGCCGCACACCTTCACCGACGTCGCGGACGCCGCCCGCACGCTGGTCGCCGCCGCGGAGGACCCGGGCGCCCACGGCCGCGTGTGGCACGTGCCGAGCAACGCCCCGGTGACGCAGGCGCAGGCCCTGACCGACGCGCTCGCGAGCGTCGGCAGGCCGCCGGTGCGGATCTCCTCCCTGCACGGCGCCGGGCTCGCCGCGGCAGCTCTCGCCGTCCCCTTCATGCGCGAGATGCGGGAGATCATCTACCAGTGGGAACGGCCGTACGTGCTGGACGACGCCGCGGCCCGCGACCGCTTCGGCATCACCCCGACCCCGTGGGCGGAGGTCTGCCGGCGCACCGCGCAGGTCTGAGGGAGTGGCTGGGCGCGGATCTGCCGGGGGCCGGGCGCGGACCGGCCGGACGGGGAGCCAGGAAACCCGCGTAGCATCGTCAGGATGGCCTCCTCGCTCCCCGCAGCGCCGGCCTCGGCCACGCGGCACTTCGCCGACGATCTCCGGCAGCGCTCGGACACCGCGCTCGCCGCGCTCCTGCGCGCCCGTCCTGACCTCGCCGCCCCCTCCCCCTCGACGCTCCGGTCGCTGGCCGCCCGCGCGTCGAGCCGTACGTCGCTCGAACGCGCGCTCGCCCGTGCCGACGCCCTGACCCTGCAGGTCCTGGAGGCGGTGCTCGCCCTGGAGGCGGTCTTCCGCGCCCCGCCCGGTCCCACCGCCCTCGGCCCCGAGGTCGTCAACCGCGCGCTCGGCGGCGCGGCGGACGACCGGGCCGCGGTGGAGGCGGCCGTCCACCTGGCCGTCGAGCACGCCCTGCTCTGGGACGCCGGCCAGGGCGCCGGACCGGCGTCGGCCCCGGACCTGCGCACCTCGCCGGGGCTCGACGAGCTGCTGGGGCCCAACCCCGCGGGCCTGGGCCCGCACCTCGACCCGGTCCCGGGCGGGCTGGCCGAGGCGGTCGCCCGCGCCCTCGGTCCGGCACCCGGGGCGCCCGGGACGGGCGCCGCGCTCGACGCCCTCCTCGCCGAGGCGCCGGGCGGGGCGCGGGCGATCCTGGACGCCCTCGCGTGGGGGCCGCCGGTCGGTGTCGTCCCGGCCGCGGGGACCCGCCCCCGCGACGCCGTGAACTGGCTGGTCACCGCACATCTCCTGGTTCGCTCCGACGCCCGGCACGTGGTCCTGCCGCGGCTGGTCGGGCTGGCCCTGCGCGGCGGGCGCACCCACCGCGCACCGCTCACCCGGGCGCCCGAGCCGCAGGGTCGCCCCGTGCCGCGGGCTACCGCCGACGCCGAGGCCGCGAGCGCCGCGCTCGAGCTGGTCCGGCGGGTCCGCGTGCTGCGCGGGTCCTGGGACGAGAACCCGCCGTCGGTCCTGCGCGCGGGCGGCCTCGGCGTCCGTGACCTGCGGCGGCTCGCCACGCAGCTCGAGACCGACGAGCCCGCCGCGGCGTTCGTGGTGGAGGTCGCCGCGCTGGCCGGCCTGGTCCGGGACGACGGCGAGGCGCCACCGTCGTACGTGCCGACGGTGACGGACTGGGACGACCTGGACGACGCCGCCCGCTGGGCCCGCCTGGTCGAGGCCTGGCTGGCCTCGCGGCGCGCGCCGTGGCTGGTGGGCTCGCGCGACGACAAGGGTGCGCTGCGGGCGCCGCTGTCGCCGGACCTGCAGCGGCCGTGGGTGCCGCGGCTGCGGGACAGCGTGCTCGGCGTGCTCGCGGCGGGCCGGGACGGCGAGACCGTGCTGGCTCCCACGGCGGCCGCGGTCGTCGAGGTGCTGACCTGGCACACGCCTCGCTCCGTGCCACCCGCGAGCGCGGTCGAGGGGCTGCTGGCCGAGATGGAGTGGCTGGGCGTGACGGGCGCGGGCGCGCTGTCGGCGCCCGGCCGGGCGCTCCTCCCGACGGACCCTGCCCGCCCGGCCGACGTCGCCGGGGCGCTGCGCGCCGTGCTCCCGCACGAGGTGGACGAGATCCTGCTGCAGGGCGACCTCACGGGGATCGTCCCCGGGCGACCGTCGCGCGAGCTGGCGCGGCTCCTGGAGCGGGCTGCGGACGTCGAGTCGCGCGGCGCGGCGACGACGGTGCGGTTCAGCCCGGCGTCGGTCACGCGGGCGCTCGACCACGGGGAGACGGCGGACGGCCTGCTCGACGAGCTGGCGCACCGGTCCCCCGTGCCCGTCCCCCAGCCGCTGGAGTACCTGGTCCGGGACACCGCCCGGCGGCACGGCGCGGTGCGCGTCGGCTCGGCGTCGGCGTACCTGCGGGCCGCCGACCCGACCGTGCTCGCCGGGCTGGAGCACGACCCGTCCCTCGTCGGCCTCGGCCTGGTGCGGCTCGCGCCGACGGTGCTCGCGGCGTCGGTCCCCGCGGCCGCCCTGCACGAGGCGCTCCGCAGCCGCGGGCTGGTCTCGGCCCTGGAGGGGCCGGACGGCCGGGTGCTCGTCGCGCGCCGCGGCGTCACGGGCCGGGCGATGCCCGCGCCGCGCTCGGCGGCGGCGATCCGGATGGGTTCCGGGTCCGACGTCGCCACCCGCGCGCCCGACCCCGAGGTCCTGGTCGCCGAGCTGCGCGCCGTCGAGGCGGCGGCCCGGGCCGGTGCGCGGGCGCGGGCGGACGCGGCCGAGGTGGCCCATTCCGTGGCCCCCGCGAGCGGTATCCCGCTGCGCGGGTACCGGGTGGTCCCCGGGCGACCCGCCGGCAGCACGGGGACGGCGGAGGAGGTGACGTCCGGCGCGGCCGGGCAGACGCCGCCGCTCCCGACGAACGGGTCCCGCCCCGCCGCGGCGACCGTCGGCGAGCCGTCCACGGACCCTGATCCCGGGCCCGAGGACGAGGACGCGGGAACACAGCACCCCGCCGACGGGTTGGCACTGCTGCGCGACGCGCTCCGCGACGGCTCCACCGTGATCGTCGAGGTGGCCGGGCACACCGGCCGGCTGGAGCGCCGCGAGCTCAAACCCCTGAACCTCGACGGTGGCAGGCTGCGCGCGCTCGACCCGGACCGAGAGGCCGAGCTGACGATCGCCGTACACCGCATCGCGTCGGTCCTGCCGACGTCATCCACGCCCTGAGGCGCACCAGACCAACACTGAGGGAGACCCCATGCCCGACGGCCCGTTGATCGTGCAGAGTGACAAGACGCTCCTGCTGGAGGTCGACCACCCGAGCGCCGAGCAGGCGCGCCGCTCCATCGCGCCGTTCGCCGAGCTGGAGCGTGCGCCCGAGCACGTTCACACCTACCGCCTCACCGCGCTGGGCCTGTGGAACGCGCGCGCGGCCGGCCACGACGCGGAGCAGGTCGTGAACACGCTCATCGAGTTCAGCCGGTACCCGGTGCCGCACGCGCTGCTGGTCGACGTGGCCGAGACGATGTCCCGCTACGGGCGCCTCCAGCTCGCGCAGGACCCCGCACACGGGCTCGTGCTGCGCACCACGGACCGGGCGGTGCTCGCGGAGGTGCTGAAGTCGCGGCGCACCGCGGGCCTCGTCGGCGCGCGGATCGACGAGTCCACGGTGGCCGTGCACCCCTCCGAGCGGGGTCACCTCAAGCAGGTCCTGGTCAAGCTGGGCTGGCCGGCCGAGGACCTCGCGGGCTACGTGGACGGTGAGAAGCACCCGATCGAGCTGAGCCCCACCACGCACCCGCGCACGCCGCACGAGAAGGCGGCCCCCTGGGAGATGCGGCCCTACCAGGCGCAGGCCGTGGACGGGTTCTGGCACGGCGGCTCCGGCGTCGTGGTGCTGCCCTGCGGCGCGGGCAAGACGATCGTCGGCGCCGGCGCCATGGCCAAGTCGGGCACGACGACGCTGATCCTGGTGACGAACACCGTCAGCGCACGCCAGTGGCGCGACGAGCTGGTGCGGCGCACCACGCTGACCGAGGACGAGATCGGCGAGTACTCCGGCACCAAGAAGGAGATCAAGCCGGTCACCATCGCCACCTACCAGGTGCTCACCACCAAGCGGAAGGGCGTCTACACGCACCTCGAGCTGCTCGACGCCCGCGACTGGGGCCTCGTCCTGTACGACGAGGTGCACCTGCTGCCCGCGCCCGTCTTCCGGATGACGGCGGACCTGCAGGCGCGGCGCCGGCTCGGCCTGACCGCGACGCTGGTGCGCGAGGACGGCCGCGAGGACGAGGTGTTCAGCCTCATCGGGCCCAAGCGGTTCGACGCGCCGTGGAAGGACATCGAGTCCCAGGGCTACATCGCCCCCGCCGACTGCGTGGAGGTGCGCCTCACGCTCCCGGAGAGCGAACGGATGACGTACGCGACGGCCGAGACGGAGGACAAGTACCGGCTGGCCGCGTCGGCGTCGGGCAAGAAGAAGGTGGTGGAGCAGATCGTGGCGCGCCACCCCGACGACCAGGTGCTGGTCATCGGCCAGTACATCGACCAGCTCGAGGAGCTGGCCGAGCACCTCGGCGCGCCGATCATCACCGGGCAGACCACCAACAAGGAGCGGCAGCGACTGTTCGGCGCGTTCCGCGAGGGCGAGATCTCGCGCCTCGTGGTGAGCAAGGTCGCCAACTACTCGGTGGACCTCCCGGAGGCGTCCGTCGCCATCCAGGTCTCGGGGTCGTTCGGGTCGCGGCAGGAGGAGGCGCAGCGGCTCGGGCGCATCATGCGACCCAAGGCCGACGGGCGCACCGCGCACTTCTACGCCGTGGTCGCGCGAGACACCGTGGACCAGGACTTCGCGGCCCACCGGCAGCGGTTCCTGGCCGAGCAGGGATACGCGTACCGCATCGTGGACGCCGAGGACCTGGACGAGTCGCCGGCCGGTTCGACGACGCCCTGACGTCGGGGCTGCTCAGGGCGTGAAAATGCCCTTCACGCTGGGCATTCACCTGGGGATTCGTTGCACATACGCAACGTTGCGGTCTCCGATTGCGGTGTCTTGAACCCGGGGTGACGATCAGGGACGTGATCGAGTCCCGAGCAAGAGCCGAGCGTCCGCACGATCCCGGCACCCGCGCTTCCGGGGGCTGGGTCATCGTGGCCTTCGCCGGCCTCGTCGGCATCGTCCTGGCGGCCACCTCGCAGGCCGCCAGCGCGACGGTCGTCGGGCCGGCCGAACCGCGGCCGTCCGTGTCGCCGCGCCTGTCGGCGGCGACGCAGGCCGAACTCATGTCGGACATCCTGCCCGCGTCGCCGCCGATCACCCTCACGGACCCCGTGACCGACGGCGCGGGCGCGCTCACCGACACCGAGCGCCAGGACGTGCTGGCCGCCGTCGAGCGGCTCGCCGCGGAGTCCGACCTGCGCATGTTCGTCGTCTTCATCGAGAGCTTCGACGGCACCGACCCCGTGGACTGGGCCAACGCGAGCGCGAACCAGTCCGGGCTCGGGACCGACGACCTGCTCCTCGCCATCGCGACCGTCGACCACGAGTTCGGCCTGTCCGCGGACACCAACGTGCCGCTCACGGAGGGCCAGCTCGGGCGGATCGACGACGCCGTCGCGTCCGCCGTCGAGGACGAGCGGTGGGCCCCCGCGGCCACCGACGCCGCCGACGCGGTCCGCACGGGGGTCGCGGGCACCACCAGCCCCCTGCTCGTGGTGGGTATCGCCGGCGTGGCGATCCTCGTGCTGGCCGCCCTCGGCTACGTGCTGTGGCGGTTCGCCGTGCCCCGGCTCCGACCGCTCCTCGTCCAGCTCAGGGACCGCACCCCGGTGGTCGGCGGGCCGGCGCCGGACGCCTTCGCGGACCTCACGCTCGACGAGCTCGACGAGCGCGCCGCGGCGGCCCTGGTCGGCATCGACGACGCCCTGAAGACGTGCGAGCAGGAGCTCGGCTTCGCCCGATCGGAGCTCGGCGCCGACGCCACGCGGGACTTCGAGCTGATCCTCGAGGGCGCCGCCGCCGACGTCCGCGAGGCGTTCGCGGTGCGGCAGGTCGTGGACACGGAGCCCCGGGCCACCGCGCCCGAGGACGCCGACGGCGCGTCCGGCGACGGCACGTCCGGCGACGGCGGGGTCGACGACGCCGCACCCCACACCGCGGAGGACCCGGTGCGCCGTGCCCGCCTCGCCCGGATCATCGCGCTCTGCGAGGCCGCGGCCGACACGCTCGACACGCGCACCCGCGCCTTCGACGACCTGCGCCGCCTGCAGCAGCGCGCCCCGGAGCTGCTCGCCGACGTCGTCGCCCGCGAGGCCGAGGTCGCCCAGCGGGTCGCCGCCGCGCGCGGCCTCCTGACGCAGCTCTCCCGGCGGTACCCCACGGGCCCGCTGGCCACCGTGGTGGGCAACCCGGAGCAGGCGGAGCTGCTGATCGCCAACGCCAAGGAGGCCGTGGCCGCCGGGAACTCGGCCCTTGCGGCCGGCCAGAAGGCCGTCGCCGTGGCGCACGCGCGGGGCGCGCAGAACGCCCTGGGGCAGGCCGTCATGCTGCTCGACGCCGTCGACGCCACCGCGCTGCACCTCCGGGAGGCCGTCGGCCGGCTCGACAAGTCGATCGCGTCGCTCACCCAGGACGTGGCCGCCGCCAAGGCGATCGAGGGCGACCTCCGCGTCACCCTCGCGCGCGCCGCGGCCCAGGCCTCGCTCAAGAACGTCGAGGTGACGCGCGAGGGCGGCGACCCGCTCGCCGGCCTGCAGCGCATCGCCGCGGCGGAGGCCGCCCTCGACGCCGCCCTCGCGTCCACCCGCGACCACACCGAGGTCAAGGCCCGCGCGTCCGCGCTGCTGCGCGACACGCTCCGGCGCGTCGACGCGCAGCTGCGGCAGACCGCCGACTTCATCGCGACCCGCCGCGGGGCCGTCGGCGCCGCGGCGCGCACCCGGCTCGCGGAGGCGGTCCGGCTGGCCGACGTCGCCCGCGCGCTCCACCCGACCGACCCCACCGCGGCCCTGAACGAGGCCCAGGAGGCGAGCGCACTGGTGCGGGAGGCGGCGCGCCTGGCCCGCCAGGACGCGGACGCCGTCGTCGCGGCCGCCGCCGAGGCCGAGCCCGACGCCGGCGGGGACGACGCGAACGGGCCGATCAGCGGCGGCATGATGCTCGGCGGCATCCTGCTCGACCCTCACCTGGTCCGCTCCCGCAAGCGCGCCCGTACGGCCCGGATCGGCGGCGGGTTCGGCGGGGGCGGGTTCGGCGGCGGTCGCCCGGCGGCGCACCGCAAGCTCGGCACGGTCCGGGCCTGGTGGCCGGCGCACACCCGGTAGGCGCCCCGCCCGGCCGTCCGGGGGTCAGTGCTCCAGGATGACGGTGCCCTCCGACGCCGCGCGGTCACCCTCCGGCTGCGTGTGCCGCGCGTTGTGCCCGTGCGAGGCCTCCTCGAGCACGGCGAGCTGATCCGCCGACAGCTCCACGGGCGTGGTGTACACGATCCACCGCACTCCCTCGGTGCAGGGTGGCGTGGTCAGGCTGCCCACGTACGACTCGAACGTGGGGTCCTCCGGCAGCATCGCGGACACGTAGAACGGCAGGTCCTTCGTGCCCGGGGTGGCCGCGCCCTCGACGAACGGCTGCCAGTCCTGGTTGTCGTGCGGGCCCTCCTCGGCGAACACGCCGATCACGAGGGTCTCCCCGCCGGGTGTGGCGTGGACGAAGTGGAACTCGGCGGCCATCGCCTCGCCGTCGACCGTGTGCTCCGACGGCGCGTGGAAGTGCACCTGGGCGATGTCGAAGTTCTTGCCGTCCCACTCGACCCTGGACGTGGCCGTCCGTGGCACGAGCTGGATCGTGTGACCGGTGTCCACCGCCTGCGCCGTGGTCGGCGTGGACGTGATCCTCGGGTGCTCCGTCGCACGCACGCCGGCGTGAGCCGGCAGGTCGATCGGGGACTGCGCGGCACCGGTCGAGCACGTGGCGAAGTCGGCGGAGAGGTCGCCCCAGGTGTCCTGGCCCGTGTCGCCGTCGTAGGTCCAGTGCACCTCGGCCGCCGGCGCGGGCGGTGGCGCGGCGGATGCCCCGGCGTCGTCGGGGGCCTCCGCCGCGCAAGACGCGAGCACGGGCAGGAGGAGCAGGGCAGCGGGCAGGACAAACCTCTTCATCCGCGCATTATCTGCCCGCAAACCGCCTACAGGTAGCGCAGCGGGTCAAACTCCTCGATCGGGATGATCCGGACGCGCGGCAGCATGGTGGTGAACGCGTCGGCGTCGGCCTCGAGGTCGTACATGACCAGACCGCGCTGCTCCAGCTCCGTGAACCGGGCGTTGACGAACTCGCGGAAGCCCAGCAGGCCGACGCGGCGGTCGTCGTCCTCCAGCAGGGCCTCGATCTGCGGCAGGAAGTCGCCGTCGTGGCTCGCGAGCAGCACGTCGCCGGGGCGGTCCATGAGCGCGTCGAGGGTGCGCTGGATACCGACGTCGACGACCTTCTCCGAGCCCTGCGCGGCCAGCGGGATGGGCTTGTAGCCCATGGCGAGCAGCGCCTGCACGAACGGCATCGGCATCTGGCCGGACGTCGCGTTGAGGAAGAACAGCGGCACGACGTCCTGCGACCAGACCTTCTCCGCGAACGCGGAGATACGGTCCCAGCGCGGGCGCTCCTCGGGTGCCGGACGGCGGTTCAGCACGTTCATGCCGAGCGTGGCGTCGATGTTCTCACCGTCGACGATGAGATACGTGCGCCGGGGCAACTGCCCGGACTCCTGCGGGGACGGTGCTGACATGCGACACAGCCTAGGCCGTGTGCGCCGAATCGCGGAGCCGAAGCCCGTCCGACAGGGGCGCCGGACACCGGGAGCGGAAGCCTGGGGGATTTCCCGGGCGAAACTCAGGCAGTCTTCAGGAACCAGCCGCACACTGGAAACATGGCTACTCCTGAGGCGCGTCTGGTCGTCGTGGACGACGAACCGAACATCCGCGAGCTCCTGTCCACGTCCCTGCGCTTCGCGGGCTTCGAGGTCCATGCCGCCGCCGACGGCAACGGCGCCCTCCAGCTCGTCCGCGACGTCGAGCCCGACCTCGTGGTGCTCGACGTGATGCTCCCGGACATGGACGGCTTCACGGTCACGCGCCGCATGCGGGCGACCGGCCGGCACACCCCCGTCGTCTTCCTCACCGCGAAGGACGACACGCAGGACAAGGTGCAGGGTCTCACCGTGGGCGGCGACGACTACGTGACCAAGCCCTTCAGCCTGGAGGAGGTCGTGGCCCGGATCCGCGCGGTGCTGCGCCGCACGGGCGTGCCCGCCCCCGAGGAGGAGGCCGTGCTGCACGTGGGTGACCTCGAGATGGACGAGGACTCGCACGAGGTGCGCCGGGCCGGCGTCGAGGTGGACCTGTCGCCCACGGAGTTCAAGCTGCTGCGCTACCTCATGCTCAACTCCGGCCGCGTCCTGTCCAAGGCGCAGATCCTGGACCACGTGTGGCAGTACGACTGGGGCGGCGACGCGAACATCGTCGAGTCCTACATCTCCTACCTGCGGCGCAAGATCGACACGCTCGAGGTCGAGGGCGAGACCCTGCCCCCGCTGATCCACACCAAGCGGGGCGTCGGCTACCTGCTGCGTGCCCCCCAGCCCGTCCGTGCTTAGGGAGCGCCTCGCCGGTATCCCTCTGCGCGCCAGGCTCGTCGCGATCATCTCGCTGCTGCTGGCGGCGGGGCTCGGTATCGCCGGCATCGCGACGACCACGGTGGTCTCCAACTTCCTGGTCCAGCAGGTGGACGACGAGCTGCACACGGCCGCGCTCGACCCGATCGGCATCATCCAGTCCACCTCCGGCCAGGCCCTGCCGAGCGACTACTACGTGCTCATCGAGAACGAGAGCGGCAAGCAGACCCAGCTCGGGAACTCCGCGATCACGCGCTTCGGCAGGCCCAAGCTGCCGACCGTGACGTACGAGGAGGCCGTCGCCAGCGGCGGCGAGCCGTTCACCGCCGCGGGGGCGACCGGCACCGGCGACACGGGCGAGGGCGGCACCGGCGACGACTCCGGACAGCGCACCGGCACCGAGAGCTGGCGCGTCATCACGCTGGGCGCGACGTACCCGAGCGGCGAGCGCGCGACCGTCTACGTGGCGCTGCCCCTGGTGGGCATGGACCGCACGGTCTCGATCCTGACCCGCACCCTGATCATGTCGGGCCTGGGCATCGTGCTGCTCGGCGGACTCACGGCGTGGCTGCTCGTGGAGCGGTCGCTCCGCTCGCTGCGGAACGTGGAGCACACGGCCGCGCAGATCGCGGCGGGCGACCTCACGCTGCGCGTCCCCGAGGCGCCCGCCGGCACCGAGATGGGCTCGCTGGCGGCTTCGCTCAACGCGATGCTGACGCAGATCGAGCGCGCCTTCGCCGCCCAGGAGGCCTCCGAGGTGCGCATGCGGCAGTTCGTCTCGGACGCCTCGCACGAGCTGCGCACGCCCGTCGCGACGATCCGCGGCTACGGCGAGCTGTACCGGATGGGCGCCCTGGACAGCTCCGAGAAGGTCGACGACACGATGTTCCGCATCGAGGACGCCGCCAGGCGCATGGGCACGCTCGTCAACGACCTGCTGGTGCTCGCGCGCCTCGACGAGGGCCGCCCGGTCGCCCGCGAGGACGTCGACCTGGTCGCCCTCGCGCGGGACTCCGCCCAGGACCTGCACGCGCTGGACCCGACGCGCGACGTCACCGTGGTGCCCCTCGCCCGGGACGCCGGTCCGGACGACCCGGCGGGGCAGGTCCCCGAGAAGCTCGTCGTGGAGGGCGACGGCGACCGCCTGCGGCAGGTCCTGACCAACCTCATCGGCAACGTCGCGCGGCACACGCCGTCGGGCACGCCCGCCGAGATCGCGCTGGGGGTGCTCCCGGGCTCGCCGGCCACGCCGGGCGCGACCGGCGCCGCGCAGAACGGCGAGAAGGCGGCCCCGGGCGGCGACGCCCCGGCGTCGGGCCGCAGCGCCGTCCTGGAGGTGCGGGACCACGGCCCCGGCCTCACCGAGGAGCAGGGCCGGCGGATCTTCGAGCGGTTCTACCGCGCCGACTCGTCCCGCACGCGGGAGTCGGGCGGCGGCTCGGGGCTGGGGATGGCGATCGTCGCGGCGATCGTGGGCACGCACGGCGGGCACGTCGAGGTGGCGCAGACCCCCGGTGGCGGGCTCACGGTCCGGCTCACGCTGCCGCTCTGACACGTCCGGGGCCGAACCGTGATCACGATCCCGTGACGGTGGTAGCCGCCACTGACCGTTTCGGTAATAGGCTGGTCGTGGAGTGACCGACATCGACCGTTAGGCAGAGTTCACATGGGCGTGCTGACGTCTGACGCGCCGCAGTGGTTCCTCAAGTCCTTCGTCCGCAGTGCGGTGGGCGCGGGGGCCACGGCGGACACCGAGGCGATCGAGGCGGTCGGCCAGTCGCTGCTCGACCGGTGGGCCGACGAGAACCGGCACTTCCACAACCTCCGCCACCTGGCCGCCGTGCTGCACCGCGTGGACGAGCTGGCCGAGGAGACGCACGAGCCGGACCTGGTGCGTCTCGCCGCCTGGTACCACGGCGCGGTGTTCAACGCCGAGCGCAAGATGGCCGACGCCTCGCAGGGCGGCGAGCAGACCACGGCCTCGGCGGCCCTCGCGGACAAGGAGCTCACCGAGCTCGGCGTGCCCGCGCGGGCGGCGGACCGGGTCGCCGCCCTGGTCAACGCCATCGTGCGGCACGCGCCCGACCCCGCGGACTTCGACGCCGCGGTGCTCAACGACGCCGACCTCGCGATGCTCGCCGCCGAGCCGCAGCGGTACAAGGACTACAAGTCCGCGGTGCGCGCCGAGTACGCGCACATCCCCGCCGAGGACTACCTCCGGGCCCGGATCCGCGTGATCGAGCGGCTGCTCGCCCGTAAGTCGCTCTTCCTGAGCCCCATGGGCGCCGCGTGGGAGGAGCCCGCGCGGCAGAACCTCGACATGGAGCTGCACCGGCTGCGCAAGGAGCAGGCGAAGCTCGAGTCGGCCTGACGCCGCCCACGACCGACCCTCCGAACGGCCGCCCAGCGGTTCGAGCGCGACCACACCCCCCGCATCCACAGGCCTGTGCACAGGCCGTCCCGCGACCGCCCCGCCGTCGGCCACCCTACGCCTACGGTCGGTGCAGGACGCCGGACGGGCCGGCGTGCGGGGAGGTGATGACCATGCGGTTCGAGGTCGACAGCGACCAGGTGGAGCAGGCGAGCGCGGCGGTGGCGGGCTCGGTGGCCACGGTGCGCACCGAGGTGGGGGCGCTCATGCGCAACCTCGACGCCCTGCAGGCGAGCTGGCAGGGGCCGGCCGCGGCGGCGTTCGGCGGGACGGTCGCGCAGTGGCGGGGCGCGCAGGCGCAGGTCGAAAGCGCGCTGGACGCGATCCAGGCGGCGCTGGCCGCCGCGGCCCGCACCTACGCGGAGGCGGAGGCGGCCGCGACGCGCATGTTCTCCTGAGGGCGCGGACGCTGCCGAGGTCCGGCCGGAGACCGGGCAGGAAAGGCCGACGCCGGCCGGTCACCCTCCGCGTGAGAGGTTGACCGACCGGCGTCGGACAGGTGCGCGGGCCGAGGCCCGAGCGGGTCAGGCCGGACTCAGAAGTCCATGCCGCCCATGCCACCGGTCGGGTCGCCGGCCGGGGCGCCCGCGGGCTCCGGCTTGTCGGCGACGACGGCCTCGGTGGTGAGGAACAGCGCGGCGATCGACGCGGCGTTCTGCAGCGCCGAGCGGGTCACCTTGACCGGGTCGTTGACGCCCGCCGCGAGCAGGTCCTCGTACACGCCGGTCGCGGCGTTCAGGCCCTGGCCGGCAGGAAGGTTGCGCACCTTCTCCGCCACGACGCCGCCCTCGAGGCCGGCGTTCACGGCGATCTGCTTCAGCGGGGCGTCGATCGCGGCACGCACGATCGCGGCACCGGTCGCCTCGTCACCCTCGAGCTCGAGCTTGGCGAACGCGACGGCACCGGCCTGGATGAGGGCCACGCCACCACCGGCGACGATGCCCTCCTCGACGGCAGCCTTCGCATTGCGGACGGCGTCCTCGATGCGGTGCTTGCGCTCCTTGAGCTCCACCTCGGTGGCCGCGCCGGCCTTGATGACGGCCACGCCGCCGGCCAGCTTGGCGAGGCGCTCCTGCAGCTTCTCGCGGTCGTAGTCCGAGTCGGACTTGTCGATCTCGCTGCGGATCTGGTTCACGCGACCGGCGATGAGGTCGGCGTCGCCGGCACCCTCGACGATCGTGGTCTCGTCCTTGGTGACGACGACCTTGCGCGCCTGGCCCAGCTCCTCGAGCGTGGCGTTCTCCAGCTTGAGGCCCACCGTCTCGGTGATGACCTGGCCGCCGGTCAGGATCGCGATGTCCTGCAGCATGGCCTTGCGGCGGTCGCCGAAGCCCGGGGCCTTGACGGCGACGGACTTGAAGGTGCCACGGATCTTGTTCAGCACCAGGGTCGCCAGGGCCTCGCCCTCGACGTCCTCGGCGATGATGAGGAGCGACTTGCCCGACTTCATGACCTGGTCGAGCAGCGGCAGCATGTCCTTGACGTTCGAGATCTTCGACTCGACGATCAGGACGTACGGGTCCTCGAGCACGGCCTCCTGGCGCTCGGGGTCCGTCTCGAAGTAGCGGGCCAGGAAGCCCTTGTCGAAGCGCATACCCTCGGTGAGCTCGAGCTCGAGGCCGAAGGTGTTCGACTCCTCGACGGTGATGACGCCTTCCTTGCCCACCTTGTCGAGGGCCTCGGCGATGAGCTCGCCGATCGCCGGGTCGCCGGCCGAGATCGCGGCCGTGGCGGCGATCTCTTCCTTCGTCTCGATCTCCTTGGCGGCGTTCAGCAGCTGCTCGGTGACGGCCTCGGTGGCCTTCTCGATGCCGCGCTTGACGGCGATCGGGTTGGCACCGGCGGCAACGACACGCAGGCCCTCCTTCACGAGCGCCTGGGCGAGCACGGTGGCGGTGGTGGTGCCGTCACCCGCGACGTCGTCCGTCTTCTTGGCGACCTCCTTGACGAGCTCCGCACCGATCCGCTCGTAGGGGTCCTCGAGCTCGATCTCCTTGGCGATGGAGACACCGTCGTTGGTGATCGTGGGGGCGCCCCACTTCTTGTCCAGAACCACGTTGCGGCCCTTGGGGCCGAGCGTGACCTTCACCGTGTCGGCGAGCTGGTTGAGCCCGCGCTCCATGCTCCGACGAGCAACCTCGTCGAAAGCGATGATCTTGGCCATGGGGATGAATCCTCCGCTGGTGGCTTGTCCAGGCCGGCCGGTGCCCGCGACGGACGGCAACCGCCTCGACGAACCATGTCTCGCCGCGGCAGGAGGCCTCACCATTCGACCCTGCTGTCACTCTCCAACGGAGAGTGCTAAGACATTATTGGCACTCGGACCTTGAGAGTGCAAGGCGCGTACACCGCGGGCGAACGCGGGGCGACTACCCCGGCGCCAGCCCCGGCACGTGGCGGACGTCGAACTCCCGCACCAGCGCCCGCCGCGCGGCGTGCCACCCGCCCATGCCGTGCACTCCCGGGCCCGGCGGCGTCGACGCCGAGCAGAGGTACACCCCCTCGGCGACCTGGTAGGGGTCGGGAGCGAGGGTCGGCCGCGCGATCATCTGCCACATGCTCGCGGCGCCCGCGGAGATGTCGCCGCCCGGGTAGTTCTGGTTGTGCCGCTGCATCTGGTCGGCGGGTATGCACCGCGCGCCGACGACGACGTCGCGGAAGCCGGGCGCGAAGCGCTCGATCTGGCGCGTGACGGCCTCGGTGAGGTCGTGCGTCGAGCCGGCGGGTACGTGGGCGTAGGTCCACAGCGGCCGCGTGGCGCCGCGCACCCGGCCGGGATCGGCCACGCCCGGGTCGCTGAGCAGGACCATCGGGTGGTCGGGATGCACCCCGTGCGCGACGGCGTCCTCCGCGATCACCATCTCCGCGCGCGTCCCGCCCACGTGCACGGTCGACGCGCGTCCGACGTCGGGCGCCGCCCAGGGGACGGGGCCCGACAGGACGAAGTCGACCTTGGCGGCAGCGTTGCCGTACCGGAACCTGCGCAGGGCGGCGCGGCGGGGCGCCCGGATCCGGTCCCCCAGGACCCGCAGCACCGTGGTCGGCGTGGTGTCGAAGAGCACGGCGCGGGCGGGCGGCAGGTCGCGCCAGGCGTCGACCGGGCGGCCGGTCTCGACGGTGCCGCCGTGCGCCCGGAGGTCACGGACCAGGGCGTCGGTGATGGCCTGCGAGCCGCCCACCGGGACGGCCCAGCCGCCGTCGGCGTGCGCGAGGGCGGCGAGGAGCAGCGCGGTACCCGCCCCCGCGTAGGACGGCAGCGGCGTGATGGCGTGCGCCGCGACGCCGGTGAGCAGAGCCTTCGCCTCCTCGGTGAGGAAGCGCCGCTCCCAGCGCGGGCCGCCCTGCTCAAGGAGCGCCGCGCCGAATCGCAGGCCCGGCCGGACCAGGGAGGCCAGGCCCCAGGTCTCCGACGCGTGCGCGCCGTGGTCGCGCACGCCCTCCAGCATGCCGCGCACGGTCCGCTTGTCCCCGAGAGCGAGCGCGGTCACCTGTCGCCAGCTCTCGGCCAGGGGCCTGATCAGGTCGCGCCAGGCGTCGCCGTCGGCCCCGAGGCCGTCGGCGGTCCGGGCCAGGTCGCGCCACGCGATGCCCGCGCGGTCGCCGCCGAGCGGCTGGGCGTAGGCGACCTCGGGCGCGACGAGCTCGACGCCGTGCGCCGGGAGGTCGAAGGCCCGGAAGAACGGCGAGGCCCAGGCCATGGGGTGCACGGCGGAGCAGAGGTCGAAGAGCAGGTCGCCGCCGAGCTCCGGGACGGGGAGCGTGCGCGCGCCACCGCCGATCGTCGGCTGCGCCTCCAGCACGCGGACACCCAGGCCCGCGCGGGCGAGCGTCACCGCGGCCGCCAGGCCGTTCGGCCCGGAGCCCACCACCACCGCGTCGAGGAGCGTCACGCCCCCCATCGAATCACGGGTGCTCGCCGGGCAGGGGGCGCCGGGCGGGAACCAGGGCGAGCAGCCGCGGTACGGGGCGGCTGCTCGGTGGCGTCGGGCTTCGTCGTCCGACGGGGTGCGATACCGGTCGTCGTCGACCGTCCAGTGCGGACGCCGGGGTCTGGGTCCCAGCATCCTCGGGGGGCGGCGGGCGACGGGTGGGCCCTTCCCACCCGTCGTCCCATCGAATCAGAGTGGACGAACCTGCTCTGCCTGCGGACCCTTCTGTCCCTGCCCCACCTCGTACTCGACTTCCTGACCCTCGTCGAGGGACCGGTAGCCATCGCTCTGGATCGCACTGTAGTGAACGAAAAGGTCCTGGCCGCCGGCGGTCGGGGTGATGAAGCCATACCCCTTCTCGGCGTTGAACCACTTGACGGTGCCCTGGGCCATGCGTAGTTCTCCTTGTACCTCTGCACGGGCCACTCGGTCGACCCGTGGTGGTTCGAGCGTAGTGGTCCGTCTCACACCAGGGAAGCCTCAATGCCCGGTATGCGGCATTAAGCGCATGGCGAACGCCCAGGTCAGAGGGCTGCAAACGGACGCTTGTCAAGGAATATCAACGTGGTGGTACGGGCTCAAGCGCTCAACACAGACGGATCACGACCCAACGTGAGGCAGCCCCACAGCATGAGCACGCGACCCTCCCTCGACCAGAGGAAGGGCCGCGCCTGGTTTCGAACTACCCAATCACGTGGCAGCCGCCGCTGTCACCGCCATAGAACCGCGTAACGCTCGCCGTGTTGGGACCGTAGAGACCATCGCGGAAGATCCCGTGGTAATCCTGCATGTTCCAAACCGCAGCAGCAGTCTCCGCCCCGTAATCCCCGTCGCGAACGAGAGTGGTCGCGCCGCTCGGTAGCCCACCCGGGTAACGACTCGCATAGCACTGGTTGTAGGTGAGCTGAATCGCCCTGGTAGCGACGTACGTGTAGTGATCGGGGTTCTGGTAGCACTTGTTGGTGCCGGTCCCCGCCCCGGGAGCGATGTACAACGGCATCCCCTGGATGCTGCCGGAGGCGTTGTTGCAGTAGTTCACGGCCGCAGCGCCCGCACCGACAGTTTCCGCCTGGGCCGGCAGAGCGGCAATCGCTCCGCCCAACAGCAACGCGATCGAGGCGACCAACGCACCCATCACCCGCTCGAACGATCTCATCATCGACACTCCCCAAAAGGGACGCCAGGCCAGCCACTCATCCTGGCATCGCACGAAATGGACGCCCAACGCGTCCACGTCGGAGAGTGTCTGCCAAAACGGACATACCGCTCAAGAGGGGCGTCGGGTGATTTTCTGCCCGTTACCCGTCAGCCCGCGTTGGCTGGCGGAGTCACAAGGATCACCCAGACACCTTCGGTCGGGTGCGCGGCAACATCGTCCGAAGGCTGGACGTTGGCCGGATCCACGCCGAGCACCTCAGCCACAGCAGACGCCGTGTCGGCGCGATCTCCGCCATAGAGGACCGTGTTGGCCGCTACCGAATCAGGTGCTGGACCATTTTCGGCACCGGTGTCCAACGGGTGAATCTCTCCCTCGAAGCCCGCGGCTTGGAGGTTCGTCGCCACAGTGCCAGCCATACCGTCCATACCCTCGCCGCCGTTGTTGTACACACCGATGACAGTCTCGGCGGACTTGTTCGCGCTCGCCGGGTCACCCGGGTACTGCGCTTCGGCGGAGGGCGAGGGGGAAGACGATGCCCCGCCCGTCCCCTCGGCCGACGGCGATGCCGACGGCGAGACGGGTGCCGAGGCCGAGGACGACGGGTCGCCCGACGCCTCTGCCGGGTCGCCGTCGCCGGAGAGCAGTGTGATGCCGCCCCACGCCACGGCGGCGCAGACTACGGCGACCAGCAGGAACGGCCAGGCCGAGCTCCAACCGCTGCGCGGTGCACGGTGCACACCCACTGGTGCGCCCCCGGGGACAGCGACGTCGAACTCGTCGGGCGGGTAGGGGTAGCCACTCTTCGTCACGGCAGAGAGAGTAGCGGGTTGTTGTGACGGATCGGTGCCTTCTCAGTGGTTCTCATCCGCCAGACGACGTGCAGATCGTCCTCTCTGCCGGGTCGACCGGAGCCTGCGCAGACGCTTGACCAGCATCGGGTCGTGCTCCAGGGCGGCCGGGGAGTCGATGAGCGTATTGAGAACCTGGTAATACCGCGTGGCCGTCAGACCGAACAGCTCACGCGCCGCCTCCTCCTTGGCGCCGGCGTACTTCCACCACTGGCGCTCGAACGCGAGGATCTCGCGGTCCCGGTCGGAGAGCCCCTTCTCCGCGCCCGCGACGGGGGCCTCGACATGGGCGACCAGCGTCTCGCCGGTCCCCCCGAGGGTCGGAGGAACTGTCCTGTCGTTCACCTGAATCCTTTTCACGTTGTCTGCACGCCGGACGTCCGCCGGCGCCAAGGGCGGCCCGCGATCGCTACGGCAGGCGCCAGTCGACCGGCTGGGCGCCCTGCTGCTCCAGGAGCGCGTTGGCCCGCGAGAACGGCCTGGAGCCGAAGAATCCGCTGCGCGCCGACAGCGGTGACGGGTGCGCGCTCTCGACCACGGGGACGTCGCCCAGCCACGCCTTGAGGTTGCGCGCCTTCGCGCCCCACAGGATCGCCACGAGGGGCCCGCCACGGGCCACCAGCGCGCGGATCGCGGCCTCCGTGACCTCCTCCCAACCCTTGCCCGCGTGCGAGTCCGAGGAGCCGGGGCGGCAGGTCAGCGTCCTGTTCAGCAGCATGACGCCCTGGTCGGCCCAGGGCCGGAGGTCGCCGTTCGACGGGAGCGGCAGGCCGAGGTCTTCCTGCAGCTCCTTGTAGATGTTGACCAGCGAGCGCGGGACCGGCCGCACGTCCGGCTGGACCGAGAAGGACAGGCCCATCGCGTGCCCCGGCGTCGGGTACGGGTCCTGGCCCACGATCAGCACGCGCACGTCCGCGAGCGGACGCTTGAACGCGGCGAGCACGTTCTCCCCCGCCGGGACGTAGGTGCGCCCCTCGGCGACCTCGGCTCGGAGGAAGTCGCCCATCGCATGGATGCGGGGCTCGACGTCGGCCAGCGCCTCGGCCCAGTCCGGCGCGATGACCTGCGACAACGGGGGCCGGCCAGCGGCATCGGCGGCGTCGGCAGGGGGTGTCGGGTTCACGATGGTCTCCACGCTCAGGAGGTTACCGGGACACACTGACAGCGACCGTCTGTGCTGCCCGACACACCCACTTGTGACGACTCTTCACCGCGTTGGCGCAACAATGAGGACCGTGAGCGCGACGACCCCAGAACCGGAAGGCCCCTCCACGACCCCCACCGCGACCGCCCCCGTCCGCTGGACGCGGTACATCGCCATGGGCGACTCCTTCTCGGAGGGCCTGTGGGACCCCTATCCCGACGCCCCGGACGTGCAGCGCGGCTGGGCTGACAACCTGGCAGCCGCGCTCTCCGCCCGCCGCATCGCGGCAGGCGAGGCGCCGCTGGAGTACGCGAACCTCGCGATCCGGGGCCGCAAGCTGCGCCCGATCGTCGCCGAGCAGCTCGGGGTCACCCTCGACGCCCAGCCGGACCTCGTCTCGCTGGTCGCGGGCGGCAACGACATCCTGCGGGCCACGGCCGACATCGACGCGATCTCGGCCGCGCTGGAGGACGCCGTCGCCACGCTCCGCGCCACCGGCGCCGACGTGCTGATGGGCACCGGCTTCAAGGCAGGCGCCGCCCTGAGCTGGACCAACGGCCGCGTGGGCATCTTCAACGCGAACGTCTGGTCGATCGCCCGGCGCCACGACGCGCACGTGGTGGACCTGTGGGGCATGCGCTCCCTGGCCGACCTTCGCCTCTGGTCCTCCGACCGCATCCACCTCACCCCCGAGGGGCACCAGCGGGTGGCGAACGCCGCGCTGGTCGCGCTCGGCCTCGAGCCGGACGACGCCGCCTACGACGTGCCCCTCGACGCCGCACCGCCCGTGGCCTTCCGCGAGACGGCGCGTGCCAACGCCGCCTGGATGCGCCAGCACGTGGGCCCGTGGGTCAAGCGGCGCCTGACGGGTACCTCCAGCGGTGACGGGCGTTCCGCCAAGTGGCCGACGCCGGGGGCCTGGCCGCGCGCGTAGCGCCCTGCGCGGCCCTACACTTCGAGGGTGAATCTCAGAGGCTCCCCGGTGCTCGCGCCGGGGAGCCTCTGACGTCTCCGCACCCCACTCCCACCCGGGAAACTTAACATTCTAGATGGTACATTTACAACCATGACGATGAGTCCTCCGCTGAGCGCGGGCACGTCCCGGCTGAGCACCGGACGGCGCTGGACCCTTCTGGTCACCGTCGGCACCGGCCTGCTGCTGATCACGCTGGACAACTCGATCCTGTACACGGCGCTGCCGACCCTCACGCGCGAGCTCGACGCGAGCTGGAGCGAGAGCCTGTGGATCATCAACGCCTACCCGCTGGTGATGACCGGGCTCCTGCTCGGCTCGGGCACGCTGGGCGACCGGTTCGGGCACCGGCTGATGTTCGTGTCCGGACTGGTGGTGTTCGGGCTCGCCTCCTTCCTGGCCGCGACAGCGCCCACCCCCGAGGTGCTGATCGCCGCGCGCGGGCTGCTCGCCGTCGGCGCCGCCGCGATGATGCCGGCCACGCTGGCCCTGATCCGGGTGGCCTTCGTCAACGAGCGCGAGCGCAACATCGCCATCAGCGTGTGGGGCAGCCTGTCCGTCGTCGGCGGCACCCTGGGGCCGATCGTCGGCGGTGCGCTGCTGGAGCACTTCGCCTGGGGCTCGATCTTCCTGATCAACGTGCCTGTGGTGCTGCTGGCCGTGATCGTCGGCCTCGCCGTCGCCCCGGAGGACGACCCGCACCCCGCGACCCGGTGGGACTTCGTCTCGTCGGTCCAGGCCCTGGTCACGCTGGTGGGGCTCGTGGTCCTGATCAAGGAGGTGACCCGCGCCGACCGTTCCGGGACCGTCGTCCTCGGCGCGGCGGCCGTGACCGTCGTGGGCTGGTGGGTCTTCGTCCGCCGGCAGCGGCGGCTGCCGTTCCCGCTGCTCGACCTGGCGATCTTCCGCAACGCCGCCTTCTCGTCCGGGGTGCTGGCGGCGGCGATCGCCATGTTCGCCATGGGCGGGCTGCAGCTCGCCACGACACAGCGGTTCCAGCTCGTGGCCGGGTTCACCCCGCTGGAGTCCGGGCTCCTGGTGGCCGCGATCGCCCTCGGCTCGCTGCCGTCCTCGCTCCTGGCCGGGGCGTTCCTCCACGTGGTGGGCCTGCGGGTGCTGATCGGCGGCGGCCTCGCCGTGGGCGCCGTCGGCGTGGCGGGGACGCTGTACGGCGTGCAGCACGGGACCGAGTGGCTGCTGCTCGCCGGCCTGCTCGTCACGGGCCTCGGGCTGGGGGCGGCGATGTCGGTGGCCTCCACGGCGATCATCGGGAACGTGCCCGCCCGCCGGGCCGGCATGGGCTCCTCCGTGGAGGAGGTCTCCTACGAGTTCGGCAGCCTGGCCGCCGTGGCCCTGCTCGGCTCGCTGCTGACCACCATCTACACCGCGACGGTCCGCCTGCCCGACGGCGCCCCCGTCGAGGCGGGCCGGTCGATGTCCGACGCCGTGACCGCCCCGGGCACCGGCCCCGAGGTACTGGCCGCCGCGTCGCAGGCCTTCGGGAACAGCTACTTCGTGGTCATGGTGGTCTGTGCCGCGGTCCTGGCGCTCGGCGCTATCGTCACCACAGTGCTGCTCCGCGCCTACGGGCCGGGATCGGCATCCTCCGCCTACGGTTCGGGTCACTGAACCGCACCGACCGCGACGCCCCGCAGGAGACCCCGTGCGACCGAGCAACCGCGACCGCATCCTCGAATCCGCCGTGCGCCTGGTCCAGCGCGAGGGCGTCACGGCGGTGACGTTCGACTCAGTGGCGGCCGAGGCAGAGCTGACGCGCGGCGGGATCATGTACCACTTCCCCTCCCGCGAGGGCCTGCTCGTGGCCATCCACGAGCACCTGGCCGCGCGGTGGGAGGCCACCCTGGAGGCCGACGCCGGCCGCCCGGTCGACCAGCTCACCCCCGACGAGCGGCTGGCCGCCTACATCCGAGTGAGCGCCCAGTCCGCGACCCGGGCGGAGCTGCAGCTCATGCTGGAGGCCGCGACCCGTCCGGAGTGGGCGGGCCCGTGGAGCGAGGTGCTGGAGCGGTGGGCCCCCGTGCCCGCCGACGCCGAGGCCGACCCCGCCTCGATGTCCCTGCTGGTGGCCCGCCTCGCCGCCGACGGGCTGTGGATGTTCGAGTCGCTCACCTACCGGTCGATGCCCGACACCCAGCGCCGCGTCGTCGCCGAGCACCTGGTGCGCGCCGTCGCGGGGGCTCCCGGAGCCTGAGAACGTTTAGCGGTCTCCCGCGAGATCGGTCGGTTGTCTCGACATCGGTCCGTTGACAGACCGATCTCAAGGCATCCGACCGAATCAGTCTGTCCCGTTCGGGGCGCTCTCGACGCGGGCCAGCAACCCGTCCAGGAAGCCGCGGGCCTCGGCGACGGCCCGGTCGGGATCCCCCTCGGCGACAGCGTCGACCAGGCCCTCGTGGCCGATCTCGGGCACGTGCTCCGCACCGGGCGTGATGGTGGACGTCGCGGCGACGCTCGCCGTGACGACCTCCGTCAGTCCGAGGTAGAGCTCCGTGAGCAGCCCGTTGTGCCCGGCCCGGACGACCGCCCGGTGGAACTCGGCGTCCGTCCGCGCGAAGTGCTCCCAGCGGCCCTCGTCACGTTCGCTCGCGCGCCGGGCGAGCAGGGCGCGCAGCTCGGCGACGTCGTCCTCCGTCCGCTCCGTGGCGGCGAGCCGGGCGCCCTCGACCTCGAGGGTGCGCCGCACCTGGAGCACCTCCCGGAGCTCGGAGCCCGCAAGCCGGCGGATCGCGCCGGAGACCTCGCTCGTGGCACGCACATACGTGCCGTCACCCTGACGGACCTCCAGCAGGCCGGTGTGCGCGAGCGCGCGCACCGCCTCCCGGACGGTGTTACGGCCGACGCCGAGCTGCTCGCCGAGCTCGGGTTCGGTGGGGATGCGCTCGCCCACGGGCCACTCGCCCTGCCGGACCGCGGTCCGGAGCTGCTCGATGACCTGGTCGACAAGGCCGGCCCGGTGGGTGGTGGCCAACGGCACAGCGGATTCCTTTCATCCAATCATCCTACGTATGCCAGAGTAGCGGTCATGCGCGTCCACCACCATGAATCCGGCCTCGAACCCGAGCTGAACGGCGCCGTGGAGACGCGGACGCCCGGTGTGGTCGCCGCCGGCGTGCTGCTCGCGATCGCCGTGGTGCTCGTCGCCCTCAACCTGCGCCCGGCCATCACCGGCGTCGGCCCGATGCTCGAGGAGATGAGCCTCGACCTGGGTGTCTCCGCGATCTGGGCGGGTGTGCTCACGACGCTGCCGACGCTGTGCTTCGCCGGCGCGGGCCTCGTCGCGCCCCTGCTCGCCCGCCGGGCCGGGATCGGCGCCGCCATCGCGATCGCGCTGACCACGCTTGCCGCCGGGCTCGTGCTGCGCGTGCTCGACGGTCCGGTCGTCGTGCTCGGCGGCACGCTGGTCGCCACCGCCGGGATCGCCCTGGTCAACGTACTGATCCCGGTGGTCATCAAGGACTCCTTCCCGGCGCGCATCGGCGTCATGACGGGCATCTACACCGCGGCCCTGCAGGGCGGCGGCGCGCTCGGGTCCGCGGTGACGCCGCAGCTCGGCGACGCGTTCGGCGGCTGGCGCCCGGCGCTGGGCGCCTGGGCGGTGCTGGCCGTCGTCGCGCTGCTGGTGTGGCTCGTCGCCGCCCGGGGCACCGGCCGGACGCCGCGGCACGCCGGGATCGTCGACGGCGGCCGCTCGCTGCTGCGCAACCGCCTGGCCTGGATCGTCACCGGCTTCTTCGGCCTCCAGGCCTTCTACGCCTACGCCGCCATGGGCTGGTTCCCGCAGGTCCTGATGGACGCCGGCGTGCCGCGCTCCGAGGCCGGGCTGCTGATGGGCCTCGTCTCGGTGGTCGCCGTGCCGATCAGCCTGTTCGTCGCCCCGCTGGCCGCGCGCGGACGCGGGCAGGGCGGGTGGATCATCACGCTCAGCGTCCTGGGCGTCGCCGGGACGGCCGGGCTCATGCTGGCCCCGGCCTGGTCGCCGCTGCTGTGGAGCCTGCTGGCCGGACTCGGGATGAGCGTGTTCTCCCTCGCCCTGACCGTGATCGCGCTGCGCGCGCGGACGGGCGCCGACACCGCCCGTCTGTCCGGGATGGCGCAGGGCTTCGGGTACCTCTTCGCCGCGCTCGGGCCGTTCCTGTTCGGCCTGCTGCACGACGTCACCGGCGCCTGGGCCGTCCCGCTGGCCATGCTCCTGGGCGTGCTGCTGGCGCAGATGGTCCTCGGTGCGCTCGCCGGCCGGCGCCGGTTCGTCTGACCCTGGGCGAGCAAGGCCCGGGATCGTTGAGATCCCGGGCCTCTGGAGCCGCCTGTCGGGTTCGAACCGACGACCTTCCGCTTACCGGACGGTCGTTCCCGTCGGATAACCGCCGGGTCTCAACCGTTGCCAATCAGTGCAGCGGCTAGGCCAACGCCAGTGCTGTAGAGATACGTACACGCTCGTTGGTTGCCGCTCATTCCGCCGGATAACCGCCGGGAACCATGCCACGGCAGCAGCGCAGACGCGCGGTCGATGTCACACACCGCGGATACGTTCGTCTCATGACCCTCGTAGACCTGACAGACCCGGAAGCCGTGAACAAGGCGATCGCGGAGTTCGACGCGCTCGGACGAGATGCGTTCCTCGCCAAGCACGGCTTCAAGCCCGCCAGGGACTATTTCATCGTGGTCGACGGCAAGCGGTACGACTCGAAGGCCATCACGGGTGTGGCCCACCAGTACCAGACCGGCGTTCTCATGACGCCTGACATGTTCTCAGGCGGAGAGAGCACAGTGGCGACCCGCCTCAACAACCTCGGCTTCGAGGTCACCCGTCCCACGATGCCTCCGAACTGGTCCGTGGATGAGTTGATGCTGGCTCTCGACTTCTACCTACTTGTCCGTGAACAGGGCCGCGGCGGCTTCGCTGCGAAGGTCGCCGCCCTCAGCGAAGAGCTGCGCTCGCTCCGAGTCTTTCCGGAGGCGGTCAGGTCGAACCCCGCGTTCCGCAACGCTTCGAGCGTGTCGCTCAAACTCGACAATTTCTCCTCGATCGACCCGGCACACGAAGGCCGGGGCATGGAGCACGGAGGGGCAGGAGACGCCAGGGTCTGGGACGCGTGGGCACACCGGCCCGACGAGCTCGCACAGGCCGTCGCCCTGATCCGCGCCCGCGGCGAGACTGACGACGCGCCCGAGGAGACCGGTGAGGATGAGGAGTACGGGGCACTAGAGGGCCGAATCCTGTTCCGTGAGCACCGTCGCCGCGAACGTGACCGGACACTCGTAACCAAGAAGAAGCAGAGCGTCTTCAAGAAGACAGGCCGTCTCGCCTGCGAGGTGTGCGACTTCGAGTCCTCCGAGGCATACGGCGTCGACGGCGTCATCGACGTTCACCACATCGTCCCGCTGCACAAGATCGGCGAGAGCGTCACCACCATGAAGGACCTAGCCCTGGTCTGCCCCACCTGCCACCGGGTGCTGCACAAGCACCAGCCGATCATCACTCCCGCTGTACTGCGGCAGAAGCGGACCGCGACTGATCCGGATCAGTCTGGCGCCTCATTGCACTAGAGCCCACGGCCTTCTCATTACGAGAACGTCCCGGGGCGCTGTGGGCCGGATTCTCCGCCTCGTTCCGCGTGCATGCCGTGCGATCGGACCAGGTGAGCGTTAGTCGGGGGGTACGCGGGGGGAACGCGGATTCGTGGCTGTCATCGCGGGTCTGTGACCTCACTATGCTCCTGCTTCGGGGTCCCTGTTCCTCCGTCATCCGTTGGCGCGGGGCACGTCTCGGACATCGGTTCTGTCGCCGGTGCAACAGGTCCCGCTCAACGAGCGTCGGTGCGGTGGCCTGCTCGGGTGGCGGGACCTGTTGCACTGGCGGCGGGTTCGATGCCAGGGTCCCGGTCAAGTCAATGGATGACGGAGGAACAGGGGCACCGCGGCTCCCTCGATCCTCTTGATTCCGGCAGGTGCCCGCCGGAGGCGTTAGGGAAGCGTCATTGCTTCAAGGGTGCGGAGGATGCCGACCAGGTGGTTCAGCTCGTGCCAGAGGGCGGGCGCTGGTCCGCTACTGCCGAGATACTCGTGCATGGTCTGGATGTCGTCGTCGAGGTCACCGGCAGTGAGGGTGACTGTGTCGGGGTCCATGGCGTGGAGCTGTTGAGCGGGTACCTGCCAGTAGAGCCCGCCGTCGAGCTCGACCCGATCACCTAGCGACGCTGCGGTGTCATCGAGGATCCGATTGATCGCTTGGCGCAGTTCGTCGATGACGAGTGTCGCGGGAGGCTTCACGAAAGCCAGGGTGGCACAGCCGGTTGCCCATGCCGAAGAACGAGAGAAGACAGTCCCGTCTGCCGGAGTCGGGACCATCTGCGTCATGTCTGGGCCGGTAGGCCGTCGGGGTGCGGTGGGGTGCGCGCAGGGCGCGAAGCGCCCGGAGCACGGGGCCTCATCGCGGGCCCCGCCGGGCTGAACGGTCCAGCGCCCCGGAGGCGCGCCTTGAGCCAGTAAAGAAAGTCCTCACGAGACAGCGCGACACGTTTACGCAAGGGTGCACTGGGCCAAGCCCTCACTGCTACTGTCGGATCGTGTCTGAGACAAGCGTCCGCCGCACTCGGGATATAGACATCGCCAGCCTCCGTCTAGATCCCAAGAATCCTCGCCTTCCAAGTGGGCTTCGAAGCGAGGAACTATCTCAGCACGAGATTGCTCTTCACATTAATCGCGCCTACGACCCCTTGGCTATAGCCGAGTCGATCTCGCGACATAGGTTCTTCGAGAGCGAACCCCTAATTGCAGTCCAAGACGGTGACACGTTCACGGTGGTTGAGGGAAATCGTCGCCTCACTGCCCTCCTCGGGCTCGCCGACCGCGATCTGCGAGAAAAGTTTGCGGAGGAGAACTCTGGATGGAAGCGAATCGACGCGTCGAGCGCACCTACTTCCGTGCCGGTATTGGTTATTGATGACCCAGCAGAAGTCGCGCCACTACTTGGGTTCAGGCATATTTCGGGAATCGAACCGTGGGAGCCTTACGCTCAAGCGCGATTTATCTTCGAAATGGTTGAAACTGGCCTGACCCTCAACGAGGTCGCTGATCTAGTTGGGCGGAAGCCAACCGAAGTAAAGTCGAAATATAGAGATTACGACATTCTTAGGCAGGCTGACCAGCAGTTCGGGATACCTACACAGCGCGCGCGCGACGCTTTTGGCGTGTTCAACAACGCAATGGGGCGGCGCAGTATACGAGACTTCATCTCAGCGCCAGACCCACGTAGCGTTGATCCGGAGTACTGGCCACTGCCAGAGACGGGCGGAAAAAATCTAGGCACGTTGCTAACACTGATATTTGGGCGTTCGAAGGGTGAAGGCAGGGTCATCACCGACTCGCGTCAGCTCGGCGATCTCGCGAAGGTGCTCAGCGACCAGACCGAAGGCGCGCTCAAGGTGCTTCTGGCTACCGGAGACTTGGCGGAAGCGCTCGATGAGGTATCAGAGCCGGAGGAACAGTTCTCGAGAGCGGTGGACCAGTCTCTGAAGGCACTCAGGAAGGCTGCAGCGATTCAGCCGGAACGGTTGAGCGAAGCAGCTAGAGAACGGTTGCAGGAAGCGCAAGAAATCATTCACGCCCTGGTCGCGCTGGAATCGTCCGACGGAGGCGGTGAATGAGCTGGATTGAGCCACCGGCGGATTTTGACCCCTGGTCGCTTGCGGAGTTCATCGAAGCCGAGCTGCTCTTCACGTCTGACGACTACCTATCTCTCACCGAAATCCGCGTGCTTTTTGCAAGTGGTCTGCAGCCGACCGAGGAGGAGCTGGCGTTCGCATTCATGGAGATTGAGCGGCGCAGCCAAAACTGGGGTGAACATTACCCTTTCTTGTCGGACGGCCGGGGGGTGCTGATCGAGCGCAACTCGTCTACTCTCTATGCCTTCCTTCTGTTGATGTCCCTGAAGGGCATGCCAGTGCGTCAGAGCGCTGCCGAAATTCAGCGTTCTGACCCGCTTTTTGACGCGGTCGTCAGAGAGGCGTTCGCCTCACATTTGGGTGGCCAATCAGTTGTGTTCGCATGGCCGTCACGTGGTGATCGCCCAAAGGAATTCCCGGACGCTGTCGAGTGGGTTGCCGGGAAAATGGGTCTGGAACTGCGGAACAAGGGTGCGGTGCCCACTGAGCCGCACGACGCGGGCGTGGATGTCATCGCATGGAAGGCCTTTACGGACAAGCGAACGGGTTTCAATACTTTCCTCGTCCAGAACACGGTTCAGTGGGAGTTTCGCAAGAAGCCAAGGGACGTAATCCCTACTATGTGGTTCGAGTGGATCACATGGACCGCACTGCCATCGGTCGGCTTCGCGATTCCCTTTGCAATGCCGCTAGGTGATCCCTGGTGGAAGTATGTGACGTCCGAAACCACAATTGTGATGGATAGAGGGCGCCTGTTGGAGGCGCTAGATGGGGTGGAACCCACCGGCTGGGCTGAGTGGCAGAGGTTTAATGATTTCGTCTCGGCACAACTGGAGGCGGCGCGGATTCGAGGGGATGCGGCACCAGCTGTTCCGCGCCCCCGCGGTCGGCGAAAGAAGTCCTGAGCTGTGCCGCGTCAGATCGCAAGATCGAGCGGCAGGTCGCTTATGTCTTTGAGCCTTCGGCCGTCGACCATCGAATCAAGTAGTGCGATGTGCTCATCGTCGCCTGACGCGCGGACGGCGGCTTCCAACTCGTACAGCGCGAAGTGGTAGACGGTGTCGAGGTCTCCGGTGCCCAGCGCGAGTGAAGAAATTCGCGACAGGGTCGGCTCACCCGTGACGACCACGATGTGCGGCACTTGCCCCTTGCGGTTCCGGATTAGGTTGAGTGCCTCGGTGCGAGCGTTCTGTGCGCGGTCTGTGCGGATGGTCCACTTGCAAGAGATGACCGCGTGCAGGATCGGGTCTGGCTGGACTGACGACCGAAGGCTCGCATGGGTGGCAACGCTGTCGTCGACTATGGGTGTCGTCGCATTGATCACGGCGTCGCTGACTGGATACCGCGCGACGATGACGTCAGGGGCAACAACGTAGGCATTGCCGAGTGAAGCCCGCAGCATCGGGTTTGTCTTCACCGCGCGATCCAGGTCAGCCAGGTGCCGGTACTGCTCGAACTGAGACACTCCGCTGGGGTTCCGCCCGGTGACCTTGCGAATGTCCCAGGTTCCTGGCCGCAGTTCCGAGAGAGCGGGGAACGAGCTGTTGATGTAGGCAGCCACGGCACCTTCGAATGTGTTGCCCGAGGTCTGGCCGGCTGCGCGCTCGTCGACGGTCTCGGCCCGGAGTTTGTGGGCGATCGACTGTGACCATGTCACAGACCTTGAGTTCTTCCTGTCGGCATTGCTAGGAACGCCGTCTCTGTCGATGGTCAAAGTTCCCGATGCGAGCAGGCTGGCGTGAAACTCGCGACGCTCCCGTGCCAGAAGCACCTGGCTTTCAACGAGCGTCTCTGAGGCCTCGATGGGCCCTGAGCCGAAGACATCGTCGAACGGCGGCTGAGTCATCAGCAAGGTCTCCCTGGATCGCGGTGGTGGGCAGTCGTGGTGCTGTCCGCAAGATACACGCGCGCCTCCATCGTGGTGCTGCGGTTCGGCCCGTTGGGCGCCGCCTTCCCGAGAGGGTGAGGTACGGGGGGCTGGTCCGTGTCTACCGCGCGCTTTGTCTGAAGCCGGCGATACTCACGCCCATGATCGACGTCGAGTCCTTTCCGGAGGATGCATACACCGCCACGGGGACGCTCTTGTGGAAGACAACGGCTGGCGGCAAGCAGCGGGCAGCAGCGTGGCTCTGGTTCAACAAGCGTGAAGGCGACACGTTCACGATGGCAGAACTGCGAGAGGCGCTCGATCCCCTCGAGAACGCGGAGCATCTGAACAGGCGCCTTCGTGAGTTGCGTGACGTCGACTGGGAGCTGCCCACAAACAAGGACGACGCAACGCTAGGGACGGACGAGTACCGCCTGGAGAAGCGAGGCGCGCGCATCTGGTTGAAGTCCGAGAGGCAGAAGTACCAGATTTTCAAGCCGTCAGAGCGCATGCGCCGTCAGGTCTTCGAGCGGGATGGGCGCCGCTGCCAGGAGTGCGGCCTCGCTGATGGCGAGCCCTGGCCCGACGATTCTCGGCGCCGGACGGTCCTGACCGTTGGTCATATGATCCCGCAGAGCCGGCTGAACCGGCAGCGGCGGGATGACAACATCAACAACTGGCGGACTGAATGCAAGCGCTGCAACGAGTCTGTGCGCGACCAGATCCGCGATCCGCACACCTACGAAGAAGCGTTCCCCATGGTTACGCCGATGCCTCGTAAGGACAAGGAGACTCTGCTCTCGTGGCTGGACGCGGGGCACCGCCTGCGGAACCGCCTCGACGAGGTGTACGACATCGTCCGCAAGCTGTCGGAAGCTGACAAGGCGCGGCTGCGCGAATATCTCGAACGAGCGGTCTAGCGACGGATTGACAGGTCTCGACCTGGCGAGCGGGTCGCGTTCACGGCGTCGAGCGGGTTGCTTAGCTCCCACCGAGCGTGAAGAGCTGCGCAAGTACCTTGACAGCGGTGCTCACTGGGACGAGAGCACTCGCTTCGCTGCCCTGACGGGATCAGCCCGGACTTCGTGCTCCCAGACGCGTACCGTCGTCCACCCCAGTTCCTCGGCTTGCCGGGTCGCGACGGTGTCGCGCTCCCTGGTGCGCGCCATCTTCGCTGCCCAAAGTTCGGCGTTGGGGCCTTCGAAGGCCTTGCGCCGCCCGTGGTCCGGACAGGAGTGCCAGTAGCACCCGTCAACCCAGACAGCGATTCTACGGCCCGGGAGGACAAGATCGGGGGCCGATGCAGGTCCGAGCCGCCTGTGAAGCCGGAACCGCGCCCCAAGGGCATGGAGAGCCCGGCGCAGTTCAACCTCGGGCGTGGTGTTCCTGCTCTTGCGCCCCGAGAGGCTCGGGCTCGACTTCGTGCTGACCCAATGCTCCGCCACTGTTTCAGCCTATGAGGTTGCCTCAGCTGATCCGGTTCCGCGCTGTCGCGAACGCAAGGTGCCGGTCGTGGTCACCCTGGCCGACGAACCCTTTGAATGCACCGAGGATGTAGGTGCGGTCCTCGCCCTCGCCGTCGGTCTTGATGTTGAAGTCGCGGGAGAGGAGGCCTAGGCGTTGTTCGAACGCGCTCGGGTGGATGTTTCCGCCTGCAGCTTTGATCAGCTGCTTCGCGGTGAGGGGCCCTTCGGCAGCCTTGAGGGCGACGTAGATCGGCTCGTGCTGCATGGCGTCGGCCTCGGTTTCTGCGAGGTCCTTCGGGCTTCCGTCGCGCCTGAGCGCCGAGCGAATCGCACCTCCGACGGCCCGTGCTACCGGCGGCGGGAACGCGTTCCCGATCTGGCGGTACTGGCTAGTCTTCCGGCCTTCGAAGGTCCATGCGTAGTCGCCGTCGTCGAGCCAGCCCTGAAGCACCTTGACCATCTCGATCGTCAGCTTAGGCCTGTGGTCCGCCTTGTGATCCTTCGGGTTGGGGGCGTCGTTAGCGATACCCATCGCGTCGACACCCAGCTCTGCCCAAGCGCGCTTGGCTCGGGTCGGACCGAGGTCGGCGCCCCCGTGCTTCTTCGACCCGCCGACGATGGTCGGGGCGATGTCTTCGTTTGCCTTCTTGCGCCAAGGGCCGGCGCCCGGCCACTCGTGGATGTTCATGAGGTCGTAGAGAGCGTCACCGACACCTCCCTCGTAGGGAGTCTTCTCAGGCCAGTTGAAGTGGCGGGCGTCCTTCTCGTCTCGGAAAGCAACGAGGATGAAGCGGGGACGCAGCTGGGGCACCCCGTAGTCGCGTGCTTCGAGGAGCTTCCAGTCCGACCAGTAGCCGTGCTCCTTGAGCCGGTCCTTCACCCATTGGCGGTATGCGGCGAATCTCGGCATCGAGAGGCCTCGGACGTTCTCCAGCATTACCGCGCGCGGCTGCATCCGCCCGACCAGTTCGACGGCCCAGGCGAACAGGTCGCGTTCGTCACTGGTACCAAGCTGCTTGCCCGCGATCGAGAACGGAGGGCACGGCACGCCGCCCGCAAGCAGGTCGATTCCTTCGTAGTCGTCTGGGTTCCAGACGTGTCGTTCCTCGTCGAACTGCTCGCCTGGTTCTGGCACCGCGGCGACGTCGCCCACCGCTACGTCCATGTCCCAGCCAAGGCGCTTGCCGTTCGTGCGCAGGGTCTGCGCCGCGGTCTCGTCGATCTCGACGGCCAGTGAGTGCTTGAACTTGGCCAGGTGGAGCCCGAGGCTCTGCCCGCCTGCACCAGCACAAATCTCTACGACGCGAAGTTCAGACACGCTCTGCTCCTTGAAGGCTTCCTCGACTGCGGATCACGCTGGGCTCATTCAACACCGCGCCACTGACGTTCACCGGGCCTAGGCCGTGGCTCACGCTGTGCAGCGAACCACACTAGGTCCTCAGCCATCCGTCGTATGGGTCGGAGACCGTGACGGCGAGGTAGCCGACGCGACGAGAGGTCTAGGGCGCTGATCGCTGGCGGCTGCGCCCATTCGGCAACGAGCAGGGCAAGGGCCGTCGCGGGTGCCGCTACTAGCGCTGGCGCGTGGCGCATGAGCACAGCATGCACACATCCTCACGGCAAAACTTGCTTCACGAAAACTTTTCTGTGGATAGAACCTGTGGAGAAGCGCGAGTAACAGCACTTAGCGTTACCGCGTTGTGTGGCTCCGGTGTGAGGATGAGGGACAACGAGGTCGGCTCCGCCTGCGGGAACAGACGGAGCCGGGTGTCCTCGCTTTTCGATCGCGTCCAAAAGAAAGGAACACCTGTGAGTGTAAACGCTGACCCTGGACGTGGGCAGGGTGCGTCGCAGCGGGCATGGCTACTCCTGTTCGCGGGAGTGGTGCTAGCAGCGGTCTGGGAGTTGACAGCCAGCGCCGAAGTGGCGATCGGTGCGGCAGCTCTGGCGGTGCAGCTCGCCGAAACAATGAAGGGCAGCCCTCTGTAGACGCAGAGCCTCGCCACCATCGAGACCCCCGCTGACAAGCGGGGGTCTCGATGGCATGGCGGCCGGGCCTGCCACCGCCTACCCCGGGGCCAGCGTCGCCATGCTGTGCACGAGGGCGTCGGCACCCGCGGCGCGCAGCTCGGCCCCCCGCTCTTGCGTCTTGGCGTAGCCGATCGAGCGAATGCCCGTCGCTCGAGCGACCTCGATGTCGGACACGGAGTCACCGATGAGTACGGCGTCCTGGGCGCGGGCCCTAGCCATGCCGAGCGCGCGCTCGACCATGTACGGGTGAGGCTTCATGAGGTCTGGGCGCCTGGGCGGTCGACCAACGACTTCGTACAAATACTTGCCGAGCTTGTGGCGCCTGATGTAGGCGTATATCGCTGGTTCGGCGTTGTTGCTGACGATGACGACCCACACCTGTGCTTCGTGGAGCGCGGCGAGAAGCGTGTGCGCGCCGGGAGTTGGGATGCAGGTTCGTGCCGATTCCACCTCGGCCGCGGTGCACGCGGCGTCGACGTCTTCGAGAGCATCGGGCGCGTGCTTCCCGGCCCAGCGGATGACGGCGAGGTGGTCCGACGTCGCAGCGATGTCGTCGGGCAGCGTGGTGCCGTGGGCGGTGAGCGCCTGCCGGGCGGCGTCGGTGGCGCGCATGTTGGCCGGCGCGGGCATGAGGGGCGTCACGGGACCATCGAAATCAAGGAGGACGACGGACGACACGCTAAGAAGTTCCGCTGCGTCAGTCATGGCGCAACCTCTGCCGCGACCGTCTCCCAGACGCTGTCGAACCACTGGCGCACCTGCACGACAAAGGTTGACTCGATGGACTCGGGGTCGCCGTCGTCGGTGTAGTGGAAGAGGACGGCATCCTTGCCCATCGGGTCGAAGATGCTGACCTTCTCCCCACCAACCCTGACGTCGTGCGTGACCACGGGGTAGAAGCCGAAGAACGCAACGTCGCCGTTGATGACGTACGCCTTGAACACGGGCGCGGAGCCGAACGAGCGGGTCTCCACCGTGACGGTCGGGACGAGTTCGAGGTCCGCGAGCTCCAGCACCGAATCGCGAACGGCGCTGAGGTGTCGGGTGCCGATGTCGGCCATCCGCTGCCGGGCGCCGGCGCTCTCGTCCATGTCGCCGCTCGCTGCGGCGGGGAGCGCGAGCGGCTGCCCCATGTCGGACACCAACAGTCGGATGCGGATCGACTTGGGCGTCAGGCGACCGCTCCGGATCTTGTCGAGCGGCTCCGCGATCGCACCGTGAAGCGTCTCGGCCGTGTAGCCGACGAAATCGATGCTGACATCGTCGGCCTCGAACGCCTTTTCGAGGTGCGGCCGGAGCCCAACGGGGCGCTCTGTCCGCTCCCGCGCGTACATCCCGCTCCCCTGGCGCGAGATGACGAGGCCGTCGTCTTTGAGGATGCGTAGCGCCTGTTGAACCGTCATGCGCGCTACGCCGTAGCGCTTCGCCAGCTCGTTCTGAGACGGGAGTTTGTCGCCGGGCGCGATGGTGCGCGTGAGGATCGCGGCGCGGAGCGCTGCTGCGACTTGCTGGTAGGGCGGGCGCGGGTCGTCAGGGTCGAGGCTCATGCCTTCAACGGTACCCGCTTGGACAGCCAAGTCAGCCAACTTTCGTTCATCTGTTGACATGGCTAGCCAGGCTGTGCAAGTCTCCCCTTGTTCGAGTAGATGGCTAGCCAACCTAGTCCAGTCGAGAGGCGAGACATGTCGAAGTACCGCACCGGGGCGCTGAGCGAAGCGCGCCGCTACCTGTTTGAGGCGGCCCTGGCTCTGGCCGGGGCTGCTCGCACGCTCGTCACCCACGGCCACGGGCACGAGGACGACGGCACCGCCGAGGTCGGGCGGGAGGCGCTGGACCTTTCGGTCCGCGTCGAGGCGATGAAGTCCACCGTGCGCAAGGCCCACGAGGCCGCGCACGCCGCTGACGGCGACGAGGCGACCGGGGGCAACCGATGAACACCTACACGAGCTACGACGTGGCTGACGTCGAGCCCACGTTCACCGACCTGGCGGCCATCGCCGCCGAGGAACCGGTCATCGCTGCCGAGGTCGCCGTGGTGGACGCCGAGTGCCGCCTCGCCAGCTCGCCCGACGAGCTGGCGGTGAAGGCGCACCGCCGCGCGGTCGTCGCGCTCGGTGTCGCGATGCGTACGGCCGTCGAGACCAGCACCAACCGCGCCATCACCACGGCCCCGGCGTACGCGCCGGGTAGCCCGCTGTCGACGGCCCGCCGGGTCGTCATCCGTCCCGCCACCCGCACCGCCTGAACAGGAGCATCGCCATGATCACCGTTTCCCTGCTGGTCTTCCTGCTGATCGTCGCGTTCATCGCCGTCAAGTACGGGTCCGCCAAGGTCGGCACCCTGACCCTCGGTGTCTGCCTCGGGCTGGCGCTGGCTTCCACGTCGTTCGGCATGTGGGGCGTGGACGCTCTCAACGACCTGTTGAACAACCTGTTCACGGGCGCCAACGGCATGGTGGAGGGCTGAGGCATGACGAGCCCGAACGAGCACATGCACGGCACCCCGGATGACGGGCTGCCCGACGACGCCGCTCTGACCGCGATGGTCTACGGGCCCGGTCACGAGGTCGAGGCCAACCGGCTGGACCAGGGCGCCGCTCTGGTCCAGCCCGAGGACGACAACGCGCTGACGGGTGAGGTCATCGACCCGCCGGCCACGCCTGAGCCGGCGGACTCGCCTCGTGCGCCTCGTGTCGTCGAGCACCGCGGGGACCACGAGCCCCTGATGGTCCTGCCCCAGTGGGCCACCTCCCCCGAGGTGTTCCTGGCCGCCGCCCGCCGTGAAGCGAAGTTCGTGGCCTCGTGGACCGCGCACCACGGCGTCCGGCTGCCGTTCGTGTACCTGCCGCGCTTCCTGGTCCGGGCCGGCGTCGGGTTCGGGCTGTGCGTGCGTGGCCTGTCGCGGTGGGTGACCGACGCCGAGCACAAGGCCACCCGCGCCGCGCTCATGGTGGGCGTGCGGGGCACTAGTGAGTGGAAGGCGCTGCGTAAGGAGCATGCCGATGGAGTGCGTGCCCGCCTGGCCGGTCTGGCCGCCGGCGGCGTGATGTCCGGCGTCGCCGGGGTCACGATCAACACCTACACCGGCCCCGAGGGCCTGACCGCCGCCGCTATCGCCACGGGCGCGGCAGCCCTGACCGCGTTCGGCGTCGTCGGCACCCGCCACATGACCACACCCCTGGCCGAGTCCCACAAGGGTGACATCCCCAAGCTCACCGTGGACGTCGTCACCGACGCTCTGCTGACCCTGGGGCTGGGTTCGATGGGCGAGGCCAAGCGCGGCAACGCCGAGGTCAAGGTGCTGCGGATCTTCTCGACCACGGGCGGCGTGGAAATCCACATCGACCTGCCGCAGGGCGCGACCGCTGCGGACGTGATCGAGCGCAAGGACCGCCTGGCCTCGGCGCTGCGCCGTCCGCTCGACACGGTGTGGCCGGAGGGGAACCCCAAGGCCCACCCGTCGCGCCTGAACCTGTTCATCGCGGACAAGGGCCTCTCGGAGCGGGACGTGGCTCAGTGGAAGTACCGCACCAAGGGTGAGACGAACGTGTTCGAGTCGTTCGTGATCGGGGAGGACCAGCGCGGCCGCCCCGTGACCACGTCCCTGATGTACAACAACGGCGTCGTGGGTGGCCTGCCGGGCATGGGCAAGACGTTCTTCCTGCGGGTTCTGATCCTGGGCGCGGCCCTGGACCCGCGCACCGAGCTGCACATCCACGAGCTCAAGGGCACCGGTGACCTGTTGCCGCTGGCCCCCATCGCGCACGTGTGCCGCTCCGGTGACGACCCGGACGATCTGGCCGCGCTGCTGGCCGACCTGCGGGCCGTGCAGGCTGAGATGCGCCGGCGGGCGAAGATCATTCGTGGTCTGCCGCGGGATGTGGCGCCTGAGTCCAAGGTCACCGACGAGCTGGCCAAGGTCGGTAACCCGTACGGGTTCAAGCCGCTGCTGTTCGTCATCGACGAGTCGCAGCTCGGGTTCACCGACCCGACCGTGGGCGGCGAGATCTCGGCTCTGACCGAGGACATCACCCGCCGCGGCCGGGCGCTGGGGATCATGCTGTGGCTGGCCACGCAGCGTCCGAACAAGGACGCTATCCCGACCGGTATCTCTGCCTTGCTGTCGCTGCGGGCGTGCCTGCGGGTGGGGGACCAGACGACCAACGACATGGTGCTCGGGACGTCGATGTACAAGGCCGGGCACCGGGCCACGATCTTCTCGCAGGAGGACAAGGGCATCGCCCTGCTCGCCGGTGAGAAGTCCGACCCGCAGCTCGTGCGGGGTGCGTTCGTCGACGGGGCCGCCGCCGACAAGATCGTCGAGCGCGCCCGCGCCGTCCGTGAGGCCAAGGGCCTGCTGACCGGCATGGCCGCGGGCGACGAGGCCGCCGACCTGGACCACTCCACGATCCTTGACCATCTGCTCGCCGTGTGGCCCGAGAACGACCCCGAGTGGCCCACCGGCAAGGTCTGGAGTGACGAGCTGGCCGCGCGCCTGGCCGAGCACAAGCCCGCCCTCTATGAGGGCTGGGACGCCACCCAGGTTAACGCCGCCGCCAAGCGCCACGGCGTGGCCGCCAAGAACGTCAAGCGCGGCGTCAGCGTCCGCAAGGGCCTCGTGCGCGTCGAGGTCGCCGAGGCCGTGAACGACGTCATCGCACTGCCCGACACCACCGAGGAGGACTGACCCATGAGCACCAACACCACCCGACCGGGCTCACGTCGCCTGGTCCTCGCCGGAGCCGTCTCCGTCGCCCTCATCTCCACCGTCTCCGCCTACCTCGCCATGGTCGGCTTCGGCACCGACGTCCTGGGCATGGACACCGCCACCGCCTACACCACCGCCGGAGTCTTCGAGCTGTCGCTCGTCACGGTCGCCCTGCTGGCTCGTGAGGCCGCTCGGGACAACCGGCCCGGCGGCACGCTGCTCACCCTGACGTGGGCGCTGTCCACGGCGTCCGGTGTGTTCGCCGCGTGGCACGAGGTCTACCTCGGCCACCCGGCCGGCGCGGTCCTGTTCCGGTTCATCGTGCCGCTGCTGGCCGCCCTGATGTGGCACCTGGCCCTGATCGGTGACCGGCACCTCGCGTCGGGGGCGTCCTGGTCGAGCATGCGTCAGACCGCGCGGATGCACCGCCTGTTCCTGACCGTCGAGGACGCCGCCCGCGTCCACGAGACCGGGACCGGCACCCCGGCCGGACGCCGCGCCATCGAGCGCGCCGAGGCCCGACGCCGCAAGGCCCGTGCGGTCGCGCTGCGGACCGTGCCGCCGGAGCAGATGCGCGCCCACGTGGCCGCCTGGCTGGAGTCGCTGTCCGCCGTCGCGGACGGCACCGCCGATGTCGCCCGGATGCACGTCGAGACGAACCAGCGCGTGGCCGGTCTCGCCGTCGCCGCGCCGGTCCAGACCGCACCAGACTACGAGGCGCGGGCCGCTGAGTCGGTCCGGTCCGAACTGGAGTCGATGACCGGCCCGGACCGGTCAACGAACCGGTCCGCGCGCCGGTCCCCGGTCCGGTCCGGCAACCGGTCCAAGCTGCGCCGGTCCACTGTCCGGTCCGGGGCTGACCGGGCGGACCGGTCCGCTCGCCTGGCCGTCGTGTCCGGTCTGCTGGACCAGACGCCGGACGCCTCCGGTCCGGACGCGCTGGCCGCCTTGGCTGCCGCCGGTCACGAGGTGAGCGACGGCTACGCCCGCAAGCTGCTGCGCGAGGCCCGCGCCACCACGACGGACCAGACCACCGACGAGGCCCCGGCGACCGCGACGCCGGACGTCGTTGTCGAGGCCGTGCCGGTCCTGGTGGAGGCGTGACATGTCCCCGATCTTCCAGCGCGCCGCCGCCGAGTGGGCCGCGATGCGGTCCGAGTACGGCGACTACCTGGAAGCCCACATCGCCGCCGCCTACCGGGCGACCAACGGTGTCCTGCTCAACGCGCGGGGCCGGGCCGCCGGAGTCACTGAGGAGCGCCTGTTCCTCGCCGGAGGTAGCTACGCCGCCGCGTACGCCTCACCGGAGCTGCGCGAGTTCTGGGCGGCTCACCCCCGGCTGACCGTCGAGGCATTCGAGACCGCATGGGCCGAACGGCTCTACGCCACCGACAGGGAGGAGGCGCCCGAGGACTGGCACACCGCCGCCTGACCAGCACCACTCGCCCAACTCGCAGGAGGAACCGTGAACAGCAACGACAGCCTCAGCCCGACCGAGTACGCCGAGCTTGTGCGCGATGCCCGCGAGCTCGTGGCCGCCGTCGAGTGCGCCGTACGCCGCACGGGCGCCGTGTTCGTCGCCTCCCTGGGCGTCACCGTCGCCGCTACGGCCCTCGGGCTGGACCTGGTCGCCACGCTGGCCGCCCTCGTCGCGGTGACCGCGTTCGTCGCCGCACTGGTAACCGTCATGGTCCGTATCTCCCTCGGGCCGATGCCCGCCGAGGTAGCCCACACCACCCCCGCCGAGGCCCTGCCGAGCGCGGCGATCGGTAGCGGGAGGCCCGCTACCGGTAGCGGGGCCGCTACCGCCGAAAACGGCGTGATTCCAACGAAGTAGCGGGGTAGCGCCCACACGCGGCGCACCCCGAAACCCCCACCCCACGCAGTCCTGAGGGCACGGCGGGCCGCTACCGCTACCCGCCGTGCCCCTACCCCACCCATGCCAAAACAGGCCGCGCACCGTGGCCGAGGACCCGAGGGAGCCGTCATGAGCACACCCACTCGCTGGACCAGTACGCACGCGGGCAGCACCGCCGCCGAACTGCACCGAGGCGCGCTGCTGGCCACGGCCCTGGAGTACGCCGCCCGCGGCTGGCACGTCTTCCCGCTCATCCCGGGCGCCAAGCGCCCCGCGACCCCGCGCCACGCCGCCGACGGCTGCGACCACCGCGACCCGTGGTGCCGCGGTGGGCACACCGGCTGGGAACAGCGCGCCACCACCAACCCTGACCGGATCACCCGTGCGTGGACTACCGCCGCGTACGGCGTCGGGATCGCGTGCGGCCCCTCGGGGCTGCTGGTCATCGACACCGACACTCCCAAGCCGGGTGCCGCGCTCCCTCCGGTCGAGTCGCGTGGTGAGGCGACGTCGGGTGAGGGAGTGCTGATCGCTCTTGCCGAGGCCTGCGGCGACCTGCCGGAGACGTGGACCGTGGACACCCCGTCCGGTGGCGTCCACCGCTACTTCACCACCGAGCACCTGACCGAGCCCCTGGGCAACAGCGCCGGACGCCTCGGACCGTGGATCGATACCCGAGGCAACGGCGGGTACGTCGTCGCTCCGCCCACGGTCACCGACGCCGGGCGCTACCTCGTCGGCCTCGACACCCCGCCCGAGCCGCTGCCCGCGTGGCTGGTCCAGCGCCTGACCACACGCCCAGCCGCACCGGCCAGCCCGCGCGAGCTACGCCCCGTCACGCACCGCTCCGCCTACCTGCGGGCCGTGCTGACCAAGGAAGCCGAGCACGTCCGCGAGGCGACCGAGGGCGGCCGGAACCACGCCCTGTTCGCCGCCGCGTGCTGCCTCGGGGAACTGATCGCGGGTGGCTCGCTGACCGAGTCTGACGCCGCCGGAACGCTGCTGGACGCATCCGCTGGCCACATCGCCGCCGGGGCGTTCACCGAGGCCGAGGCGTTCGCCACGGTCCGCTCCGGCTTCCGCCGCGGGGCCGCCAAGCCCCGCACCGCCGCATGACCACCACCCACGCCCGACCGGAGAGAGGACACCTGATGAGCACCCTGACCCTGCCCCGCAGGCCGCGTGCACTGGACCTGTTCTGCTGCCAAGGCGGCGCCGGAACCGGCTACCACCACGCCGGATACGACGTCTACGGCATCGACCTCACCGCCCAGCCCCGCTACCCGTTCCCGTTCCTGCGCATGGACGCCCTCACCGCGCTCCGCTTGCTGCTGGCCGGGCACCGGCTGCCGTTCACGCACCCTGACGGCACGGTCGAGTACCTGGGCCTGGCTGACTTCGACCTCATTCACGCATCGCCGCCGTGCCAGGGGTACACGCGCGGTAACGCGGGCAAGGTCACCGCGTGGCCGAAGCTCATCCCCGACGTCCGCGCCCTCGTGGTCCTGACGGGGCTGCCGTACGTGATCGAGAACGTCAAGGACGCCGGACCCGAGATGGTCGACCCCGTCGGGCTGTGCGGGTGCATGTTCGACCTGTCCACCGTCGACACCGACGGCGTGACCATCCACCTCCAGCGCCTACGCCTGTTCGAGACCAACACTCCGCTCACCGCACCGCGCCCGTGCGACCACTCCGCACACACGTGGGTCGCCGGGGCGTACGGGGGCGCGCGGCGGGACAAGTACGAGGCCAAGTACGTCCGCAAGGGCGGCTACGTGCCCCGCAGCAAGGACGTCGTCAAGCGCCTGCTCGGGATCGAGCACGACATGACCTGGACCGGGCTGTTCGAGTCCGTCCCGCCCGCCTACACCGAGCACATCGGCACCCAGCTGCTCGCTCACGCCAACCTCGCGGCCGCCGCATGACCATGCCCGCCCGACCCCGACCGTTCACGCCGCAGAGGGAGACCGCCATGACCACACTCGCCGCAGCCCCCGCCGCCCAAGTGCTGCTCACCCCGCAGGAGGTGGCCGACCTGCTCCGTATCCCCGTCCGGTCGCTGTACGTGCAGCGCTCCGCCGGTCGCCCGACGCCGCCTGGCGTGAAGATCGGCCGGCACCTGCGCTACCGCCTCTCGGACGTCGAGGCGTGGATCGAGGACCAGTTCACTCGGAGCGCAGCATGAACGCCCCGAAGCCCATCGAGGCAGTCCCCGAGACCCCCGCGACCGACACGGCCGCTCCCGCCGTGGCGGCCGATGGGGCACCGGAGAAGAAGACCGCCGCGGCGGTCCTGGTGGACCTGGCACTCCAGCGGTACGACCTCGGATGCACCCCGGATGGCGACGCCTATGCGGTGCCGCGCACGGGTGGGAACGTGGTGCGGATGTTGCGCGGCGGGCGGTCCTCGCTGCGTGCCGAGCTCGCCAAGGCCTACCGGCAGCACACCGGGGCCATCGCGGGACAGCAGGCCCTCGCTGACGCGCTGCTCGTGCTCCAGGGCACGGCAGGCGAGGCCGAGCCGGAAGAGGTCCACATCCGTGTGGCCGAGCACGGTGGCGCGACGTGGATCGACCTGGGCGACGCGGCCGAACACGTCGTCCGCGTCGGAGTGGACGGGTGGTCCGTCGTCACCGAGGCCCCGGTCCTGTTCCGCCGCACCGCGCTGTCCGGGGCGCTGCCGATGCCCGAGCCGGGCGGCACCCTGGACGACCTGTGGGCGCTGATCAACGTCACCGAGGCTGACCGGCCGCTCGTGCTCGGGTGGCTCGTCGCCGCCCTCGGCTGGGCGCACATCCCGCACCCCATGCTCGCGCTGCTCGGTGAGCAGGGCACGGGCAAGTCGTCCGCGACGAAGAACCTGGTGCAGCTCGTGGACCCGTCTCCGGTGCCGCTGCGCAAGCCGCCCCGCGACGCCGACGGGTGGGTCACCGCCGCCTCGGGCTCGTGGGTGGTCGGGCTGGACAACCTGTCCACGATCCCGCCGTGGCTGTCGGACTCGCTGTGCCGGGCCGTGACCGGGGACGGCGACGTGCGCCGCGAGCTCTACTCGGACGACGGGCTGTCGGTGTTCTCGTTCCGGCGGGTGATCCTCATGAACGGGATCGACGTCGGCGCCATGGCCCCGGACCTCGCTGACCGGTCCATCGTGGTCAACCTTGACCGGATCACCGAGGACCGTCGCCGCCCCGAGTCGCAGCTCGCCACCGCATGGGAGTCGGCGCACCCGCGCGTGTTCGGCGCGCTGCTGGAACAGGTGCGGATCTGCAAGACACGGATGCCCTCGGTCCGTCTGGGAACCATGCCGCGCATGGCGGACTTCGCCATGGTGCTCGGAGCGCTGGACCAGATTCACGGCACCGACTCCCTGACCGCGTACAGCGACCAGGCCAACAGCCTGGCCCTGGACGCCGTCACCAGTGACCCGTTCCTCGCCGCGCTGACCGAGACGATCACCGAGGCGTGGCAGGGCACCGCGGCCGACCTCCACGCCCTGGTCCAGCCCGACGGGCTACCCCCGCGCACGTGGCCTCGGAGCGTGCGTGCGGTGGCCGGGGTGATCAAGCGGAACGCGCCGGCGCTGCGGTCGGCCGGGTGGACTGTGGACGACCTCGGGACCCGGAACAAGCAGAAGGTCACCGTCTGGGCGCTCACGCCACCTGAGATGGCCCGTATCCAACCCCCGCAACACCCGCAACCCCCGTCATCGCAGGTCACAGCGTTGCGCGAGGCGGGGGTAGGCGGGGGTAGGCGGGTCAACGGCGGGGGTTCAACCCCCGCCTACCCCCGCCAACACCCGCCTACCCCTGCCGACTCCGACGCTCTGACCAGCACAAACGGGGAAGCGGGGGTTGCGGGGCGGAAATACGGACCATCTCAGGTCGCCGCCTGCGACGACTGCGGAGAACCCCTCACCGGCCCCGGCTACACCGCCCGCTGCCGCCCCAACCACACCGTCACCACCCTGGAGGTCACCAACCATGTCGCGTAAGCCAATGCCCGTGGGATCGCACGGGAACATCACGCGGACCCCCTACTTCAACGGTGTCCGGCTCGTGGGCGAAGGCAAGGCCTGGCGCACGCCTGACGGCGAGGCGGTGCCCGCGAAGAAGATCCGGTGGGCAGCGCGCGTCAGGTTCCGCGACAACGACGGCCGCACGCGCAAGGTCGAGGCGTGGGGCGGCTCGGGCGCAGAGGCCGAGCGGCGCCTCAGGGATGACCTGACGATCCGTAAGCGCACGGCGTCGGACACCATCACGGCGGACACCCGGCTGGAAGTCCTCGCGGACTACTGGTTGCGGACCAAGATCGACCCGAGCACGCTGGCCGTGAACACGCGGCAGCGGTACAGGTACACCACCGAGCAGTACGTGGTTCCGGGCCTGGGCGGGCTGTTGCTGCGTGAGTGCACCGTGTCTCGCCTGGAAGCCTGGGTGGCCGGCGAGGTGGAGAAGCACGCAGCGAACGCCCGAGTGTCGCTGACGTGCCTCAAGGGGATGCTCGACGTCGCCGTACGTGAGGACGCTCTGACAGCGAACCCCGCACGGTCGGTCACCCCGGTACCGGCGACGGTGAGCGAGGACGTGCGAGCGCTGGCCGTGCCGGACGTCATCGAGCTGCGAGCGGTCCTCGCCATGGACGTCAAAGCGACCGCGATCGACCTTCACGACCTGGTGGACGTCATGCTCGCTACAGGGTGCCGTCCCGGCGAAGCCCTCGCGCTCCGGTGGGATGAAGTGGACCTCACCAAGCACGTCGTCTACCTCACCGGGACCGTGGTCCGTAAGAAGGGTGTTGGCCTGTTCCGGCAGGACACGACCAAGGGCAAGAAGCCGCGCGGGCACCTGGTGCCGGAGTTCGCAGTGCGGATGCTCGAAAAGCGGGCCACCGAGGCGTCCCCAGGCGAACTCAATCTCGTGTTTCCCTCGGAGCGCGGCGGGCTGCGCGAGGTGACGACCGTTGACCGCCAGTGGCGCACGTTTCGCGAGCGGCACCCGGAGTGGACGTGGATCACTCCGAAGACGTTCCGCAAGAGCGTCGGCACAGCCATCGAGCGCGGTGCAGATATCGAGGCGGCGGCAGCGCAACTCGGACACTCGCACTCGGCTGTGACGGCGAAGCACTACGTCGCGAGGCCCGCCGTCGGACCCGACAACCGAGAGATTCTGGCGCAGTTCGGCGCGCGATAGCGGTGGGGGATGCCTGGAATCGTGTGGATTCCAGGCCTCCCAGCCGTCCGGGTCAGGTCACACAGAGCTTGGGCGGCCTAGCCCGGCCGCATCCGTATGAATCCGGCGGTCAGTGGCCTAGCTGTGACGCCACTGTCCGTCATCGGGCCGCTCGGGCATCGTCGACGGCCGGACCAGCTTCCCCTCGACGGCATCGGCGAACCACCCGATCCACCTTTCGATGAACTCATCCGGTTCGTCGCGATCAAGCTCACCGGGAGTCCACGCAAGCTGCATGGTTCCCACCACGTTTGAGAACGCTACCGATGCTTCCCGCGGTTCGCGTGAGTCTGGCGCTATCGGACGCTGGCTCCCAACCAGCGGCGAATCCATGAACGCCAACTCGTACCAGGCGAACCGCCCCTGTTCGAAGGCGTCACAGAACCACAAGGAATGAGATCGGCCGACCCAAACGCCGTACCTCTCCTTGGGATGAACGCTGATCGATGCGTGGGCCACGACGTCGAACGGACCCGTCCAGTTCTGCGAGGCGACCGGTGCTGCAACCCCCAGTTCCGCGCCATCCAGATCTGCGACGAAGACCATTCGCCCCTGACCGTCACCCCGCTTGATCGTCGCCGCTGGCGCATCATCCTCGATCTGCTGTAGCAATGGCTCCGCGAACACGTTGAACGCCCGAATGCCGTCGGCTGCAAGGCGCGCCCGCTGTTCGGTCGCCTGGCGGATCGCTTCAGCTTCGGCCGAGGCTTGGGTGCGCTCCTGGACGATCCGTAGGTTCTGCGCGGCGAGACGCGACGCAGCCTGGCTCGTGGGCTCCTCGCGGGCCTTCTGCAGACGCGCAAGAAGGTTGGCGGGCGCGGGGCGCTGTGCGGGCACCTTCGACAGGCACTCCTCAACGATGTTCCTCAGTCGGTTCGTGCCGAGCAGCAGCCGCTCTGGTGTTGCAGTTCGATGCTGTTCGCGGAAGTCGTGAACCTCTGGCCCAAGAAACGGACGGTGCCCAGCCGTGATCTCGTAGGCCATGACTCCGAACGCGTAGACGTCCGTCGCACTCGTGGCGCGCTCCTCGTTCCATTGCTCGGGTGCAGCATAAGCAGGCGTCTTGGAGTACTTGCGCGTGTCGACCGCCGTCGTGGCTTCCGCATACCGGGAGATTCCGAAGTCAGCGATACACCACTTGCCCTCCAGAAACAGCACGTTGGCGGGCTTGAGGTCGCGGTGCACTATGCCGGCCTCTTCGAGCGCTACCAGCGCCTCGGCTACGTCCGTCAGGGCGTCCAGCGCCTCGCTCGGGTCCATCCGCTCACCGGCGAGCGCCGCCATGTGCTGGGCGAGCGATTTTTCCGCACGTGGCATGACCAGCACCAAGAAGTCGCCAGCCTCCCCCTTATCGAGGATCGGAACGACGTTACGGAGAGGTGCTGCCTTGAGCGCATCCCCGAACAGCAACTCACGCTCGGCACCAGGTGCCTTCTTCACGTACTTCACCACGACCGATCCTCCGTCGTCGGAAGTGGCCTCGAAGACCGCCCCAAAGCCACCGGTGTCGGCGTCGAGGCGCTGCCCGACCTCCCAGACCCGGCTCTCAAGTTGCAGTTCCACGCCCGCGAGCCTATGCGCCGCATCAGTCGGAGGCGAGGTGCGAGCCGGGCGATAGCGGTGGATTTCCGTTCGATCGGAACCGTGTAACGACAGCACGAAGGCCCGGGATCGTTGAGATCCCGGGCCTCTGGAGCCGCCTGTCGGGTTCGAACCGACGACCTTCCGCTTACAAGGCGGGAGCTCTACCAGCTGAGCTAAGGCGGCGGGCGGGGAACAGCCTAACGGTTCCTCCCGCCGGAGTCCGAGTCGAATCCGCGCGCGTCGGAGCGACGCCGCGGGCACGCAGAGCGGCGGGGCCCCGGACCGCAGTCCGGGACCCCGCCGTCGACTCGCCGGGTACTACTCGGACGGCGACGGGGACGGCTCCTCGGAGCCGGCGGCCTCACCCGTGATCGCCTGGGTCAGCGCGCCGGGGGTCTGCCAGTCATCGAACCGCTCGCCGTCGATCACCACGGTCGGCGTACCGAAGCTGCCCTGGGCGTTGACCAGGTCCTCGTCGCTGGTCGCGAGCTCCGTGGACGCGGTGACCCACTCCCGGTAGGTGTCCGTCGCGTCGCCGTCGGTGATGCCCGCGGCGACGTCGGCCGGCACGCCCGCCTGCTCGGCGACCTGGGCGATCTGCTCGTCGGACAGACCTGGGGTGTTCTCCTGCGGCTGGCTCGCGAACATCGCGTCGTGGAACGCGGCGAACTGCTCGGGGGCGCGGTCGGCGACCCAGGCCGCGGCCGACGCCGCACGGGTCGAGTACTCGGTGCCCTGGGAGGTGCGGTCCAGGATCGAGACCGGGTGCACCACGAACGTGACGTCACCGGCCTCGCGCATCTCGGTGATGCTCGCGCTGTTGGTCTGCTCGAACTGGCCGCAGATGGGGCACATGTAGTCGACGTAGACGTCGAGCGTCTTGGCCCCCTCGTTCGAGGTGCCCGCCACACCGTCGGCGCCCACGGGGATGCCCGTGTCCTGCACGACGCCAGCCGGGACGTTGTCCACCTTCTCCATGGGCGTCTTCTGCGACTCCATGAAGATCAGGACGACCGCCACGACCAGGACGATGACTCCCAGCCCGAGGAGTCCGAGCACGATCAGGCGGCTGCGCTTCTCGCGTGCCTGCTGCTTCTTCTGGAGAGCAAGGGCCTCGGCACGGGCCGCGTCGCGGCGCTGTGCCTTGGTCTGATTCGTCGACATCGGGGTCCTTCGAGATGCGGGCCAATGGGGCGAGGCGCGACACGCGCCTGGACCGAGCCTACTAGGGATCGCTGGGAGACTGCTGAACGTTTCTGTACGATCCGGACACCTGGCCCGAAGGTCACCAGGTCACGGCGGGCCGGTCGCCCAGCGGCCACCAGACGACGTCCACCGGGCTGCCGAACAGGGGCAGCGCGGCGAGCAGCGCGAGCGCCAGCACGACCAGGGTGACCAGCGTCTTCGAGCCCTTGCTCGGGGCGATCCGGCGCAGCAGCGGCCCGGCCCCGACCCGGGTCCCGTACGACGCCGGACCCCACCACGACACGACCACGGTGACCAGCATGCCCACGGCGAGCACCAGGCTGTCGACGATCGGCTGGTTCATGCCGCCCACGGACCGCGCCTCGACGGTCGGGATGGGCGCGATGATCACGTTGCCGGGCGCGAAGAGCATCAGGCCCAGCAGCACCACGATCACGCCGGCGCAGATCCCGACGGCCACGGCGGGCAGGACGCCGAACACGGCCCGCACGAGGTGCCAGGGGGACACGAGGGTCGCCACCAGGGCATCGCTGCGGCTCGGCCCGCGGCGCGCGCGGCGGCTGCGGAACTCGTCGACGGCGATGCCGGCCAGGCGGGTCACGACCAGCAGGGCCACGAGCACGGCGACAGCGGCGCCCGGCCGGGTCGCGGCGAGCGTCATGAGCGCGAGGGTGAGCGTCAGGAACAGCGTGCGGTAACCGGTCACGCGGGCGGGGTTCACGGGCTCCGGCAGGAGGGCGGTCCCGCCCGACGGTGCACCCGGCCCCGGCGAGCCCAGCGCCCGGCCGGTGACCGACCGGCCCTTGGCCCGGCCCGCGTTCTGCGCCAGGTCGCTCACGCCACCCACGGGGTCGCGGGTGCGCGCGGCAGCGGCGGCTCCGGCGGCCGCCCCGACCCCGGCACCACCGGCCGCCGCGGAGACGGGGCGCCGGCGGGGCAGCAGGCCCTTCGGCATGACGCGCGTCGAGCCGGCGTCGGCCGCCGCCACGGTGGTCCCGTCGCCGGAGGGGTCGAGGACCGTCGTCTCCGGACCGCCCTCCCCCGTCGTCGCGGCGACGAAGGCGTCCGACTCGGCCTTGAGCGCCCGCGCGACCTCGTTCGGTCCCCAGCGCTCGGCGGGCACGGCCCGGAGCGCCGCCGCGAGCGCTCGGCCGGCCCGCGGCTGGAGCCCGTCGAGGTCGGCCTGGCCCTGCCGCGAGCGCCGCAGCACGAGCTCGGTGGGCCGCACGCCGAACGGCGCACGTCCGGTGCCGGCGAACGCGAGGACGGCGGCCCAGGACCACCAGTCGGTGTCGGGTCCGGGCTCCGCGCCGTCGAGCAGCTCGGGCGCGAGGTAGCCGGGGGTGCCCATGACGAACCCGGTGCGGGTCGCCCGCACGTCGCCCGGGCCCTGCGCGAGCCCGAAGTCGATCAGGACCGGCCCGGTGCGCGCGATGAGCACGTTGGACGGCGTCAGGTCGCGGTGCACCACACCGGTGCCGTGGACGGCCTCGAGGGCGTCGGCGAGCTGGTCGGCGAGCTCGAAGAGGTCCCGGGAGTCCAGGGGACCGCGCGCGTCGATCTCCTCCTCGAGCGTGGGGCCCTCGACGAGCTCGGTGACGATGAAGGCGTCGGGCCCCTCCAGCTCGGCGTCCAGCACCCGGGCCACGGCGGGGTGCCGCAGGCCCTGCAGCGCCGTGGCCTCGCGGCGCAGCCGCTCGCGGGCCGCCGGGTCGTCGAGGTGGCGGTGGAGCATCTTCAGCGCGACGGCGTTGCCGCCGTCGTCCTGCGCGCGGTAGACGGCGCCCATCGCGCCCGACCCGATCTCGCGCACGACCGTGTACCCGCCGAGCTTCGTACCGGCAGCGGGGCCGGCGCCGTGCGGGGGCGCGATCGAGGCCTCCACCTCCTCCATGAGGCACACCGTAGCCGCCACCGACAGCGGACGCCCGCCAACATCCAGCCCCTGACCAGCACCGCGATACCTCGGCGTTCGAGTGGAACCGGACATCGTTACCCTGAGCAGGGAAGAGACCTCGTTACCCTTGACGCAGCAGAGTGAGAATCATCCACACATAAGGAGCAGTACATTGCCGGGTAAAGACGGGTACGATCTGGTCGTCGTCGCAAACCGGCTGCCGGTCGACTTCTCGGTCGGCCCGCAGGGCGACCTCACCTGGCAGAGGTCACCGGGCGGCCTGGTCACGGCACTCGAACCGGTCATGCAGGGCGCGGACGGCGCCTGGGTCGGCTGGTCCGGTGCCCCCGACCTCGCGCACGAGCCCTTCGAGGCGGACGGCATGCTGCTGGTGCCGGTCACGCTCAGCGCCACCGAGATCGAGCGCTACTACGAGGGTTTCTCGAACGCGACCCTGTGGCCGCTCTACCATGACGTCATCGCACCCCCGGACTACCACCGCCAGTGGTGGGACGCGTACCGCCGGGTCAACCAGCGCTTCGCCGACGCCGCCGCCGAGCAGGCCGCGGAGGGCGCCGTCGTCTGGGTGCACGACTACCAGCTCCAGCTCGTCCCCCGCATGCTGCGCGACCTGCGGCCGGACCTGCGGATCGGGTTCTTCGACCACATCCCGTTCCCGCCGGTCGAGCTGTTCGCGCAGCTCCCGTGGCGACGGCAGATCATCGACGGCCTGCTCGGCGCGGACCTCGTGGGCTTCCAGCGCAACGGCGACGCCGCGAACTTCGTGCGCTCGGCGCGGCGGCTGACCGGGTTCACCACGCGCGGCCCCGTCATCACCATCCCGGACGCCGACGGGCGGCCCGGCCGGCACGTACGCGCGTCGTCGTTCCCGATCTCGATCGACTCCCACCGGTTCGACACGCTCGCGCGCACCCCCGAGGTCCAGGCCCGCGCCAAGGAGATCAAGGCGGACCTTGGCAACCCGGACACGCTGATGCTCGGCGTCGACCGCCTCGACTACACCAAGGGCATCCGGCACCGCATCAAGGCCTACGGCGAGCTGCTCGACGACGGCCGCCTCGACGTCGAGCACGCCACGCTCGTGCAGGTCGCGAGCCCCAGCCGCGAGAACGTGGGCGCCTACCAGGAGCTCCGTGAGCACGTCGAGGTGCTGGTGGGCCGGATCAACGGCGAGTACGGCGAGCTGGGCCACTCGGCGATCCACTACCTGCACCACTCCTACCCGCCGGAGGAGATGGCCGCGCTCTACCTCGCGGCCGACGTGCTGCTGGTGACCTCGCTGCGCGACGGTATGAACCTGGTGGCCAAGGAGTACATCGCCGCCCGCTCCGACGAACGCGGCGCCCTGGTGCTGAGCGAGTTCACAGGCGCGGCCGACGAGCTCTCCCCCGGCCCCCTGCTGGTCAACCCGCACGACATCGACGGCATGAAGGACATCATCGTGGCCGCCGCGACGATGGACCCGCGGGAGCAGCGGCGCCGTATGCGGCGCCTGCGCCGCAAGGTCCTGGCCGACGACGTCGCCAAGTGGTCGGAGACCTTCCTCGGGGTGCTCACCGCGGTGCCGCCGCGGCCGCTGAGCGTGGACCCGCGCTCCACGGAGCCCCGGCACCAGAACCTTCGTGACGCGCTGACGGCGTTCACCACCGTGCCCGACGGCGTCCCCGCCAAGGGCCGGCTCGCGCGCATGGGCAACGGGAACGGTCGGCGCAAGAAGCCGACGACGGGCTGGCTGCTCGCGTCCGACTTCGACGGGACGCTGGCACCGCTCGTGGACGACCCCAAGGCGTCGACCATGACGCGGGCGGCCCGGACCGCCGTCGAGCAGCTGCACGCGCTGGCGCAGGAGGCGCCGGTGCGCCTCGCGTTCGTCTCCGGCCGCGACCTCTCCGACCTCGCCGAGCGCACGGTCGCCCCCGAGGGCACGTTCCTCGTGGGCAGCCACGGCGCGGAGGCGGGGCGGGCCACCGCCACCGGCGTCGACCAGGTGCCCTTCCACCTGACCACCGTCCAGTCCGGGCAGCTCGACGCGCTCGTCGCGGGCTTCGAGTCCGCGGTGTCCGGCCGCGAGGGGGCGTGGGTGCAGGTCAAGCCCGCGGCCGCCGTCGTGCACACGCGCCTGGCGAGCGTGGACGACGCCGCTGCCATCACCGTGGCCGCCGACGAGGTCGCGGCCAACCTGGGCCTGCCCGTGATGCACGGCAAGGACGTCGTCGAGGTGTCGGTGGTGACCACCAGCAAGGGCGAGGCGCTGCGCCGGCTGCGCGGCACCGTGGCGGCCGAGCTGGGCGTCGAGAAGGTGCGCGTCCTGTACGCGGGCGACGACACGACCGACGAGCAGGCCTTCGGCGCGCTCGAGGCCGGTGACCTGTCGATCAAGGTGGGCACGGGCGACACGCTCGCCTCCCACCGCGTGCCCGACCCGGACGCGCTCGCCGCCGTCCTGGCCGGCCTCGCCCGCACGCTGCGCGGGGAGGACTGACCCGTACGTGACCCGGTCGATACCGCGGCCTTGACCAACCGGGGTACGATCGCGCTGCAACAGTGTCACCGCCGACACGCGAGTGGAAGCAACGGCACCCGACCACAACGGATCGTCCGGCACGTACCTGCCGGTGGAGGGATGTTTTCTCATGGCTACGGTCACTTTCGACCACGCGACGCGCGTTTACCCGGGCACGGAGCGCCCGGCCGTCGACCAGCTGAACCTGGAGATCGAGGACGGCGAGTTCCTCGTCCTCGTCGGCCCGTCCGGCTGCGGCAAGTCCACCTCGCTGCGCATGCTCGCGGGGCTCGAGGACGTCAACGGCGGGCACATCTTCATCGGTGACCGCGACGTCACCGACGTGCAGCCCAAGGACCGCGACATCGCGATGGTCTTCCAGAACTACGCGCTCTACCCGCACATGTCGGTGGCGGACAACATGGGCTTCGCCCTGAAGATCGCCGGCACGCCGAAGGCGGAGATCCGCCAGCGTGTCGAGGAGGCCGCGAAGATCCTCGACCTCACCGAGTACCTCGACCGCAAGCCGAAGGCCCTCTCCGGTGGTCAGCGTCAGCGTGTCGCCATGGGCCGCGCCATCGTGCGTCAGCCGCAGGTGTTCCTCATGGACGAGCCGCTGTCGAACCTCGACGCCAAGCTCCGCGTCCAGACCCGCACCCAGATCGCGTCGCTGCAGCGCCGCCTGGGCGTCACCACGGTCTACGTGACCCACGACCAGACCGAGGCCCTCACGATGGGCGACCGCATCGCGGTCCTCAACGCCGGCATCCTGCAGCAGGTCGGCACCCCGCGTGAGATGTACGACCGCCCGAACAACGTGTTCGTCGCCGGCTTCATCGGCTCCCCAGCCATGAACATCGGCACGTTCGACGTCAAGGAGGGCAACGTCAAGGTCGGTTCGGCCAGCGTCCCGCTCGACCGCTCCATCGCGAGCAACCTGGCCGAGTCCGACGGCGGCAAGGTCACCCTGGGCTTCCGCCCCGAGGCCCTCGACGTCGTCCCGTCCGGCACCACCGGCTCGTTCGAGGTCGAGGTCAACCTGGTCGAGGAGCTCGGCTCCGACGCCTTCGTCTACGGCTCGCTCAAGGGCGACGCCGCCGACGTCGACCTCTCCGCCGGCGACACCAACCAGGTCATCGTCCGCATCGACCCGCGCGGCGTGCCGGACAAGGGCGACGTCATCAACGTCGCCATCCAGGCCGGCCACTCGCACGTGTTCTCCGCGACCACGGGTGAGCGCCTCGGCTGAGCCGAGCCTCCCTCGCCGAGGTAGGACCGTGGCGAAGTAGAACTGTGGCGAGACAGGACGCCGGCACCAGCCGATGTCCCGTCTCGCCACAGTTCTCTCTCGCCACCGTTCTGTCCCGGCACTCACGTCGTCCAGAATGGTGCCCATGCCCCAGCAGAACCTGCAGATCACCGCGGTCGCACCCGACCCCACTCTGCTGGACCTCCCCTGGCACGTCCCCCTGGCCGAGTGGCCGGACGAGGTGCTCGCCGCCCTCCCCCAGGGCATCTCGCGGCACGTGGTCCGCTTCGTCAACCACGGTGGCCGCGTGCTGGCGATCAAGGAGATCGGCGAGACCGTCGCCTACCGCGAGTACGCGCTGCTGCGCCAGCTGCACCGCATCGAGGTGCCCTCGGTCGTGCCCGTCGGCGTCATCACGGGCCGTAGCGCGCCCGACGGCGAGCGGCTCGAGGCCGTGCTGATCACCGAGCACCTGCCGTTCTCGCTGCCCTACCGCGCCCTGTTCAGCCAGGACCTGCGCCCCGACACCGCCACGCGGCTCATCGACGCCCTCGCGGTGCTCCTGGTACGCCTGCACCTGGTCGGTTTCTACTGGGGCGACGTCTCGCTGTCCAACACGCTCTTCCGGCGGGACGCGGAGACCTTCGCCGCCTACCTGGTCGACGCCGAGACCGGCGACATGCACCGCCAGCTCACCGACGGCCAGCGCAACTACGATGTCGACCTGGCACGCACCAACATCATCGGCGAGCTGATGGACCTGGCCGCCGGCGAGCTGCTCGACGAGGACGTCGACGAGGTGTCGATCGGCGACGCCCTGGTGGAGCGCTACCAGGAGCTGTGGGCCGCCCTGACGGTCTCGGAGGCGTTCGACTCCGACGAGCGCTGGCGCGTCGCCGCGCGCATCGAGCGGCTCAACGACCTCGGCTTCGACGTGGGCGAGCTCGAGATCACCACGGACATCGACGGCACCAAGGTGCGCATCCAGCCCAAGGTGGTCGACGCCGGGCACCACTCGCGCCGGCTGCTGCGCCTGACGGGCCTGGACGTCCAGGAGAACCAGGCGCGCCGCATGCTCAACGACCTCGACAGCTTCCGCGCCGCGACCGACCGGCAGAACGACCAGGAGCAGATCGTGGCGCACGCCTGGGTCCGCCAGGTCTTCCGCCCCACGATCGACGCCGTGCCCCGCGAGATGCGGCGCAAGCTGGAGCCCGCGCAGCTCTTCCACGAGATCCTCGACCACCGCTGGTTCATCTCCCAGCAGGCGCAGCGCGACATCCCGCTGCCCGAGGCCGCGACGTCCTACGTGGAGAACGTGCTGCGGCACCGCCCCGACGAGGACGCCCTGCTCGGCCTCGCACCGGGCGAGGCCGAGCAGCAGGCCTAGCGGGGTCTAGCCGGCCTCGCCCCGCTGCTTCGCCACCTCGTACAGCGTGATTCCCGCCGCCACGGCGGCGTTCAGCGACTCCGTCGTGGCCGCGATCGGGATCGAGACCACCGCGTCGCACGCGTCGCGCACGAGGCGGGACAGGCCCTTGCCCTCCGAGCCGACCACCAGCACCAGCGGGTCGTTCGCGTACGCGAGCTCGCCCACGGGCATGTCGCCGCCCGCGTCGAGCCCCACCACGAAGCAGCCGGTCTTCTTCAGCTCGGCGAGCTCGCGCGCCAGGTTGGTCGCACGCGCCACGGGCACGCGCGCGGCGGCGCCCGCAGACACCTTCCACGCCGACGCCGTCACGCCCGCCGCGCGCCGCTCCGGCACCAGCACGCCGTGCGCGCCGAACGCCCCGGCGGACCGCAGCACGGCCCCGAGGTTGCGAGGGTCGGTGACGCCGTCCAGCGCCACGATCAGCGGGGGCTCCCCCGCCTCGGCCGCGACGTCGAGGAGGTCCTCGGCGTCCCGGTAGTCGTAGGCCGGCACCTTCATGGCGACGCCCTGGTGCACGGCGCCGTCGGTGATCTTGTCGAGGTCGAGGCGAGACGCCTCGAACATCGGCAGGCTGCGCGCGTGCGCGATCTCCAGGATCTCCTGGGTGCGGTCGTCCGACTCCAGGCGCGAGGCCAGGTAGATCCCCTCGGCGGGCATCTCCGCGCGCAGCGCCTCCAGCACGGCGTTTCGGCCGGCGACGACCTCGGCCGCCCCGGCGCCCTTGCGGCCCGCGCCGCGCCCGCCCGGGCTGCCCGGACGGCGACCGGCCGCGGTGGCCCGCTTCTCGGCCGCGACCTTGCGCTGGTGCGCCGGGTGGTACGTGCGGTCCTCCGCCTTGGGCGTCGGGCCCTTGCCGCGCAGCGCCTTGCGGCTGTGCCCGCCGGTGCCGACCTGCGCGCCCTTCTTGGAACCGGCCTTGCGCACCGCTCCGGCGCGCTTGGAATTGCCTGCCATCTTTGTTTCTCGTCTCTAGCCGGGGTGTCAGATCAGGAGAGGGACCAGCGGGCCCCGTCGGCGTTGTCCTGGACCTCGATGCCCGCGGCCGCGAGGCGGTCCCGGATCGCGTCGGAGGTGGCCCAGTCCTTCGCGGCGCGCGCCTCCGCGCGCGCCTTGAGCTCCGCGGCCACGAGGCCGTCCAGGGCCGTCGCGTACCGGTCGTCGCCCGACGTCGTCCACTGCGGGTCGGCCGGGTCCAGGCCCAGCACGTCCAGCATCGCACGGAGCGTCACCAGCTCGTCGCGGACGGCGGCGTCGGTCCCGGAGGCGAGGGCGGTGTTGCCGGCCCGCAGGTGCTCGTGCACGACGGCGAGCGCCTGCGGCACGTTCAGGTCGTCGTCCATCGCGGCGGCGAACGCCTCGGGCACCTCCGCCTTGGCGACCTCCTCGACCGGGACGTCGCCCACCCGTTCCGAGGCGCGCGTGACGAAGCCGGACAGGCGCTCCCACGTGGTGCGTGCCTCGTCCAGCGTGTCGGGCGCCCACTCGAGCATGGACCGGTACTGCACGGCCACGAGCGCGTAGCGCACCACGGGCGCGGGGGCCTGGGCCAGCAGCTCGCTGACCAGCAGACCGTTGCCCAGGGACTTCGACATCTTGACGCCGGCCTGGGTGACCCACGCGACGTGCATCCAGCGCTGCGCGAACCCGTAGCCCGCGGCCCGCGACTGCGCCTGCTCGTTCTCGTGGTGCGGGAACCGCAGGTCGAGGCCGCCGCCGTGGATGTCGAACGTGTCGCCCAGGTAGCGGCGGGCCATCGCGGAGCACTCCAGGTGCCAGCCGGGCCGGCCGCGGCCGAACGGGGTCTCCCACGACGCCGACTCCGGCTCGCCCGGCTTGGGGGCCTTCCACAGCGCGAAGTCGTGCGGGTTCTTCTTGGCCGCGGCGGCGGACCCCTCCGCGACCTCCGCGCCCTCCTCGGGGCTGAGGTCCTCGACCCGCTGCCGGGTCAGCTCGCCGTAGGCGGGCCAGGAGTGGACGTCGAACCAGACGTTGCCCTCGCCGGTGGTGTAGGCGTGCCCGCCCTCGACGAGGCGCTCCATGAGCGCGACCATCTCGGGCACGCTGCCGGTCGCCCGGGGCTCGTAGGTGGGCGGGATCACGCCGAGCGCGTCGTACGCCTGGGTGAACACCCGCTCGTACAGCGCGGCGTGCGCCCACCACTCGCGGCCGGCGGCGGCCGACTTGGCCAGCACCTTGTCGTCGATGTCGGTGACGTTGCGGATCAGGGTGACCTTCAGGCCCCGCCGGGTGAGCCAGCGCCGCAGCACGTCGAACGCGATGACGGGGCGCAGATGGCCGACATGAGGGGGCGCCTGCACGGTGGCGCCACACAGGTAGATGCCGACCTCGCCCGGGGTGATGGGGTCGAAGTCGCGCACCTCGCGCGCAGCGGTGTCAAACAGGCGAATAGTCACCTGTCAAGGGTACCGGCGCTCAGGCACCCTTTTCCTGCCCGAGCGCCTGTCCGAGCACACGCGCCACGTGCTGGTGCCCGCGCACCTCGTACCCGACGACCGACACGGCCGGGGCGAGCATGACCAGGAGCAGGGACCAGGCCATGCCGAGGCCCGCCGCCGCGACCGCGACGGCCAGGGCGAGCACCACCGCCGTGCCGATCACGAGGAACAGGTGCAGGGGGCTGAACGACCGGGACAGGACCCAGAACAGCGTGTAGTCGGCCACCACGAACACGAGCACCGGCACGGCGACCGCCAGCACCGTCGCGACGGGGCCGAGGTGCGACTCGTGGTCCAGGTAGTAGCCCGCGACGTGCAGCCCGGCGCCCACGCCCGCGAGCGCCGCGAAGACCAGGATGTTCCCGTAGCCCCAGGCGAACGACCGCTCCCGGTGGCGGTGCAGCAGCTCGGCGTCCGGCGTGAGGTAGTACGTCCACCACAGGCCGAAGGTGAGGCCGGTGCCCGCGAGCGCGACCAGCACGGCGTCGAGCGTCCAGCTCGAGCCGTCGACCACGGCGGACAGCGACGCGACCGTGCCGATCACGCCCTCGCCGAGCGTGATGATGGCCAGCAGCCCGTACCGCTCGGCCATGTGGTGGGCGTGCCAGGGCGTGCTCTTCTGGCCGGCACCGGCCGTGCGGAACCGCTCCGCGACCACCGGCCCCGCCATCTCCGCGACGCCCAGCAGCACACCGCCCACGAAGAAGACCGGGACGGTCACGGGCGCGACGGCCAGCGCCGCCCAGCCGATCTGCGTGATGACGAGCGTGCGCACGTACGCGAGGCAGGTGGCGCGGTACTCGGGCGCCTGCTTGGCCGCGCGCAGCCACTGCACGAGCATGGCCAGCCGCATCACGATGTACCCGGCGACCATGACCTCGTTGTGCACGCGGTCGCCCGCGTCGAGGGAGCTGAACATCTCGGGCAGGCCGAGCGCCAGGACCACGACGCCGATCATCTGCACCATCGTGGTGACGCGGTAGAACCAGTCGTCGGTGTCGAACGCGGAGGCGAACCAGGTGAAGTTGATCCACGCCCAGCAGATCGCGAACATCGAGAACGCGAACCCGATGATGCCCGACGCGACGTGCCCCTCGGCGAGCAGGTGCGCGCCCTGCTCGCCGGCCACCCCGAACGCGACCACGAACGTGAGGTCGAACAGCAGCTCCAGCGGGGTCGCCGTGCGCGCCGGCTCGTGGGGGTCGCGACCCGTCATCGGCCGGGTGCGGTGGTGCAGTGTGGGCATGGGCTTTTTCTACCCGATGGCCCGTCCCGCGGCCTACCCGAAGTTCTTGTGCTCGCCCCGGTAGGTCGGCACCGTCTCGGTGATCTCGGCGCCCCGCACGAGGTGCACCTGGTCGAACCGCTCCATCATCTCGCCGGCCTTCGCGTGCCGGAGCCAGACCCGGTCGCCCGTGCGCAGGGGCGCGCCGTCGGCCCGCGTGGCACGCAGCGGCGTCTGGACCTCGCCCGCGCCCTCCGTCCCGCTCAGCGTGTACCCGGGCGTGAACAGGCGCGGCAGCCGCGCCGTGCCCGCCTGGCCCGACGCCGCGTACCCGCCCGCGAAGGCCGTGACCCAGCCGGGAGCGGGCTCGCGCACCACGTCGAGCCCGAAGAACGCCGCCGGTCGGGCCTCGAAGGAGCGGTAGCCGTCGAACAGGCCGGGCGCGAACAGCCCGGAGCCGGACGTCACCTCGGTGACGCCGGGGGCGCTGCCGCTCACCTCGATCGATCCGGTCCCGCCCGCGTTGACGAGCTCCACGTCCTGGCCGACGGCGTCGCGCACCGCCGCGAGGATGCGCACCCGGCGGTCGTTGACCTCGCGCATCGTGAGGCGCTTGACGAGCCGGACGGCGGGGCTGGTGTCCGGCAGGCCGGCCACCTGGGCCTCGTAGAACATCAGGCCGCGCACGGCCAGCCCCTTGGCCTGAGCGACGGTGGCGAGGGCGGCGACGTCGCCGGGCTCGCGCAGGGGCGAGCGGCGCACGCCGAGGTGCGCCGTCAGCGACCCCACCCCGACCCGCAGCGAGCAGTCGACGTCCAGGCAGACCTGGACGGGCCGGACGGACGCCGTGCCCGCCGTGGCGGCGGCCGAGCCGCCCGCGCCCACGCGCTCCTCGGCCTCGGCGATCAGGCCGAGGTGCGCCACGTCGTCGACCATCAGGGTGATCTCGGCGCGGGCCGCGGGATCCGCGGCGAGCGTGGCCAGGGCCGCACGGTCCACCGTCGGGTAGCCCACCAGCACGTCGCGCACACCCGTGCCGACCAGCCACAGCGCCTCGCGCAGCGAGTAGGCCATGACGCCGGCGAACCCGTGCCCGAGCGCCCGCTCGACCAGCGAGCGCACCCGCACGGACTTCGACGCGACGCGGACGGGTACGCCGTCGGCACGCTTGAGGAGGTCGAGCGCGTTGGTGTCGAACACGTCCAGGTCGACGACGGCGACGGGGGCCGGCAGCCCGGACGTGGCGGCGGAAAGCCGCGCGGCGGTGTCTGCTGCGGAGCTCATGCCCGAACGCTACTCCGGTTCTGTCCAGCAGCGCGGGCCCGTGGGATAGTGCTCCGGTGATCTGGACGAACTGGGCACGCAACGTGACCGCCACGCCCGCACGACTCGAGCAGCCGACGTCGGAGGACGAGCTGTCCGACGCCGTGCGCCGCGCCGTGAAGGACGGGCACACGGTGCGCGCGGTCGGCGCCGGGCACTCGTTCATGCCGGCGGCGGCCACGGACGGCGTGCTGCTCAACCTCGACCACCTCGACGCCCTGCACCGCGTCGAGCGCGACCCCGACACCGGGCACGCCCTGGTCACGGTGGGCGCGGGCATGCGGCTGCACCAGCTCAACCGGATCCTGGCCGAGCGCGGGCTGGCCATGCAGAACCTCGGAGACATCGACCGGCAGTCGGTGGCCGGCGCCATCTCGACGGGCACGCACGGCACGGGCGCGCGGTTCGGCGGCCTCGCCACCCGCGTGCGCGCGCTGACGGTCGTGGGGCCGGACGGCGACGTCGTGCGCGCCGCGCCCACCGAGCGGCACGACCTGTTCGAGGCCTCCCGCCTCGGCCTCGGCGCGACAGGCGTGCTGAGCACCGTGACCATCGAGGCGGTCCCCGCCTTCGACCTCCTCGCCGTCGAGGAGCCCTGGCCCCTGGATCGCGTCCTCGAGGAGCTCGACGACCTCGTGGCGGGCAGCGACCACTTCGAGTTCTACTGGTTCCCTGCCACGCGCCGCGCCCTGACGCTCCGCAACACCCGGGTCGACGCCGGCGTGAACGCCGGGTCGGGCCTCGCGCACGGCCTGCGGAAGGCGGCCGGTGCGGCCCGCTCCTTCCTCGACGAGGAGGTGCTGTCGAACGCGCTCTTCGGCACCGTGAACCAGATCGCGACCCTGATCCCGGCCGCGACCCCCACGCTGAACGCGATCTCGGCCCGCGCCCTGAGCGCCCGCCGGTACACGGCGCCGTCGCACCAGGTGTTCTGCACCCACCGCCGCGTGCGGTTCCGCGAGATGGAGTACGCGGTGCCTCGGGCCGCGGTGGTCGACGTGCTGAACCAGCTCGACGCCTGGCAGCGGTCCACCGGCGAGAACGTCCCGTTCCCGGTCGAGGTGCGCTTCGCCCCCGCCGACGACGTGTGGCTCTCGACCGCGTACGGCCGCGACACCGCCTACGTCGCCGTGCACCAGTACTGGCGCCTGCCCTACGCGCGGTACTTCGACGCCGCCGAGCAGATCTTCACCGCCGCGGGCGGGCGTCCGCACTGGGGCAAGATGCACACCCGCGACGCCGACTACCTGGCGGGCCAGTACCGGCGGTTCGGTGACTTCCGCCGGGCGCGCGAGGTGGCCGACCCCGAGGGCGTGTTCGCCAACCCGTACACCCAGCGGGTCTTCGCCATCTAGGCCCGGCGAGGACGGCGAGCCGTCAGGGCTGCATGTCGTCGAACACGTCGTGCGTCAGGTCGGCGAAGGCGGACCGCGCCGCGGCGTCGTCCTGGTCGACCATCCACGCGAGCTCGATGCCGTCGATCCGGATCGCCACCGTGCGTGCCAGCGTGTCGATGTCGGTCCGGTACTTGGCCTCGGCGACCTCGGCCAGCCGCAGGAGGTACTCCCGTGTCATCACGATGCTCTGCTTGAGGTGCGCCTGCGCCACCTCGCGCAGCACCGGCGTACGCGCGCCGGAGACGGCGAACTCGAAGGTGAGCAGCCGCATGTGCTGGTGCTGCTTGAGGCCTGTCAGGAGGGCGTCCACGGCCGTGTCGGCCAGGGTCGTGCGGTCCGGCCCGACCTCCAGCGCCGAGATCATCGGCTCGGACGCCCGCATCGCGATGGCGCGGCCCATGGCCCGCAGCATCGCGTCCTTGTCGTCGAAGCAGTAGTGCACGGTGCCCAGCGAGATGCCGGCCTCCTGCGCCACGCGGCGCACGGTCACCGACTCGACGCCCTCGCGCATCGCCACGCTCAGCCCGGCCTCGACGATCTCGGCGCGCCGTTCGTCCAGCGGCTTGCGCTTGTTGTTCATGCCGCGGCCCTGCCGTCGGGCACCACGAGCGCGGTCGCGATCGCCGCGACGCCCTCGCCGCGCCCGGTCAGCCCGAGCGCATCCGTCGTGGTCGCGGTCAGGGAGACGGGCGCGCCCGCGGCGGCGGACAGCGCCGCCTGAGCCTCGTCGCGCCGTGTGCCCACCCGCGGATGGTTTCCGATCACCTGTACAGCCACATTGCCGATCATGTACCCCGCAGCCCGAACGCGCCTCGCGGCCTCGGCCAGGAGCGTGGTCCCGGAGGCCCCCGCCCACTCCGGACGGCCGGTCCCGAAGTGCGACCCGAGGTCGCCCAGACCCGCCGCGGAGAACAGCGCGTCGGCCGCCGCGTGCGCGGCGACGTCGGCGTCGGAGTGCCCGGCCAGGCCGCGTTCGCCCGGCCAGTGCAGGCCGCCGAGCCACATCTCCCGGTCCGACCCGTCCGGCGCGAAGGCGTGCACGTCGACGCCGATGCCCGTGCGCGGCAGGGGGTACGCGGCGGCCGGGACGGCCCGTTCCGGCGTGCTCGACGGGTCGGTCATGCGTTGGTCTCCTGCAGCACGAGGGACGCGAGCCACAGGTCGCGTTCGGTGGTGATCTTGAAGGCGGCGGCGTCGCCGGGCACGATGTGGACCGGCTCGCCGAGCACCTCGACGAGGCCGGCGTCGTCCGTCGCCGCGAGGTGCTCCGCCCGGGCCCGGGCGGCGCCCGTCCTGTGCGCGCGCACCAGCAGGTCGCGCGCGAACCCCTGGGGCGTCTGCACGGCACGCAGCATGGAGCGGTCCGGGGTGCCGGTGACCAGCTCGGCGTCGCCGTCCGGCCGGACCTGCTTCACGGTGTCCGTGACCGGGAGGCCGGGCACCACGGCCCCGTGGCCGCTGCGGACGGCCGCCACGACCCGCCGGACAAGGTCCGAGGGGACGAGCGGACGCGCCGCGTCGTGCACCAGCACCACGTCGTCACCCGGCCGGGCGAGCGCCAGGCCGGCGTGGACGGAAGCCTGCCGCGTGGGGCCGCCGTCCGTCACCTGAACGGGGACGTGGACGTGCGGGTCGTCGGCCAGGAGGTCGGTCATCACACCCACGAGCCCGTCGGGCGCCGTCACCACGAGCGAGTCCACGACTCCCGACGCCGCCAGGCGCCGCGCCGCGTGCAGCACGAGCGGGAAACCGTCGAGCTCCACCAGCGCCTTGGGCAGGTCTCGCCCTAGTCGGGAGCCCGAGCCGGCGGCCGTCAGGATTGCAAGGGTCGTCATCTCGTCGGGGTCCCCACAGGATCATGATTGAAGCGAAGGATCCCGTGGGGCACGATGCACCGGTCGCCAGACCGGTGCATCAGTGGAGCTGGGGATCCTGTGGGTGGGTCAGGAGGCGAGGACCTCGTCGAGGATGGCTTCCGCCTTCTCCTCCTCGGTGTGCTCGGCCAGCGCGAGCTCCGACACGAGGATCTGCCGTGCCTTCGCGAGCATACGCTTCTCACCTGCGGAAAGACCGCGGTCGGCGTCACGGCGGGACAGGTCGCGAACGACCTCGGCCACCTTGATCACGTCGCCCGACGCGAGCTTCTCGAGGTTCGCCTTGTACCGGCGCGACCAGTTGGTGGGCTCTTCCGTGTACGGCGCGCGAAGCACCTCGAACACGCGGTCGAGACCCTCCTGGCCGACGACGTCGCGCACCCCCACCAGGTCGACGTTCTCCGCCGGGACCTCGATGGTCAGGTCACCCTGAGCAACCTTGAGCTTCAGGTACATCTTTTCTTCGCCGCGAATCTTGCGGGTCTTGATCTCTTCGATCAGCGCCGCGCCATGGTGCGGGTAGACAACCGTCTCGCCTACTGTGAACGTCATCTGCAGATGTCCCCTTTCCCTGAAACCAGGTTACCACGGCGTGATCTGGAGAACTTGCACGCTTGGCGTTTGTCCGACCCCCTTGCGAACAGCGTTTCCGCAGGTCAGAGCGTTGTCCGCCCGGGTAGGTGGGGTGATCCTCACCCGCGCGACCCCGGTCGGATCGTTCCGGAGCCGTGACCGTTGCCACTCCCTGACCGGGTGGTTCGTCACCTTCGGCGATGCGCGGGCACGCCGTCGGGCCCACTAGGATATTGCGGGGATCCGACCCCGACCGAACCAGACGAACATCAGGGAGTTCACCGTGTCCCGTCGCGCCACCGCCGCCCGAGGCGCCCGCACCATCGCCGTCGCGGCGGTCTCCGCTGCGGGAGCCCTCCTGCTGGCGGCCTGCGCCCCGACCACCACGACGAAGTCCTACGACCCGTCCGACGGCGTCGGGGTCTCCGTCCTGGGCGAGGACGACACGGACCTGCGCGGCATCAACCTCATGGTCGTGTCCGCCGCCGAGGGCGAGGCCGGCAACGTCCTGGGCGCCCTGGCCAACGAGACGGCTGACGACGCGTCGTTCACGCTCCAGGCCCCCGGCGCCGCCCCCGTGGTCGTCGAGGTCCCGGCAGGCGGCACGGTCTACCTGGGCACCGAGACCGGCGAGGCCGCCCTGCTCGACACCGTGGGCGCCGCACCCGGCAACTACCTCGACGCGACCCTCACCGTCGGCACCGACACCAAGGAGTTCCTGCTCCCGGTCCTCGACGGCACGTTGTCGGAGTACGCCGACTACCTCCCGGTCGAGGTCGTCGAGCCCGCGGCGTCCGTCTCGCCGTCGGCGTCGCCCTCCCCGTCGGAGTGACCTCGCGGAGGTAACAGCAGCAGACGGCTCTGGCGGGTGAGGACCCTGGTCCTCACCCGCCAGAGCCGTCTCTCCGCCCGGGGGCGGTCAGCGGCCGTCCGTCACCCGAAGCGGCCCGAGACGTAGTCCTCGGTGGCCTTCTCGGCCGGCGACGAGAAGATGGTCGAGGTGTCGTTCATCTCGATGAGGCGGCCGGGCTTCCCGGTGCCCGCGATGTTGAAGAACGCCGTCCGGTCGCTCACGCGCGCGGCCTGCTGCATGTTGTGCGTGACGATGACGATCGTGTAGTCCTTCTTGAGCTCCTGGATCAGGTCCTCGATCGCCAGCGTGGAGATCGGGTCCAGGGCCGAGCACGGCTCGTCCATGAGGACGACCTGCGGCTTCACCGCGATGGCACGGGCGATGCAGAGGCGCTGCTGCTGGCCGCCCGACAGGCCGGAACCCGGCTTCTCCAGGCGGTCCTTGACCTCGTTCCAGAGGTTGGCGCCGCGCAGGGACGACTCGACCAGGTCGTCCGCGTCCGACTTGCTGATCCGCTTGTTGTTCAGCTTCACGCCCGCCAGCACGTTGTCCCGGATGGACATCGTGGGGAACGGGTTGGGGCGCTGGAACACCATGCCGACGGTGCGGCGCACGGCCACGGGGTCGACGTCGTCGCCGTACAGGTCGACGCCCTCAAGCTCCACGGAGCCGTCGACGCGGGCCCCGGGGATCACCTCGTGCATGCGGTTCAGGGTGCGCAGGAACGTCGACTTGCCGCAGCCCGACGGGCCGATGAAGGCCGTGACGGACTTGGGGTCGATCGTCATGGACACACCCTCCACGGCGAGGAAGTCGCCGTAGTAGATGTTCAGGTCTTTCACGTCGATGCGCTGTGCCATCGGATCATTCCTTCGTGTGAGCTGCGGCTGAGGCGGGTCTGCGCGTCAGCGCAGCTTCGGGGAGAACCACCGGGTCACGAGGCGCCCGATGAGGTTGAGGAGCATGACGATGATGATCAGCAGGAGGGCGGCCGCCCAGGCCCGCTCGAAGTTGATGTTCACCAGGCAGTCGATCGCATCCTCGCGGCAGGGCACCGGGCCCTGCCGGTACTGGCTGAAGATGTAGACCGGCAGGGTCATCATGCGCCCGTCGAACACGTTGAAGTTGATCGAGTCCGTCACACCGGCGGTGATGAGGATCGGGGCCGTCTCGCCGATCACGCGGGCGACGGAGAGCAGCACGCCCGTGGTGATGCCGGCGACGGAGGTGCGCAGCACGACCCGGACGACGGTGAGCCACTTGGGCACGCCCAGCGCGTAGGACGCCTCCCGCAGCTCGTTCGGCACGAGCTTGAGCATCTCCTCGCAGGAGCGCACGACCACGGGGATCATCAGCACGCTCAGCGCGACCGCGGCGATGATGCCGAGCTTGGCGCCCGGGCCCAGGAAGATCGTGAACAGCGCGAACGCGAACAGGCCCGCGACGATGGACGGGATGCCCGTCATGACGTCCACGAAGAACGTCGTGGCCCGGGCGAGCGCGCCCCGCCCGTACTCGACGAGGTAGATCGCCACCAGCAGGCCGATCGGCACCGAGATGACCGTGGCGGTCAGCGTGATCATCAGCGTGCCGACGGCGGCGTGGTAGGCGCCGCCCATGTCCATGCCGCCGAAGACGCCGCGCATCGACGTGAGGAGGAAGTCGCTGTTGAACCGCTCGATGCCGTTCACGAGGACGGTCCACAGCAGGGACACCAGTGGGATGACGGCGAGCGTGAAGGCGCCGTAGATGAGCACCGTCATGATGCGGTCGGTGCGCTTGCGGCCGGTGTCGGCGGCGGTCAGGAGGGCACGCGTGCGCTCGACGGCGCCGGCGTCGTCCGCGATCGAGGTCGTGGCGCTCATCAGTTGGCTCCCGAGAATTCCTTGCGCCGCGCGACGATCGCGCGGGCGCCCATGTTGACCAGCATGGTGATGACGAACAGGGCCAGGCCGGTGGCGATGAGCACGTTCACCGCGAGCCCGCTGGCCTCCGCGAACCGCGACGCGATGAACGCCGCGATGGTCTGCTGCTGGCCGGAGTCGAAGATCTGGAACGAGTAGAGGATGCCGGGCGACAGGATCATCAGGACCGCCATCGTCTCGCCGAGCGCACGGCCGAGGCCGAGCATCGCGGCGGAGATCACGCCGGAGCGGCCGAACGGCAGCACGGCGGTGCGGATCATCTCCCAGCGCGTGGCGCCCAGCGCCAGCGCGGCCTCCTCGTGCAGCGTCGGGGTCTGCAGGAAGACCTCGCGGGAGACGGCGGTGATGATCGGCAGGACCATCACCGCGAGCACCACGGATGCCGTCGCGAGCGACCGGCCCGTGTTCGTCACGTTCACGGTCCAGAACGGCAGGAAGTCGAGGACGCCCGCGATCCACACCCACACGTCGCTGATGATCGGGGCCAGCGTGCGCCCGCCCCAGAGGCCGAAGACCACGGACGGGATCGCCGCGAGGAGGTCGATCACGTAGCCGATCACCGAGGCCGCGCGACGCGGCGCGTAGTGCGAGATGAACAGCGCGATCCCGATGGCGACCGGCGTCGCGAGCAGCAGCGCCATGGCGGCGGCCAGGAGCGTGCCGAACACGAGGGGGCCGACCAGGTCCCAGAGCGAGTTCATCCCCGTGGGCAGGCCGCCCTTGCTGCTGAGCTCCTCGGGCGAGGCCATCAGGGCGGGCAGGCCGCGCGCGACGAGGAACACCGCGACGGCCGCCAGGACCAGCAGCAGGAAGGCGCCGGACCCGGTGGTGATCCAGCGGAACACCCGGCTGAAGCCGCGTTCGGTGTCGCCGTGGTTGCGCCGCCGTCGGGTCGGCGGCTTCAGCCGGCCGGGCTGGGCGTCCGGCGGACTGTCAGTGGTGGTCACAAGAGCTCCTCGATGCTCATCGCTCGTGGTGGGGGGACCGGGATCAGTGACTGACATGGCTGTGCCGGCGACCGGACCTGCGACGCCGTCGGCGCCGTTCGGTCCGGCCGCCGGCCGGTACTCATGTGCTTCGTCAGCCGACCGTGATCGACTCGATCGCGGCGGCGACCTGCTCGGCGGTGGCCGCCGAGATGGGCGCGTTGCCCGCGGCGTCGGCCGCGGCCTGCTGGCCCTCCTCGGAAGCCTGGTAGGCCAGGAAGGCCTTGACGAAGTTGCCCTGCGCCTCGTCGGCGTAGTTGGTGCAGGCGATGGCGTAGGAGACCAGCACCAGCGGGTAGGTGGTCGGGTCGGTCAGCGTGCGGTCCACCTCGATGGCGAAGTCGTGCTCGGCACGGCCCTCGACGCGCGGGGAGGCGTCCACCGTGGCGGCGGCACCCTCGGGGGTGTGCTCCACGAACTCCTCGCCGACCTTGATCGCAGCGGTGCCCAGGGTGCCGACCTTGGAGGCGTCGGCGTAGGTGACGGCGCCCTCGGTGTCGGTCACGACACCGACCACACCGGACGTGCCCTCGGCGGAGTCGCCGCCCTTGAGCGGCCAGACACCGTCGGGCTCGTCGGTCCAGGCCTCGGGAGCCGTCGCCGAGAGGTACTCGGTGAAGTTCTCGGTGGTGCCCGAGTCGTCGAGGCGGTGCACCGGCGTGATGTCGGTGTCAGGGAGGTCGGCGTCGGGGTTGTCAGCCGCGATCGCGTCGTCGTTCCACTTCTTGATCTCGCCGTTGAAGATGTTGGCGATGACCTCGGAGGAGAGGTTCAGCGAGTCGATGCCGGGCAGGTTGAAGGCCACGGCGATCGGGCTCACGTAGATCGGCAGGTCGATGGCGCCGTCGGGGCCGCAGACCTCGGCCGAGGCAGCGAGCTCCTCGTCGTCGAGCGCGGAGTCCGAGCCGGCCCACTGCACGCCGCCCGCGAGGAACTGCTCACGGCCCGCGCCGGAACCGGCGGGGTCGTAGTTGATCGTGACGTCCGGGTTCGCGCTCTGGAAGCCGGCGACCCAGGCCTCCATGGCGGACTCCTGGGACGACGCCCCGGCGCCGGCGAAGTCGCCGGTGATCGCCTCGCCACCCTCCGTCTCGGTGGTCTCGGCGCCGGTCGTCGGGTCAGACCCGCAGGCTGCGAGGCTCAGCGCGAGCGCGCCCACCATGACAGCGGAGCCAACGCGGGGGAATCGGCTGATCTTCACGTGTCGTTCCATCCTGTTCAAGTCGTACGCGCGGCGAGCGCCGCGGCGTCAGTCGGGACGCTAGGCAGGTGGAGTGACCTGCTCACCAGGTCCAGGTAAACGGAGGGTGAACAAGCCCGCGGGAAGCGGGTGATACGCAACACGATCACCATGACACGGCCTGGCGCGTGCCACCCGCCGTGTGCTCCCGGGGTCATCCGCCCGCCTGCTCCTCCGGACGGTCCCGGGTCAGGTAGATGGCCTTCGCGGCCTCGGCGATCCAGGCCTGGACGTCGGGCGAGATCGCGGCGTTGCCCGCCGCCGCGGCCGCGCGCTGCTGCCCGTCGGGCGACGCGACGTACGCGACGAACTCCTTGACGAACCTGCCCTCCGCCTTGTCCTCGTACCGCGAGCACACGACGAGGTAGGACACGAGCACCATCGGGTAGGCGAAGGGCTTGTCGATCGTCCGGTCGAGGGCGAAGGCGAGGTCGTGCTCGTAGCGGTTCTCGATCCGCGGCGAGATGTCGACGACGGCGGCCGCGGCGTCCGCGCTGTAGGGCACGTACTCGTCCCCCACCTGGATGGCCGCGCGCCCGAGGTCGGACGTGCGCGAGGCGTCGGCGTAGGTGATGCCGCCCGGCGTGGAGCGGACCGTGTCCGTGACGCCGCCCGTCCCCTCGGCCGCGAAGCCCTCCGGCAGCGGCCAGACGCCGTCCGGCGGGTACGGCCAGGCGCCGGGTGCCGTCGCGTGCAGGTAGTCGGTGAAGTTCTCGGTGGTGCCCGAGTCGTCGGACCGGTGCACCGGGGTGATCTCCAGCGCGGGCAGCTTCACCTCGGGGTTGGCCGCGACGATCGCCGGGTCGTCCCACCGGGTGACCTGACCCGTGAAGATCCGCGCGATGAGGTCCGAGGACAGGTTGAGCTGGTCGACCCCCTCGACGTTGAAGGCCACCGCGATCGGGCTGATGTAGACCGGCAGGTCGATCGCGTTGCCGCCGTCGCAGGCCGGGCCGGAGGCCGCCATCTCCTCGTCGCTCAGCGCGACGTCGGAGGCGCCGAAGGCCGTGTCGCCCGCGAGGAACGACGCGCGCCCGTCGCCCGACCCGACGGGGTCGTAGCTGACCGCGGCGTCGGGGTGCTGCTCCTGGAACCCGCTGATCCAGGCCTCCATCGCCGACTCCTGGGACGACGCGCCGGCCCCGACGAACGTGCCGGCGACGACGACCTTCGCCTCGGCGGCTGGCGTCGGCTCCACCGCGCCGCCGAATCCGGGCAGTCCGGCCGCTGCGCAGCCCGCGAGCGGCAGCACGAGGGCGCCGGCGGTGGCGGCGGAGACGAGGCGGGTGTAACGGGGGGTGCTCACGCTTCGCGAAACTACTCAGGAGCGCGGTCCCACGAGCAAACGCGGGGTGAACGGAAGATGACCAGCGTTCACGTCTCACCCGTGAGGTGCGCCACGTCCGGGGCGCACCTCACCGGGGCTCACCCCTCGTCGTCGGCCAGCTTATAGCCCAGGCCGCGCACCGTGAGCAGGTACTTCGGGGTGCCCGGGTCGGGCTCGATCTTCGAGCGGATGCGCTTGACGTGGACGTCGAGCGTCTTGGTGTCGCCCACGTAGTCGGCACCCCAGACGCGGTCGATGAGCTGGCCGCGGGTCAGCACCCGGCCGGCGTTGCGCATCAGCAGCTCGAGCAGGTCGAACTCCTTGAGCGGCAGGGCCACGCTCTCCCCCGAGACGGCCACGGTGTGCCGCTCCACGTCCATCCGGACCGGGCCCACCTCCAGCACGCCGTCCTCGTCCTGCTCCGTGGAGTCGGTGGGCTGCCGGCGCCGCAGCACGGCCCGCACCCGGGCCAACAGCTCCCGGTACGAGTACGGCTTGGTCACGTAGTCGTCGGCCCCGAGCTCCAGGCCCACCACCTTGTCGATCTCGGAGTCCTTCGCGGTCAGCATGATGACCGGCACGTCGCCGCGGGCGCGGAGCTCGCGGCACACCTCGGTGCCCGACAGCCCGGGCAGCATGAGGTCGAGCAGCACCAGGTCCGCCCCCTCCGCGTCGTACGCGGCGAGCGCCGAGACGCCGTCGGCGGCCTCGACCACCTCGAACCCCTCGCGGGTCAGCTGGTACGTCAGCGGGTCCCGGTACGACTCCTCGTCCTCGACCACCAGGATGCGCGTCACGCACCTACCTCCTCGTTCTTCGTGGCCGCGGTGTCCGCGGCCTTGTGCTGGTCCTGCGGGCCGTGCTGGTCCTGCGGGTCGTGCTGGTCCTGCTCGTCCTGCTGCTCGCCCTCGCGGACGACGTCCGCCAGCCGGGGCGGGGTGACGCGGCCCGTGCGGCCGGCGCTCTCGGGCCGGTCGGCGGACGGGATCCGTAGCGTGAAGGTCGAGCCCCGCCCGGGCTCGGACCACATCTGGACGTCGCCGCCGTGGTCGGCCGCGACGTGCTTGACGATGCTGAGCCCCAGGCCGGTCCCGCCGGTGTCGCGCGAGCGTGCCGGGTCCACGCGGTAGAAGCGCTCGAAGACGCGGTCCTGCGCGTCCTCCGCGATGCCGACGCCCTGGTCCACTACGGCGATCTCGACGAGCCCGCCGCGCTCGTTGACCCCGACGCCCACCCGGCTGGCGGGCCCGGAGTAGGCGACGGCGTTGTCGACCAGGTTGCGGACCGCGGTGACCAGGAGGTTGTGGTCGCCGTACACCTCGGTGTCCAGGTCCCCGCCCATGGTGATCGCGATGTTCTTGGCCTGGGCCGTGGTGCGCGCCCGGTCGACCGCCTCCTCCACGACCTCGCGGATCGGGACGGGGGTCAGCTTGGGGACCGCGCCCGCGCCCTGCAGCCGGGACAGCTCGATGATCTCCTGCACCAGCGCGGACAGCCGGACGGCCTCCCGTTGCATGCGCTCGGTGAACCGGCGCACCGCGACGGGATCGTCGGCGGCGTCGGCCACCGTCTCCGCGAGCAGCGCGAGCGCGCCGACCGGCGTCTTCAGCTCGTGGGACACGTTGACCACGAAGTCGCGGCGGATCGCCTCGACGCGGCGGGCCTCCGTGCGGTCCTCGGCGAGCACCAGCACGCGGTCCAGGCCGAGCGGCGCCACGCGCACCTGCAGCAGCACCGTGCCCTGGCCCACCGGTCCGCGGGGCAGCTCCAGCTCCTGCTCACGGATCACGCCGTCGCGCCGCACGAGGGCGACCAGGTCCGTGATGGCGGCGTGCACCAGGGCGTCGTTGCGCACCACGCCGAGGGCGTAGGCCGGCGGCGACGCGCGGATCACCTCGTCCTCGCCGTCGAGCACCACGGCGGCGGAGCGCAGCACGGAGAGCACACGGACGAGGCCCGCGTCGAGCTCGTCGGGTTCGGTCGGGGGCAGGGTGTGCTGATGCCGTTCGGAGACGCGGAACGCCACGGTGGCGACCACGCCGACGATCACGCCGAGAATTCCGGCGACCAGCACCGGTACCCCGGAGATGATTCCGTCCACGCCTCCAGGGTAGGTCGACGTTTCAACCGCTGACGGACGTGGGCAGGCGGTCGGAGGATCGCGTCGCCTACTGTTCATGTCAGGGAGGAAGAGCGTTAACCTCCCAGTACATCGCACCGCCGAACCTAGGTGGGTGCGGGCGGTAGCTGTGCCGTGCGCCGTTCCGGGACGTGTCCGGGCGGTCGGCCCGGCCGCGCGTCGGCCCTGCCCGCCTCACGGCGGCGCGACAGCGGACGCGAACCGTCCGCGCGCCCCGAGTGCGAGAGGAAACCGATGCGACAGATCTTCGATGCCGAGCTCCAGCAGGTCGGCGAGGACCTGACCGAGATGAGCAGGCTCGTCGAGTCCGCCATCACCCGCGCAGGAACGGCGCTGCTGGAGGCCGACCTCCAGCTCGCGCAGGAGGTGATCGCCTCCGACAAGACCATCGACGCCATCGAGGACTCGCTCGACGAGCGGTGCGTGCACCTGCTCGCGCAGCAGGCCCCGGTCGCGACCGACCTGCGCGTGGTCGTCAGCGCCCTGCGCATGAGCGCCTCGCTGGAGCGGATGGGCGACCTCGCCCGCCACGTCGCCCAGGTGGCGCGCGGGCGCTACCCGGCCCAGGCGATCGTCCCCGAGGCCCGGGACACCTTCGCCAAGATGCACGACGCCGCCGTCCGGGTGGCGCAGCGCACCACGAAGCTGCTCGCCACGCGCGACCTGTCGGTGGCGGAGGCGATCGAGCGCGACGACGACATCATCGACGAGCTGCACCAGGAGACGTTCAACACGCTCCTGGCGCCCGGCTGGCAGGGCACCGTGCAGGAGGCCGTCGACGTGACGCTGGTGGGCCGCTACTACGAGCGGTTCGGCGACCACGGTGTGTCGGTCGCCCGCCGCGTGACGTTCCTGGTCACGGGCGACTTCCCGGAGGAGTGACGCCCTGCTCCTGCCGCCACACACCGTTGAGTGCTGGCTATTTGTGCTTCTGAGCCTCTCAGAAGCACAAATAGCCAGCACTCAACGGTGTGTCACGGGGTGGGTCAGCGGCCCTGGTTGGCCACTGCCGCGATCGCGTCCTTCGCGGCCTCCGGGTCCAGGTACGTGCCGCCCGGCTTCACCGGCGCGAGGGTCTCCTCGTCCAGCTCGTAGACCAGCGGGATGCCCGTCGGGATGTTCAGCCCGGCGATGGCCTCGTCCGAGACGCCGTCGAGGTGCTTCACGAGGGCCCGCAGCGAGTTGCCGTGCGCCGCGACCAGCACGGTCTTGCCGGCCTTGAGGTCGGGGACGATCTCGCTCTCCCAGTACGGCAGCGCGCGCTCGAGGACGAGCTTCAGCGCCTCCGTGCGCACGACGGGGGCGTCGGCGTAGCGCGGGTCCGCGTCCTGGCTGAACTCGGAGCCCAGCTCGATCTCCGGCGGCGGGACGTCGTACGAGCGGCGCCAGAGCATGAATTGCTCCTCGCCGAACTCCTCGAGCGTCTGCTTCTTGTCCTTGCCCTGCAGCGCTCCGTAGTGGCGCTCGTTCAGGCGCCAGCTCCGCTTGACCGGGATCCAGTGCCGGTCGGCGACGTCGAGCGCCAGGTTCGCCGTCATGATGGCGCGGCGCAGCAGCGACGTGTGCAGGACGTCCGGGTTCACCCCGGCCTCCTTGAGGAGCGCGCCACCGCGCTTGGCCTCCTCGACGCCCTTCTCGGAGAGGGCCACGTCCACCCAGCCGGTGAACAGGTTCTTGGCGTTCCACTCGCTCTCGCCGTGGCGGAGCAGCACGAGGGTGTAGGTCATGGGCTCCATCCTGCCGCACTTTTCCGGGGCCGATGATGCCGCCCGTCCCGTGGTCTCAGAGCGTGGACGGACCCCGGCCGCAGGCGCGGCGGGCCTCGGCGTGGTGCTTGCGGGCCTGCTCGTAGACGTCCAGCATCTCGTCGGCGGCGCGGTCCCAGCCGAACCGGGTCGCCGAGCCGCGGGCGCCGACGGCCAGGCGCGCACGCAGCTCGTCGTCGTCCAGGAGGCTCTTGAGGACCAGGGCCCAGCTCTCGGGCTCGTGGTCGGGCACGAGGACGCCGGAGACGCCGTCCTGGACCACAGTGCGCAGGCCGCCCACGGCCGCGGCGACGACCGGCGTGCCCGACGCCTGGGCCTCGGCCGCGACCAGCCCGAACGACTCGCTGTGTGACGGCACGGCCACCAGGTCGGCGGCGCGGAAGTAGTCGGCGAGCGTCTCCTGCGGCACCGGGGGCCGCACGCGCACGTGCGCGGCCACGCCCTCCTGGTAGGCGAGCGCCTCGAGCTCGCGGACGGCAGTGGGCCGCCCGGAAGCGCCGCCCAGCACCACGAGCAGCGGCGGCTGCCCGTCGCCCTCCGACCAGACCCGCTCCCCCAGCGCCCGGACCAGCACGTCCGGCCCCTTGAGGAGCTGCACCCGCCCCGCGAACAGCACGATCTTGCGGTCCGTCGGCAGCGCGAGCCGCTCCCGGAGCTCGGCCCGCTGCCGGGCGCACGCGACGGGGTCGGCGGCGTCCTGCGGCGGCGCGAACACCCCCAGGTCCACACCCGGCTGCACCACGCGCACCAGGGCGGGATCGGCCTGGTAGTCGCGCACCAGATCGGCGGCCTCCTGGCCCGTGTTCGCGACCAGCGCGTCGGACTCGGCGACCACCTGCTCCTCGCCGATGATCCGGCCCTGCGGCTCGGGGGCGTCCCCCGGCGCGAGGGAGGCGTTCTTGACGCGCGCCATGGTGTGCATGGTGTGCACCAGCGGCACGTCCCAGCGCTCCGCCGCGATCCAGCCCACCTGGCCGGAGAGCCAGTAGTGGGTGTGCAGCACGTCGTACCAGCCCTCGGGGCGGTGCGCCTCGGCGCGCAGCACGCCCGCGGCGAAGGCGCACAGCTGCCCCGGCAGGTCGTTCTTGTCCAACCCCTCGTAGGGCCCGGCGGCCACGTGCACCACGCGGACGCCGGGTTCGGCATCGGTCACCTTGGGCTGGGCCGACGTCGTCGCCCGGGTGTAGATCTCCACCTGCGCGCCCCGGCGGGCCAGCGCCTTCGACAGCTCCAGCACGTACACGTTCATGCCGCCGGCGTCGCCCGTCCCGGGCTGCTCCAGCGGCGACGTGTGCACGGAGACCATCGCGATCCGGAGCGGACGGGGGGCGTCCGGCTCCACGAGACCGGGCGGCAGGCTGTCACGCATCACGCCTCCAGGACGCACGCGGGCACGGGCAGCTCCAGTCGGTCGGTGATCTCGCCCTGGCCCGACGCGCGGTCGAGCCGGACGGCGACGAGCTCGTCCGTGCTCTGCGCGGCCACGACCACGACCTCGCCGTCGGCCAGGACCGCGTGGTGGCGCGGCCAGGCGCCGGCGCCGAGCTCGACGTCGGCGACGTTCTCGATCGTCAGGTGGCCGACGGCGGGGCTGCCCTGCGCCGCCCCCGCGGCGTCCGCCGCGCGCACCCGGAACACCGCCAGGACGTCCGGGCCACGGACGCCCACGTGCACGAGGTCCCCGGCGACGGTGATGTGCGAGGGGTAGCCGGGGGCGCCGTCGGGCAGGGTGCGGGCGGTGATCGCCACCGAGCCGACGGGCTCCAGGCGGCCCGGACCCGCGGGGACCAGCACGTGCAGGCGGCAGTCCAGCTCGCCCGCGAGCAGGATCGTGCCGTCGGGCAGCTCGACCAGGTGGCGGGGCCCCGTGCCGGGCGGCAGGACGGCGGCGATCTCGCCGTCCGCCGGGCCGGACCCGTCCAGCGGGTAGGTGCGCAGCTCGTCGGTGCCGAGGTCGGCCACGAGCACGCGGTCGTCGCCCCACGGGTGCACGAAGTGGGCGTGCGAACCCTCCTGCCGGTCCGTCACCGGGCCCGTCCCCTCGTGCGGGAAGGTGCGGGCCTCCCCCGGCACGCCGGAGCCGGTCAGGGGCACGACGGCGGCGACGCCGTCGCCGTAGTTGGCGACCCACGCCGCGGAGCCGGTGCCGACGACGTGGCAGGGGCTCGCACCGCCCGAGGCGGCCGTGCCCGCGAGGGCGAGCGTGCCGTCGTCGGACACGTGGAACGTCGTGAGCGCGCCCGGCTCGGTCTCGCCGACCGCCAGGAGCGTGCGCCCCGACGGGTCGAGCGCGAGGAACGACGGCGAGGCGACCGGGGCGGCGAGCCCGGCGCCCGCGAACCGTCCGGCCGCGTCGATCTCGGCGCGCCAGATGCCCTCACCGGTGCCCGGCTCGGCCCCGGCCTTCGGATAGGTGCCGATCCACAGGGCGGTGGTGGGGTTGCTCATGCGAGCAGCCTAATGACGTCCGAGGTGTGCTCCGGCCGGGAAAGCACGGCGCCCCGGCCGCCCCTCGTCGAGGGGTGCCGGGGCGCGATGTGCCGTCGTGAGTACGTCGGCGTCAGCCGTTCGCCTTCGCGTAGGCGTCCTGCACCTCGGCCGAGATGCGCCCACGGTCGCTGACCGTGTAGCCGTTGGCCTTGGCCCATTCACGCACCGCTGCGGTGTCACTTCCGGAGCGGGACCGGCGCGTGGTGGCGGTCCGCGCGACCGCGGACTTCACCTTGCGAGCGTGGCCGACCCACGAAGCGAGCGAATCACGCAGCTGGGCCGCGTGCTCGGCATTGAGGTCGATCTCGTAGGAGACGCCGTCGAGGCCGAAGTTCACGGTCTCGTCGGCGGCACCGCCATCGATGTCGTCTTCGAGAACAAGCTGAACCTTCTGAACCATACGGGTACTTCCCTTCCGCGCCACAAATTCCGGGGTTAGTTCGCGAGCATGCCGCACTCAATATTGACATGTCAATAATGAGCATGTGACACCGATCACGAAAACTTCACCCGGGTTCGTGAAGTGCGCGGATTTGATCCGTGAAGGCCGGTGCGGATAACCTCACCCGCGCGGATCAGTGCGAAGCGGAATTCCTGGTGTTTTCCGCCGTCACCGTCATGCCCTCGCGATCCATTCGCTCGAGAGCCTCACGCTCGTGGCGGTCCGCCCGGAGGATCTTTCGCATCGCAAACCAGAACAACAGGCCGACCCCGACCGAGGGCGTCAGCCCTGCGAGCACCGCAAGCGTCGTATCCATCACAAGATCCTCACATACTCGTCTGCGCGGCCGAAATCCTCAGGCCTGCGGCTTCACCAGCGGGAAAAGGATGGTCTCCCGGATGCCGTGGCCCGTCAGGGCCATGAGCAGGCGGTCGATCCCCATGCCCATTCCGCCCGAAGGGGGCATCGCGAATTCCATCGCGGTCAGGAAATCCTCGTCGAGCAGCATGGCCTCGTCGTCGCCGGCTGCGGCCATCCTGGCCTGCGCCTCGAAGCGCTGGCGCTGGATCACGGGGTCGACCAGCTCGGAATAGCCCGTGGCCAGCTCGAAGCCGCGCACGTACAGGTCCCACTTCTCGACCTGGCCCTTTTCCGAGCGGTGGTCGCGCGTGAGCGGCGACGTCTCGACCGGGAAATCCCGGACGAACGTCGGTGCCGTCAGGTGGTCGCCCACCCGGTGCTCCCAGAGCGTCTCGACGAGCTTTCCGTGATTGAGGATCTTCTTGTTGCCGACCTCGACATCGAGCCGCTCGGCGATCTTCTCGAGCTCCTCGACGGAGGTGTCGGCGGTGATCTCCTCGCCGAGGCTTTCGGAGAGCGTGTCGTACATCCGCAGATTTGCCCATTCGCCGCCCAGCTCGTACTCGGAGCCGTCGGGAAGGGTCACCAGCGTGGTGCCGAGAACGTCCTGCGCCGCGGTCTGCACCAGATCCTGGGTGAGCGCGCCGATGGTGTTGTAATCGCCGTAGGCCTCGTACGCCTCGAGCATGGCGAACTCCGGCGAGTGCGACGAGTCCGCGCCCTCGTTACGGAAGTTGCGGTTGATCTCGAAAACCTTCTCGACGCCGCCGACGACCGCCTTCTTCAGGAAGATCTCGGGCGCGATCCGCAGGAAGAGCTCCAGGTCGTACGCATTCATGTGCGTCGAGAAAGGGCGCGCCGTGGCGCCGGAGGCAATGGTCTGCAGCATCGGCGTCTCGACCTCGAGAAAGCTGCGCCGATAGAAGTTCTCCCGCAGGGAACGCACCACGCCGGAGCGCAGGCGCACCATGTCACGGGCCGCCGGGCGCGCGATGAGGTCCACGTACCGCTGGCGGACCCGCGCCTCCTCGGACAGGTCCTTGTGCAGCACCGGGAGGGGCCGCAGGGACTTGGCCGCCATGCGCCACTCGTCGGCGAAGATGCTCAGCTCGCCCCGCCGGGACGCGCCGACGCGGCCGTGCAGGAAGAGGTGGTCGCCCAGGTCGACGTCGGACTTGAAGGCGGCCAGCGCCTCCTCGCCGAGCACGGCCAGGCTCAGCATGCCCTGGAGGCGGTTGCCCTCGCCGTCCTGCAGCGTGACGAAGCACAGCTTGCCGCCGATACGGATGAACACGACGCGGCCGGCCACGCCGACGACGTCGTCCGTCTCCCGGCCCGCCTCGAGGTGCCCGTACTTCTCGCGGACCTCCGCGATCGTGTCGGTGACCGGAACGCTGACCGGGTAGGCCTCGGTGCCCTGCGCCAGGAGGCGCTCACGCTTCTCGCGCCGGATCCGCAGCTGCTCGGGCAGGTCGTCGGTCGGCGGGGTCGCGGCGTTCTCGGCAGCGGGGTTCTCGGTCGTCACGGAGGCGATTCTATCGGTGCGCATCACCCGCCGAGTTCTCTTTATCCGCCCGGTTGGACACACCAGGCCGGGCAGATATCCCGGAATCCCGGAGAAAAAGGATCAGGCGCGCAGGTCCAGGGCCAGGTCCAGGATGGGCGCGCTGTGCGTCAGCGCGCCCACGGACAGGAAGTCCACACCCGTGGCCGCGACGTCCCGCGCCTTGTCGAGCGTCAGGTTGCCCGTCGCCTCGAGCTCGACGTGCGCCGGGACGCCGTCCTTCCCCTCCCGCGCGCGCACGGCAGCGACCGTCTCCGCGAGGCGGGCCGGCTCCATGTTGTCGAGCAGCAGGAAGTCCGCGCCCGAGGCCAGGGCCTCCAGCGCCTGGGCCGTCGTGTCGGCCTCGACCTGGATCTGGACGTCGGGGAACATCTCGCGCACCGCACGGATCGCCGCGGCGACCGAGCCGGCCGCCACCACGTGGTTGTCCTTGACCATGGCCACGTCGTACAGGCCCATGCGCTTGTTGGTGCCGCCGCCCGCGCGCACGGCGTACTTCTGCAGGGCCCGCAGGCCCGGCGTCGTCTTGCGGGTGTCGAGCACCTGGGCGCCCGTGCCCTCCAGCTCGCGGGCGAACGCGCGCGTGGCGGTCGCGACGCCGGACGCGCGGCTGGCCAGGTTGAGCAGGGTGCGCTCGGCCACGAGCAGCACCTGCGTGCGGCCCTCCAGGCTCGCCAGCACCTGCCCCGCGGTCACGGCATCGCCGTCCTGCGCGTGGAAGACCACACCCGGGGTCGGGAGTCCCAGGCGTTCCGCGACCTGGCCCAGCACCTCCGGCACCACGACGAGACCGGCGACCACGCCCTCCTCGCGCGCCACGAGGTCGGCCACCCCGGCGGCCGACGGCGGGATGGTCGCCTGCGACGTCACGTCACGGCCCGGGGTGGGGCCCAGGTCCTCGTCGAGGGCGACCTCGACCGTGCGGGCGACCCAGGCGGGGTCGAGGCCGGGGGTGACCGTGGAGGCGGTGGCGAAGACGGGGAGGGTGCTCACGGGGTCACCGTATCCGGCGGGCGGCGGGCGCCGTAGCCACCCCCGCCCGGGGTCTCGATGACCAGCACGTCCCCGGCACCGAGCTCCACGCGGTCGCAGCCGGCGAGGCGTTCGACGCTGCCGTCGGCGCGCCGCACGCCGTTGCTGCCGAGCGCCCCGGGTGCGCCTCCGGCCATCCCGTACGGTGCCACGCGCCGGTGCCCGGTCAGCAGGCTGGCGCTCATCGGCTCGCGGAACTCCAGCGCTCGTGTGACGCCGTCACCACCTCGCCAGCGGCCCGCACCGCCCGACCCCGTGCGTACCGAGAAGTCCCGCACCAGCACCGGGAACCGCATCTCCAGCACCTCGGGATCGGTGAGCCGCGAGTTGGTCATGTGCGTCTGTACCGCTGACGCGCCGTCGAACCCGTCGCCGGCCCCGGAACCGGACGCGATGGTCTCGTAGTACTGCCGCGTCGTGTCCCCGAAGGTCAGGTTGTTCATCGTCCCCGAGCCCTCCGCCTGGACGCCGAGCGCGCCGTACAGCGCGCCCGTGATCGCCTGGCTGGTCTCGACGTTGCCGGCCACCACCGCTGCCGGGTACCGCGGCGACAGCATGGTGCCCGGCGGGATCACGATCGACAGCGGCCGCAGGCAGCCGTCGTTGAGCGGGATGTCGTCCGCGACCAGGGTCCGGAACACGTAGAGCACGGCGGCGGTCGCCACGGACGACGGCGCGTTGAAGTTCGTGGCGAGCTGGGCGGACGTGCCGGTGAAGTCGATGGTGGCGCGGCGGGCGGCCCGGTCGACACTCACCCGCACCGCGATGGTCGCGCCGCTGTCGGTGGTGTACTCCAGCTCGCCGTCGGACAGCGTGTCGATCACGCGGCGCACCGCCTCGGCCGCGTTGTCCTGGACGTGGCGCATGTAGGCCTGGACGACGTCGAGCCCGTAGCGGGCCACCATGGCGTGGATCTCCTCGACGCCCTTGGCGTTCGCCGCCACCTGGGCACGCAGGTCGGCGAGGTTCGTGTCGATCCCCCGCGAGGGCCAGCGCGCCGAGGCCAGCAGGTCACGGGTCTCGGCCTCGCGGAACCGCCCGCCCTGGACGAGCAGCCAGTTGTCGAGGAGCACGCCCTCCTGATCGATGTCCGTGCTGTTGGCAGGCATCGATCCCGGCGCGATCCCGCCGATCTCGGCGTGGTGGCCGCGGGAGGCCACGTAGTACAGGATCTCGTCGTCACCGGCTCGGGGCTCGGCCCCGGGTTCGCCGAAGACCGGGGTGATCACGGTGATGTCCGGCAGGTGGGTCCCGCCGTGGAACGGGTCGTTGACCGCGAACGTGTCGCCCGGCCGCATCGTGCCGCGACGCCGGGCGATCACCTCCTTCACGGAGGTGCCCATGGAGCCGAGGTGCACCGGGATGTGCGGCGCGTTCGCCACCAGGTTGCCGTCGGGGTCGAACAGCGCGCACGAGAAGTCGAGGCGTTCCTTGATGTTCACCGACTGAGCCGTCGCCTCCAGGCGCGAACCCATCTGCTCGGCGATCGACATGAAGAGGCTGTTGAAGATCTCCAGCAGCACCGGGTCGGCGACGGCGGACACCTCGTCGCGTGCGCGCGGCTCGGACCTGCGGACGACGAGGTGTCCCGTGGTGCTCGCCTCGGCGCGCCAGCCCGGCTCGACGACCGTGGTCGCGTTCTCCTCGACCAGGACCGCGGGCCCGGTCACGACCTGACCGGGCGCGAGGCTCTCCCGCCGGTACAGGGGGCAGTCGTGCCAGGCCCCACCGGCGAACACCCGCACGGTCTCGACAGGAGGTTCGAGGTCCGTGACGCCCGATCCGGGACCTGGCCGGGCGTCCGGCCCGGCGTCCGGCGCGGCGAGTCCCGACGCCGAGAGGTCCGGCTGGGCCGTGAGCGCCACGGACTCCACGGAGATCGCCTCGACGACGAGCGCGCGGTCGAGCAGGAACGAGTACATGGTCCGATGTGCCGCCTCGAACTGGTCCACCATCCCGTCGAGGCCGCCGAGACGCACCACCACGGTGGTGTCGGTGCCGTCGTAGCGCAGGTGGACGCGCCGGTTGACGACGACCTCCGCGGCGGCCGGCACGCCCTGCTCGGCCAGGTCGGCACGGGCGGCGCGCTCGAGCGCGTCGGCGACCTCGTCGAGCCGGTTCAGGGCGCCGGGCTCCAGCGGGGCCTCGACCGCCTGCTCGCGCATGACCGTGGTGTCGGCGAGGCCGATGCCGAGGGCGGAGAGCACGCCGGCCATCGGCGGCACCAGCACCGTCTCGATCCCCAGGGCGTCGGCCACCGCGCAGGCGTGCTGTCCGCCCGCTCCCCCGAAGGAGGTCAGGGCGTACCGGGTGACGTCGTGCCCCTTGCGCACGGTGATCTTCTTGACCGCGCCGGCCATGTTCGCCACGGCCACCGCGAGGAACCCCTCGGCCACCTCCTCCGGCGTCCTGCCGTCACCGATGACGTCCGTGAGCTCGGCGAACTTCTGGCGCACGACGGCGGCGTCGAGCGGCTGGTCGCCCTGCGGGCCGAACACCGACGGGAAGTGCGTCGGCTGGATCCGGCCGAGCAGCACGTTCGCGTCCGTCACGGTCAGCGGGCCGCCGCCGCGGTAGCAGGCCGGCCCCGGGACGGCGCCCGCGGAGTCGGGGCCCACGCGGTACCGGCTCCCGTCGAAGTGCAGGATCGACCCGCCGCCCGCCGCGACGGTGTGGATGTCGAGCATCGGGGCCCGCACCCGCACCCCGGCGACGTCGGTGTCGAAGACGCGCTCGAGCTCGCCCGCGTAGTGCGACACGTCGGTCGAGGTGCCGCCCATGTCGAACCCGATCACGTGGTCGAAGCCCGCGAGCGCCGACATCCGCACCATGCCGACGATCCCGCCCGCCGGTCCGGACAGGATCGCGTCCTTGCCGCGGAACCGGTGCGCCTCTGTCAGGCCGCCGTTCGACTGCATGAACTGCAGCGGGACACCCGTCAGGTCGCCGGCCACCCGGTCGACGTACCGGCGCAGCACCGGCGAGAGGTAGGCGTCGACCACGGTCGTGTCGCCGCGGGGCACCAGCTTGACCAGCGGGCTCACCTCGGCCGACCGGCTCACCTGGGTGAAGCCCGCACGCGTGGCGACGTCGGCGACGGCCCGCTCGTGGTCGGGGTAGAGGTACGAGTGGACGCAGACCACGGCTGCCGCGCGGTACCCGTCGCGGTAGGCCTGGTCCAGCTCGGCGCGCAGGGCGTCGAGGTCGGGCGCCCGCAGGACGTTGCCCTGCGCGTCGATCCGCTCGTCGACCTCGACGACGCGCGTGTACAGGGGCTCCGGCAGCACGATGTGCCGGTCGAAGATGCGCGGCCGGTTCTGGTACGCGATCCGCAGGGCGTCGCCGAAGCCCCGGGTGACGACCAGCACCGTGGGCTCGCCGGCCCGCTCCAGCAGGGCGTTCGTTGCCACGGTGGTGCCCATGCGGACGGCGTCGACGGGCTCCGTACCGGGCTGCCCGGCCGCGGCGAGGACCCGCTGGATGCCGGCCACGGCGGCGTCCGCGTACCGGTCGGGGTCCTCGGAGAGCAGCTTGTGCGTCGACAGCGCGCCGTCCGGGTGGCGCGCGACCACGTCGGTGAAGGTGCCACCCCGGTCGATCCAGAATTCCCAGCCCATGGGCCCTGATGCTAGGTCAGGTGACCGTCAGCACCCCGTCGTCGTCCAGCCGCACCCGCACCCGGCGTCGCCAGGCGTCGTCGGGCCGCGGGAAGTCCGTGCGGTAGTGGCCGCCGCGGGTCTCCTCGCGCAGCCACGCCGCCCGGGTCAGGGCGCGGGCGACCATGTGCACGTTGGTGGTCTCCCACTCGGCGGCCTGGGGCTCGGCCACGACGTCGGCGGCGCGGTGCGCGTCGGCGCGCACGGCGCCGAGCCGCTCGTCGACCTCGGCCAGGGACCGGGCCGACCGGATCACGCCCGCCCCGGCCGACGTGACCTTCTGGATCCGCGACCGCGCCGCGGCCGGGACGAGCGCCGACCCGCCCGGCCGGGAAGCCGGCTCCTCGGGCTTCAGGTCTCCGGTGTCGATGCGCTCGACGATGTCCCGCGCCGCCCGCGAGGCGAACACGATGCCCTCCAGCAGCGAGTTCGACGCAAGCCGGTTGGCCCCGTGCACGCCGGTGCACGCGACCTCGCCGACCGCGTACAGACCGTCCACCGACGAGCGCCCGTCGAGGTCGGTCACCACGCCGCCCGAGTGGTAGTGCTGGGCGGGTGCCACGGGCACCGGCTCCTCGGACCAGTCGATGCCGGCCTGCAGCAGCCGCGCGTTGATCGTGGGGAACCGTGTGCGCAGGAACTCCCGGCCGAGGTGGCGGGCGTCGAGCAGCACGTTGTCGGCGCCGGTGGCGGCCATCTGCCGCACGATCGCGTGCGCGACGACGTCCCGCGGCGCCAGCTCGGCCATCTCGTGCACGCCGGGCATGAAGCGGTGCCCGTTGACGTCGAGCAGCAGCGCGCCCTCGCCGCGCACGGCCTCGGAGATGAGCGGGAGCTGCCCCTTGGCGCCCGAGCCGAGCCACAGGACGGTCGGGTGGAACTGCACGAACTCCAGGTCGCCCAGCACGGCGCCCGCCCGCAGGGCGGCGGCGATCCCGTCGCCCGTCGCCCCCGCCGGGTTGGTGGAGGACCGGAAGACCTGCCCGATCCCGCCGGTCGCCAGCACGACGGCGGGGGCCAGCACGGCGCCGACGCCGTCGCGCGAGCCCGTGCCCCGCACGTGCAGGGTCACGCCGCAGGCGCGCCCGCCCGCCGTGGTCAGCACGTCCAGCACCAGCGCGTTCTCGACCACCTCGATGCCCGGGTCGTGCCGCACGGCCTCGATCTGCGCGACCAGCGCGCGGGAGATCTCCGCGCCCGTGGCGTCGCCGCCGGCGTGCGCGATGCGGTCGGCGTGGTGGCCGCCCTCGCGGCCCAGCGCGATGTCGCCGTCGGCCGACCTGTCGAAGACAGCACCGCGCGCCACGAGCTCGCGGACCCGCTCGGGGCCCTCGGTGACCAGCACCTGCACGGCGGCCGGGTCGGACACGCCGCCACCGGCGGCGAGCGTGTCCGCCAGGTGCGCCTCGGGCGAGTCGGACGGGTCGAGCGCGGCGGCGATGCCGCCCTGCGCCCACACCGTCGAGCCGGAGGACAGCTCGCCCTTGGTCACGAGCACCACGCGCGGCACACGCGTGCGGAGCTCCAGCGCCGCCGTCAGGCCCGCGATCCCCGAGCCGACGACGATCGCGTCGGCCTCGACGGTCCAGCCGGGCGCGGGGGCTGCGAGGGACCGGGCCAGCCGCGGTCCCGGGCCGGGCGTGGTGCTCACGCCCGGCCCGACGCCGTGCGCACCAGGCCCGCGTGCTGGAACGGCTCGATCGGCAGACCGCTCTCCTCCAGCCCGTAGCCGTCGGGCACGTGCCCGGGCTCGTCGTTGATCTCGACGATGCGGTTGTCCCCGTCGACGAACACGACGTGCGGCAGGAACGTGCGCGCGTCGTGGTCCGAGAGCATGCCGTAGCCGATCAGGATGACGATGTCGCCCGGGGAGACCAGGTGGGCGGCCGCGCCGTTGATGCAGATCTGGCCGGAGCCGGGCTCGCCGGGGATCACGTAGGTGGTCAGCCGGGCGCCGTTGGTCACGTCGACCACGTCGACCTGCTGGCCGGGCACGAGGTCGGCCGCGTCGAGCAGGTCGGCGTCCACGGTGATGGACCCGACGTAGTGCAGGTCCGCCTGCGTCACGGTGGCGCGGTGGATCTTGGAGATCATCATCGGCCGCTGCAGCGAGGCGGGGCGGCCGACGGGCGGACGGTGCTCGGTGGTGCTCATGGTGTTACCTCTGGACCTCGGGCGAGACCTCGACGGCCTGGTTGTCGATCAGTCGGGTGGAACCCACCCGTGCGGCCACGAGCAGCAGCGCGGGGCCGGAGTAGTCGTCGGTGACCGCGTCCACGGTCACCGGATCGACGAGCGCCAGGTAGTCGACCACGACGCCGTCGGCGCCGTCCAGCACTTCGCGCGCGTCGTTGATCACACCCGCGGCCCCGCGGTCCGCGGCCGCCGCCCCCGCCCGCAGCGCGCGCGACAGCGCCAGGGCCCGCTCGCGCTCCTCCGGCGAGAGGTACGCGTTGCGCGAGGACAGGGCCAGGCCGTCGTCCTCGCGCACCGTCGGCACGCCCACCACCTCGACCGGCACCTCCAGGTCGCGCACCATGCGGCGCACGGCCAGGAGCTGCTGGGCGTCCTTCTCGCCGAACAGGGCGACGTCGGGCCGCACCAGGTGCATCAGCTTGAGCACCACGGTGAGCACGCCGTCCAGGTGCCCCGGACGGGACGCGCCCTCCAGCACCTCGCCGATCCGGCCGGCGGACACCCGCACCACGGGGTCGCCGTCCGGGTAGACGACGTCGGGCGTGGGCGCGAAGACGACGTCGGCCCCGACGCCGGCGAGCCGGGCCACGTCGCCGTCCAGGTCGCGCGGGTACTTCTCCAGGTCCTCGCCCGGCCCGAACTGGAGCGGGTTGACGAAGATGGTCACGACCACCTGGCCGTTCGGCCCGGCCTCCGTGCGCGCCCGGCGCACGAGCTCCAGGTGCCCCTCGTGCAGCGCGCCCATGGTCATGACGACGGCGCGCTGCCCCGGCCCGGCGTCGGCCCCGACGCCCTCCACGGGTCCGGTGAGGGCCCAGCGCATCTGCGCGTCCTGCAGCTCGGGTCGGGTGCGGACCACGAGCGGGGTGCGCTGCGCGGGTTCCGCAGAGGACGGGGTCGTGGTCATGATGTCTTCCTTCCGGCGTGCGACTCGCCGCTGGCGCCGTCGAGCGCGTCCAGCAGGGCCTGTGCGGCGGTGTCGCCGATGCGGTGGCTCGCCAGCGCGCGGCGCGTGGCGCCGCGGGCGAGCTCGGTGTAGCTGTCGGGGATGTCGGTGGAGCCGCTGGCGGCGGCCAGCGCGCTCAGCTCGGTCAGATGGCTGCGCACGGTGCCGACGTCGCCCCGGGAGACCGGTCCGGTGAGCGCGGAGATGGCGCCCGGCCCGACGCCGTCGCGCGCGTCGGCGGACCGCGTGGCCTGCTCCAGGGCGGCGGACAGCAGCGGGGCGAGCACCCGGCCGGGCAGCTCGACGCCGGCCGCCTCCAGCGCCTGCGCGGCCTGCGCCACGAGCACCACGAGGTGGTTCGCGCCGTGCGCGAGGGCCGCGTGGTACAGCCCCCGCGCGTGCTCGTCCACGACCACGGGCTCGCCGCCGATCTCGACCACGAGCGCCTGCCCGATGGGCAGCACGGGCGCGGGCGCGGTCACCGCGAACGTACAGCCCTCCAGGCGCGCCAGGTCCAGGCTGGTCCCGGTGAACGTCATCGCGGGGTGGATCGCGAGCGGGATCGCGCCGCCCAGCCGGGCGGGCTCCAGGACGGCGGTCCCGTAACGGCCGGACGTGTGGATCGCGAGCTGCCCCGGCTGCCAGGCCCCGGTGTCGGCGAGGCCGGAGACCAGGGGGCCCAGGGCGTCGTCCGGCACCGCGAGCAGCACCAGCTCGGCCCGCTCCAGGACGTCGGGCACCTCGAGGTTCGGGACCCCGGGCAGGAGCGTCTCGATGCGCTCCCGGGAGTCCTCCGAGATGCCGCTCGCGCCGACCACCGCGTGTCCCGCGGCCCGCAACGCGTTGCCGAGCACCGCGCCCACGCGTCCCGCGCCCACCACACCGACGCCCAGCCGACCGGGCCGGCGGCCCGCCTCGTCGGGGTCACTCAACGGTCACTCCCCCTGTCTTTCCATCCATCGTTCGGGGCCCGCCGCCGCGCGCGCCGTGCGCGCACGCCGGGCCTGCTCGGTCATGAGCAGGGCCGCGTCGGCGGCCTCGAGGTGCGGCACCTCGGGGTGCACCGGGCCCTCCGTGGAGTGCACCTGGAACGACGCCACGCCCAGCCGGCGCTGCCACGGCCCCTGGCTCACGGCCAGGGACTGCGTCCGCTCGTGCGGCACCACGTCCAGCACCTTCACCACGCGGCCCCGGCGCAGCAGCAGCGCGCGGCCCGTCACGGTGAAGCCGTTGCGGCGCCACGCCACCGGGTCCAGTATGCGGGTCCGCCGGGGCGCCGTGACGTAGACGCTCTCCGTGCGGGAGTCGCCGTCCAGGCCCGCGTCCAGGACGCGGCGCGGCTCGTCGACGCCGAGGTCGGGCAGCACGAGGGAGAGCACGGTCAGCGCCTCCTCGCGGGTGCCGACCGGGAGCAGCACGCTGTTCTTCTCCTCGCTCTCGCCGCCGTAGCCGGCCACGTTCACCTGGACGCGCCACCAGTCGCGGTCCCGCCACAGCAGGCTCTGCACCAGGCGGACGGCCTGCACGCGGCCGGGCGGGATGGTCTGGGAGCGGGTCTCGAGCATGCCGTGCCGGAGGCGGACGCCGTCGGGCGAGATGGCCACCCGGAAGTCGAACTCGCCGGTCAGCCGGTTGAACAGGTACCCGCCCGCGCCCAGCACGGCGGGCAGCGAGGCGGAGATGACGGCGAACTCGCCCGTGACGACCATGACCACGACCACGCCGAGCGCCCACAGGAGCAGCGTGATCATCGCCCCCGAACGCACCACCGAGGCGATGAGCCGGCCGAGGGGCACGGTCAGCACGGGCACCTGGGGCGCCTCAAGGCTCCCGGCGGGCACGGGCCGCGGCGCGTCCTGGACCGGGCCGCCGGCGTCCTGGGGCGCCGTCCCCTCCGGGACGGGCGCGCTCACCGCGTCGGACGGCGCCGGGCCGGCGTCGGCCACGGGCCGCGTGCCGCTCACCTTGAGACCCGCGGCGCGGGCAAGGAGCTCGGCGCGCAGCTCGTCGGCGTCGGCGCCCTTGAGGAACCCGATGGCGACGCCGGAGTCCGTGCCGCCCGCCGTCTCGAGCGTGAGCTCGCACAGCCCGAAGAACCGGGCCACGAGCGGCTGCCGGATGTCCACCGACTGTAGCCGGTCCAGCCGCGCGTGCCGCTGCTGCCGGAACAGGATGCCGCGCCGTAGGTGCACGGTCTCCGCGCCGACGGCGTACGTCGTCATGCGCCAGGCCAGCGCCGAGTAGCCCCAGCCCACGAGGGCGACGGCTGCCAGGGCGGCGAGCAGCGTCCACCAGTACTCGCTGGACACCAGTGCGACGAGGCCGCCGCGCGGCCCGCCCTCAAGGCTCTGCTGCCCCAGGATCACGACGGCGGCGCCGACCACCGCCCAGCCCCGCACCAGCGGGGTGATCGGGTGCACGCGGCGCCACTCCAGCGTCTCCGGCGAGTCCGGTCCGAGGCCCTCGAAGGGGGAACGCCCCGGGTCGACGTCGTGCTCCGGCATGGTCACAGCCCCGCCAGACGGGCCTCGCCACGGGACGCCAGGCGGTCGCGCAGGCGGGCCGCCTCGTCCGGGGGCAGGCCCGGGATCTGGGCGTCCGTGCCGACGGACGCCGTGTGGAGCTGCACCTTGGCCAGGCCCAGCCTGCGGTCGAGCGGACCCGCCTCGACGTCCACGTACTGCATGCGGCCGTACGGCACCACGACCATCGAGCGGAACATGACGCCCTTGCGGATGAGCAGGTCGTCGTCGCGCTCGGCGTACCCGATCGCGCGAACCTGGCGCGGGACCAGGAGGAAGGACCACAGCAGGAAGACGGCCGGGACCCCGGCGAGGATCCAGAACCACGGGCTCACGGTGACGGCGAGCACCACGCCCACGACCAGCGGGATCCCGAGGCTGATGGTGCCCGGGACCAGGCGGGCCGTCACGAGCCGCGGGGACACGCGGTTCCAGGTCACGTCGTGCGGTTCGAAAGGGCTGGTCATGTTGGCCATTGTTCCGCAGACCCGTGCCGGTGGGTAGCGAGGCGTCAGGCGGGCGCCGGGGACTCGCCCTCCTCGGAGCCCCTCCGGTCCTTGTCGGACGGCGGCAGCTCGCAGAACTTCTCCACGACCAGGCCGACCACGGCGAGCGCGACCGAGCACAGCACGGCGACCCCGGCCGCCACCGCGCGGTCCCGGCGGGGCTCGATCGCGAGGTCGCCCAGGACCACCAGCACCTGCGCCAGGTACCAGCCGCCCAGGAGGGACCCGGTCAGGGCGGCGGCCTTGGCCAGGACGAGCGTCCGGGCGGCCCGGATGCCGTCGAGGTTGGGCCGCTTGCCCTTCTGGTAGGCACGCACACCCCAGCCCAGCCAGAAGATCGCCCCGGCCAGCGCCAGGATCGCGACGTCGACCAGCCACGGCACCACCGGCAGGTACACGGCGCGCGACTCGAGGGCACGCAGCACGAGCCAACCGACGACCGCCACCGCGACCAGGACTGCGATCAGGGATCTGACCGGGGTTCTGCGCATGTCAGGCGTCGCGCCCCCGCTCGTCCCGGACCGGCACCCACGAGGGCACCGAGTCGATCGGGCCGTCCGACGCCGGGAGCGACTGCTCGGTCGCGTAGCCCGGCACCCGGATCACCGTGTGGTCGTTGTCGTAGGCGTCCCGGAGCCCGTTCGAGTGGCCTGCGGAATGGCCGTTCGCGTGACCGTTCTGGGCCGGGTCGGGCGTCCCGTTCTGCGGCGTGCCGACCGGGGCGAACACCGGCGCGGCGGGCTCCTGCGGCGCGCCGCCCATCGGCGGGAACACCCCGCTCTGCTGCCGGGACGGGTTGACCGGGGCGAACACCGGCTTGGCCGGCGCCGAGGACGCCGGGGGCAGCGGCTCGCGCTCCGGCTCCTCGTGGGCCGTGTCCCGGACCGCGCGGGGTGCGATCGGCACCGGCGGGGCCGGGACGAGCGCCTCCTCGGGCGGCGGCACGACGGACCCGTTGCCCGGCACGCCGATCGGCGTGGCCGGGGCCGCGGGGGCCGCCTGCGCCTGGTGCGGGATGGGTACGGAGCCGCCGGGGCCCGGCACCTGTCCGCTGGGGTAGCCCTGCGGGTGGGCGGGGTCCAGGTCCACCGGGCCGCTGCGGTGCGCCTGGGGCTGGCCGCCGCCCGGCACCTCGACCACGGGGCCGCCGGGCGAGGCCTGTGGGCGCCCGCTCGGCGGGAGCGACGGCGGCAGGGCGGGCGGCATCTCGGCGACGTGCGCGTCCTGCCCGCCGTCGTCGGGCACCGCGGGGTGGCCGGAGCCGGTCACCCCGCCTCCCTGCTCGGGCTCGGGATCGGTCAGCCAGTCGAGCGCGAGCCAGCGGATGCCGGTCCGGTCGGGGGCCGTCGCCGCGAGCTGGGCCACGGGTCCGCCGCCCAGGCCGGGCAGCACGGCGTCCGGCGCGATCTGCGACCACGGCTCCAGCACGAAGGCGCGCTCGTGCGCGCGGGGGTGCGGGACCTCGATGTCCTCGGCGGAGTCGGTCAGCGTGCCGTAGGTGATCAGGTCGACGTCGAGCGTGCGGGCGCCCCAGCGCTCCTCGCGGGTACGGCCGTGCAGGTTCTCGACCTCCTGGCAGGCCTGCAGCAGCCCGCGCGCCGGGAGGGTGGTGCGGGCCAGCAGCACCGCGTTGAGGTAGTCGGGCTGGTCCTCCGGACCGCCGACGGCGGCCGTGCGGGCCAACGGCGACACGTCGGTGATCTGCACGCCGGGCACGCGGTCCAGCTCGGCGACGGCCGACCGCATGGTGGCCTGCGGGTCGCCGAGGTTCGCGCCGATCGCGATGACGACGTCCACGTAGCCCGCGGGCACCTCGTCGAACCGGTCACGCGGCTCGGCCTGGTAGGGCTGCTCCTGGGCGTACTGCTCCTGCGCGAACGCCGGCTCGGGCTGCCCGACGGCGGAGTCGGGGACGGCGGCCGAGACCCGCGTCGCCTCCATGTCGCCCTGGTCGTACTGCGGCTCGAACATCTGGTCGTACTGGTTCGGCTGGGCGTCGCGCCGGGGCTGCTCGAACGGCTGCGGCTCGAAACCCTGCTGGGCCTGGTCGTACGGCGGCTGCTCGAACTGCTGCAGCTGCTGGTCGAAGCTGTTGTGCTGGTCGATCCCGGGCCGCTGGTCGAGCCCCTGGACGGACTCGTACTGCTGGACCGGCTCGAACGCGGGCTCGGGCTGGAACGCCTCCGGCTGGAACTGCTCCTCCGGCTGGAACTGCCCGGGCTGCCGGAACACCGGCTCCTTGGCGGGGGCGTCCCGCTGCTCGGCCTGCGCCGGGGCCTCGGCCTGCAGCTCCCACGGCGCGGGGATCACCTGCAGCGGCTCGGGTGCGATGAGCTCGGGCTGCGGGAGCGGCTCCGGCTCCTCCGCGACGGGCGCGGCGGGGGCCGGCGCCGGTACCCGGTCCACCAGCGGCTCCGCCTCGAACGGCTCGGCCGCGAACTGCGCCGGCTCGGCCGGCTGGTACGGCTCCGTGGCCTGGTACTGCTCGGGGGCCTGGTACTGCTCGGGCGCCTGATAGGTCTCGGGCGCCTGGTACGACTCAGCCGGCTGGTAGGGCTCGTACGGCTCGGGCCGGAACTGCTCGGGCTCCTCGGCGACGGGCCGGGCCACGGGCTCGAAGTCCTGCAGCTCGGGCGTCTCGGCCGGGGCCGGCTCGGCCGCGGGCTCGGGCGCCGGGCCGGCCGCGAGCAGCGCCGCCGGCACCGCCACGACGGGCATGCGCGTGCGGTCGCGGCGGATCGCCACCTCGACGTCGGCGAACGGCACCGGGATCGGCGCGTGCGGCTTGTGCACCCGCACGTCCACCGCCTCGATCTGCGGGCGGGCCAGCACCGCTGCGGCGATGCGCTCCGCGACCGTCTCGATCAGGTCGGCGGGGTCGCCCTTCAGGATGTCGTGGACGTCCGCCGCGACGTCCGCGTAGCTCACGGTCTGGGCCAGGTCGTCACCGGCGGCCGCCGGGCGCGTGTCCATGTACAGCACGACGTCGGCCCGGAACTCCTGGCCCGTCTGCCGTTCCGACGGCAGCACACCGTGGTACCCCCGCGCGCTCACGCCGCTCAGCTGGATCTGGTCCAGCGCGCGGCCGTCCGGGCCTGTGACGCCCGTTCCGAACGCTGTGGTCACCGTGGTCCTCCCCCATCGTCGTTGCGTGCACCGGAATCCTGCCAGGTTGGCATGTCTTGTCCCCCGGCCGTCCACGATTCTGTGGTCAAGGCCACGGTGGAAGTCAATGCCTCCGGTGCGGAAGGGGAAGAGGTACCCGGAGACCCTACCCGGGCCGCGCCGTCCGCGGCGGTCCACGCGGCGGCGACCTTGACGGCGTCCGCACTCGCCCGGACGGTGTGCACGCGCACGCACCAGGCGCCCGCCGCGGCCGACAGCGCCGAGATCGCGGCCGTCGCGTCGTCGCGTGCCCGGGGCGGCGCCGGACGTCCGGCCGGGTCGGCGAGCAGGTGGCCGAGGAACCGCTTGCGGGAAGCGCCCACGAGCACCGGACGGCCGAGCTCGTGCAGTGCGTCGAGGTGGGCCAGCAGCGGCCAGTTGAGCACGCCGGCCTTGGCGAAGCCGAGCCCCGGGTCGAGGATGAGCTGCTCGGGCCGGACGCCGTCGTCGTGCAGCGCGGCCATGCGAGCCGCGAGCTCGTCACGGACGTCGGCCACGACGTCGTCGTACACCTCGAGGTCGTCCATGACGTCGGCGTGCCCGCGCCAGTGCATCGCCACGTACGCCGCGCCGGTCTCGGCGACGGCGCGCCCCATCTCCGGGTCGGCGAGGCCGCCCGAGACGTCGTTCACGATGCGGGCGCCGGCGGCCACCGCCCGCTCGGCGACGGCCGCACGCGTGGTGTCCACGCTCACGACGGCGCCTCGCGCGGCGAGCCGCTCGATCACGGGCAGCACCCGCGCCAGCTCCTGGTCCTGCGGCACCCGCACGGACCCCGGCCGGGTGGACTCGCCGCCCACGTCGAGGATGTCCGCGCCCTCGCCGAGCAGCTCCAGCCCGTGCGCGACCGCGGCAGAGGGCTCGAACCACTCGCCGCCGTCCGAGAACGAGTCCGGGGTGACGTTGACCACACCCATCACCAGGGTGCGGCCCGTGCCGGACAGCTCCGGCAGGCCCTGCACCCGGGCGTCCCGGGCGGGGTACCGGACGGCGGCGGACACCGTCACTTCCCGAGGATGAGGCTCATCGCCTCGGCTCGCGTCGCACCGTCCCGCATGACGCCGCGCACCGCGGAGGTGATCGTGCGCGAGCCGGGCTTGCGCACGCCGCGCATCGACATGCACAGGTGCTCGCACTGGACCACCACGAGCACGCCGCGCGGTTCGAGGATCTCCACCAGGGAGTCCGCGATCTGCGTGGTCATCCGCTCCTGCACCTGCGGGCGGCGCGCGTAGACCTCGACCAGGCGGGCCAGCTTGCTCAGCCCGGTGATGCGCCCGTCGACGTTCGGGATGTACCCCACGTGCGCGACGCCGTGGAACGGCACCAGGTGGTGCTCGCAGGTGGAGTACACCTCGATGTCCTTGACCAGCACCATCTCCTCGTGCCCGAGGTCGAAGGTGGTGGTCAGCACCTCCTCGGGCTCCTGGCGCAGGCCCGCGAAGATCTCCCGGTACGCCCGGGCGACGCGGGCCGGCGTCTCGCGCAGGCCCTCCCGCTCGGGGTCCTCGCCGACGGCGAGGAGGAGCTCGCGGACCGCCGCCTCGGCCCGTGCGGCGTCGTACGGCGGGATGTCCGCCGCGCGCCGCACGGGCGTGGACAGGGGTGTGATGGACCCGTCGGTCATCGGGGTGCTCCGGTCAGTTCGTCGGGTCCGTCGGCACGTTGTCCGACGGCGTCGCCGTGTCCACCACTGCCTCGTCCTGCGGCACCACCGCGGCGTGCCCGTTCTGGGCCGCCAGCTCCTTGGGCGTCAGCACGGGGCCGCGCGTGTGCACGGTGCGCTGCTCGCTGGAGAGCCAGACGTCGCGCGCGGCGCGCTTCTCGACGGGCGCGAAGACGTCCGCGAGCTCCTTCTGGTTCAGCGTCTCCTTCTCGAGCAGACGCAGCACCAGCTCGTCGAGCACGTCGCGGTACTGGGTCAGCACCTCCCACGCCTCGTCGTGCGCGGCCTCGACGAGCTTGCGCACCTCGTTGTCGATGGTGCCCGCGACCGCCTCGGAGTAGTCGCGCTCGTGCCCGTAGTCGCGGCCCAGGAACGGCTCGCCCGAGCTCGTGCCGAGCTTGATGGCGCCGACCCGCTCGCTCATGCCGTACTCGGTGACCATCTTGCGGGCGATGGCCGAGGCCTTCTCGATGTCGTTCGAGGCGCCCGTGGTGGGGTCGTGGAACACGATCTCCTCGGCCACGCGCCCGCCCATCGCGTAGGCGAGCTGGTCGAGCAGCTCGTTGCGCGTGGTCGAGTACTTGTCCTCCAGCGGCATCACCATCGTGTAGCCCAGGGCGCGACCGCGCGGCAGGATCGTCACCTTGGTGACGGGGTCCGTGTAGCGCATCGCCGCGGCCACCAGGGCGTGCCCGCCCTCGTGGTAGGCGGTGATCTTCTGCTCCTTGGACTGCATCACGCGGGTGCGCTTCTGCGGGCCGGCCACGACGCGGTCGATCGCCTCGTCGAGCGCACGGTCGTCGATGAGCTGGGCGCCGCTGCGCGCGGTGAGCAGGGCGGCCTCGTTCAGCACGTTCGCCAGGTCGGCGCCCGTGAAGCCGGGGGTCCGGCGGGCGACGGCCGCGAGGTCCACCTCCGGGACCATCGGCTTGCCCTGCGCGTGCACGTTGAGGATCGCCTCGCGGCCCTTGAGGTCCGGGGCCTCCACGGCGACCTGGCGGTCGAAGCGGCCCGGACGCAGCAGGGCCGGGTCCAGGATGTCGGGACGGTTGGTCGCGGCGATGAGGATGACGTTCGTCTTGACGTCGAAACCGTCCATCTCGACGAGCATCTGGTTCAGCGTCTGCTCGCGCTCGTCGTGCCCGCCGCCCATGCCGGCGCCGCGGTGGCGGCCGACGGCGTCGATCTCGTCGACGAAGATGATCGCCGGCGAGTTCTGCTTGGCCTGCTCGAACAGGTCACGCACACGGCTGGCGCCGACACCGACGAACATCTCGACGAAGTCCGAGCCGGAGATCGAGTAGAACGGCACGCCGGCCTCGCCCGCGACGGCGCGCGCGATGAGCGTCTTACCGGTACCGGGCGGGCCGTACAGCAGCACGCCCTTGGGGATCTTGGCGCCCACGGCCTGGAACTTGGTGGGCTCGGCGAGGAACTCCTTGATCTCCTGGAGCTCCTCGACGGCCTCGTCCGCGCCCGCGACGTCGGCGAAGGTCACCTGCGGGGTGTCCTTGCTGACGAGCTTGGCCTTGGACTTGCCGAAGCCCATGACCCGGTTGCCGCCGCCCTGCGCCCGCGACAGCAGGAACCAGAACACGACACCGATCAGCAGGAACGGGATCAGCACCGACAGCATGGAGGACCAGAAGCTGGGCTGCGGCACCTCCGAGTCGAACCCGTCGGCCGGGTCGGACTTCACGATGGCGTCCTCGACGCGGTCGCCCTGCGGCAGCGTGTAGAAGAACTCGACCGTCTTGCCGTGGTCGACCTCCTCGGCGGCGTCGCCGTCACCCTCGGTCGACTTGTACGCCTTGGTCAGCTCGAGCTCGACCCGCTGCTCGCCGTCGACCATGAGGGCATGCTTCACGGTGCTGCCCTCGAGCAGCTCGATCCCCTGTGAGGTCTCGATTCGCGAGACGTTGGGCTGGTTCAGTGCTGAGATGGCCAGCGTCACCACGACCAAGGCGACCAGGATCCAGATGACGGGCCCACTCAGAAGCTTCTTGATGTTCATCGGCGACGGGGACTAGGCCCCGTTTCCCTCCGCTCGCGCAAGATGTATCCGTCGAAACTACATGGTCTCCCTGAGAGGAGGCCCGAGTGTTCGCCCAGAGCATGTGACTCCTGGACCACACTCGCCCGGACGCGACGAACCGTCCGGGACGGGCACCGTTCAGCCGCCGTAGACGTGCGGTGCCAGGGTGGCAACGAACGGCAGGTTGCGATAGTTCTCGGCGTAGTCGAGGCCGTAGCCCACCACGAACTCGTTCGGGATGTCGTAGCCGAGGTACTTCACGTCGACGTCGGCCTGCGCGGCGTCCGGCTTGCGGAGCATCGAGGCGATCTCGACCGACTCGGGGCCGCGCGAGCGCAGGTTCGAGACCAGCCACGACAGCGTGAGGCCCGAGTCGATGACGTCCTCGACGATGAGCACGTTGCGGCCCGTCAGGTCGGACCGGAGGTCCATCAGGATGCGCACCACCCCGGAGGACTTGGTGCCCGAGCCGTAGGACGACACGGCCATCCAGTCCATCTGCGCCTTGTGGTGCAGGCGGCGGGACAGGTCGGCCATCACCATGACCGCGCCCTTCAGTACGCCGACCAGGAGCAGGTCCTTGCCCGCGTAGTCCGCGTCGATCTGGGCGGCCATCTCGTCGAGCTTCTTGCTGAGCTGCTCCTCGGTGAGCAGCACCTCTGCGAGGTCGGATCCGACGTCGGCCTTGTCCACGGGGTCACTCCTGAGTCGTTGTGGGGGGTCTGACGCCGGTCCAGCCGTCCGAGGTCCCGGTCGGCGCGGCGCGCAGGAAAAGCCTGCCACACGCGCGACGCGCCCGTGCGCCGCCCGGGAGCCCCGCCGGGCCCTGGCCGCTCCAGGACACGACGAACGCGTCGAGCGCGTCGACGTGCCGCGTGGTGGTGTCCGTGGGCCGGCAGCCGGCCGCGAGCGCCGCGAGCCGCAGCGCGCGGCGCCGCAGGGCCGGATGGGCCGCCGCGAGGACGCCGACGTCGAGGGCGCGCTCGCCGGGTTCGGGCGCGGCGCCGTCCTGCTCCGCGGCGTCGCCCTGTCCGGCCGGGCCGTCCGGTGCCGCCGGGTCCTGCGCCGCCGTCCCCGCCCGCGCCAGGAGGTCGGCCGCGAGGGAGTCCAGCAGGTCGGCGTCGTCCCGGGCCTGGTCCGCCGTGCGCGCGAGCGCCTCGGCGACGCCCGGCCCGAGCGTCGCCTCGAGCACCGGCAGCACGCGCCCGCGCACCTGCGAGCGCAGCGGCGTGAACCCGCCCGGCCGGTCCGGCCCGCCGCCCGGACCGGCCGGCCCGCCGTCCGGCCCCGTGGTGGGCAGCAGGTTGGTCGGGTCGGTCCAGAAGTCGAGGCCCGACGCCGCGCACACGGCCTCGGTCTGCGCGCGGCGCAGCCCGAGGAAGGGCCGGGCGAAGATGCCCCGCTCGCGCGGCATCCCGGCGAGCGAGCGGGCGCCCGCGCCGCGCGCGAGGCCGAGCAGCACCTGTTCCGCCTGGTCGTCAAGGGTGTGCCCGAGCAGCACCCGGCGGGCGCCGGTCTCGGCGGCCGTCTCCTCGAACCCGCCGTAGCGCATCGCGCGGGCGGCGGCCTCGGGTCCGGCGGAGTCCGGGCCGTCCGGCCGATCGGGGCGCCGCACCAGCACCGGGTCCAGGCCCAGGGCGCGGCACTGCGCGGCGGCCCGGGCGGCGACATCGGCCGACCCTGCCTGCAGCCCGTGGTCCACGATCACCGCGCCCGCCCGGACGGCGTGCCCGCGCGAGCGCACCGACCGTCCGACGCGGCGGGCCTCGAACGCCACGGCGGCGGCCAGCGCGAGGCTGTCGGCCCCGCCGGAGCAGGCGACGAGCACGAGGTCGTCCGGGCCCAGGCCGGACAACGCCGCCCGGACCGCTGTACGGGCCGCGGCGACGGCGGGGTCGACCCTGGCCACGGTCAGCCGTGCACCCGGCGCACCCACGCGCGGGCGTCGGCGATCTCCCGGGCGGTCGGCAGGTTCTCGGGCCCGGCCCAGACGGCGTTGAGCCCCTCGCGCCCCACGGTCCGCTCCACGGACCGCACGAACGCGGCCCCGTCGCGGTACTGGGCGAGCTTGGCCTCCATGCCGAGGAGCTTCTGCACGACGACGTCGAACGTGCTGCGCCCCTCGCCGTCGCGCCGCCGCTCGAACTTGGCCCGGATGCGCCGCACGGAGGGCACGACCCGCGGCCCGACGGCGTCCATCATCACGTCGGCGTGCCCCTCCAGGAGGGCCATGACGGCGGTGATGTCGGCGAGCTCGGCCTTCTGGTCGTGCGTCAGCACGCCGTCCATGATGGTGCCGCCCTCGCCGCGCAGGGCGTCCAGCACGCTCCGCCCGATCACGGCGATCTTCCGGTCGAACCGGGCCTTGGCCAGCTCGGCCGAGGTGCGGGCCATGCCCGTGACCAGGCCCCGGGTGCGGCCGCTCAGGTGCCCCGAGAGCCAGGGCGCCGCGGCGAACTGGAGGGCGTGCGTCTGCTCGTGCAGGCAGACCCAGAGGCGGAAGTCCCGCACCGGGACCTCCAGCGCGCGCTCGGCCTGGAGCACGTTGGGGGCGACGAGGAGCAGGCGGCCGGAGCCGGAGTAGGGGTCGAACTGGCCCAGCACCCGCCCGCTGAGCAGGGCGAGCACCGCCCCGATCTCGGCGGCGCCGGCCATCTGGGCGCCGGCCGAGGTGGCCCCCTTGGAGACCTCGGCGACGACGGCACCGATCCCGTCCGTCATGACGGCCATCGACCGGGTGTTCGCGCGGGCCCAGGTCGCCCGGTCCACGACCGCGACCGGGCTCAGCGCGGCGCCCACGGCGGCCGGGGCGGCCGGCGTCATGCCCGTGGTCTCCAGCACGTGCCCGACGGCGTCGCCCGCTGCCGTCCGCAGACCGCTCACCAGCGAGTCGAGCTCGTCCCGGTCCGCGCGGGGGCCGGGCGCGGCGAGGCGGGCCGCGATCTGGGCGGCCGCCGACCAGTCGACGATCTGAGGGGTTGCGGAGGCCTGGGTCACCGGACCACGGTAACGGCCCGGGGAGGTCGCGCGTCAGCCCTGGACGGAGTACGCCGCGAGGTCCCCGACGAAGTCGTCGTAGATGGACGTGGCGCCCGCCGTCTGCTTGGCGGGGATCGAGTCGGCGAGCAGGGCGAAGACGAGCAGCCGGTCGTCGGCGGTGATCACGGTCCCGGCCAGTGCGCGCACCTTGGGCAGGCTCCCGGTCTTGGCGCGCGCGAGCCCCTGGGCGGGGTTGTCGCCCGTGAACCGGCCGTGGCTCGCCGCGAGCGTGCCCGTCAGTCCCGCGATGGGCATGCCGGCGGCCTCGCTGCGCAGCTCGGGGTTCGCCGGGTCGACCATGACCCCGAGCAGGTCGGCGAGCTGCTGCCCGCTCAGGTAGGAGCCGTCGCCGAGCCCGGAGCAGTCCCGCAGCCGCGCGCCGGTCATGTCGACGCCGAGGTCCTTCGCGGCGGCGATCACGGCCTGCGTCGCGCCGTCGTTGGAGCCCGGCAGGCCGGCGTCCACCGCGACGAGCCGTCCGAGCACCTCGGTGATCGTGTTGTCCGAGTACTGCATGGCGAACCCGATGACCTCCGCGAGCGGGGCCGAGCTGACCTCGCCGAGCACCCGCGCGTCGTCGGGGGCGTTCTCGTCCACCACGGCCCCGGCGGTCTTGAGCCCCTGGTCCTCCAGGGCCGCGGAGAACGCCTCGGCGGCGTACTTGCCCGGGTCGGACGCGCGAGGGCCGTTGTCGGTGTAGCCGTCGGACAGCAGGCCCACGTTGATCCCGACGGACGAGACAGGCGCGATGTAGCCGGCCGCGATGTCGGGGCTGGCGACGGTCGGCGCGATCTCGTCGCCGGTGAAGAGCGTGTCGTCGAGCGCGACCCGCACCTCGGTGTCGCCTGTGACCTTGATCTTGGCGGCGACCTGCTGGGCGAGATCGGCCAGCCCGGCTCGGCCGTTAACCGCGTTTGGGTCGCCCTTGCCCTCGGCCAGCATCATGTCACCGCCGCCGACCAGCACCACCGTGTTGTCGTCGACGAGCACGGCCTTGGTGTCGAGCGTGCTGTTCGCCCTGGACGACCGCAGCGCGGCGACACCGGTGAACAGCTTCTGCGTGGACGCGGGGGTCATGAGCTTGTCCGGGCTCGACGAGCCGAGCACCTGACCGGTCGCGCCGTCCGCCACCACGACGCCCACGCGCGAGCCGAGCCGCTTGTCCTTGGCCAGGTCGCTGACCAGGCGCTGCATCTCCACGCTGTCCGGCACCGGGGCGTCGTCCGGGAGGTCCTCCAGGAGCGCGACGGGTGCGGGCCCGTCGACCGCCCCGGGGGCGGACGGGAAGGGACTCGGCTCGGGCCAGGGCGCGGCGGTCGTGAGCATGCCGGGGACCATGTCGTACGCGTCCGCCACCAGGTACCCACCGAACAGTGCGACGACCGCGGCGACGGCAGCGCCGGAGCGCAACCCCCACTCCATGGGCATCCTCTCGATCGTCACGTGAAAGCCATCGCCAACTCTAGTCGCGGCAAACCACGCGGCGTGTACGACAGCGGCGATTCACGGGAAATTTCACCCACGCCTGCCGCCGCCTCCCGCGCGCGTCGCGCACGCTGCGAATTATGCCGAACACGGACAGTGGTTCTGACCACACGTCACGGTCGGGATACACGGCGCATGGCACACTGGACAGGCGCAAGACCGCCGCCGCGGTAAGACACTTCGGCGACCATCATCGAGAACTGGAGCACATCGGCGTGGAGTTCGACGTCACGATCGAGATCCCCAAGGGTCAGCGGAACAAGTACGAGGTGGATCACGAGACCGGACGCATCCGCCTCGACCGCATGCTCTTCACCTCGACGCGCTACCCGGACGACTACGGCTTCATCGAGGGCACCCTCGGCGAGGACGGCGACCCCCTGGACGCGCTCGTGCTGCTGGAGGAGCCCACGTTCCCCGGCTGCCTGATCAAGTGCCGCGCCCTCGGCATGTTCCGCATGCGCGACGAGGCCGGCGGCGACGACAAGGTGCTGTGCGTGCCGACCGGTGACCAGCGCGCGGCGTGGCGCCAGGACATCGACGACGTCTCGGACTTCCACCGCCTGGAGATCCAGCACTTCTTCGAGGTCTACAAGGACCTGGAGCCCGGCAAGTCCGTCGAGGGCGCCCACTGGGTGGGCCGCGCCGACGCCGAGGCGGAGATCGTCCGCTCGATCCAGCGCGCCAAGGACACGGGCTACTACGACAAGCACTGAACGGCCCGCACCCCGTACGTGTCAGACGCACAGGTCCCTCCGGTGATCTGTGCGTCTGACTCGTCTACGGCCGGCCCGCGTAGGGCATCGCGCTCGACAGGCGCAGCGGGTTCTCCGACAACGGGTGCCCCGGCAGCGTCGCCTCGATCATCATGCCGTCGCCCGTGTACATGGCGACGTGGTAGATCGACGACGGGTCGCTCGGGTCCGAGCCGTAGAAGATGAGGTCACCGGGCCGCAGCGCCCCGTAGCCCACCTTGCCGACGGCCAGGTACTGCGAGCGGGAGGTCCGCGTGATGTCCACGCCCTGGCTCGCCCACGACATCATCGTCAGGCCCGAGCAGTCGTAGGACGTCGGCCCCGCGGCGCCGAGCAGGTACGGCGCGCCCAGCTTGGTCCGGGCCCAGGACACGGCGCCGATCCCGCGGCCCGCCGACCCGGCCGAGACCCCTGAGGTGGGCGGGACGACGGGCGCCGCTGCCGGCGGTTCGCCCGTCGTCGTGCCGCCACCACCGCCACCGGAACCACCGGAACCACCGGAACCACCGGAACCACCCGAGCCACCGGAGCCACCCGAGCCGCCCGGCGTCTCCGCCCGCCCGGCGTCCTCCTGCGCCCGCGCCTCCGCACGCGCCTCCGCACGCGCCGCGTCCCGCGCCTCCTGCTGCCGTTCGAGCTCTGCCCGCGCCGCCGCCTCGCGCGCGGCCTCCGCGGCGGCGGCCCTCGCCGCCTCCCGCTCGCGCTCGATCCGCACGCTGGTCTGCCGCAGCTCCGCGAGCCGCGCCACCAGGGCCTGCCGCTCCACCTCGGCCGCCCGGGTGCGCGCCTCGAGGTCCGCCGCCGCGGCCTGGGCCGCGTCGAACGCGGACTCGGCCTGCTCCGCCGCCGCGTCGAGCTCCTTCTTCGCGGCGGTCCAGCGAGCGTCGGCGGACTCCGACGCCGCCCGCGCGTCCTGGTACTCCGCCAGGGCCCCGCCGACCTTGCGCTGCACCGCGCGCTCGGCCGCGCTGCGGCCCACCATGTCGGTCACCGAGTCCGCCCGGAGCGCGACGCCGAGCGAGCCGAGACCGTCGTCGCGCGACGATGCCCGGTACACCTCGGCCAGGCTCCCCCGCGCCGACACCTCACCCTTGTGCGCCTTCGCGGCCGCGGACCGGGCCTCCGCGACCTCCTGCTCCGCCTGCTCGACGGCCTGCTGGGCCTCGGCGTAGTCGGCGGCCGCGACCTGCACGCGGACCTGAGCCGCCTCGAGCTCGGAGCGGAGCGTCGCGAGCGCGGCCTCGGCCTGCTCGACGTCGAGGGTGCCGGCGGCGACCGCGTCCCGGGCGGCCTGGGCGTCCTGGGCGGAGGGCGGGTCGGTGGGCGGGTCCGCCTGCGCGCTCGGGCCCCACGGGAACACGAGCCCGAGGGCGAGGACCGCGGCCCCGAGGGCCCGGAGTGCCAGCACGGCGTGGATCCGTCGCATGATCCCCCTTCCGATCCGCACCCTTTCGGCGTGTCGCCTTGCGCGGATCCTGTGAATCACTTCGTTGTTACCGGTCCAAATGTGCCCCGAGCATCCGAAGTACGCATCCGGAAGGCAAAACGGCGCATAGGACGACACGTGCCCGGAGTCGCCCGCGCGGTGTCTCATTTCTGCATCTCACGATTCAAGACATGTCTTTCGACCTCGCCTTGGTGCGTCTACGGTCACACCATGACTCGTCGAATGTGTTGTTGCTGATCCAGCGCACGTTCGCCTGCCCTCGGCCGCTCGGCCGACCTCCGCGTGCGCGCCCTCGACCCCGCCGCGGACCCATCCCCTGATGCGCAGGCCCTCCGGGGCACGCCGCGGCACCGCTCGGTCAGTCCAGCCAGAAGCACGCCACACCGCAGAGGAAGCAGGGAGAGCCATGACTCAGCCCCAGTGGTCGTTCGAGACCCGCCAGATCCACGCCGGCCAGGAGCCGGACCCCACCACGGGCGCCCGCGCCCTGCCGATCTACCAGACCACGTCGTTCGTGTTCCCCGACGCCGGGGTCGCGGCGGACCGGTTCGCCCTGAAGGACCTCGGCCCGATCTACACCCGGATCGGCAACCCCACGCAGCAGGTGGTCGAGGACCGGATCGCCAGCCTGGAGGGCGGCGTCGGCGCCCTGCTGGTCGCGTCGGGCCAGGCCGCGGAGTCGCTCGCGATCCTCAACCTGGCGCAGGCGGGCGACCACGTCGTGGCGTCCGCGAGCCTCTACGGCGGCACCTACAACCTGTTGCACCACACGCTGCCCAAGTTCGGGATCGAGACCACGTTCGTGGACGACCCGCACGACCTCGACGCGTGGCGCGCCGCCGTCCGGCCCACCACCAAGGCGTTCTTCGGCGAGACCATCCCGAACCCGCGCTCCGACGTGCTCGACATCGAGGGCGTCGCCGCGGTGGCCCACGAGACCGGCGTCCCGCTGATCGTGGACAACACCGTCGCCACGCCGTACCTCATCCGCCCGTTCGAGCACGGCGCCGACATCGTCGTGCACTCCGCGACCAAGTACCTGGGCGGCCACGGCAGCGCGATCGGCGGCGTGATCGTCGACGGCGGCCGGTTCGACTTCGCGGCCGACCCCGAGCGGTTCCCCGGCTTCAACACGCCCGACCCGAGCTACAACGGCCTGGTCTTCGCCCGGGACCTCGGCGTCGACGGCGCGCTGGGCGCCAACCTGGCGTTCGTGCTCAAGGCGCGCGTCCAGCTCCTGCGCGACCTCGGCGCGGCGATCTCGCCGTTCAACGCCTTCCTGCTCGCGCAGGGCCTGGAGACGCTCTCGCTGCGGGTCGAGCGGCACGTCGCCAACGCGCAGCACGTCGCGCAGTGGCTAGAGGCCCGGGACGACGTCCGCGGCGTCCACTACGCGGGTCTGGAGAGCTCGCCCTGGTACGGCAACGCCCAGAAGTACGCGCCGCAGGGCGCCGGCGCGGTGCTCGCCTTCGAGCTCGACGGCGGCAGCGAGGCCGGCCAGGCCTTCGTCTCGGCCCTGCAGCTGCACTCCAACGTGGCGAACATCGGCGACGTCCGCTCGCTCGTGATCCACCCCGCGTCCACCACCCACTCCCAGCTCACACCGGACGAGCAGGCGCTCTCGGGCGTCACGCCCGGCCTGGTCCGCCTCGCGGTGGGCCTGGAGAACGTGGAGGACATCCTGGCCGACCTGGAGCTCGGCTTCACCGCCGCCAAGAACCTCCTGGGCGGCGAGACGGACTGACCCACCCGCAGTACCCGGGGCGGGCACCGGAGAACCCTCCGGTGCCCGCCCACCACCCCCGAGCCGCAGGAGGAGCCATGGCCGTCACCACCCCGAAGGCCGCTCACGGTGCCCTTGACCCGAGCATCCGCACCACGAGCGTCCCCTTCTCCGTGCCGCAGGACACGCACGGCGGGGGCGACGTCACCACGCCCGGCCCGGCCGGACCCGTCGAGACCTCGCGCGCGCGGAGCAAGCCACCCGTGCCGCCGAGCGGCGCCTGGCGCGAGGGTGACGACCCCGGCCACCGGCAGTTCGCCGACGTCGGCGCGTTCGAGCTGGAGGCCGGCGGCCGCCTGCCCGCCGTCCGCGTGGCCTACGAGACCTGGGGCACGCTGAACGCCGACGGCTCGAACGCCGTGCTCGTGCTGCACGCCCTCACGGGCGACTCGCACGTGACCGGCGAGGCCGGGGCGGGGCACGTGACCCCTGGGTGGTGGAGCGAGATGGTCGGCCCCGGCCGGCCCATCGACACGGACCGGTACTTCGTGGTGGCGCCCAACGCGCTCGGGGGCTGTCAGGGCACGACCGGACCGTCGTCGACGGCGGACGACGGGCGCCCCTGGGGCGGCCGCTTCCCCTACGTCACGACCCGCGACCAGGTGGCCGTGGAGATCGCGCTGACGCGGGAGCTCGGCATCCGGTCGTGGGACCTCGTGATCGGCGCCTCGATGGGCGGGCTCCGCGTGCTGGAGTGGGCGCTGCTGGGGCCCGAGTCCGGCATCCCCGTGCGCAACCTCGCCGCCATCGCGACCACCGCCCAGACCGGTGGGGACCAGATCGCGTGGGCGCACCCGCAGCTCGCCGCGATCCGCGTGGACCCGCGGTTCCGCGGCGGCGACTACTACGACGCGGCCGACGACGACGGCCCGCACACCGGCCTGGGCATCGCCCGCCAGATCGCGCACACGACGTACCGCACGGGCTACGAGCTGGACCAGCGCTTCGGCCGCCTGCCGCAGGGCGGCGAGGACCCGTTCTCGGGCGGGCGGTTCGCCGTGCAGTCGTACCTGGAGCACCACGGCGACAAGCTCGCGCGGCGGTTCGACGCCAACTCCTACCTGGTGCTCACCGAATCGATGCTGTCGCACGACCTGGGGCGCGACCGCGGCGGCGTCGAGAACGCGCTGAGCCAGATCGCCGCGCGCACCCTGGTGGTGGCGGTGGACAGCGACCGGCTGTTCCCGCCCGCCCAGTCCGCGCGGCTGGCCCGGTGGATCCCGCGGGCGGAGTCGCTGCGGATCGTGACGAGCGACGTGGGGCACGACGGGTTCCTGGTCGAGGCCGACCAGATCGGCCCGATGGTGAGCGAGTTCCTCGGGTAGCCATCGCGCGCGCCGTCGGACACAGGCTTAGCGTGGCCGTATGGCAAAGCTCAACCCGTACCTCAGCTTCAAGTCCGAGGCCAAGGACGCCCTGGACTTCTACCGGTCCGTGCTCGGCGGTGAGCTCACCGTCAGCACCTTCGGCGAGAACCCGATGGAGGGTATGCCGACCCCCGACGAGGACAAGGACCTCGTCATGCACGGCCAGCTCGACGCCCCGGGCGGCCTCACGATCATGGCGGCGGACACGCCGTCGTTCATGGAGTACGTGGCGCCCACCAGCGGCGTCACCGTGTCCCTGACGGGCGGCCCGGACGACCACGAGTACATCAAGGGCGCCTACGAGAAGCTGTCCGACGGCGCGACGCCGGGCCAGCCGCTCGAGCTCGCCCCGTGGGGCGACTACTACGGGGCGCTCACCGACAAGTTCGGCATCTCGTGGATGTTCGACATCGGCACGGAGCAGTCCGCCGGGTGATCTTTCGTTACTGAACCCGACTCCAGTAACCTTCGTCGGGCCGGTCGACGCCGACCGGGCCCGACGAAGAGGAGCGTCCAGTGACACAGCGCCGTGCACTCTCCATCCTTGCCTCGCTCGGCCTCGCGACCTCGGTCGTGGCCACCGCCGCCGTCCCCGCACAGGCCGACCCACCGCCGCGGGAGGTGCTGTTCGTCGCCAACAACTGGGACGGCACGGCCTCCGTGCTGTCCTCGGGCGCGGACCTCACGCCCGTCGGGCAGGTCGACGTGATCCCCGACCGTGCGCAGCGGATGCGCGAGATCTACCGCGACCCGGTGCGGCTGGCGGCGTTCCTGGTGATCCGCGAGACCGTGGGCGAGGGGCACGACCAGTTCGCGGACGACATGTACACCACGCCCGACGGCTCCTCCCTCGTGGTGTCGCGGCCGAGCTTCGCCGACGTCGTCTCCCTGAGCCTGGCCACGGGCGAGGTCGAGTGGCGGTTCCCGGTGTCCGGCCTGCGGGCCGACCACATGGCGGTGTCCCCGGACGGGACCCGGGTCGCCGTCTCGGCGTCGACCGGGAACCGGGTGCACGTGCTGGACATCGAGACCGGCGCCGAGGCCGGCTCGTTCCCCACGGGCGACAAGCCGCACGAGAACGTCTACACGTCCGACGGGCTGATCTGGAACATGTCCATCGGCGAGGTCAACAACGACCTCGACGACCCCGCGCTCGACTTCCTCAAGGGCGACCGGGTCATCACCGTGGCCGACGCCGAGACGTTCGAGGTGGTGCGCGAGATCGACATGCGCGACCGGCTCGACGCCGCGGGGCTGGGCACCCTGTCCGACGCCGTCCGCCCCGCCACCTTCAGCCCGGACGGGTCGAAGCTGTACTTCCAGGTGTCCTTCTTCGGCGGCTTCCTGGAGTACGACGTCGCGAGCGACCGGATCACCCGGGTCAAGACGCTGCCGCGCGTCTTCGAGGGCCGCCGCGACGAGATGGTGAACGACTCGCGCCACCACGGCCTCACCATGCAGCCCTCGGGCGAGCACCTGTGCGTCGCCGGGACCATGGACGACTACGCCGTGATCGTGGACCGGGCCACGCTCGCCGAGGGCCCGCTGGTCGACGTCGACAAGCCGTACTGGTCCACCGTGACGGGCGACGGCGCGGCGTGCGTCGTCTCGGAGTCGGGCGCCGACCAGGTGACGTCCGTCGACTTCGCGACCGGGCGGAAGATCACGTCGGTGCCAGTGGGCGACCACCCGCAGCGCGTGCGGCTGGGCAGGGTCCCGGCCGGCTGGTCGGGCCTCGGCTAGGGTCGGCCGCATGCTTGCCGCCTACGTGACCCGCTTCTCGCCCGACAGCCCGCTCGACGGCCTGGAGGTGGGCGAGCGACCCGAGCCCGAGACCCCGGAGCACTGGACCACCGTGGAGGTCCGGGCCGCGTCGCTGAACCACCATGACCTGTGGTCGCTGCGCGGCGTGGGCCTGCGGGAGCAGCAGCTCCCGATGATCCTGGGCACCGACGCCGCGGGCGTGGCCCCGGACGGGTCCGAGGTGATCGTGCACGGCGTGATCGGGGCCGACGGCCACGGCGTCGGGCCGAAGGAGCCTCGCTCGCTCCTGTCGGAGCGCTACCCCGGGACCCTGGCCGAGCGGGTCGCGGTGCCCACCGCGAACCTGGTGCCGAAGCCCGCCGAGCTGTCGTTCGAGGAGGCCGCGTGCCTGCCGACGGCGTGGCTCACCGCGTACACGATGCTGTTCACGCAGGGCGGCCTCACGCCGGGCGACCGCGTGCTCGTGCAGGGCGCGGGCGGCGGGCTGGCGACGGCGGCGGTCGTCCTGGGCGCGGCCGCGGGCCTGGAGGTCTGGGTGACGTCGCGCTCCGCCGAGAAGCGGGAGCGGGCCGTCGCGCTGGGAGCGGCGGGCGCCGTCGAGACCGGCGCCCGGCTGCCGGCCCGCGTCGACGCGGTGCTGGAGTCAGTGGGCCAGGCCACGTGGGCGCACTCGATCCGCTCGGTGCGGCCGGGCGGCTCGGTGCTGGTCTGCGGCGCGACGTCGGGCGACGCTCCCCCGGCCGAGCTGACCCGCATCTTCTTCCAGGAGATCCGGATCCAGGGCGTCACCATGGGCTCGCGGGAGGACCTGGGCGCGCTCGCCCGGTTCTGCGCCCGGGCCGGCGTGCGCCCGGTGATCGACGCCGAGGTGCCGCTCGCGAAGGCCGCCGAGGGCCTGGCGCGCCTGGACGAGGGCGGACAGTTCGGCAAGGTCGTCGTCCGGCCCTAGGCCTCTTCGCTTACAGACCTGTCAGCAAAGTTCCTCGAAAGTCTTGACCGGGGTCCGGAATGTCCGCGACCATCTGAGAGAGCGCTCTCTCAGATGGCTCAACGTGCCAGACCGACGTTCGAAGGAGCACGTCACATGCGCAGACACGTCCGTACGCTCGCGGCGGCCACCGCCGCCGCGGCCCTGCTCGCCCTGGGTGCGATCACCCAGGTCACCACCGCATCGGCTGCCGCCGAACCGCTCTCCCAGGGCCGGCCGGTCACCACCTCCAGCACCGAGTTCGACTGGAGCACCGGCGCCGCCGCCGTCGACGGCGACCCCGGCACCCGCTGGTCCAGCGCCGCTGCCGACAACCAGTGGATCCGTGTCGACCTGGGCTCCGTCCAGGCGATCGACCGGGTCGTCCTCGACTGGGAGACGGCGTACGCGTCCGGCTTCCGGATCGAGACCTCCGTCGACGGCGCGGCGTGGTCCACGATCTACTCGACCACCACCGGCACCGGCGGCGACCAGAACCTCGACGTCGACGGCTCCGGCAGGTACCTGCGGCTCTGGGTCACCCAGCGCGCCACCCAGTGGGGCGTCTCGCTGTGGGAGCTGCAGGTGTTCGGCACCGGGGGCGGCACGCCCACCGACACCTCGCTGCTCTCCTACGGCAAGCAGGGCAGCGCCTCCAGCTCGCAGAATGACGGCAACTGCTGGCTGTGCTCCCCCGACAAGGCGTTCGACCTCGACCCGGCCAGCCGCTGGGCCGTCAGCCCCGACACGGGCTGGGTCGACGAGGGCTGGATCGCCGTCGACCTCGGCGCCGCCGCGCACGTCAGCAGCGTCGTGCTGCAGTGGGACCCGGCGTTCGCCACAACCTTCGACATCGAGGTCTCCGACAACGGCAGCACCTGGCGCACCGTGCACACCACGACGAACGGCACCGGCTTCAAGCAGACCATCCCGCTCGACGCCGACGGCCGGCACGTGCGCGTGCACCTGCGCGACCGGAGCGGGCCCTACGGCTACTCGCTCTGGGAGTTCCAGGTCTACGGCACGGGCGGGGCGCCGACCGCACCCCCGGCGGAGCCTGCCGACCCCGACTTCGACGACCTCGACCTGGTGTGGAGCGACGAGTTCAACGGCCCCGCGGGCGCGGCGGCCGACGGGTCGCGGTGGACCATCGACGCGGGCCTGCCGCAGAACAACGAGCAGCAGGTCTACACCCCGAGCGGCAACGGGTTCCAGGACGGCCAGGGCAACTTCGTGCTGGAGGCGCGGCGGGAGGACCGGGACGGCCGGCAGTACACGTCGCACCGCATGAACACGTCGAACACGTTCCACGCCCAGTACGGCCGGTTCGAGGCGCGCGTGAAGGTGCCGGAGGGCCGCGGCCTGTGGCCCGCGTTCTGGATGATGGGGTCCGACTTCCTGGACGGCCGCCCGTGGCCGTACAACGGCGAGATCGACATCATGGAGTTCATCGGCCAGAACCCGACGCAGGCCCACTCCACCCTGCACGCCCCGGCGTACAACGGCGGGGGCGGCTACGGCGGGGCGTACACCCTGCCTGACGGCTCGAAGATCTCGGACGGCTTCCACACCTGGGCCGCGGAGTGGGACAGCGAGGGCATCCAGTTCTCGCTCGACGGCCGCGACGTCTTCTACGCAGACCGGGACACCGTGGAGTCCACCCGCGGGCCGTGGGTCTACGACCACGAGTTCTACCTGATCCTCAACCTCGCGGTGGGCGGTGACTGGCCGGGCCCGCCGGACGCGAGCACCCCGTTCCCGTCCCGCATGCTGGTCGACTACGTCCGCGTCTACCAGTAACCCACCCGTTGAGTGCTGGGTATGTGTTGAGCTCACGGCCTGTGGGCCGCAGATACCCAGCACTCGACGAGGGGTATAAAGGGCGGGTGCAGCGTCCTACCCTGGAGGTCGTCGCCTCCGTCGCCGGGGTGTCCCGCGCGACCGTGTCACGGGTGATCAACGGCGTGGCCACCGTCGACCCCGGGATCGTCGAGGTGGTGCGCCGGGCGATCGACGAGACCGGCTACGTGCCCAACCTCGCGGCCCGGTCGCTCGTGACACGCCGCACGGGCTCCGTCGCGCTCGTCGTGTCGGAGCCGCCCGAGCAGCGTTCGCCCCTGCCGTTCCTCGAACGCCTCTTCACCGACCCGTACGTTGGCCGCGTGACGGCGGGGGCGCAGGCGGTGCTGCGGCCCCGCGACATCCACCTCGCGATCATCCCGGCCGACCCGCCCGCCCACGACCAGGTGGTGCGCTACGTGCGGCAGGGGCACGTCGACGGCGTCCTGCTCATCACGTCCAGCTCGGCCGACCCGCTGCCCGCCCGGCTCGCCGGCCTCGCCGTGCCGCTCGTGCTCTCGACCCGCACCACGGTGCCGGACGTCGCCTGGGTCGACCTGGACCAGGCCGCGGGCGGGCGACTGGCCGCCGAGCACCTCGCCGCGTCCGGGCGCACCCGGCTCGCGGTGGTCGCCGGGCCCGCCGACGCGCCGTTCGGGCACGAGCGGCTCCAGGGGTTCCTGGACGGGGTGCGCGCGGCGGGGCTGCGCGCGCCCGAGGTGGTCCCGGCCGACTTCACGCGTCCGGGCGGCGAGGCCGCGGCCCGGGCGCTGCTGGCCGCCCGACCGGACGTCGACGGCGTCTTCGCCGCGAACGACCTCATGGCGGACGGCGTCTCGACCGCCCTGCGGGCCGCCGGCCGGGACGTGCCCCGGGACGTCGCGGTCGTGGGGTTCGACGACTCGAGCGTCGCCGCGCAGGCCCATCCCCCGCTCACCACCGTGCGTCAGCCCGTCGAGGACATGGCCGACGCGATGGCGCGGCTGCTGCTGACGGAGCTCGACGGCGGGGCCACGGGCGGGTCGGAGACCTTCGTGCCCGAGCTGGTGGTGCGCGCCTCGGGCTGACCTGCCTGCTCAGGCCGCTCGGCCGGCCCGCCCGCTCCGGCTCAGGCGAACCGGCGGGAGAACTCCTCGACGAGGGTGGGGCCGGTGTCGCCGATGCGCCACACGCTCCAGCCGTCCGCGGTGTACGAGCCCGACGCCGCGGTGGCGGCCGAGTCCGGGTGCCGGTACCGGGCGCCGTTGGCCAGCTCGATGGCGCCGTCCGGCAGGAGCATCGCCTCGAAGTGCTGGTTGCGGCGCGGGCGCGACCACACGATCCGGGTGGGCATGCCGATGCTGCGGGCCAGCGCCTCCAGGTCGGGGTCGTCCTCCTCCTCGAAGAGCATCGGGGTGGAGGCCCGGATGCTCTCACCCGGCGGCACCGGACGGGCCGGCGCCTCGGGGGCGCTCGACGGGTACGGGTCGGCGGCGAACGACGTCTGCCCGTAGCCGTCGTCCGGGCCGGTCAGGTAGCCGCCGGACTCCCACGGGCTCTGCTCCACCACGACCGGCGCCGGGCCGTCGGCGTACGGCGACTGGTAGCCGGACTGCTCGCCGTAGCCGTAGCCGCCCTGGTCGCCGTAGCCGGAGGCCTCGGCGGAGTAGTCGTACGCGGGCGCGGCGGACGCGGGCGCGAAGGACGACTCCGCCGAGAAGGCGGGCTCGCGCTCGTAGCGAGGCCGGGTGATCTCGAAGTCGGGCGTCTCCGGCTCGGGCGCGGCGGCGTAGGCGGGCGCCTCGTCGTACGGCGCGGGCTGCCAGAGGTTCTCCTCGGCCGGCTGCGGCGCGGGGGCCGGCGGCGGCGTGTAGGGCGCGTCGGCGGACGGTGTCGGGCCGGACGCCGGGTAGCCCGGTGCCGGCTCGTCCGGCTGGCTCGACGCCGCGAACCGGTCGGTGCGCGAGCGGCGGCGCACCGACGGGGCGGACGCCGGGGCCGGGGCGGGCGTCGGCTCGGCGGGGGTCTCCGGGCGGGCCGGCGTGCTCGTGCCGCCCAGGGAGGACCGGCTCGCTGCGAGGCGCGGCGGCGTGCTCGGCGTCGGACGGGACTCCGCGCCCGGGCGTACCCGGGAGACCGGGGCGCTCGGTACGGGCGGGGCGCTCGGCGGGACCGGCGGCACGTCGGCGGGCGCGGCCGGGGCCGGCGGCACCTCGGACGACGCCGCGGCCTGCGCGCGGCGGCCCGCGCGGGTGCCGGCGGCGCGCTCGGGCGTGCCCCGCTGGGCACCCCCACGGAGGCTCGACCGGAGGCCGGTCGCCGCGTTGGTGGGGCCGGACGGCGGGCCGTCGGCCACGGGCGGCTTGGCCGGCGCGGGGCGCTCGGACCGGGCCTGCGGGGCCTGGGCGACGACCGGCATCTTGCCCGTGAGGGCGTAGCCGACCTTCACGCCCTCCTCGAAGGCGTCCTTGGGCGCCGAGGACCCGCCGGTGACCCCGCCGGTCACGCCCGTACCCATGGAGGTGCTGACCGAGCTCGTGATGGTGCCGCCGATCGGCGCCGACTTCGGGGCCGGCAGGCCGGGCGGCAGGTGCACGACGAGCGGCGACACGTCGAGGAACTTGCGGCCGTCGTTCGAGTTCACGACGCCCATCTTCAGCACCTCGACGGGCATCGAGGGCTGGCGCAGGAAGTCGACGGCGTTGAGGATCTCGTCGGGCGCGTTCTGGCAGATGATGATGAGCCGCGCGCCCCCGCCGCCGTTCTTCCCGGCCTGCGTGCGCGTGATCGGCACGCTGTCGTAGAACGCCGCGACGTCGTGCTGGAACGAGCTGGCCCCGCCGCGGTAGCGCGCCGCGAGCTCGGCGCGGGTGAGCCGCCCGGCGGCGCCGGCGTGGTCGAGCGCCTTGGCGAGGTTCTCCCGGTCCAGGTCCGCCACGAGCTCCACGACGACGGGCGAGCCCGACGCGTCGAGGGCGAGCAGGTGGGGCTCGTCCGGGCCGGAACCCTGCGCGATCGGGAAGACCTCTTCGCCGAGGAGCCCGTCGATGTGGGAGTCGACCACCTGGTTGGCCGTGGTCTTCAGGCCGGGTTCGGAGCCGTCCGGGCCGTTGGCCGACGTCACGAGGAGTGGCCGTTGGGTATCGACCTCGAACAATGGCATCTCGTGATCTCCCCGGGTCCTGCGGCATCGGTCCGCCTTAGCCTAAAGGCCGGTGGCAAGTGTCCGGAAACACGGGGGTGAAGGTGTAGTGAGACTTGTCCCGGGGTCCTGTCACGTCTAGGGTCCCGGGCCATGACGAGCGCCGCGCCCACGCTGTGGCCCGTCCTGCTCGCCGGCCTGGTCGCCGGGTACGCCGTGGCCCTGCCGGTGGGACCCGTCGCGTCCTACCTCGTGGGGCTGGCCGCCCGGCACCCGTGGCGGGTGGGCGTGGCCGGAGCCCTTGGGATCGCGACGGTCGACGGCACCTACGCCCTGGTCACGGGCCTCTTCGGCACGATCGTCGCCGACCTGGTGCGGCCCGTCGCCGGTCCGCTCCGGATCGCGTCCGCCGTCGTGCTCGTGGTGCTCGCCGCCCACGGCGCCCGGACCGCGTGGCGCGAGCGGGCGGCGTCGGACGGCGGGACGCGCACCGACCCGCTCAGCGCGCCGCGCGCCTTCGGCAGGTTCGTGGCGATCACCGCGATCAACCCCGGCACCGTCCTGTTCTTCGCCGTGGTCGTGACCGGCGGCGCGCTGCTGCCCGACGCCGCGGCGACCGGCGCCGCGCCGGTCGCCGCCGTCGTGTTCGGGGTCGCCGCGTTCCTGGCGTCGGCGTCGTGGCAGCTCGTGCTGGCCCTCGGCGGGACACTGCTGGGCCGGGTCCTGTCCGGGCCGCGCGGCAGGCTGGGCACGGCGCTGGCGTCGTCGGGCCTGATGGTGGCCCTGGCCGTCGTCATGCTGCTGGGCTGACGGCGCCCGGCGCCGGTCGCGCGGCCCCGCGGCCGCCGTGCACCTCAGGAGTGGCCGGTCTCCGTCTCGTCCGCGGCCAGCCGCTCCTCGACCCGGGTGATCTTGCTGTCGATCTGCCCGGGGGCGGCGCCCGGCCGGATGTCGGCCTTGATGACGAGGGACACCCGGTGCCCGCCGCGCGCGACGGAGTCGGTCGCGCGCTGGATCACCGGCATCACCTCGTCCCAGGACCCCTCGATCTCGGTGAACATCGAGGTGGTCCGGTTCGGGAGCCCGGACTCCCGGACGATGCGGACGGCCTCGGCGACCTGGTCGGCGACGGACTCGCCTGCGGTCATGGGGGCTACGGAGAACGCGAAGACAGCCATGCCCCCATCCTGCCCCCTCCGGCCGGGTCCGGGAGGTACGGACCGGCGCGGCGCGCACGTAGGCTCGACGCGTGAACGTCACCCTCCTCGCCGGCGGGGTCGGCGGTGCGCGGCTCGCGCACGGCCTCGATCTCGCGCTCGGCGCGGCACCCACCGGAAACCAGGCCCCGGCCCTGACCGTCGTCGTGAACGTCGGCGACGACACCGAGCTGCACGGCCTCGACATCTCCCCCGACATCGACACCGTGCTCTACACCCTCGCCGAGCTCAACGACGAGGAGCGCGGCTGGGGTCTGCGCGGCGAGTCGTACGCGACGCTGTCCGCGCTCAAGGACCTCGGCGAGGACACCTGGTTCACCCTCGGCGACCGGGACCTCGCGACCCACATCGTGCGCACCGCGTGGCTGCGCCGGGGCGAGCCCCTGTCCGCCGTCACGGCGCACCTGGCCGCCACGATGGGCGTCCGGCCGCGCGTGCTGCCCGCGACCGACGACCGGCTCGCGACCCTCGTCGACACCCCGTCGGGGCGGCTCGGCTTCCAGGAGTACTTCGTGGGGCGGCAGCACGCGGACGCCGTCCTCGGCCTGCACTTCGACGGGGCCGACGCCGCCCGCCCGGCTCCCGGCGTGCTCGACGCGCTGGGCGCCGAGCTGGTGGTGCTCGCGCCGTCCAACCCGTTCCTGTCCATCGAGCCGCTGCTCGCGGTGCCCGGGGTCCGGGAGGCGCTGGCAGCCGCCCCGGGCCGGCGCGTGGCGGTCAGCCCCATCGTGGGCGGGCAGGCGATCAAGGGACCGGCCGCCCAGATCCTGGAGTCGCTGGGGCACGAGGTCTCCGCCCTGGGCGTGGCCCGGATCTACGCGGACCTCGTGGACGTCATGGTGATCGACGAGCGCGACGCGGACCTCGCCGGCGCCGTCGCCGACCTCGGCCTGGCCGTGCACGTCACCGACACGATCATGGGCGGCCCGCCCGGTCGCGAGCGCCTGGCCCGCGAGCTGCTGGCGCTCGGATGACCGGCTCGCCCGGGCCGGGCGGGGGCACGACGGCGGTGGTGCCCCTGCGGGACGGCGTCTCCGGCAAGTCCCGGCTCGCCGCCGTGCTCGACGCCGGTGCGCGGCGCCGGCTCGTCCGCGTGCTGGCCCGGCACGTGGTGTCGACCCTGCTCGCGGCCGACGGGATCGACCGGGTGGTCGTGGTGACGGCGGACCCGGACTTCACGCGCGAGACCCTGGCCGGGCTGCCGGTCGAGGTGCTGGAGCAGCCCGCGGACCGGCCGGGCCTGAACGCCGCGCTGGAGCACGCCCGGGAGGTGCTGGCGGCGGGCGGCGGGGCGGGCAGCGGGGCGGGCGGACGGGGCCGCCTCCTGGTTGCGCACGCCGACCTCCCGGCGCTGACCCCGGGGGACGTGTCGGCCCTGCTCGCCGAGCACGCCCCGGTGGTGATCGGGACAGACCGGTATAGGTCGGGCACCAACCTGCTGCTCCTCCCCTTTGAGGCCCGGGTTTCTTCGCTTTCGACAGCCGCACAGCGGAGAAACCCGGGCCTCAAAGGGGAGTTCCGGTTCCGGTTCGGGGTCGGGTCGCTGGCGGCGCACCTCGCCGAGGCCGAGGCGCGGGGGCTGGCCGCGTCGGTCGTGGACCGGCCGGGCACCGCCGTCGACCTGGACACCGCCGACGACTGGTCGCAGCTCCCGGACGAGGTCCGTTCCGCCGTGGGCGCGCAGGTTCCCGGCCTGCCGGACGTCGCGCGCTAGCTGTACTGACCCGGCGCCGGCCCCGGGCCCGCCTCAGGACGCCGCGGCCCCGGCCGAAGCCGCCTCGACCGACGCCACCCCTGCCGACGCCGCCTCGACCGCGGCCCGCAGGCCCCGGATCGCCGCCGGCAGCCGCGCGTCGGCCAGGTTGCCGTAGCCGACGACGAGCACGGTCGAGCGGGCCGCGGGCGCCGCCTGGTACCGCCGCAGGTCCACCAGCGCGATGTCCCGGGCCGCCCCTTCGCGCACGACGGCGGCAGCGTCGACGACGACGGCGGCGTCGACCGCAGCGGCGTCGACCGCAGCGGGGTCGACCGCAGCGGGGTCGACCGCAGCGGCGTCGTCGACCGGGTCCACCCCGGCCGCCCCGTCCACCCCGGCCACCCCGTCCACCCCGGCAGCCCCGGCCCCGCCCGGCCCGACCCGCACCCCGGCGAGGTCCACCGTCACGTGCATCCCGGCCGCGATCCCGCCGATCCGCGCGCCGGGGAGCTCGCGCTCCAGGGCGGCCAGGAGCGCGGCCCGGCGGCGGCCGTACCGGGTCCGCGCCGCGCGCAGGTACCGCGCGTAGGCGCCGTCCCCGACGAACCGGGCGAGGGTGAGCTGGTCCAGCGTCGCCGGGCCGGGCGCCGGCCCACGGCGCACGGACACGTCCAGCACCGGGGCCCGCCAGCGCTGCGGGACCACCATCCAGCCGATCCCGAACGCCGGGGCCAGCGTCTTGCTCGTCGAGCCGAGCAGCAGCACCCGGCCCGGGTCGAGCCCCTGGAGGGCGGGCACGGGCCGGCGGTCGTAGCGGAACTCGGCGTCGTAGTCGTCCTCGATCAGCAGCCCGTCCACCTCGCGCGCCCAGTCGAGCAGCGCCGCGCGCCGCTCGTCCGGCAGGGCCGCGCCCAGCGGGAACTGGTGCGCCGGGGTGAGCAGCGCGGCCCGGGCGCCCGTGCGGGCGGCCGCGGCGCGCAGCAGCGCGGGCGAGATCCCGTCGTCGTCCACCGGGACCGGCACCGGGGTGAGGCCCGCGGCCGCGGCGACGTCGCGCAGCGCCGCCCAGCTCGGGTCCTCGACGAGCAGGTGCGTGTGGCCCGCCGCGGCGAGGGCCGCCGCGATCCGGGACATGCCGTCGGCGGCGCCCCGGGTGAGCACCACGGCGTCGTCGGGCCCGGTCACGATCCGGGAGCGCCGCAGGTGGGTCGCCACCGCGGCACGGGCCGCGGGGTGCCCGGCGGGCGGCTGCGCGCCCAGGTCCTGGTTGGTCGCGTCCGCGAGCGCCTCGCGGGCCGCGCGCAGCCAGGCGTCACGCGGGACGTGCCGCAGGTCGGGCACGCCGGGGGCGAGGTCGTGCGTCGCGCGGTCGGGGGCGCGCTCCAGCCGCGCGGCGGGGACGGGCCGCCGCCCCGCGCCCGCGGCGGCAGGGGGTGCGGGCGCGACCGCCGCGACCCGCGTCGCCGACCCGGTGCGCGCCTCCAGCACCCCCTTGCCCACGAGGTGCCCGTACGCCTCCGTGATCACCCAGCGCGAGATGCCGAGGGCGTCGGCGAGCGTGCGGCTGGGCGGCAGCGCCGTGCCGGGAGCCAGGCGGCCGGAGGCGATGTCGCCGAGGATCGCCTCCTCCAGCCGGTGCCGCAGCGCGCCCGGGCCGGGCGCCGGCGCGATCAGCACATCGGCGGAATTGGTCTGGTCCAGGACCATGGCATTGGACCGTAGCACCAGACCGATCTCTCCCTAGCGTGGTGCGTGCCGGGCAGCAGCCCGGGAGGACAGCAGCCGAAGGAGCTGACATGCGGTACCGCACGCTGGACAACGGGCACACGTCGTTCGAGGTGTCGACGCTGTGCCTGGGCACCATGTGGATGGGGACCCGGACCGACGAGGAGACGTCGTTCGCGATCCTGGACCGGTTCGTCGAGGCCGGGGGCACGTTCCTCGACACGGCGAACAACTACAACGACTGGGGCGAAGGCTACGGCCGCGACTCGGAGGACGTGCTGGGCCGCTGGCTGGCTGCCCGCGGCAACCGGGACGAGCTGAGGATCGCGACCAAGCTGGGCGCGGCGAAGAAGGACCCGAACCTGCCGCTGTCGAACACGCCGCCCACCAACTTCCAGGGCCTGGCCGCCTCGACGATCGACCGGGAGGCGCGCGAGAGCCTGCGCCACCTGGGGCTGGACCACATCGACCTGCTGTACGGGCACGTGGACGACCGGGACACGCCGCTGGAGGAGACGGTCGGCGCGTTCGGCAAGCTGGTCGACGAGGGCGTCGTGGGGATCCCGGGCATCTCGAACGTCGCCCTGTGGCGGGTCGTCGAGGCGCGGGAGACCGCTGCGCGCCTCGGGGTCGCGCCGTACGGCGCGGTGCAGCAGTGCCACAGCTACCTCTACCCGCGGCCGCAGCCCCTCCGGACCAACTGGGCCTCGCCGGAGCTGCTCGACTACGCCCGGTCCACCGGGGTCGACGGCCGGCCGGGGCTCACCGTGCTGGCGTACTCACCGCTGCACCAGGGCGTGTTCACCCGCGACGACAAGCCGTTCTACGACGGCGCCGACCACGCGGGGTCCCGCGCCCGGATCGCCGAGCTCCGGGCCGTGGCCGCCGAGCTCGGCGCGACGCCCAACCAGGTGGCGCTCGCGTGGCTCCTCGGCGGCGAGGTGCCGGTGGTCCCCGTGTTCGGCGCGAGCAGCGTGGCGCAGCTCGACGAGGCGCTCGGCGCGGTGGACCTGGTGCTCGACGACGACGTGCGGGCGCGGCTCGACGCCGTGTGACGCCGACCCGAGTGACACGGGCCGGCGTGCCGCCGAGTCACCACCCGCCGCGGTGCACCACCTCGTCGAGGGGCTTGCGCCGGCGGCGGGTGGGCGAGCCCTTCGCCCCGCCGTCGGCCGGGTGCCCGACGGCGACGACGCCGGTGATCTCGAACTCCTCCGGGATGCCGAGCTCGGCCCGGACCGCCGGCACGTGCGCCGGCGGGACGCCGAAGAAGCAGGCGCCCAGCCCCTCGTCGACGGCGGTCTGCAGCATCAGCAGGGACGCCATGCCGACGTCGACGTGCCAGAACGGGACGGGCCAGCGGGACTCGTCGAGGTCTTCCCAGCCCTTGTCCTGCTCGGCGTACCGCCGCAGGTAGGCGGCCTTGGACGCGAGCGCCAGCACGATCACGGGGGCGGTGCGCATGCCGGCGAGCCAGGCCGACATGTCGCGCTCCGAGCGCACCGCGTCGTCCGGGGTGGACGCCGCCCAGAACCGGTCCCGGTCCTCGGGCGCCTCCAGCACCACGAACGCCCAGCCCTGGCTGAACCCCGCGCTCGGGGCGCGGACGGCGTTGCGGGTGATCCGGTCGACGGCCTGCGCCGGGACGGGCTCGGCGGTGAACTTGCGGTGCATCCGCCGTGTGCGGACGACGTCCTGGAACTCCATGCCCGCATTCTCCTCCGGCAGCACCGAACGTACGGCCGCGAACGTACGGCCGCGAACGTAGGCGCAGTCGCTCCATGGCCGCTCAGAGAGCGACCAGACCTACGTTCGGCGTCCCACGAAACTGGTTGCCGACCGGCGGCGCGCCCGCCAGTCTGAGGAGCATGACTCTTCAGGCGATCGAGCAGGCGACGCTGCCGTACGGGAACTTCGAGGGTTACCTCCACGGCTCCGAGGTGTCCGTCATCTTCGAGAAGGTGGCCCAGGACGGCACCGGTCCCCGGCTGCACCGGCATCCCTACTCCGAGACGTTCGTGATCCGGTCCGGCCGGGCGCTGTTCACCGTGGACGGCAAGGAGTTCGAGGCCGTGGGCGGCCAGATCCTCGTGGTCGAGGCGATGGTGCCGCACAAGTTCCGCACCCTGGGCGCGGACCTCTACGAGGCGGTCCACATCCACGCGAACGACCGCTTCGAGACGGAGTGGCTGGAGTAGTGGCCGGAGCGGCCGCTACAGCCGGTCGGCGATGACCTCCAGCAGCGACCTGCCCTCGACACCCAGGAGGTCGAGGGCCTGGGTGCGGCAGGAGAACCCGTCGGCCAGGTAGGTGGTGCCGGGGGCGGCGTCGCGGAGCGCGGGCAGCAGCGCGTTCTCCGCGACCGCCACCGACGTCTCGTAGTGCCCCTTCTGCATGCCGAAGTTGCCGGCCAGGCCGCAGCAGCCCGCCAGCACCTCGATCTGCGCGCCGCCCTGCTCCAGCAGCGCCTGGTCCGCCTCGTACCCCATCACGGAGTGCTGGTGGCAGTGCGGCTGCACCACGGCCGAGACGTCGGCCAGCGACGGCATCTCCCACTCGTCCGGGGTGTCGTCCGAGGTGAGCAGCTCCGCCGCCGTCCGCGTCATGCGGGCCACGGCCTGCGCGCGCGGGTCGTCCGGGAACAGGTCGATCAGGTCGGACCGCAGCACCGCGGTGCAGGACGGCTCCAGGCCCATGATCGGGATGCCGTTCACGGCGTACGGCCCCAGCACCTCCAGGAGCTTGAGCAGCCGGCGCCGGGCGCCGTCGAGCTGGCCGGTGGAGATCCAGGTCAGGCCGCAGCACGCCTGCTCGTCCGGCACGATGACGTCGAACCCCGCGGCGGTCAGCACCTTCAGGGCCGCCTGCGGCACGGTCGGCGAGAGCGCGTCGCTGAACGAGTCGGTCCATAGGACCACCTTGGGCTTGGTCGCGAGCCGCGCCGCCGTCCTGCCCTCGCGCCCCGGTTCGCCCGTGACCGGCAGCCCGGGCACGCCGTGCGTCGCGCCGCCGCGCGCCCACCACTGGCGGAACGGCACCTCGGCGAACTTCGGCATCGACCGGCGGGTGTCCATGCCGCCCGCCCACAGCACCGCCTTGCCGATCCACCTCACGCCGAGCAGCGCGTTGACCAGCTCCGGGACAGCGCCCGCGAGGCGCGCCCAGCGCGGCAGCCAGCCCAGGGCGTAGTGGTCCACGGGCCGCAGCTTGCCCCGGTAGGTCCGGTACAGGACCTCCGACTTGTACTGCGCCATGTCGACGCCCGCCGGGCAGTCGCTGGAGCAGGCCTTGCAGGACAGGCACAGGTCCAACGACTCGCGGACCTCGGGCGCGGCGAGGCCGCCGACAAGCGTCCCGTTCACCGCCTCCTGCAGCACGCGGGCCCGCCCGCGCGTGACGTCCTTCTCGTCCTTCGTGGCCTGGTAGCTGGGGCACATGAACCCGCCGGCCGCCGAGGTGTCGGCGCGGCACTTGCCCACGCCCACGCAGCGGTGCACGGCCGTGGTCAGGTCGTTGTGGTCGTGCGCGAACGAGAACCCCTCGTACCCCGACTTGCGGCGCACGCCGTGGCCGGACCCCTTGCCGACCAGCGGCAGCTTGGTGCGCACGGCGGCGGCGGCCGGGCGGCGCAGGTCGGCGTCCACGGCCCGCGGCCGCACGACGACGCCCGGGTTGAGCAGGTCCTGCGGGTCGAACAGGGCCTTGAAGCGCTCCATGAGGGCGATGGCCTCGGGCGAGTAGATCAGGGGCAGCAGCTCGGACCGGGCCCGGCCGTCGCCGTGCTCGCCGGACAGCGACCCGCCGTACCGGGCCACGAGCTCAGCGGCCTCCATCATGAAGGTGCGCAGCACCGAGCCCGACGTCTCCAGCGGGATGTCGATGCGCAGGTGCACGCAGCCGTCGCCGAAATGCCCGTAGGGCAGCCCGTCCACGCCGTACCGGTCCATCAGCGCCTGGAGGTCGCGCAGGTAGGGCCCGAGCTTCTCGGGCGGCACCGCCGAGTCCTCCCAGCCGGGCCACGCCTGCTCCCCGGCGGGCGTGCGGCCGGCGAGGCCGGCGCCGTCGGCCCGGATCTGCCACATCTTGGTGGCGTCCGGCCCGGCGGGCAGCACGGCGGAGTCGAGCGCCGTCGACGCCGCGACGATCGCGTCCGCGCGGCCCAGCGCCTCGGCCTGCGACGAGCCGCCGACCTCGATCATGAGCCAGCCCGTGACGTTCGGGTCGCCCGCGCCGGGCAGCGGCGGCACGGACGTGGCGCCCTTGGCACGCCGCACGACGTCGACCAGGCGCGCGTCGAGCCCCTCGATGGCGAGGGGCTTGTGGTCCAGGAGCCGCGGGACGTCGTCGGCGGCGGTGGCCATGTCCGGGTAGCCGAGGACGACGAGCGTGGGCGCGCCCGGCACCTCGACCAGGTTGAGCTCGGCCTCCAGGACGGTGACGAGCGTGCCCTCCGTGCCCACGAGCGCGCGGGCGAGGTTCGACCCGTTCTCGGGCAGGAGGTGCTCCAGCGAGTAGCCCGACACCTGGCGGCCGAACCGGCCGAACTCGGTGCGGATCAGCGCGAGGTTCTCCCGGACGAGCTCCTTGAGGCCGGGCACGTCGGCGAACTCCGGGTCGCCCGAGCCCGCGGTGAACCGCCGCCCGGCGCCGTCGACCACGTCGAGCGAGACGACGTTGTCGGCCGTGCGCCCGTACGCGACCGCGTGCGGGCCGCAGGCGTTGTTGCCGATCATGCCGCCGAGCGTCGCCCGGTTCTGGGTGCTCGGGTCGGGGCCGAACCGCAGCCCGTGCGGCCTGGCCGCCGCCTGGAGGGTGGACATGATCGTGCCCGGCTGCACGCGGGCCGTGCCGCGCTCCGGGTCGATCGAGAGCACCTGGTTCAGGTGCCGCCCCAGGTCGAGCACCACGCCGGGACCCACGGAGTTGCCGGCGACCGACGTACCGGCGCCGCGCGCCGTGACCGGGACCGCCAGCTCGCGCAGCGCCCCGAGGGCCGCGACGACGTCGTCGGTGCTCTCCGGGAAGACGACGCCCTCGGGGACCACGCGGTAGTTCGACGCGTCCGTGGAGTACTCCGCGCGGCGGCGCGTGCTGGTGTCGACGACGCCGCCCACGACGGTGCGCAGCGCGTCGGCGACCGCCTCGCGCGCTGCCGCCGCGGCGTGGTCCGCCTCGCGACGGGCGGCCGTGCGCCGCTCCTCGGTCTCGGCGCGACGGCGCTCCGCCTCCTCGGCGGCGCGGGCCTCGGCCTGCTCGCGCGCGGTGCGGGCGGCCTCGGCGTCGTCAGCGGTGTGGCCCTTGTCGTTCATGCCGTTCAGGGGTCGGGCGTCGTCATGGGTCTGAGGTGGCACCCCGCGATTCTCGCACCACGGGGCGGCAGATCGCGTCAGGCGTTCACGGGCGCGTGGCGCGCCCGTGAACGCGCTGATCAGCCCTCGAAGGTGACGTCGAGCGTGATCTGGCCGACGCCGGTCAGCGCCTTCGAGATGGGGCAGCCGACCTTGGCGGCCTCGGCCGCGGCCTTGAAGCCCGCCTCGTCGATCCCGGACGCGAAACCGCGCACGGTCAGGGCGCTCTTGCTGATGTAGAGACCGCCGGCGGGGTCCGGGCCGAGCGTGACCACGGCCGTGACCTCGATCTGCTCCGGCGTGGCGCCGGCCTGGCCCAGCTCGTTCGTGAAGGCCATCGTGTAGCAGGACGAGTGCGAGGCGGCGAGCAGCTCCTCGGGGCTCGTGACCCCGTTGGCCTCCTCGGCGGCGCGCGCCGGGAACGACACGTCGTACGTGCCGACGCCGGACGACGAGAGCTCGACCTGGCCCTTCCCGTCCTGGAAGGTGCCGTTCCAGGCGGTGCGAGCGGTACGTGCTGGCATGGTGCACTCCTTGAAGATCGCGTTGTGACCTCGGACGGGTCCCTGCGTGCCCGACCCTACGACGCCCGCCGGTCAGTCGCGTCACGGCGTGAAGTCGAGCAGCTCCTCGTCCACCGCGAGAACGGTCCAGCTGCTGCCCGCGGCGTCCGCCAGGTCGTACGCCGGGACGAGCAGCACGGCGCCGTCCGGCAGGGTGTACCGCGCCTCGGTGAGCACCGCCGAGACGATCGTGACGTCCTCGACGGGCCACGCGATCGGTCCGCCGGGGGCGGGTGCCGCCGCGGAGGCGTCGCCGCCCGCCCCGGACTCCCCGGCCCCACGTGCCGCCGGCGCGAACCGCGGGTCGCTCAGGCGCTCCACGGCCGCCTCCTCGCTGACCACCGGGTACGTGCCGAGGCTCGCGCCGTCGGCCGAGCGCACCTGCGCCGTCCGCGGCGTGTCCGTGAGCCCCACACCCGCGTGGAAGACGAGCCGGGTCGCGGAATCCAGGTCGCCGCCCGCATCGAGCGGCTGCACGCCCTCGGCGCGGTCCTCCTCCGGCGCACCCAGGACCGCGGGACCGTCCGCTTCCCCCTCGGACGCCGCCGGCGCCTGCGCGGACTCGGCGGCCCCGGTGTCCGCGGCCATCGGGGCGAGGCCGAGGCCGGCGTCGCCCGCCAGATAGCCGCCACCGCCCACGGCGACGACGCCCGCGACGGCGGCCGCCACGAGCCACGGCGTCCGACGGCGGTGGCGCCGCACCGCGATCTCGTCGACGGGTGCGGTCCGGACGGGCTCGCGCCCGGCGGTCTCCCGCCCGGTGGGCTCCGGCCCCGACCCCGAGATCAGCGCGTCGACCTTGGCCCGGAGCACGCCCTCGACCGGATCGGGCGCACGCTTCGCGGGGTCCGCCGCCGTCAGGCGGCCGAACGCCGGGTCCTCCGGTCGCTGGTGCTCGTTCATCGCTGTCCCTCCGTGCCGTGCCCGGCTGCGCGCCGTCCACACCCTCTACATGTGCTCATGCGTCCACCGCTTGCTCGTGCGCGTCCCACGCGTCGCGGAGCCGGGCCCGGGCCCGGGACAGCGCGGCGTCGGCGCCGCCGCGGGAGACGCCCAGCACCTGGGCGAGGTCGTCGCCCGACAGCCCGTCCCAGGCGACCAGCAGGAGGATGCGCCGGTCGCGCGGCGACAGCCGGGCCAGCACCTGCCGGACGGCGTCGTCGTCCACGGCCAGCGTCGCGGGGTCCACGTCGTCGGGTTCGTCGGGAACGATCGCGACCGGCAGGGCGCGCATCTTGCGCCGGTGGTTCGCCAGCACGTAGCCGGCCGTCCGGTAGAGCCAGGGCAGCGCCGCAGCGTCGGGCACGTCGTCGCGCCGCCGCCACGCGGTGGCGAGCACCTCGGCGGCGAGGTCCTCGGCGTCGGAGGCGCGGCCGCCGTCCGGCAGCCGGCGCACGAAGTAGGAATAGAGGGCGCGCGAGTGCGCGTCGAAGAGCGCGCCGAACCAGGCCTCGTCGTGCTGGGGCGGCTCGTCCTGCGGGGCGCCGGGGCTGTCGTCCACGCCCTCACTCTGTCGCGGGTGCCGGGTTCCTTGCACCCCCCGGACACAGAGAACCCCGGCGGGACGTCCCGCCGGGGTTCTCGTGTCAGGGTGCCTCAGGTCAGCAGGCGCCCAGGTCCTGCCACACGCCCCACTCGCCCGTGGTCCCGGGCGTCTCGCCCTGGGTCCACCACTTGGCGCGCCACTCGTGGCCGCCGTGCGAGACGGTGTTACCGCCCACGTAGACGGCGGAGGCGCTCCAGGCGGCCGAGGCGCAGGCGTCGCCCGGCGGGTCGGTCGGCGGGTCCGTGGGCGGGTCCGTCGGCGGGTCGGTCGGGTCGGTCGGCCCGCCGCCACCCTCCACGGGTCCCGGGGTCCCGGAGCCGAGCACGTTCCACAGCGCCCCGGTCAGCGCGCCGGACCGGTCACCCGACAGGTCCCACCACATGGCGCCGCCGAGCCCCTCGGACCGGATGTACTGCGCCTTCTTGGCGACCGACTGGTCGTTGTCGTACGACCACCACGTGTTGCCGTCGTGCCGCCAGGCGGCGCCGAGGTTCGCGTCGTAGTAGCCGGTGCCCACGTTCTTGATCACGTCGTAGTCGTTGATGCCGGCCTCCCACTGGCCGGGAGCGGCACCGGTCGCCGTGCCCCACGCCGCGGACGACGTCGCGCCGGTCCAGCCGCGGCCGTACATCGCGAGGCCGAGGCCGAGCTGCGCGGGGTCGATCCCGGCGTCGGTGTAGGTCCGCACGGCGAGGTCCGCGCTGAACTGCCGGGCCTCCTCCCGCGGGTCGGCGGGGTCGTGGTAGAGGTTGCCCTGGTGGCCGGTGAGCGCCGGGTCCCAGGCGCCGTGCAGGTCGTAGCCCTGGACGTTGCCGAAGTCGAGGTACTCGAAGATCTCGGGGTCGTTCCAGCCGCCGTCCTCGACGTCGGCCGGGTTGGCGGGCAGGAACGCGGAGAGCTCGTAGTCCTTGCCCGTCGTCGCGCCGAGGGCGTCGAGCTGCTCACGGAACTCGGCGAGCAGCAGCTTGAAGTTGCGCGCGTCGTTGGCCTCGTCGACGTGGTTGCCCACGTTGCCGTTCTGCGAGCCGGGCCACTCCCAGTCGATGTCGAACCCGTCGAAGACGCCTGCCGCGGCGCCGGTGCCGCCGCGGCCGTCGATCACCGGCAGGTTGCCCTTGATGAACATGTTGACGCAGCTGGAGACGAACTTCTGGCGCGAGGCGTCCGTCGCGGCCGCCAGCGAGAAGTTCTTGGACCAGGTCCAGCCGCCGATCGACATCAGGACCTTGAGGTCCGGGTGCTTGGCCTTGAGCTGCTTGAGCTGGTTGAAGGACCCGGCCAGTGGCTGGTCCCACGTGTCGGCGGCGCCCGAGACCGAGTTGGCCGCCGTGTAGCCCATGCCGTAGTCGGCCCAGGCGTCGCCCGCGCCGTCAGACCCGTTGGGGCCCTCGCCCTGCGCCTTGTTGGCCTCGAAGCACTCGAGGTTCTGGTGGTGGATGTTGGCGAAGGCGTAGTTGATGTGGGTCAGCTCGTCGGCCACGCCGGACGTGTCGAGCTGCTTGACCTGGTAGCCGCGGCCGTACACGCCCCACTGCGTGAAGTAGCCGACGCTGCGGAAGCCGTTGATGGCCGAGGTGCTCGCACCGGCGGCCGCCGTCTCGGCCTCGGCCGCGTTCGCGTCCCGCAGGCCCACGCCCGCCACGGCGGCGGAAGCTGCCACCGCGAGCGCGGCGACCCCCGCAAGTATTCGTCGGGTGGTCTTACTGGCACCTGATAGCGGTTGGTACGTCGAGTCCATCGTCTTCCCTCTCTGGTCCGGTCGTCGATCCGGCAACGGTGGTCGCGCTGGTCATGCTCCGTTAAAAGTAAGGAAACCTGCGTTAACGGGAAATAAGGGGATTCCACACGGTGGGACTACGTAGTGATACGGGGCGGTCGACGCCGGGTTGTTTCGGTGTGAAACCTTCGCCACCGAAACAACTTCGTGCGGTATCAGGTACCCGGACGGCACGCGGCGGGGCAGGATGCCAGGAGCGGGGCCGAACCGCAGCAAAAGTCGCACGCCCAGGTTGATGCGGGTGAAACGTGTGGAGGTCATACTTGCGAGCACCGTGAACGAATCCGGGAGGCTCGACGATGACCGCGCTGCCGCAGCAAGTCGTTTTTCCGCTCCCCCTCGGTGACCGCACCGTGGCCCCTCACGTCGCGTGCGAGCTCACGCGCGTGGTGGGTGACGAACCTGGATGTGTGGACCAGACAGCACGGATGCTCGACGAGGAGCATCTGGTCGGGACGGCGCTGATGCCGGACCCGCTGCCTGCCGCACGTGCGGTCCGCGAGGCCGTAGGCCCGCTCGGCCTCGACGACGAGGCACGCCGTGTGCTGCTCGTCGCCGCCGTCGCCGTGGTGGACCGCACCGAGCTGTTGCTCGCCGCGTCGGGCACAGACATCGACACCCTCATGGCCGGCCCCGCCGGCCGCCACCTCCATCTCGTGGGCGGCCGGTTCCGCTTCCACCATCCACGCATCCGGTCGGTGGTGCACGACGACGCCGACCTCGCCTCCCGCACCGCGGCCCACGTCGCGCTGGCCGAGGTGCACCGCAAGGCCGACGAGCCGCTCATCGCGATGTGGCACACGGCCCTGAGCACCCTCGCGGGCGATCCGCTGCTCGCGGACGGCCTGGTCGAGCTCGCCGAGCAGCACCTCGCGCGCGGCGACGTCCACCGCGCGCACGAGGTGGCGCGGGAGGCCGCGAGCCACGGCACCGACCGGGTGCGGTCGCGCGCGTTCGCGGTGGCCGGACGGGCGGCGCTCTGGGCGGGGCACGTGCACGACGCCGTCGTGTACCTCCGCCGTGCGACGAGCCCCTCGGACGCCGGCTCGTCCGCGGCCGGCGCGCCCGACGCCGCCCGCTCGCTCGGCATCGCGCTGGCCCTGCTGGACGGCCGGCCCGACGCCGTCGTCCCGGAGGACGCCGCCGGACCCGACCGGGCCGCGATCGCCGCGGCCCGCAAGACGATCCGGCTGCTCGACGGCGCGCCCGGCGAGGCCGCCGCGATCCTGTCGGAGGTGGCCGAGCTGGCCCCGGCACGGCAGCCGGGCTGGTGGTTCGACGGGCCGGACGAGGCCCTGACCCCGCTCGCCGAGGCGCACCTCCGGGTGGCGCAGTCGTACCTGGCGCTGCGGCTCGGCAACATCACCGAGGCGGCCTCGGTGCTCGACGACGCCGTCGAGCGCCTGCCCGTGGCCCTCGCCTTCGGCGGGCTCGGGATCGCGCTCGCGCGCCGCCTCGACCTGGTCCGCGACGGGCACCTCCGGCGGCCCACCGCCGCCCTGGAGGCGTCGGTGCCCGGCCAGGTCGCGCCGGTGGTGCGGGCCGCCACGCTCGGCGACCGCGCCCAGACCGCCGTCTTCGACGGGCGCTGGGTGGAGGCCGCGACCCTGCTCGGGCTCGCGGCCGAGCGCGGCGGCGACGAGCTGCGGCGGCTCTGGCTGCCCACGCCCGACCCGGTGGAGCTGCTGGTGCTCGCCGGGCAGGACCGGGCCGCGCGCCGCTCCCACGAGCGGCTGCGGCTCCGGGTGCTGCCGTCGGTGGGCTCCGACGCGGGCGGCTATCCGGCCGGGGCCGGGCACGCCGGAACCGGCCACCCGGTCTCCGGCCACGCCGGACCAGGTCTGGCCGGGCCCGGCATGTCGGGCGGCGGCTTCTCGGGCGGCCCCATGCGGCGCCGTCGGCTCGACCTGGCGCGCGCCGAGCTCGCGCTCGCCGACGCGTCCGGCGTGAACCGGGCGCGCGAGCGCGCGGTCGAGGCGTCGCTGCGCGTGGGCTCCACGTTCGAGCGGGGCCTCACGGAGCTGGTCGCCGCCCGTTCCTTCGCCCGGCTGGGCCTGCCCGGCGACGCCGCCGCGCACCTGCTCGGCGCCCACGAGCTCTTCGAGGAGTCCGGCGCCAAGGCGTGGGAGCACATCGCCGAGCAGGCGCTCACCACGCCGGGGTTCGTCCGCGAGTCACCGGGCCAGGCGGGTCCGGCGCCCGGGGACGGCGGCGGCCGCAGCCGCGGCCGCGCCGCCGAGGCTCCCCCGCGTCCCGACGCCGGCCGGCCGCGCCGGGACCCGGCAGGGCCGGTGCCGACCGAGGCGCCGGGCGAGCCGGTCGTCGACGTCGGGGAGGAGCTGTGCGGGCAGTGGACCGATCTGCTCACCGAGCGGGAGCTGGACGTCGCGCGGCTCGTGGTGCAGGGCCGCACCAACCGGCAGGTCGCCGCGAACCTCTACGTGTCGGTCCGCACCGTGGAGGTGCACCTGGGGCGGGTCTTCCGCAAGCTCGGGGTGCGCTCCCGCACGGAGCTGGCGGTGCTGGCCCTGCGCGGGTAGACCCCGCTCAGGCCTCCAGGAGGATGGTCACCGGGCCGTCGTTGACCAGCTCCACCTGCATGTCGGCGCCGAACCGGCCCGTCTCGACCGTCAGGCCGCGCTCGCGCAGCGCGGCCACGACGGCGTCCACGAGCGGTTCGGCGACCGGCCCGGGCGCCGCCTGGTTCCACGTGGGGCGGCGCCCCTTGCGGGCGTCGCCGTAGAGCGTGAACTGGCTGACCACGAGGACCGGCGCGCCCAGGTCGGCCACCGACTGCTCGTCCTGGAGGATGCGCAGGTCCGCGATCTTGCGGGCGATGGTCTCGACCTGGGCCGGGCCGTCGTCGTGCGTGACGCCGACCAGGGCCAGGATGCCGGGCTTGTCGATGGCGCCCACCACCTCGCCGTCGACCACCACGGACGCGCGGGTGACGCGCTGGAGCACCGCCCTCACCGGCGGCCCTCGGCGTACTGGTCGGCAAAGACGGCCCGGACCTCGCCGACCGGGCGGCCGCCGCCGAGCACGGGCACGCGGCCCAGCCCGTCCAGGCCGCCGGGGTACACGCCCGGCAGGCCCGCCGCACCGGCGGCGCGCAGCGCGGCCGCGAGGATGGCGGGGCGCGCCCGGGCGGAGCCGTCGAGCACCTTGAACGCCAGCGCGGAGCCGTCGGGCAGGCCGGCGGCGTAGACGCCCTCGGCGCCGTCCTTGGCGACCAGGCCCGGCACGGCCTGCATGGCGAGCGTGACGTCCCGGCCGGTGCCACCCACCATGTCGGGGTGCGCGGAGATGGCGCGGGCGGCGCGCGCCTCGTGCGAACGGACGTCCTCCGTCGGCGCCGCGCCCAGGGTCGAGAAGGCGCGCGCCAGGCCGAGCAGCGTCGTGGAGAACAGGGGCGCGCCGCAGCCGTCGACGGTGGTGTGCATGACGAGCTCGGCGTCGCCGGTCAGCTCCAGGATGGTGCTGCGCACCGCCCGCTGCAGCGGGTGCTCGGGCGACAGGTACGTCTCGATGTCCCAGCCCTGCGTGAGGCAGGTGGCGAGCATCGCCGCGTGCTTGCCCGAGCAGTTCTGCGCGAGCGGCGCCGGACCCGGCCCGCCGTCGTGCGGCGCGATGTGCCAGTCGAGCGCGGCCGGCGGGTAGAGCGGCAGGTCGGGAGTGTTCTGGAGCGCGCTGGGGCCGAGGCCCACGGAGCCCAGGATCTGCAGCACGCCCTCCAGGTGGAACTGCTCGCCGTTGTGGCTCGCCGAGGCCAGCGCGAGCAGCCGGTCCGGCAGCTCCAGGCCCGCGCGCAGCATCGCGAGGAGCTGGAGCGGCTTGAGCGACGATCGCGGCCAGACCGGCGTGGTCGGGTTGCCCACCTGGAGCACCGGCCGGCCGGACGGGTCGAGCACCACGAGGTGCCCCAGGTGGACCGACTCCACGAGGTCGCCGCGGATCACCTCGGCCAGCGGCGCGGCGCCGTCGAGCACCGCGTCCGACGTCGAGGCCGCGCGGCCGACCGCCAGGGGCGCGGTCACCATCCGCCCTGCGGACCGCGCGGCTTGTTGCCCGTGCCGTACGGCAGCAGGCGGGGGCGCACGTCGGCCCAGTAGACGATGGCCGGGACCACCGCGATCACGTTCAGGAAGGAGCTGGCCGTGATGAAGCTCGGCGGCAGCCCCAGGAGGCCGAAGACGGCGGCCACGCCGAGGATCGCGAGCCAGATCGGCTTCGACAGCTTGCCCTCGGACGTGTAGGCGTTGGCGGGGCGACGGATCGCGTCGACCAGGGCGATGACCTGGACCGCGAAGACGATGACGCCCAGCACGATGAAGACGAACGTTTGGAGAGCTCCGAACACAGGACGAGCCTACGGCAACCGGGGCGGCGTCTCGCCTGGTCCGGGTGCTCAGCCGGCCCGGCGGGCGCCGTCCTCGTGCCTGGCCCCGAACAGCATGGTGGCGAGCAGCAGCATGAACACCACCCAGCCGAGCACGCCGGGGAGCCACACCCAGGACCAGCTCACCGTCGTGCCGACGATCAGCGCGGCGACGCCCGTCAGGCTCCACACCACCACGGTGTAGATGCCGAACCGCGCGGCGGCCGCCGGATCGCGCTCGAACCGGTTCCCCGCCTCCGCGTGCACGGTCTCCTCCGCCAGCGCCCACTGCTTCTTCCGGTTGGTGGTCGTCGCGGCGAGCCACGAGAGCAGCACCACGCCCGCCACGAGCACGAGCCCGTCCAGGACGAGCCACCCGTTGGTCCCGCCGAAGAGGTGCACCAGGGCGAGCAGGGCACCCACCAGCACCAGGCCCCAGCCGACGCCGAACAGCGCGGCCCGCCGGCGGGGCACCGGGTGGCTGGCCGTCGTCTCCTGGCGCAGCGAGCCGCCCACGACCCAGCCGAGTGCCGCCCCTGCCACCAGCGCGAGCGCCGTGGGCAGCAGGGGGCCGAGCTCCCCGTGCGCGTACCCCACGGCGGCGAACACCGTGCCCACCACGCTCGCCGCGAGCACGATCGACATCAGCACCACCGCCGCGACGAACGTCCCGGACGCCGGGACCCGGTTCCGGGCCATCAGCTCGTAGGCGGACGGCGCGGGCCGGTCGGCGTCACGCGGGCCCGCGTCCGCCTCGTCGACCAGCGCGCGCACGTCGCCGAGCTCGCCGACCGCGCGCCGCGCGGCGTCGTCGGGCGCCACGCCGCCGGCGGTCAGCTCGGCCACGCGGTCCACGAGGTTCGCACGGATCTCCTCCTTGAGGTCCTGCACGTCGGGGGTTGTCGGGATGCCCGCGAAGGCTTCGTCCAGCAGGCGGTGCACCGAGGTGTTCGTCATCAGGAACCTTTCAGGTCGAGGAGGGAGTCGATGGTGCGTCGCGTGGCCACCCACGCGTCCACGTTGCGCCGGTACACGGCACGGCCCGCGTCGGTGATCCGGTAGTACTTGCGGCGTCCGCCCTGGGACTCGTCGCCCCAGTACGCCTCGACCAGGCCGTCCTTCACGAGCCGCCGGTAGGCCGCGTAGAGCGTGGCCTCCTTGATCTCGTGGTCGCCTCCGGTCGCGTCGCGGATCTGCTTGTAGATCTCGAAGCCGTAGCGGTCCCGGGCGCGCAGCACCCCGAGCACGATCGTGTCGGTGTGCCCGCGCAGGAGGTCGGCGGCGAAGGGGTCTATCACGCCAACTACTGTATCTGATCAAGTACCTGACGACAACCAGTTCTGTGCACAGCCTGTGGACGGCCGGCTACAGCTCGGGCAGCGCCGCGCGCGCCTCGCCCGGGGTCGCCCCCGTTGCCTCCAGCGTGTCGACGAGGGGCGAGCGCAGCAGCATCACCAGCGACTGGACCTGCCAGTCGCCCTCGCCCACGGTCCGCGGGTCCACCTGGGCGGCCACGGTGGCCAGCACCTCACGCGCCCGGGCGCCGTCACCCCCGGAGCCGACGTCCGAGGCGAGCAGCCGCACGCCCGACGCGAAGCCCTCGACCAGTCCGGCGACCGGTCGGACGTCGTGGTCCCCCTCCACCACCGGGAGCACGCGGCGGGCCAGCACCCGCACCGACCGCATCGTGCGGTCCACGAGCACCGCCTGGTCCTCCAGCCGGGCGAGCTCGCCGCGGTGGATCCGCCCCACGGAGATGCGCGCCAGCTCGCGGGCGTCACGCGCGGCCTCCTGCCACTCGGCGAGCACCGGCTCCGAGGCCCGGCCGCGCACGAGGGCCGCCCGGACGTCGTCCGCGTCGTCCGAGCGCAGGCCGCGGGCGAGCGTCTCCAGCGTCTCGGCGAGCTCGGTGACGGCCTGCTCGGCGAGCGCCCGCGGACGGCGCCGGGTGTCGCCCGGCGTGAGCAGCGCGACCGTGAGCGCGACGGCGCCGCCGACCAGGGCGTCGGTCCACCGGCCGAGCGGTCCGCCGGAGACCTGCGGCAGGCCCACCACGATGATCGCCTGGACGCCGGCCTGCGTGACCAGGAGCGCGCCGCGGTCGATGAACCGCGCGGCGACGGCCGAGATGAACAGGACCAGGCTGAGCTGCCACCAGCCCGAGCCGATGAGGTGGACGATCAGGTCGCCCATCGCGACGCCGACCGCCACGCCCACGGCCATCTCGGACACGCGGCGCACGTCCCGCTGCGCGGTGAACCCGAGCAGCACCCACGCCGCGACCGGCGCGAAGAACGGCTGCTCGTGCCCCAGCACGTACCGCGCGACGAGATACGCGACGCCGGCGGCGAGCGACGCCTGCGCGATCGGGATGAGGCTCGCCCGCGCCCGGGTCCAGCCCTGCCGCAGCCGGGTGCGCAGCATGAGCGTGCGCATGGCCTTGCGCCACATCTCGTCGGCCGGGCCGGGCAGTGAGGTCACGGTGGCATCCTGCCATCCGGCCTCGGTCGCGGGTCGGACCGCGTGCGTCAGATGAGGCTGGCCGGGCCGCGCAGGCCGGGGGTCAGGGGGCCGTGGGACTCCGGACGGTCCACCGACATGCCGTCGCCGGGCACCACGATCTCCTGCGCCGCCGACACCTCGATGCCCTGCTCCGAGACCTCGCCGGAGACGATGAGCTCGACGTCCTCCGGGACGTTCCGCTTGAGCACGGCCAGCCCGATGGGGCCCAGCTCGTGGTGGCGCGCCATCGAGGTCAGCGTGCCCACGACCTTGCCGGGCGCGCCGTCCGTCGACGGGAGACGCACCTCGGCGCCGGCCTCCGGGAGCAGGTGCTGCGAGCCGTCGAGGTGCAGCAGCACGAGCCGCCGCGGCGGGCGGCCGAGGTTGTGCACGCGCGCGACCGTCTCCTGGCCCCGGTAGCAGCCCTTGTTGATGTGGACGGCGGTGCGCAGCCAGTCGAGCTCGTGCGGGATGGTGCGGCCGTCGACCTCGCGCGCGAGGCGCGGGCGCCAGGCCTCGACCCGCAGGGCCTCGGTGGCCCAGGTGCCGGCGAGCGGCCAGCCCGCGGCCTCGCGGGCGGCGACCTGCGCCTCCAGCTCGGCGCGCGGCACCAGGACGAGCCGCCAGGGCCGCATCGCGCCGGGGTGCTCGCTCGCGGCCGGCCCGTAGCGCGTGCCGCCGCCCACGACGTTCGGCCAGGCGTCGTGCCAGGTCACCGGCTCGCCCTCGGCGCCCTCCGCGGCCACGGGCTCGCCGATGGCCGCCCACTCGTCGGTGGCGTCCGTGATCTCGACGCGGAGCATGAACTTCATGCGGTCCAGCCAGCCGGCCAGGGCGGGCGCCGACTCACGCTCGGTGATCAGCCAGGTGGCCTCGCCGTCGTCCACCACGCCAGCGGCGTGCTCGACGTGCCCCTGCGGCGACAGGACCAGCAGCTCGGTGCTGGTCCGGGGCGCCAGGCCCTCGAGCTGCTGGGACGTGATCGAGTGCAGCCAGCTCAGCCGGTCCGGGCCGGCGACGCGCACGATCCCGAGGTGCGACTGGTCCACCACGGCCCCGCCGCGCGACAGCGCGCGCTGCTCCGCCGTCGGGTCGCCGTAGTGCCAGGCGACCCCGGCGTCGGGCCCGGCGGCGGCGACCGCGCCGCGCCGGCTCAGCAGGGGGCTCTCGTAATCCATGCTCACCTCAGGTGCAGCGTCGGGGACCGGCGGGGCATTCCCGTCCGGCTCTGTTACTGCCGGTGTTACTGCCGGTCCAGCTCGGCCGAGGCGTACGAGCGCAGCGGCTCGCCGAACGCCGCGAGCTCCTCCACCCACAGCAGGCGGCCCTGGACCAGGCCGTACAGCCGCTTCGACGCCCGTACCTCGGACGCCGTCGACGTCCGCGCGATCGCGTCCGAGGCCAGGTCGATCCGCCCGTTGCCCACGGCGCCGATGTAGACGGTGATGCGCCCGGAGGCGTCGGCCACGAGCACCTCGAGCGCGTGCTTGTTCTCCTCGAGGCCGTCGGGGCGGTCCGAGGACACACGCCAGTAGCCGGTCTCGGTGGACCAGACGGTGCCGGCGGCCTCGGGCGCCTCGGCCTCCGGCGCGGCCGCCTCGGACGGGTCGGTCTCCGTCGGGTCCGGCACCGGTGCCGGCCACTCGCCGTCGTCGGGCAGCTTGTCGGGGACGACGCTCTCGAGCACCCGCAGCGTGGACTCGAACCGCAGGTACGGGCCGCCGTCGTGGTCGAAGACCAGGTCCTGCACGAAGGTCTTCTTGCCGATGCCGGGGTAGTCGATCACACCCTCGCCGCGCCAGCGGCCGACCAGCCAGGCCAGCGGGTACACGTCGGGCGCGAGCCCGTCGGGGAAGGTGAACGTCATCAGCGCTGGCCGGTGTACAGCTTGTAGACGACGTAGCCGGCGAACCAGGCGACCGCGACTGCGACCGCCACGATGAGGCCGGTGAAGATGAGCTCAAGGGCGTGGATCGACATGGTGCCGATCCTAACGTCCACGGCCTACAGTCGGCCCATGCGTCCGCTCGTGATCAAGACCACCTCAGGCCTGGACCGTCCCGAGGCCACCAACCAGGCCTTCACCGTCGCCGCGGCGGCCGTCGCGTCCGGCGCGGAGGTGAGCCTCTGGCTCACCGGCGAGTCGGCGTGGCTCGCGCTGCCCGGCCGCGCGGCCGAGCTGGAGCTGGAGCACGCGACGCCCCTGCCCCAGCTCATCGAGGTCGTCCTGGGCGCCGGCACCGTCACGGTGTGCACGCAGTGCGCGGCACGCCGGGACATCACCGAGGCGGACGTGCTGCCCGGCATCCGGATCGCGGGCTCGGCGCTGTTCACCGAGGAGATCCTGCGGGACGACGCCCAGGCGCTCGTCTACTAGGCGCGCACTAGGCGCGGACCAGGCCCGACCGGCGCAGCAGCAGGTACAGCTCGCACCCGAGGCACAGCCCGACGACGGCGTTGAGCGCCGCCGCGACGAACGCCGCCGCGGCCGCGATCGGCACGGCCGGGAGCACCCCGAAGAAGCCGAGGATCACGCCGACGCCGGTGACGAAGAGGCCCACGCCCTGCGCGAAGCGCGGCGGGCGGCGGTCCTCCATCTCCGTGGGCGGGCTCAGCCGCGGCCGGACGAACCGCTTGTAGAGCAGGCCCTGCCAGGAGCCCTCGGCGCCGCGCACCGTGCCGAGCAGGAAGCTCAGCATGATGAACGTCAGCAGCCACAGCCCCGCGGTGCTCGCGCCCAGCAGCACGACGGCGGCGAGCAGCACCGCGGTGATGCTCGCCCCGACGCGCGGCCCTCGTGGGTCGATCCCCTTGCTCACGTTCATGAGTGCGCCTCCCCCTCTGTCTCCAGCGCTGCCGCCGGAACCCGGCTCAGCGCCTGTCGCGCCTGGGTGTCGGACACCACGCCGCTCATCCGGGCCACCTCGCGGCCACCGCCGTCGACCACGAGCACCGTGGGCGTGCGCAGCACGCCCAGGGTGCGGACCAGGTCGAGGTGGTCGTCGACCAGCAGCTCACGGTGCTCGACGCCGGACCGCGAACCGGTCAGGCCGCCCAGGACCCGCGAGGTGGAGCGGCACGCGGCACACACCTCGGCCGAGAACTGCACGAAGGTCACCCGGTCGGCGAGCGTGACCCCCGAGGAGGCCCAGTCGATCCCGACGGGCGTCTCGCGGGGCGCGCGGACGGCACCCTGACGTGCCGACCACCACACGCCGAGCGCGGCGGTGCCGAGCACCAGGACGACGAGTGCGATCACCTGTCCCAACATTCGCCCCACCCTGCCGTGCCTCGCTCGTCCAGACAAGTCCTCGTCCGCGATATGGATCCACCATGAGGCCGGTCACAGTCGGGGGCACTGACCTTCTCGGGTGCCCGCCCACATGATTCCCTGGTCTGCACCACCCGTCGGACCAGTATTTCTCGTGCCGGAATGCCACCCGGGCCGACGACCCCCCGGTGGTAGCGTGCATGCATCCGCATATATAGGAGAATTGTCTAGGATGGAAGTTTTGCCAACTCGTACGTGGAATGGTCTGACCATCCCGGCGGCCGGGGTGTACCAGATCGACCAGAATCACAAGCGGCTCGGCTTCCTCGCCATGCACATGATGGTCAGTCCCGTCCGCGGCGAGTTCGCCGAGGGCGAGGCGACGGTCACCGTCGGCGAGGATCCCCTCGCCTCCCAGGTCACCTGCACCATCCAGGCGGCTTCGGTCGACACGCACGTGGGCGAGCGCGACACCCACCTGCGCAGCGCGGACTTCCTGGACGTCGAGAACCACCCGACCATCGAGTTCCGCAGCACCGGGTTCCGGATGCGCACCCAGGTGGACCCGATCTTCTCGTGGGCCCGGCTCAAGGCGGGTACCGCCGGCCGGCGGCCGCACGACCCGATGCAGGCCGACGGCTCGTTCACCAAGTTCGTCATGGACGGGCTGCTCACCGTGCGCGGCGTCACACGTCCGGTCACCCTGGAGTGCGAGTTCGGCGGCGTGGGGCACGACCCCTACGGCCAGGACATCTTCGGCTTCCACGGGAGCTGCGAGATCGAGCGCGAGGAGTGGGGCCTGCTCTGGAACGTCGCGCTCGAGGCGGGCGGCGTGCTGGTGGCCAAGAAGGTCCGCATCGAGATCGCCGGCGAGATGATCCGCCAGTCCTGACCGCGGCCCGGCCGGCGGTCACCTCAGAGGATGACCATCCGGCCCACGACGAACACGAAGATGCCGCACACCGCGACGGGCAGCGCGCTCGCCGAGAGCCCGGCCAGCCGCGCGCCGCGGGCGGGCAGCCGCTCCAGCAGCAGGTGCAGCGCCCCGACCACGACTCCCGCGACCAGACCGCACCACAGCCCGCTCACGGTGTCGATGTTGGGCAGCAGCGTCCCGGCCGCGCCACCCACCACCACGGCGGCGATCGCGGAGATCCCGAGCGCCACCCAGCCGCGCACCGGCAGCGCCGCGACGGCAGCGGCCACCGCGAGCGCCACCGCGCTCGTGACGACGAGGGCGGCCCCGGCGTCGGACCGGGCGGCGGCGATCCAGCCCGAGGCGGCGATCGCCGCGACGACGCCGGCCACGGTGCCCGACACGGACTCCGTGAGCTGGGGGCGCCCGTCGCGGCGCAGCATCTGCGCGATGAAGGCGAGCACCACAGCGCCCGCCAGCACCATCGGCAGGTGCCGCAGCACGGGCTCGCCCTGGGTCAGGTAGGTCGCGGCCGCTCCGCCGACGCCGCAGAGCGCGACGACCACCCGGGTGCTCCCCGAGGCGGGCAGGCGCAGCAGCGACGGCCAGCCCAGCGCGACGAGGACCGCCAGGACCACGGCCGCGCCCACGAGGGGCAGGGGCCGGGGCTGGACGTAGGACGCGGCGGCGACGAGGGCCGCGAGCGCGGCGGTCGTCACGGCGCGGGTGGAGACGGACACGGCTCAGAGTTTTCCAGAGACTGACCGAGTTGCCTCAATCGCGGCCCGGGGCGCCCTCGTTCGGGCCTGTTCCGGGCGTTCTCGCGGGCCCGAGCGAGACGAGCAACACCCGCGTCATGCGAACGTCACGGGTCCTGACCAGCATGGTGGTGCCCAGGAAAAGGGCGTGTAACATGCACGCAACAAGCAACAGGGCAGACTTCCGCAGAGCCAGTTGGACGCGACGGGACGTCTCGCTTCAGCGAGACCCGAGCCAGGGACGGTAGCAGCACGCCGGTTCCGAGAGGAGGTGCGTCAATGGCAGAGCTGTTGATCCTCACGCCCGCCACCGGCGGGTCGGCCGAGGTACTGCCCGCACTGGGACTGCTGTCCCATCGGGTGCGGGTGCTCCCGATGGAGCCCTCCGCGCTCGTCGACGCCCCGGACGCGGACGTCGTGCTGCTGGACGCCCGCCGCGACCTCGTCGCGGCCCGCACCACGTGCCGTCTGCTGCACGCGACCGGCCTGACGGTGCCGCTGGTCCTGATCCTCACCGAGGGCGGCCTCACGGTCGTGACCCACGAGTGGGGAGCCGATGACCTCCTGCTGGAGTCCGCCTCGCCCGCCGAGGTCGAGGCCCGGCTGCGCCTCGTGGTCGAGCGCTCGGCGCGCGGCCCGGCCGAGGAGTCGCAGCAGGAGATCTCCGCCGGCGAGCTCGCGATCGACGCCGGCGGGTACACCGCCCGGCTGCGCGGCCGCCCGATCGACCTGACCTACAAGGAGTTCGAGCTCCTCAAGTACCTGGTGCAGCACCCGGGCCGCGTGTTCACGCGGGCCCAGCTGCTCCAGGAGGTCTGGGGCTACGACTACTACGGGGGCACGCGCACCGTCGACGTCCACGTGCGGCGCCTGCGCGCCAAGCTGGGCCCCGAGCACGAGCAGCTCATCGGCACGGTGCGCAACGTGGGCTACCGGTTCGACCCGCCCAAGGAGCGTCCCGTCGAGGAGGTTCCGGCGCCCTCGGCCCCGGAGTCGTCGTCCGACTCCAAGCCCGCCGACGACCAGAACGGGCGACGCGCAGACCGCGCACCGAGCGCGTAGGTTCTTGTCTGTGACCGCACTCTCGGCCAGACCGGCCGTCCGCTCGGCAGCCACCAGCGACTACACGTGCGCCCTCGTCGAAGGGCCATGGCGGCACGAGTTCGTCTCGTCGGGGGGTTCGCGCTTCCACGTGGCGACCGCGGGCCCGGAGAGCCGCTCCGCGCCCCTGGTGCTCCTGCTGCACGGCTACCCTCAGTTCTGGTGGTCCTGGCGTGCGCAGATCCCCGCCCTGGCGGACGCCGGGTACCGCGTCGCGGCGATGGACGTCCGTGGTGTGGGCGGCTCGGACAAGCCGCCGTCGGGCTACGGCCTGACGGCGCGGGCGGCGGACGTCGCCGGCGTGGTGCGCTCGCTGGGGCGGGAGAGCGCGGTGATCGTGGGGCACGGTACGGGCGGCACGCTCGCGTGGGCGGTCGCGGCGCTCCACCCCGGCACGACCTCGGCCGTTGCCGTCCTGGCCAGCCCGCACCCGGCCAGGTTGCGGCTGCGCAGCACCGCCGCGTTCACGCCCGCCGCGCTGCGCGAGCTGGCGTACGTCCAGGTCCCCACGCTGCCGGAGCGGGCGATGATCCAGGGCGACCTGGTGCGGCGCACCCTCGACCTGGGCGCGGCCGCCCCCCTGCCCGACGACGTCGTGGACCGCTACCGGGCGGTCATGCGCATCCCGTTCGCCGCCCACTCGGCCGCCGAGGCGCTGCGCTGGGTGGTCCGCTCGACACCCCGGATGGACGGGCGCCGGTTCGGCGCCGCGCTGCGCCGTCCGCTGGACGTGCCCGCGCTGCAGCTCCAGGGCGCCCGGGACGGGTTCCTGCGGCACGAGCGCGCCGACGTGGACGCCGTCGCGGTGGCGTCCGACCTGCACTACGAGCTCTTGCCCGGGGCCGGCCACTTCCTCCCGGAGGAGGCGCCGGAGCGCGTGAACGAGATCCTGCTGGGCTGGCTCGCCCGGGTGGCCTGACTACTTCAGCGGCAGGCCCGCGAGCGGCGAGCGCTCCGGTGCGGGACGCACCAGCTTCTCCGCCTTGTCGGGATCGGTCTCGCCCGCGCCGTACGACGGGCACAGGTGCGAGATGCTGCACGCCCCGCACGCCGGGGTGCGCGCGAGGCACACGCGCCGGCCGTGCCACACCAGGTGGTGGCTGAGCATGGTCCAGTCCTTCTTCGGGAAGAGCCCGCCCACCTCGGCCTCGACCTTGACCGGGTCCTCCTCTGTCGTCAGACCCAGCCGCCGGGACACCCGCCCGAAGTGCGTGTCCACGGTGATGCCCGGCACGCCGAACGCGTTGCCGAGCACCACGTTCGCCGTCTTGCGCCCCACGCCGGGCAGCGTCACCAGGTCCTTCAGCCGGCCCGGGACCTCGCCGTCGAACCGCTCGACGAGCGCCTTGCCCAGGCCCATCACGGCCTTCGCCTTGGCCCGGAAGAAGCCGAGCGGGCGCAGGATCTCCTCCAGCTCGGCCGGGTTCGCCTCCGCGTAGGCCTGCGCGTCCGGGTACATGACGAACAGCTCAGGCGTGGTCTGGTTGACGCGGACGTCGGTGGTCTGCGCGCTGAGCACCGTCGCGACCAGCAGCTCCAGCGGCGTGCGGAAGTCCAGCTCGGCCCGGGCGTCCGGGTAGGTCTCCGCGAGCACGCGGTTGATGCGCCGCGCCCGGCGCACGAGCGCCAGCCTGCTCTCCGGCGCATCCTTGGGCTGACGTTCGGGCTCGTGCTCGCTGACGGTCACGTCGCCACAGTAGCGACCCCCACTGACATCTGGTCCGGGATCGCCGCGAACGGGAACCTGACGCGGGGTTGGCTCGTGTACCTAGGACGCGGAGTATGAGAAGGTCAAGGGCGCATCCGCCGTCCACCAGCCGAGCGGTCGCGACCCGATGCCCGCCCTCCGGTCCGGGCAGCGCCCCGGACCCCACGACGGTCCACGTGAATCGAGGAAGAGTCACCATGCCGTACACGCACCACCTACGCGTCTACCCGTCCGCAGAGCCGCTCAAGCGCACCGACCAGCTCGCCTGGAAGCTCGCGGAGCTCGCCACCGACACCGTGGAGCCCACGGCCGAGGTCACCGACATGGTGATCAACCGCGTGATCGACAACGCCTCGGTCGCGGCGGCCAGCCTGACGCGTGGCCCCGCCGTCGCCGCCCGCTCGCAGGCGCAGGCGCACCCCTACACCCCGGGCTCCACGGTCTTCGGCCTGGCGCCCGACGCGACGAGCAGCCCGGAGTGGGCGGCGTGGGCCAACGGCGTCGCCGTCCGCGAGCTGGACTTCCACGACACCTTCCTCGCCGCCGAGTACTCGCACCCGGGCGACAACATCCCACCGATCCTGGCCGTGGCGCAGCACGCCGGCCGCTCGGGCCGGGACCTGGTGCGCGGCATCGTGACGGGCTACGAGATCCAGGTGGACCTGGTCCGCTCGATCAGCCTGCACAAGCACAAGATCGATCACGTGGCGCACCTCGGCCCGTCGGCCGCGGCCGGCATCGGCACGCTGCTCGGGCTGGACACCGAGACGGTGTTCCAGGCGATCGGCCAGGCCCTGCACACGACGACCGCCACGCGGCAGAGCCGCAAGGGCCAGATCTCCACCTGGAAGGCGCACGCGCCGGCCTTCGCGGGCAAGCTCGCGATCGAGGCCGTGGACCGCGCCATGCGCGGCCAGACCTCCCCCGAGCCCATCTACGAGGGCGAGGACGGCGTCGTCGCGTGGCTCCTGGACGGGCCGGACGCCGCCTACGACGTCGTGCTGCCCGCCGCCGGCGAGCCGCGCACGGGCATCCTCGACACGTACACCAAGGAGCACTCCGCGGAGTACCAGGCGCAGGCGATCATCGACATGGCCCGCGCGCTGGGCAACGAGCACCCCGAGCTGCGGGACCCGGCCAACGTCGCCGCGATCGTGCTGCACACCAGTCACCACACGCACTACGTCATCGGCTCGGGCGCGAACGACCCGCAGAAGTACGACCCGACGGCGTCGCGCGAGACGCTCGACCACTCGGTCCCGTACATCTTCACGGTCGCGCTGCAGGACGGCGGCTGGCACCACGTGGACTCGTACGCCCCGGAGCGCGCGCAGCGCCCCGACACGGTCGAGCTGTGGCGCAAGGTGACCACCGCCGAGGACCCGGGGTGGACGCGCCGCTACCACTCGACCGACCCCGCCGAGAAGGCGTTCGGCGGCCGCGTCGAGATCACGCTCACCTCGGGCGAGGTGGTCACGCGCGAGATCGCCGTCGCCGACGCCCACCCGCTGGGCGCCCGCCCGTTCGCCCGGGCGAACTACGTGGCCAAGTTCCGCACCCTGGCCGCGGGCATCCTGCCGGACGCCGAGATCGACCGGTTCCTCGACCTGGCCGAGCGGCTGCCCGAGCTCACGCCCGCGGAGGTCCGCGAGCTCACGATCGTCGCCGCCCCCGGCGTGCTGGACACCGTCCCGGCCCCGACCGGCCTGTTCGAGCTGGGGCATGCCGCGGGGGTCGAGCCTGTCGAGACCCAGGAGGCCTGATGCTCTACTCGCACCTCACCGCCGCGGCCAAGCGCCGGGCCTTCCGCGAGGCCCTCGCCGGGCCGGACCTCCTGCGGCTCCCGGGCGCGTTCAACCCGCTGAGCGCCAAGCTCATCCAGGACAAGGGGTTCGACGGCGTCTACGTCTCGGGCGCCGTCCTGTCCGCCGACCTCGGCCTGCCCGACATCGGCCTGACCACGCTCACCGAGGTGGCCGGCCGGGCCGGGCAGATCGCCCGGGTCACCGACCTACCGGTGCTCGCCGACGCCGACACCGGGTTCGGCGAGCCGATGAACGTGGCCCGCACGGTCCAGACCATGGAGGACGCCGGCGTGGCCGGCATCCACATCGAGGACCAGGTCAACCCGAAGCGCTGCGGCCACCTCGACGGCAAGGAGGTGGTCGGGCTCGGCGACGCCGTCCGGCGCATCCGGGCCGCCGTCGACGGCCGCCGCGACCCCGACTTCCTCATCATGGCGCGCACCGACGTGCGCGGCACCGAGCCGGGCGAGCGCGGGCTGAGGCTCGCGATCGACCGCGCCAAGGCCCTGGCCGACGCCGGGGCGGACGCGATCTTCCCCGAGGCCATGAAGGACCTCGCCGAGTTCGAGGCCGTCGCGTCGGCCCTCGACGTGCCGGTGCTCGCCAACATGACCGAGTTCGGCAAGTCCGAGCTCTTCACGACCGAGCAGCTGCACGACGCCGGGGCCCGGCTCGTCATCTATCCCGTCACCCTGCTGCGCATCGCGATGGGTGCCGCCGAACGGGCGCTGGACCAGATCTCGGCGTCGGGCACGCAGGCTGACCTGGTGCCGCAGATGCAGACCCGGGCCCGGCTCTACGAGCTGACCGACTACGCGGCCTACAACCACTTCGACTCGAACGTCTTCACCTACCAGCCCTGACTTAGTCTCGACACGAAGGAGTGCGCATGACCGAGACCACGGAGATCCGCAAGGGTCTGGCCGGCGTCGTCGCCGACACGTCGGCGATCTCGAAGGTCAACCCGGAGACCAACTCGCTGCTGTACCGGGGCTACCCGGTGCAGGAGCTGGCCGCGAAGAAGTCCTTCGAGGAGGTCGCCTACCTGCTGTGGCACGGCGAGCTGCCGACGCCCGCGCAGCTCACCGAGCAGACGGCGGTCGAGCGCGTGCACCGCGAGCTGCCGGACAACATCCGGGACGCGATCCTGGAGCTGCCCACCGACTGCCACCCCATGGACGTGTGCCGCACCGCGGTGTCGATCCTGGGGGCGCACGACCCGCAGGCCGAGGACTCCTCGGTCGAGGCGGAGCTCGCCAAGGCGCTGCGGCTGTGGGCGGTCCTCCCCGCCGTCGTCGCGCTGGACCAGCGCCGCAGGCGCGGCCAGGAGCTCGTGCACCCGCGCGAGGACCTCGGCTACTCCGCCAACTTCCTGTGGATGACCTTCGGGGAGGAGGCCGAGCCCGCCGTCGTGCAGGCGTTCGAGGCCTCGATGGTGCTGTACGCCGAGCACTCGTTCAACGCGTCCACGTTCACCGCGCGCGTCATCACCTCGACGCTCGCCGACCTGCACTCGGCCGTCACGGGCGCCATCGGCGCCCTCAAGGGCCCGCTGCACGGCGGCGCGAACGAGGCCGTGCAGGCCACGTTCGAGGAGATCGGCTCGGCCGACCGGGCCGAGGCCTGGCTCGAGGACGCGCTCGCCCAGAAGAAGAAGATCATGGGGTTCGGCCACCGGGTCTACAAGAACGGCGACTCGCGCGTGCCGACCATGCGTGCCGTGCTCGGCGACCTCGCCGAGCACTACGGCGACACCGAGGTGATCGCCCTGTACGACACCCTCGAGAACGCCATGGTCAGCCGCAAGAACATCAAGCCCAACCTGGACTACCCCGCCGGGCCCGCGTACCACCTGATCGGGTTCGACACGAACATCTTCACGCCGCTGTTCGTCGCCTCCCGCATCACCGGGTGGACGGCGCACGTCATGGAGCAGCGGGCCGCCAACTCGCTCATCCGCCCGGTGTGCGAGTACGTCGGACCGGAGCAGCGCGAGGTGCCCTGACCGGTTCCCAGGACGCCCGTTCCGAACTCCCAGGTGACACCCCTAGGATTTATGGACGGGCGTCCTACTTCGTGCTGGGCAAAGCCGACATCCCGCATGAGGCGGACGATCGCGTCGGGCTGCACGCCACGCGGACGCCGCGAGAGACACCGATGACCCGGCAATCTCGTGACATTGAGGCAGACTGAGAGGTGGAAAAGACTGATGGACGAAAGTCCCCGACACGTGAGGACACCACTGGTGGACGACGAAGTCGTACTCTCTGCCCCCCTCTTCGCGGACATGGAAGGCGAGGAGACGCACGCGCTCTTCGAGTCCATGGTGCCCGTGGAGCTGGTCCGGGGTGACGTGCTCTTCCGCGAGGGCGAACCGGGCGACCGGCTCTACGTCATCGCGCAGGGCAAGATCAAGCTGGGCCGCCGGTCGAGCGACGGGCGCGAGAACCTGCTGTCGATCCTGGGCCCGGGCGAGATGTTCGGTGAGCTGTCCCTGTTCGACCCGGGTCCCCGCACGGCGTCCGCCTCGTCCGTCTCCGACTCCGTCGTCTACGAGCTGCGTCACGACTCGCTCGTGAAGTGGATCGCGGACCACCCGGGGGTCGCGACCCAGCTCCTGGGTGCCCTCGCACGCCGGCTGCGTCGCACGAACGAGACGCTCGCCGACCTCGTGTTCTCCGACGTCCCCGGGCGCGTCGCCAAGGCGCTGCTGGACCTGTCGACCCGCTTCGGCGAGCCCAACGACGACGGCATCCGTGTGGCGCACGACCTCACGCAGGAGGAGCTGGCCCAGCTCGTCGGTGCCTCGCGCGAGACCGTGAACAAGGCCCTGGCCGACTTCGCGACCCGCGGCTGGGTGCGCCGTGAGGGCCGCGCGGTCGTCCTGCTGGACCTCGACCGCCTGGAGCGCCGGGCCCGCTGACCCGTTCGCCGGGGTAGAACCGCCGGTTCTACCTCGGCGCCGCCGTCAGCGTCATCAGCGTCGCCTCCGGGCGGCACGCGAAGCGCACCTGGGCGTACGGCGACGTGCCGGCGCCCGCCGAGACGTGCAGCCACGTCGAGTCCTCGCCGCCCTCGCGGTCGGGACGCGGGCCGGGCCAGCCGTGCAGGCCGGACGCCCGGCCGCGGTCCAGGTCGCAGTTGGTCACCAGGGCGCCGTAGTACGGCAGGCAGAGCTGCCCGCCGTGCGTGTGGCCCGCGATGATCGCGTCCACGCCGTCGCCCTTGAGCTGGTTCAGCACCCGCTGGTACGGGGCGTGCACGACGCCGAGGCGCAGCACCGCGTCCTCCTCGCCGGGCACGCGGCCCGGCTCCGGCATGACGTCGAGGTCGAGGTGCGGGTCGTCCATGCCGACCAGCCCGATGGTGCGCCCGTCGCGCAGCTCCACGAGGCCGCGCCGGTTGTCCAGGTCCACCCAGCCGGCGTCGGTGAACGCCTTGCGGAGCGACTCGGTGGGCAGCGGAATCTTCTCGCCGCCCGCGACGCGGGCGTCCGGCAGCAGGTACCGGGCGGGGTTCTTGAACGACGGCGCGTAGTAGTCGTTCGAGCCCATGACGAACGCGCCGGGCACGTCCATGAGCTGGCCCAGGACGTCGAGCAGCGGGGCGAGCGACTGCTGGTGGCCGAAGTTGTCGCCCGTGTTGATCACCAGGTCGGGCTCGAGCGCGGCCAGCGACCGCACCCACGCCTGCTTGGTGCGCTGGCTCGGCGTCAGGTGCAGGTCGGCGATCTGGAGGATCCGGACGGGCCGCTGCCCCGGGGGCAGCACCGGCACGGTCACCCGGCGCACGCGGAAGAGCTTGGTCTCCACGTGCGCGTAGGCGATACCCGCGACGGCGATGCCCCCGACGATCCCGAGGGCCTTGCCGACGTTACCCAGCGTCCCCATGCGGATCAGTCGTCCCCGCCGGGGCCGCGGCCGCCACCGCCGGGTCCGCCGCCACCCGGTCCGGCGTCGCCGCCGCCGGCGCCACCGCCGTTGTCGCCGCCGGCGCCGGTGTCACCACCGGTGTCGCCGCCGGCATCACCGCCGCCGGAGCCCTCGTCGCCGTCGTTGCTCTCCTCCGTCTTCGGCGGGGCCGGAGCCTTGCCGACGAGCGCGGGGTCGGGAGCGGGGAACGCCGTCTTGGGCAGGTCGGCCACCGCCTGGTCCATGTACCGGCGCCACGTCGGCGCGGCGATCGTGCCGCCGTACATCGGGCCGGCCTTGGCCGAGGCGCCGTACCAGGACATCGACGGCAGGTAGACGTTCATGTGCGGCACGTTGCCGCTGGCCTCGCCCACCCAGACCGAGGTGGAGAGCTCGGGGGTGTAGCCGGTGAACCAGCTCTGCATCGCCTCGTTGGTCGTACCGGTCTTGCCCGCGACCGGGCGGCCGTCGGCGAGGCCGGGGGCGATGCCCCAGGCCGTACCGAACGGGCTGGTCTGGAAGACCTTGGTCATGGCGTAGGCCACGGTGTTGGCGACCTCGGGCTCGAGCGTCTGCTTGCAGTCGGCCGACGGGACCGGGACGTCCTTGCCGTCGTGGTCCTTGACCTCCAGGATCGCGACCGGGTTGCAGTAGGTGCCGCCCGAGGCGAAGGTCGCAAACGCGGCGGCCTGGTTGACCGGGGTGGAGGCCTGGGTGCCGAGGGTCATCGACGCCACCACGTCGATGTCCGCCTGCTGGGGGTTGTCGATGGTCCGGAAGGTGCCGGCACCGTCGCGCGTCAGGGCCGACGTCATCGGCCGGAAGCCCACGTCCCAGGCCGTCTTCTGCACCTGGCAGAGGTCGAGCTGCTGCGACATCCGGGCATAGACCGTGTTCAGCGACTGGAAGGTGCCCTGGAGCACGCTCACCGAGCCGCTGGCGGACCCGTCGACGTTCGACACGTTCCAGGGCAGGTGTGTGAAGGCGTGCACGCAGCCGTTGGCCTGGAACGCCGTCTGGTAGGCGGAGAAGCCGTTGGCGCTGACACGGTCCTGGAGCGTGCGGCCACTGCGCAGCCACTCCGCCAGCACGAACGGCTTGAAGTTGGAGCCCACCTGGAACCCGCGCGAGTTGCCGTGGTTGTAGTCGGCCGAGTAGTTCTGCGCCGTCGTGCGCGCCGCCGGTTCGGCCCGCGCGTCGTACGGCACGTTCTGCGCCATGGCCTTGATCTGACCGGTGCCCGGCTCGACCGACGTGACGGCCGCCTCGAGGTCGTAGGCGTTGTCGGCCGGGACCGCGTCGTTGATCGTCTTCTCCGCCGCCGCCTGCATCTTGAGGTCCAGCGTGGTGACGATCCGCAGGCCGCCGCGGTACAGGAGGTCGTACCGGTCGTCCCTGGTCTCCCCGAACTCGGGGTTGGCCATGATCTCCTTGATCACGTAGTCGCAGAAGAACGCCGCGCCGCCCGCCGAGTCGCAGCCGACGTCGATGGGCTGCACGTCGAGCGTGTCCTCCAGCTTGGTCGCCATCGCCTCGTCGCGCTCGGCGGTGGAGATGTAGCCGAGCTGCCACATCTTGCCGATCACGAGGTTGCGACGGACCGACGCGTCCTCGGGGTTGGCGACCGGGTCGAACTGGCTCGGCGCCTTGGTGATGCCGGCGATCGTGGCCGCCTCGACGATCGAGAGGTCCTTGGCGGACTTGTTGAAGTAGTGCTGCGAGGCCGTCTCGACGCCGTACACGCTCGTGCCGAACTGCGCGATGTTGAGGTAGCCCTGGAGGATGTCGTCCTTCGACATCTCCTTCTCGAGCGCGATCGCGAGCTTCGCCTCACGGAGCTTGCGGGTCAGCGAGTCCTCGCGGGCCTCCAGCACGCCGAAGGTGTCGCCGGCGCGGTCGGCCTCCTCGATCAGCACGTTCTTCACGTACTGCTGCGTCAGCGTCGACGCACCCTGGGTGTCGCCGCCGCCGAAGTTCTGCACGGCCGCACGCGAGATGCCCTCGGGGTCCACGCCGCCGTGGGTGTAGAAGCGCTCGTCCTCGATCGCGATGACGGCGTTCTTCATGTTGGCCGACACCTTGTCGAGCGGCACCACGATGCGGTTCTGCGCGTAGAACGTGGCCAGCTTCGTCTTGCCGTCGCTCGCGTAGATCTGCGACTGCTCCGACAGGGGCCCGGGCACCAGCTCGGCGGGCACCTCCTCGAACACCTCGACACCCGTGTCGACCGCGGTGTCCATGCCGGACGCCAGCGGGATCACCAGCCCGGCCGCGATCACACCGCCTGCGCCGGCGGTGAGCACGAATGCGAGAAGAAGTCCGATGAGCTGAGCCGCGGGTATGGTCCGAGTGATCCGGCGCGGCTCGCGAGGGTTCGCCATGGCCATGCGCCCAGGTTACGGGGTGTCACTGACAGGGCACGCCGAAAACCTGCCCGGCCGGTGTGCAGGTCTCGTGCGGAATCGCCGTCGCCGATCGCGGGCTAGCATCGTCGGCATGGCAACGAAGTGGGAGTACGCGACGATCCCCCTCCTCATTCACAACACCAAGGCGATCCTCGACCAATGGGGCTCGGACGGCTGGGAGCTCGTGCAGGTGGTCCCCGGACCCGACGGCACCGGTCTCGTCGCCTACCTGAAGCGCCCCACGGGCGGTGACGCATGACCCACGAGCAGCGTCTCGCCGAGCTGGGCATCAAGCTCCCGGAGGTGGCGGCCCCGGTCGCGGCCTACGTGCCGGCCGTGCAGACCGGTCGCTACGTCTACACGTCGGGCCAGCTGCCCTTCGCCGAGGGCGCGCTCCAGGCCACCGGCAAGGTCGGCGAGGGCGAGGGTCTGGTCTCCCCCGAGGACGCCGCCCGCTATGCCCGCACCTGCGCGCTCAACGCGCTGGCCGCCGTCCGGTCGGTCACGGGCTCGCTCGACTCGATCTCCCGGATCGTCAAGGTGGTCGGCTTCGTCGCGAGCGACCCGTCCTTCACCGGCCAGCCCGGTGTGATCAACGGGGCCTCGAACGTGCTCGGCGAGATCTTCGGCGACGCCGGCCTGCACGCCCGCTCCGCCGTCGGCGTGGCAGTCCTCCCGCTGGACTCGCCCGTCGAGGTGGAGCTCGTGGTCGAGCTCGCGTAACGCCCGCGCAGCGGCCCGGGACGGGCGTGACCGGAGCCACTACGGATTCGGTTTCCGTTCCGGGCCATGCGTCGGCTATTCTGAGCAGGCTTCCGCGGAAGGGCTTCGGCCTGATGCGCGGTGGACTCCATCGGGGTGTGGCGCAGCTTGGTAGCGCGCTTCGTTCGGGACGAAGAGGTCGCAGGTTCAAATCCTGTCACCCCGACCATGTGAGAGGCCCTCCGGCCAGCAGAAATGCTGCGTCGGAGGGCCTTTCTCGTTGCGCGGGGTGCTGATGCGGCGCGCCTGCGCGAGCCGGCACAAACCGGCAAGTGCGCTTCTACCCAGCCATCGGGCCCGCATTGAGCGCGATTTCGGGCCGGATCACCGGGTAGAAGCGCACTTGCCTGGGCACCGGGGAGCGGGCGCACCAGCCCTGCAGACGGGCCGGTCCCCTACCGGCCAGGCCCGTCAGGTCGACGCCGTCCGGCATACCGCCCGGCTCCGGACCCGGACCTGGACCCGGACCGCGGCCCGGACCCCGACCCGGACCCGGCCCGGCACCGCCGGCTCGACGTGCCCTGGACCCACCCACCCGGCCTCCCGCCGCAGCGCGCCCGGGAAACTGGTGCCCCCGTCCACCTCGGGTGCAAGACTGATCGCCTACCCCAAGCCCGGGAGCCCGAGCCCAGGAGGAGTCCTATGAACCCGCACGTTCTGGTCGGTGGTGGACTGACGACGGCCCGCGCGGCGGAGGCGCTGCGCAACGAGGGATACCGCGGCGATCTCGTGGTCGTCACCAGCGAGCCCCACCATCCGTACGAACGCCCGCCGCTGAGCAAGGACTACCTGCGGGGCGAGGCGGAGCGCGACGCCGTCTTCCCGCTGGACGAGACCTGGTACCGCGAGCACGAGGTCACCGTCCGCACCAACGAGACCGTGGTCGGGCTGGACCCCGGCGAGCACACGCTGACCTTGTCCGACGGCACGACGCTCCCCTTCGCGAAGCTGCTCCTCGCGCCCGGGTCGACGCCGCGGCCGCTCGACGTCACGGGCACCGATCTCGCGGGCGTGCACTACCTGCGCACGATCGACGACTCCGACCGCATCTCCAGCATGCTGCTCGAGGCCTCGCTGGAAGGGGTGGGCCGGGTCGTCGTCGTCGGCGACGGCTGGATCGGGCTCGAGGTCGCGGCATCGGCCCGGACCCTCGGGCTGGACGTCACGGTCGTGGGCCGCGGGACACACCCCCTGGGCCGCGTCCTGGGACCGGAGATGGGCGACTTCTACGCCGGGGTCCACGTCGACCACGGCGTGCGCCTGCTGCGTCGGACGTCGGTCTCGGGGCTGCAGGGCGCGGAGGGCCGGGTCACCGGGGTCGACCTGTCGGACGGGACGCGCATCGGCGCCGACGTCGTGGTCGTCGGCGTCGGCGCGACCCCGAACATCGGGCTCGCCGAGGTCGCCGGGCTGGACCTGCGGGCCGCGTCGGAGGGCGGCGGCATCGTGGTCGACGGCACGCTCGCCACGTCGCACCCGGACATCTTCGCCGCCGGCGACGTCGCCAGCATCCCCTCGCCGCACTACGGGCGGCCCCTGCGCGTGGAGCACTGGGCCACGGCGCAGCGGACCGGCGCGCACGTCGGCCGCGCGATGCTCGGCGCCACCGACCCGTTCGACCGGCTGCCCTACTTCTACAGCGACCAGTACGACGTCGGCATGGAGTACACCGGCTGGGTGGACGTGCCCGGCGGGTACGACGACGTGGTGATCTCCGGCGACCTGAGCGCTCGCGAGTTCGTGGCGTTCTGGCTGCTCGACGGGCAGGTCGTGGCCGGGATGGCCGTGAACGTGTGGGAACAGATGGACCGTGTGGAGGAACTGATCAGGTCTCGGAGGAAGGTTCCGCGGGAGGAGCTGGACGCCTTCGTGGGGTGAGGCGCGGTGGGACGATCGCGGGGTGCCGCCACTCCGCCGGGTCCTGCTGCTCGCCGCGTCCGCGTTCGTCCTCGCCGGGTGCACCCCGGGGCCGCCGGACGAGATCGAGGCGGCCGCCGAGGCGGTCCGGGCTCTGCCCGGCGTCGCCGACGTGGCGGTGACCAGGACGTTCGGGCCGGAGCCCGGCCAGGGCAACTTCGGGCAGCGGAGCGAGACGGCACCGAGCACGGTGCGCGTCGAGGTGACCCTGGATCCGCACGCCGCGGGCGAGGCCGCCGGCTCCGCCCACCGGCTTCTGGCAGGGGCGGCCAGGGACGTCGACGAAGACGAGAACATCACCGTGACGTCGGACTTCGTCGGGTCGGGACTCCGTGTCGGTGCCGGGCCGGACACCGCGGCCGAGGTCGTGGCCGACGCCGTCGAGGACGGTGACGAGCTGCTCGCGGCAGGAGCCACCACCGTCAGCCTCGGGCTGGGCGAGGGCAACGGCTCGGACCCGCTGGCCGCGACCGCGCACGTGACCGCGGCCGCTCCGGACGACCTGGTCGACGTCGCCGAGGCGGCCGACGAGCTGGACCGCCGGGCCGAGCTGGAGGCCCCCGGCGCCCGCTACCGGTCCGGGGCCGGCGTGCCCGACGTCGACACGGTCCGGCTGCTGGTCGCCGCAGCGGGCCGGCCGGGGGTCCAGGACGCCACCTACCTCGCCGCGGAACGACGGCTCGCGATCCAGTCCGACGCCGCCTCAGGCGCACAGAGCCTTGCTGACCTGCGACGTTGGCTGGAGGCGCAGGACTTGGCCACGGTCGACGCCCCGATGGCCTACACCGTCCTGGACGCCGGGTACGCCGAGACGACCGGCTGGGTGTCCGGCGCGGAGCCGCCCGCGCACTCCCCCGGGCCGGCCGGCGGCGCGACCCCCTGGCCCGACGACCCCGCCGCCCCCGACTGCACGGGACAGGACCTGGAGCTCACGCTCGGCGTCGTGGACTCGGCGGCGGGCACCCGAGGTAGCTCGGTCCGGGCCCGCAACGTGTCGGGCCGGCCGTGCGCCGTCGAGAACGTGCCCGACCTCGTCTTCGAGAACGCGACCGGGCAGCCCCAGGGGAACGTCACGGTCCGTCCGTCCGAGCCCGGCGCTGTGCCCGCCCGCGTGGTGCTTCCCGACGGCGGGGCTGTGCTCGCCCCGCTGCTCTGGCACACCATGTCGACGGCCAACGACCCGGACACCACCACCACGGTCCAGGTCACCCCGGTCCCGGGCGCCGACCCGGTGCCGCTCGACGCGACGACGGACGGGACACCGGCGACGGGGCTCGACATCCTCGACGGTGCGGAGGTCCGCGTCGGCCCGTGGACGCAGGGCGACTGACGCCCTCAGGCGTCGCACGCCTCCTGCAGCGCACGGTCGAGCCGGGCGGCCGTGGGCTCGCCCCCACCCACGGCGATCGTTCCCCGCAGCGGCATGGGGAGCTCGCGCTCCACACCGAGCACACGGACGGCGAGCTCCGCGTTCTCGTACATCCTCCAACCGTCGGCAGTCGGGAGGTCACCCTGCGGATCGACGATCCACATGGTCGCCTCACGGTCGGGCGGGATGACCACCCGGTCGGAGGTCAGCGAGCGGTCCGGTGCGCCGTCCGCGACATCCTGCAGGGGCAGGTAGTCGTCCAGGAAGTCCTCAGCCATCGGCTCGAACCGGAACACGTCGGGATTCGTGCTGATCACCGTGACCGGCCACCGAGAAGCGTTCCGCACCGACTGCACCAGCACCACGTCCTCGTCGGTACCGAACATCGCCCACAGGTCTTCCCCGGGAACGCAGTCGGGGAGGGTCGCACCGGCCCCGCTGTTGCCCCACGAACCCGGCTCCACCACGGCCGTCCGAGCCACAGCCTGCCAGGCCGCGACCCCCGCGACCAGCGCCAGGGCCACGCCGGCACCCACGATCCGGACAACCCGCCGCCCGCGGGGCCGCTCACCCTGCACGGGCTCCGCCGATTCCACCGCTGCGCCGCTGGTCATGGCCGGACAGTAGGGCCGGACCGTACCGGCAGTCCACGAAAACGCCCTCAGGCGTCGCACGCCTCCTGCAGCGCCGCGCCGAGCTGATCGCCGCCCTTGCCTCCGCCGATGTAGAGCGTGCCAGGCAGCTGGACCGAGAACTCGCGCTCGACACCGAGCGTCCGCAGCGTCACGGGCACCTCGCTGAACTCATACCAGACGGTGGAGGAGTCCTGGATGCTGTGGCGCTGCGGGTCGACGACCCACATCGTGACCTCGCGCCCCGGCGGGAGCACGACCTGGCCGGAGGTGTCGGCGGGTGGGGCGCCGTCGCCGGACGAGACGCCCCCCGGCTCGTCGCTCAGCGCCTCGAACCGGTAGACCTCGGGATCGGAGCTGGTCACCGTGACCGGCCATCGCGAAGGGTTGCGCACCGTCTGCCCCACGACCACGTCGTCGGTGGTGCCGTACACGGCGAGGGCCATCCGGGGCAGGCAGTCTGGAAAAGGCATGCCGCCGCTCAGGGTGACGCCCTCCGCCACGATCCGGGCGCTGCGGGCCGCGTGCTGCCAGACGCCGATGCCGGCGACCAGCGCCACCACGACGGCCGCACCCACGATCCACGCCGTGCGCCGGGACCGCCGACGCCCAGGTTCTTCCCCGACCCCACTCGTCTCCACCATCCGCACAGGATAGGGGCGGAAACACGAAACCGGCCGGGCGACAGGCCCGGCCGGTTCCGCGCGGAGATCAGGTCAGCCGCGCCGCTCGCGGACGGCCTTGGCGAGGTCGCGGAGCAGGTCCTCCGTGGTGTCCCAGTCCATGCACTTGTCGGTGACGGACTGGCCGTACGTGAGCTCCGCCAGCGGGCCCGGCTGCTGCGCGCCGGCCTCAATGAAGCTCTCCATCATGAGGCCCGTGATGCCGTGCTCGCCGTCGGCGATGCGGTTGGCGATCTCGTGCACCACGCCCGCCTGGCGCACGTGGTCCTTGCCCGAGTTGCCGTGGCTCGCGTCGACGATCACGCCGTTCTCGACGGCGCCGCCGAGCCCGGAGGTGCGCGCCACGCGCAGGGCGGCGGCGACGTCCTCGGCCGAGTAGTTGGGGCCCGACCGCCCGCCGCGCAGGATCACGTGGCAGTCCGGGTTGCCCGTCGTCTCGACGGCGGCGGCGCGGCCCTCGGCGTCCGCGCCGAAGAAGGTGTGCTCGCTCGCGGCGGTGATGCAGCCGTCCACGGCGATCTGGATGTCGCCGTCGGTCGCGTTCTTGAACCCGACGGGCATCGACAGACCCGACGCGAGCTGCCGGTGCACCTGCGACTCCGCGTTGCGCGCGCCGATCGCGCCCCAGGTCACGGCGTCGGCGATGTACTGCGGGCTGGTGGGCTCCAGGAACTCGGCCGCGGCCGGCACGCCGGCGTCGAGCACACCCAGCAGCACCTCGCGGGCCAGGTTCAGGCCGTGACGCACGTCGTGCGACCCGTCCAGGTGCGGGTCGTTGATGAGGCCCTTCCAGCCCACCGTCGTGCGCGGCTTCTCGAAGTACACGCGCATGACCACGACGAGGTCGTCGGACAGCTCGCGCCGGAGCGTGGCGAGCCGGGCGGCGTAGTCGAGCGCGGCCACCGGGTCGTGCACCGAGCACGGGCCGACGATCGTCAGCAGGCGGTCGTCCTCGCCGGTCAGCACGTCGCGCACCTCGCGGCGGGAGGTCGTGACGAGGTCGCTGCGGGCGGTGCCCAGCGGCATCGCCTCCAGCAGGCTCCGCGGGGCGGGCAGCGGGTCGAGAGCGCGGATGCGCAGGTCGGAGGTGCGGGTACCGAGGTCGGTGGTCGCCTCGGTGCTGGGTTCCGCGGGGGTGATGCTCATCGGGATCGGGGCTCCTGGTTGGCGGGGTCTGGTTCGAGGAACCGGACGGCCCGCCACCGACTCCTGGTCCGGAGCGGCCCGTCTCGGTAAAGACGAAGGGCCTGGACGCGATCGGCGTCCCAGGCCCTGGCTCCGGGTGGAAGGTTGGTCAGGCGTACGCCCGCCGAGCTCCACCAGGAGCCGACGTAAAGCGCCAATACCAACGGATGTCCACGGCCAAAACGGTAGCCCCACCCCCGGCGACTGTCTACCGGATCCCAGGATGCGGTCGATCACAGTGCCCTGGGACCTGCGGAACTACCGGGCGTAGCGCTCCACGAACGCGCGCAGCACCCGGAGCGGCTCGGTGACCGACACCGCGAGGCAGCGCTCCCGCACCGCCTCCGCCTCCTCGGGCGGGAAGTAGCCGTAGTCCCGGTAGACCGCGATCCGCTGGTCGATGCCCGCGCCGTCGAGCTCGGGGTGGAACTGCGTGGCGTACAGGTTCTGCTTGATCCGGAACATCTGCACCGGGCAGCCGGCCGACGACGCGAGCAGCACCGCGTGGTCGGGCAGCTTGCGCACCGCCTCCTTGTGGCCGACGTACGCCGCGAAGGACGGCGGGAGCCCGGCCAGCAGCGGGTCGTCCGCCGCGTCCGGGGTGAGCTCGACGGTCACGGGCCCCACCGGCTCGGCGTAGGTCGCGTCGATCACCGCGCCCTGGTGCGCCCCGAGCGTGCCGACGCCGTAGCAGGCGCCCAGGAACGGGAAGTCGCGCGCCACGACCTCGTCGAGCAGCCCGGACAGCTCGGCCTCGACGCGCCGCTGCGCGGGACCCTTCAGCTCCGCGGGGTCCGAGGAGTTGAAGGGTCCCCCGCCGACGAGGACGCCCGAGTAGTCGTCCAGGTCGATCGGCGGCAGCGGCTCGCGCTCGAGGCGGACCCGGTGCAGCTGCTCCGGTTCGAGGCCTCCGTACCGGAGGAACGCCTCGTGCTCACCGTCTGCGGCGAGGTCCTCAGCACGCGTCGCGAGCAGCAGAAACGGCTTCATGACACGAGCGTAGGGGACCCCTGACCAGGGGTCACGTCCAGCGGAAGAGCTTGACGCCGAGGGGGAAGAGCACCACGGTCCAGCCGACCAGGACGAGCACCTGCGCGAGCGGGAAGCCGTCGGTGCCGAACCAGCCGACGGTAAGCCCCTGGGCCGCGGCGCCGAGCGGCAGGTAGAGGCCGATCGTCTCCATCCAGTCCGGCATGACGGACAGCGGGACCCACACGCCGGAGAACATCAGGGACGGGAAGTAGAGCAGCATGCCCAGCCCGGACGCCGTCGCGCCCTTCTCGGCCCGCGCCGCGACGAGCAGCCCGAGCGAGAACATGGCGGTCGTCGACAGCACCAGGACGAGCAGCACCGTCAGCGGGTCGGCCGCGAACGGGACGCCCAGCACCACCATGCCGCCGACGACGGCCGCGCACGTGGACACGATGAGCGCCAGCACGTTGATCACCAGGTGCGCGCCGATGAGGTTCTGCGGGGGCATCGGCGTGGTCGAGAGCCGCTTGAGGATGCCCTTCTCGCGGAAGGTCGCGAACTGCACCGGCATGGTGGTCAGCGCGATGGTGCCCACCGCGAGCGCGATGATGGTGTGCAGGTAGCTCGTCACGCCCGGCGCCTCGTTCCAGGGCGGTGGCGCGTCGGTCATGGGCTGGGAGAAGTCGGGGATGGCCAGCCCGAGGCCGAGCAGCAGCAGGCTGGGGAAGACGAGCGCGAAGAAGACGCCGGTCGGCTCCCGCAGCCACACCCTGAGCTCGGTGGTGAACAGGGTGCCGAAGCCCCTGGCCCGCAGGCCCCGCGGGACGACTGTGGTCCGGACGGCGGTCATGCCGCCACCTCCTCGTTCTCCTCTGCCCGGTACTCCCGGCCGGTGACCTGCACGAACACGTCCTCCAGGGTGCGCTCGACGGTCCGCACGTCGTCGGGGACGACGTCGGCGGCCGCGAGCGCCTGCACGACGGCGAACAGCACCTTGCGGGTGCCGGTCACCTCGATCTCGTCCCCGGCGGGGACGACGCCGGCGACGTCGGGGTCCCGTTCGGAGAGGGCGGTGAGCAGCCGGGCCGCGCGGCCGCGGGCGGCGTCGTCGGCGAACCGGAGGCGGACGCCGCGGTGGCCCTCGAGCCCCTCGATGAGAGCGGCCGGTGTGCCGTCGGCGACGACGCGGCCGGCGTCGATCACGACGAGCCGGTCGCAGAGCCGCTCGGCCTCGTCCATGAAGTGGGTGACGAGCAGCACGGTGACGCCGGAGTCGCGGACGCGTTCGACGAGGTCCCAGGTGGCGCGCCGGGCGGCGGGGTCGAGGCCGGTGGTGAGCTCGTCGAGGATGGCGACCTGGGGCCGGCCCACCAGGGCGAGGGCGATGGAGAGCCGCTGCTTCTGGCCGCCGGACAGCTTGCCGAACTGCTGGTGGCGCTGGGCGGTCAGGTCGAGCAGGTCGAGCAGCTCCGCGGAGTCCGCCCGCTGCGGGTAGAAGGAGCCGAAGACGTCGAGCGCCTCGCCGACGGTGATCTTGTCGTGCAGGGCGGCCTCCTGGAGCTGGACGCCCACGTGCTCGCGCACGGCCGCGGGGTCGGCCTGGGGGTCGTGCCCGAGGATCCGGACGGTCCCGCCGTCGGCGTGCCGCAGCCCGGCGACGCACTCGACGGTGGTGGTCTTGCCGGCACCGTTGGGGCCAAGGATCCCGAAGATCTCGCCGCGGGCGACCTGGAAGGACACGTCGGCGACGGCGGTCTTGGGGGCGGCGCCGCGACCGGCGCCGGGGTAGGCCTTTCTGAGGTGGCTGACTTCGACGACTGGGGACGTCATGGTCACACTCTTTCTGGGTCGGGTCGGGTCAGGTCTGGGAGGTTCAGGCGGCGCGCACGGGTGCCGTGCGCAGCAGGGCCCGGAGCACGACGGCGGCGAGGACGGCGGCGAGCGCGGCCCCGCCGAGGCCGATCAGCAGGGTCGCGAGGCCCTCGGACGGGGGCACCTCGGCGTGCTCGAGGTCGGGCACGAGCTCGATGTTGGCGATGGTGCCGATCACGCCGCTGCGGGTCGCGAGGTCGGCGAGCACCGCGGGCAGGGCCAGCGGGACGATCAGGAGCGTCCCCCAGGCGCCGGTGTGCGTGAAGCCGAGGCCGATGCACGCGCCGACGAGGATGTAGGTGGTGAGCACGAGGGCTTCGGCGAGCGTGCTGCCGAGCACCGTGAGGGGCGAGTCGAAGGGCAGCGCCCCGAGCCGGCGCCAGGTCATCCCGAGTGACGTGCTCAGGAGTCGCTCGCCCAGCAGGGCGAGCGTGGTCACGACGCCGAAGCCCGCTCCGACGACGACGGCGCCGCGCACCACGCCCTCGGCCAGGGACCGGCGGCTGCCGCCCGCGGCGACGTGGAGCGTGAGGATGCCGGAGGACGCGAGGACGCCGAGCGCGATCATCGGCCAGCGGGCCGCGCCGAGGGTCACGTCGAGCGCGCTGATCTCCAGGTCGTTGCCGGCCAGGGCGTTGCCGACGGTGAGCCCGACGGCGTAGAGCGCGTAGACGCCCCAGAACCAGATCCCGACGGTGACGCCGGAGCCGCGGAGCCGCCGGGCCACGCCGGCGACGCCGCGCAGGTGCCCGGCCCGGGCCAGCTCTGTGCGGCTCATCGTGCTCTCCTCGATGGTCGGTGTTGTCATGGTCGTGCCCCTCAGACGGAAGGTCGCAGCGGGACGGAGCGCAGCGGCGTGCCGAACAGCCAGGCCGCCAGCGCGACGGCGACCGCGCCGCCCGCCAGGCCGAGCAGCACGCCGGCCCCGCCGTCGGGCAGGTTCTGCGGGCCCGCGATCAGGGTGGTGACGCCCGTGTGCGTGGCCAGGTCGACGAGCGCCGCCGGGACGAGCGCGGCGAGGACATAGAGCGAGCCCCGCACCCCGCCGAGGCGGTAGTAGCCGGCCGAGATCGCGGCGCCCACCAGGTAGTACGTGGCCGCGACGAGCGACTCGGCGACGAACGTCAGGGCGATGCCCCCGTAGCCGTCCACCGGCAGCCCGAACTCACGTGCCCAGGTCAGGTCCAGCGCGGCGAACAGCGCGCGCTCGGCGACCAGGTAGAGCGCGGTCACCGCTCCGATCAGCAGTCCGCTGACGAGGGCGCCCTGGACGGTCCCGGTGGTCATGGTCCTGCGCGTGCCGCCTGCGGCGACGTGCAGCCGGAGGTACGCGGCGGGGACGATGATGCCGAGCACCAGCACGAACCAGCGGGACGAGCCGCCCATCTGGGCGTCGACGATGCCCTGGTCCAGGTCCCCGCCGTACCGGGCGTTGCCCAGGATGACCGCGACGGCCACGACGGCGAAGATCGCCCAGTACCAGCCGCCGATCGTGCTGACGACGCGCAGGGTGACGCCGGCCGCGCGGCGGGCGCCGCGTCGCTCGGCCTCGCGGACGAGGGTCGCCCTGCCGGGGCTCGTCACGGCCGAGGTGGTCGCGCTCATGATCGCCCCGGGCCGGTCAGGCGGACGAAGAGGTCCTGCACGGGGACGGAGCCGACCTCGACGCCCGCACCGCGGGCAGCGGCCAGCTCGTCGTCGTCCAGCGCGCCCTCCAGCGTGACCTGCACGGTCGCGCCGAGCTGCTGGCGGTGCAGCACCCGGCGGTCCCCCGCGACCCGCTCGACGGCGTCCTGGGAGCCCGTGAGGCTGAACCCGCGCGCCCGCATCTCGTCGGCGGGCTCGGCCAGCAGCACCCGCCCCCGGTCGATGACCACGACGTCCTCGAACAGCCGCTCGACCTCCTCGACCAGGTGGCTGGACAGGAGGATCGTGCGCGGGTGCTCGGCGTAGTCGGCGAGGAGCTCGTCGTAGAACGCGTACCGCGTGGGCGCGTCCATGCCGAGGTACACCTCGTCGAAGATGGTCAGCGGCGCGCGCGTGGCCAGGCCGATCGTGGCGCCGACCGCCGAGCGCTTGCCGCGCGACAGTGCCGACGGGTGCTTGCGGACGTCCACCTCGAACAGGTCGAGGAGGCGTTCCGCCGTCTCCGCGCTCCAGTCCGGCCGCATGTCGGCGTAGTACTTGAGCGAGGTGGAGACCTTCTCGTCGGTCATCAGGTCGCCGCTCTCGCGGACGAGCTGCGTGCCGGAGGTGATCCACGGGTTCTCCCACGGGTCCTCCTCCTCGCCCTCCGGCCCGACGCGGACGGTGCCGCTGGTGGGGCGGGTGAACGCCGCCAGCAGCGAGAGCATCGTCGTCTTGCCGGCGCCGTTGCGGCCGAGCACACCGGTGATGACCCCGGGGCGGATCGCGAGCGTGGCGCCGTCGAGCGCCGTGCTGGCCTCTTCCCGGACCATGGTGCCGTTCTGCAGCACCCGGTGGCTCCTGCCGAAGTGGACGACGACGTCGTCCAGGCGGGCACAGAACGGTGCGGTGGTCGTCATGACTCCTCCGTGTCTCGCTTCGCGGCGCCCAGGACGTACGCGACGACGTCGTCGGTCGGGATGCCGAGGAGGTCTGCCTGCTGGAGCGCCGGGGCCAGGACCTCCTCGAAGTAGCGCTTGCGGTGGTCCGCGAGCAGGCGCTCCCTGGCCTGCGGCGCGACGAACATTCCCAGGCCACGGCGCTTGTAGAGCACGCCCTCCTCGACCAGACCGGCGAACGCCTTCTGGGCGGTGGCCGGGTTGATGCGGAACGTCGTCGCGAACTGTGTGGTGGACATGACCTGTTCCTCCTCCTTCAGCTCACCGGCGAGTACCTGCGCGCGGATCATCTGCGCGATCTGGATGTAGATCGGCTCGGGCCCGTCGAACACCGGCTCACCCCCTCCGTTGGTTCATTACTTGACTAATGAACCATAGATGCAGGGGCGCGCGCAAGCATGTCGGGGAATCTCGTGCAGAGAAGACGAGGGGCGGGACGGACCAGGAGTCCGTCCCGCCCCTCGGCGGTGCTGCGGGCGCGCTCTACGTGTCGGCCGCCTCCGCGGCGTCGAGCACCGCCAGCTCCGCCAGGTCGTTCGCGATCAGCTCCGCGATCTGGATGGTGTTCAGGGCCGCGCCCTTGCGCAGGTTGTCGTTGCTGACGAAGAACACCAGGCCGCGGCCGTCCGGCACCGACTGGTCCTGGCGGATGCGCCCCACCAGTGACGGGTCGACGCCGGCCGCCGCGAGCGGCGTCGGGACGTCGGCGAGCTGGACGCCCGGGGCGTCGGCCAGCAGCTTGCGGGCCTCGTCCGGGGTGATGGGCCGCGCGAACTCGGCGTGGACCGACAGCGAGTGCCCCGTGAACACGGGCACGCGCACGCAGGTGCCGGCCACGGCCAGGTCGGGCAGACCCAGGATCTTGCGGGACTCGTTGCGGAGCTTCTGCTCCTCGTCGGTCTCGCCCGAGCCGTCGTCGACCAGGTTGCCCGCCAGCGGCAGCACGTTGAACGCGATCGGCGCCGCGTAGATCGCGGGGTCGGGCAGGTCGACGGACGCGCCGTCGTGCACCAGGCCCTCGATCTCCTGCCCGACGGCGGCGCGCACCTGCCCGGCGAGCTCGGCCACGCCGGCCAGCCCGGAGCCGGACACCGCCTGGTACGTCGCGACCCGCAGCCGCTCCAGCCCGGCCGCCTGCGCCAGGGGCGACAGCACCGGCATGGCGGCCATGGTGGTGCAGTTCGGGTTGGCGACGATGCCCTTGACGGCGTCCCCGATCGCGTCGGGGTTCACCTCGGAGACCACCAGCGGCACCTCGGGGTCGCGCCGCCACGCCGACGAGTTGTCGACGACCAGCGCGCCCGCGTCCGCGAACCGCGGCGCGTGCTCGCGCGACGTGCCGCCGCCGGCCGAGAAGAGCGCGATGTCGATGTCGGCGAGGTCCTCGGTCGACGTCGCGGCGACGTCCTCGACGGGCACGTCCACGCCCGCGAACGGAAGGGTGGTGCCCGCCGAGCGGGCCGAGGCGAAGAACCGGATCGCCGCCACGGGGAACTCCCGCTCCTCCAGCAGGCGGCGCATGACGGCGCCCACCTGGCCGGTGGCGCCGACGACGGCGACGTTGACGCCCTGATCAGAGATGGCAACCATGTCAGCGCCCCGTTCCCGCGTACACGACGGCCTCGCCGTCGGACGCGTCGAGCTCGAACGCGGTGTGCACCGCGCGCACCGCGTCGTCCAGCGAGTCCGCGCGGGTTACCACGGAGATCCGGATCTCCGAGGTGGAGATCATCTCGATGTTGATGCCCGCGTCGCGCAGCGCGCCGAACAGCCGCGCCGAGACGCCCGGGTGCGACTTCATGCCGGCGCCCACGAGCGACAGCTTGCCGATCTGGTCGTCGAACTGCAGCGAGTCGAAGGCCAGCTCGCCCTGCACGGCGGTGAGGGCAGCCATGGTGGCGGGGCCGTCGCCGTCGGGCAGCGTGAACGAGATGTCGGTCAGGCCCGTGGCCGCGGCCGACACGTTCTGCACGATCATGTCGATGTTCGCGCCGGCGCCGGCGACGACCTCGAAGATGCGGGCGGCCATGCCGGGCACGTCCGGCACACCGATCACGGTGATCTTGGACTCGGAGCGGTCGTGCGCGACACCGGAGATGATCGGGGCTTCCATGGCGTTCTCCTTCGACTTCTTCTCGGCCGCGACCACCCGCGTGCCGTCGTGGGCGCTGAACGAGCTGCGCACGTGCACCGGCACGCCGTAGCGGCGCGCGTACTCCACGCTGCGCAGCGCCAGCACCTTGGCGCCGCAGGCCGCGAGCTCCAGCATCTCCTCGTAGGAGACCTGGTCGATCTTCCGGGCGGCGGGGACGATGCGCGGGTCGGCCGTGAACACGCCGTCCACGTCGGTGTAGATCTCGCAGACGTCGGCGTCCAGGCCGGCGGCGAGCGCCACGGCGGTGGTGTCGGAGCCGCCGCGGCCGAGGGTGGTGACGTCGTTCGTGGCCTGGGTGACGCCCTGGAACCCGGCCACGATCGCGACCTGCCCCCGGTTCAGGGTCTCGCGGATGCGGTGCGGCACGACGTCGACGATGCGCGCCCGCCCGTGCACGGCGTCCGTGATGACGCCGGCCTGCTGGCCCGTGTAGGACTTCGCCTTCACGCCCAGGTTGGTGATCGCCATCGCGAGCAGCGACATGGAGATGCGCTCGCCCGCGGTGAGGAGGATGTCGAGCTCCCGCTGCGGCGGGAGCGGGGTGATCTGCTGGGCGAGGTCGAGGAGCTCGTCGGTGGTGTCGCCCATGGCGCTCACCACCACGACCACGTCGTTGCCCGCTCGCTTCGCCTCGGCGATCCGCTTGGCGACGCGCTTCACGCTGCGCGCGTCCCCGACCGAGGATCCGCCGTACTTCTGCACGACAAGTGCCATGCGCCTGCCTTCCGTTGCCGGCCTCCGTCTGTCTCAACGGCCCGCCGGGTGGTGGGGTTTGCGCGTCGATGTTACTGCGCTGGGCATCCCGGGCGCTGTGACGTTCACCGTGCGGGACGGCGGGTCACGCTCAGTGCCGTCAGTGGGGCAGCTCGCGCCCGCCCCACAGCGCCGAGAGGGGCAGGGCGGCGAGCCGGTCGCCGAACGGTCGGACGTGTTCACCGAGGTAGACCACGTACCCGGCCTTGAACCGCTCGCCCAGCTTGTCGCGCATCCAGGCGAGATGGGAGAACGAGTCGCTCCTCACCGAACCGGACGCCTTGACCTCGATCCCTACGACGGACCCGTCGCGTCGTTCGAGCACGAAGTCGACCTCACGCCCTTCGCGGTCGCGGTAGTAGGACAGGTCCGCACGCACGGCGCTGGTGGCGAGCTGTCTCGTGAGCTCCGTGAAGACGAACGTCTCCGTGAGCATGCCGGACAGCTGGTGCCCCGGCTGGGCGACCGTACGGGCATCCGCACCCACCAGTGACGCGGCGAGTCCCGAATCTGTGACGTAGGCCTTGGCGGTCTTGGTCAGCCTGGAGGTCAGGTTGTTGGACCAGACCGGCAGGCGCGACGTCAGGTAGACGATGTCCAGGTAACCGAGATAGTCGCGAACCGTGGGCTGGGCGATGCCGAGGCTCTGCGAGATGTCGGTGACGACCAGACCGGAGCCCGAGCGGGCCGCGACGATCCGCAGCAGTCGCGGGACGGTGCTCACGTGACGCACGTCCGCGAAGCTCGCGACGTCCCGCAGAACGACAGTCGAGACGTAGCTGTCGAACCAGTCGTCACGCAGCTCGGGACCGAGACGGATCGCCTCGGGGTATCCGCCGGCGCAGATCAGGGAGAAATACTGCTCTCGCGTCCACACGATCGGCAGCGTGCGCGACGTCAGCCGCTCGGGTTCGAACAGATCGGCCATCGCGTCCGCATCTGTCCGGGTGAGCTCCGCCGCGCTGAGCGGCCAGAGGTCGAGAAAGACCGCGCGACCCGCCAGGGACTCGGAGAGCGTCGGGACCGTCAGGAACCGCGTCGACCCGGAGAGCACGAACTGCCCGGGCGCGTCGCTCCTGTCGGTGACGGCCTTGACTGCGAGCAGCAGTCCGTCGCCACCGCGCTGAACCTCGTCGATGATCCGGGGCGTCTCACCGAAGGTGGCGAAGCTGGTCGGGTCGTCGCGAACGGTGCTGAGCGTCGTGGTGTCGTCCAGGGTCGAGAAGGTCCCACCTGATTCCCCGTGCAGCTCCCGCAACAGCGTCGTCTTGCCTGCCTGTCGAGGGCCCCCCACGACGACGACCCGGAACGCGCCGACGCGCCGTACGAGATCCGCTAGGGCTCGGCGAGGAACGTGACCAGACATACCGCGATCCTACCCGCGGTTTCGAAACTACACCTTCGAATTCGCGGAAGGTGTACCTACAAATTCGCGATCCCTCTACCTCAGATCTCGCAGGGGCTACCGCGGCCTACCCTGCGAAGACGTCCCAGGCGAGGCGGGCGATGAGGGCCCCCACCACGACGACGAAGACCACGCGGACGAACCTGGACCCCTTGGCCACCGCCATCCGCGCGCCGATGTAGGCGCCGACGAGGTTGGCCAGGCCCATCCCGAGGCCGAGCGCCCAGATGACGGCGCCGCTCGGGACGAAGAAGAGCAGCGCGCCCAGGTTGGTCGCGAAGTTCACGATCTTGGCGATGGCGGACGCCGGGAGGAACGAGTACCCGAGGAGGCTCACCAGGCTGATCACCAGGAACGTGCCGGTGCCCGGACCGAGCAGGCCGTCGTACGCGCCGATGAGCAGGCCGATCAGGGCGGCGATGCGCCGGTGCCCGTTGCCGACCCACCGCAGGTCGTCGTGCTGGCCGACGTTCGGCTTGAGCAGGGTCCAGGCCAGCACGCCGACGAGCACCACGAGGATGATCGGCTTGAAGAGCTGGGCCGGGATGTGCGACGCGCCGACCGCCCCGCCGAACGCGCCCACGAGGGCCGCGAGCGCCATCGGCCCGGCGGTGCGCAGGTCGGGCTGGACCCGCCGGTAGTAGGTGAGGGCGCTGGTCGAGGTGCCCATGATGCTGGCGAACTTGTTGGTCGCCAGGGCCTGGACGGGGCTGATCCCGGGCACGAGCAGCAGCGCGGGAAGCTGGATCAGCCCTCCCCCGCCGACGACGGCGTCGACCCATCCCGCCGCGAGGCCGGCGAGCAGGAGCAGGACGATGGTGAGCAGATCGAGTTCGGGCACGTGGTGCATTGTGCCGCCCCGTAGGCTGACCTCTTGTGTACGAAGGCGCGGTCCAAGACCTGATCGACGAGCTCGGCCGGCTTCCCGGTGTCGGGCCCAAGAGCGCGCAGCGCATCGCGTTCCACCTGCTGGCCACGGACAACCACGAGGTCAAGCGGCTGGTGGACGCGCTCACCGAGGTGAAGCTGCGCGTGCGGTTCTGCGAGCTGTGCGGCAACGTGGCCGAGGCCGAGCGCTGCCGCATCTGCCTGGACCCCCGGCGCAGCGACGAGGTGATCTGCGTCGTGGAGGAGCCCAAGGACGTCGTCGCCATCGAGCGCACGCGGGAGTTCCGCGGGCGCTACCACGTGCTCGGCGGGGCCATCAATCCCATCGAGAACGTGGGTCCGGACGACCTGCGGATCAGCGAGCTGCTGGCCCGCCTCGCGGACGGGACGGTCAAGGAGGTCATCCTCGCCACCGACCCCAACGTCGAGGGAGAGGCCACGGCGACCTATCTTTCCCGACTGATGGCTCACATGGGAATCACTGTCTCGCGGCTGGCCTCGGGTCTGCCCGTGGGTGGAGACTTGGAGTACGCGGACGAGGTGACGCTCGGTCGTGCGTTCGAAGGCCGCCGTGTCATCGGCAACGACAAGTAGGTGGAGATCACGATGAGCGAGATCACGCCCGGGTCGGACCTCCGAGAGGTCGCAGACCAGGTGTCCACGCAGGCACGGACGTTCCTGTCGACGGTGACCCAGGTCGCCTCCGGCGGCATGCCCGGGGCGGAGCTCTCGCTGCTCGTGCTCGCCGCGTCCGACCTGCTGGCCGCGGGCGCACGGCTCGCCGCGATCGTGGACGTGGTGCCCAAGGAGCGCTACGAGCCCGACGCCGGGCCCGACACCGACCTCGACCCCCTGCGCGAGGCCCTGTCCAAGATGTTCGACGGGTTCGACGACTACACCGAGGTGGTGGACCCCGTGCTCGGGGAGGACGTCGGGTCGGCGTCGCTGTCGGGTGACCTCGCGTGCGTCGCCGAGGCCCTGGCCAAGGGCCTGCAGCACTTCGACAGCGGCCACGAGCTCGAGGCCCTGTGGTGGTGGCAGTTCTCGTACTTCTCGCTGTGGGGCGAGCGCGCGGCCTCCGCCCTGCGCGTGCTGCAGGTGCTGCTGGCGCACCTGCGCCTGGACGTGGAGGACGACGTCGCCGCCGAGGCGGAGTACGACGCCCTCCACTCCTGACGGTCAGGCGACGCGGGTGCCTTGCGGGAGCTGCGCCGTGGGGACCCGCAGGCGGTTGACCGCCACGATCACGCCGGCGGCACCGAGCAGCAGGTCGAACCCGAGACCCCACGGCCAGACGAGCTGGTCCGTGACCTCGACGGGCTCCACGGGCGACTCGGCCTGCGGGCCGCCGTCCATGTAGACCCCCGTGCACCAGTCCTGCGGCCCGGAGTCGCCCGTCCGGGCGTAGCGCACGCCGTACTGCAGCAGCGCGAGCACGTTGCCGTCCTCGGAGAGCTCCTCCGGGTCGCCGAGCGGCTGCGCGTCCGCGACCACCACGAACGGGTTGGGGGCCAGCAGCCACCAGGTGCGCTCGCTGTGCCACACGTCGATCTCGTGGGTCTGCCACTCGCAGTCCGGCGCCGTGGTCTCCTCCCAGGTGTAGCCCGCCTCGACGTCCCACACGCGGACGTTCTCGCTGGTGGTGGTCGCGGGGACCAGGAGGCCGAACAGGATCGGCAGCACGGCCGTGATCCCGCCGACCGTAAGGTAGGTGAGCACGGCCGACCCCGACGTCTTGGAGACGACGGCCGAGAAGCCCAGCCCGATGGCGCACACGACGCCGAGCACGAGCGCCAGCATGAGCACCGTGGTGAGCAGCGCCAGCCAGGACACTCCGCCGCCGACCAGCGCCCACACCAGGAACGGGATGCTCGCGACGAGGAAGGCGAGCGCCGCGATCCACGCCGCGGCGAGCTTGCCGAGCACGATCTCCGCGGGCGTCAGCAGCGTGACCTGGAGCGTCGCGAGCGTGCCCGCGTTCCGGTCGCCGTTGATCGCGCCCGACGACAGGGTCGGCGCCACCAGCAGGCCGAGGAACAGGACGAAGCCGACGACGATGCTGTAGACCATCCCGCCGAACGACTCGTCGGTGCTGTCGCCCGAGATGATGGCGAACGCGCCGGTGGTCAGCATCGTGATGACGCCGACCACGACGAACCAGACGATCAGCGCGGTCTTCCAGCGCGTCGAGCGCACGCGCTGGCGCAGCTCCAGCACCGTGACGGTGCGCAGGCCGTGCCAGGACAGGGACCAGGTCCCACGTCCGGCGGGCACGCCGCCGTCGGCCGGGGCCGGCTCGACGACTTCCAGGTCAACGCTCATCGCCGCTCCTCCTCAAGGGCCAGGTAGGCCTGCTCCAGCACGCCGCCCGCGGGGGCGAGGCTCGACACGTCGATGCCGGCCTCGACCGCGGACCGCAGCAGTGCCGCGGCAGCGGCGTCGCCCGCCAGCTCGACGAGCACGGCGGGGCCGTCGGACTCCCGGCGGTAGGCCGGGCCGTTCTGGTCCAGCCAGGCCGTGAGCGCCTCCGGGTCCAGCCCGGTCAGGCGCCACTCGCGCGGGCGGTCGCCGTCGACCACCGACTGCGTGGCGACGGTGCGCCCGCGCGAGATGAACACGGCGTCGTCGGCCATCTCGTCGAGCTCGGTGAGCACGTGCGAGGAGACCAGGACCGTCTTCCCCTCGGCCGCGAGCCGGCGCACGAGCACCCTCAGGTCCACGCGGGAGCGCGGGTCCAGCCCGGAGGCGGGCTCGTCCAGCAGCAGGACGGCGGGGTCGTGCACCAGGGCGCGAGCCAGGCCGAGGCGCTGCTTCTGGCCGCGCGACAGGACGTGCGCGGGCTGGTCGGCGAGCTCCGACAGGTGCACCAGCTCCAGCAGCTCGCCGGCCCGGGCCTGCCCGGCTGCCGCCTCCATCCGGTACGCCGCCGCGACCGTCGTCAGCACCTCGCGCGCGGTCAGCGAGTCCCACGTGCCGAACACGTCGGGCATCCAGCCGGTGCGCGAGCGCGCCGCGTAGTTCTGGGTCACCGGGTCCGCCCCGGCGATGCTGATCGTGCCCGCGTCGGGCGTCAGCAGCCCCGCGAGCATGAGCAGGAGGGTCGTCTTGCCCGACCCGTTGGGACCGATGAGCGCGGTGACCCGGCCTGGTGCGGCGACCAGGTCGACGTCGGCCACGGCGTGGACCGGCCCGAAGGAACGCCGCACGCCCTGCGCGCGGATACCACCGTCTGGTGTCATGCGGGGACACTAGCGCGAGTCACCCACACGGGCCGTCGCCCCCGGGGATGAACGGGGCGTACGACCAGGGGATGACGTCGCAGGTCAGGCGCGGCGCCCCGTGCCCTTCACGGCCAGCAGCCCACGCTCGCCGAACGCGACGTTCTGGTCGATCGTCACCGCGACGTCGTCGCCCGAGAACCGCAGCTCCAGGCGCCACTCGAAGGGAGTGCCGAGAAACACCACGCGGCCGCGCAGCGTCGACCCGTCGGCCCAGGCGGCCGCGGTCGCGACGTCGGCCGGGGCGCCCCGGAGCGACCAGGTGCCCGAGACCCACTCCCCGTGCCCGAAGGACACGGCGTGGTCCAGGCCGCCGATCGTGAACGTGACCTCGGTGCGGCCGTCCGCGTCGCGGCCCACGGCGACCGCGCTGACGTCCTGCGGGTTCGGCTCCAGCGCGTAGGTCACCCCGCGCAGCACCCCCTCCAGCGGGGACGCCGCCGCGCCGGCCGGCGTCGGCAGGGCCGGCTCGAACGGGACCGCCTCCGCGCCCGGCGCCGCAGGGGCCGGGGTGACCCAGGCGGCGTCGGGCAGCAGGGTGTCCCAGACCACGTCCAGCACGGACTGCAGGTCCGAGAGGCCCGACGTCATGGTGAGGACCAGGTCCTTCTCCGGCCAGACCACGATGTACTGCCCGAACGCGCCGTCGGCCCGGTAGGCGCCGTGGCGGCACTGCCAGAACTGGTAGCCGTACCCCTGGTTCCACTCGGGCCAGTCGTGCGGACCGTTCGGGACCTGCGCGGCGGTCGCCGCCGCCACCCACTCCGCGGGCACGAGCTGCCGCCCCTGCCAGACGCCGCCCTGCAGGTAGAGCTGCCCGAACGCCGCCATCTCCTCGGTGGTGACCGACAGCCCGAAGCCGCCCACGTCGATGCCGTCGGGGTCCTGCTCCCACGTGGCGTGCGTGATGCCGAGCGGTTCCAGCAGGCGCGGCGTCAGGTAGTCGAGCAGCCGCTCACCGGTGAGCCGGTGCAGGATCGCCGACAGCAGGTAGGTCGCGCCCGTGTTGTAGACGAAGTGCGTGCCCGGCTCGTGCTCCACGGGCTGCGCCAGGATGGCGCGCGCCCAGCCCGCGCCGGGCAGCGAGATGGTGCGGTCGATGCCCTCCATCGTGGAGGCGCTGTGGCCCGTCGTCATGGTCAGCAGGTCGCGCACGCGCAGGGCGCGCAGGTGCTCCCCGGGCTCGGCGGGGGCGTCGTCCGGCAGGAGGTCGACGACCCGGTCGTCCAGGGTCAGGAGCCCCTCGTGGACCGCGATGCCGACTGCCGTGGACGTGAAGCTCTTGCTCACCGAGAACATGACGTGCGGGCGGTCGGCCGTGTGCGGGTGCCACCAGGCCTCGCCGACCACGCTGCCGTGGCGCAGCACCAGCACGCTGTGCACGTCCTCCAGCGCGTCCAGGCCGTCGACCAGACGGCGCAGCGCCGCGGGGTCGAGCCCCACGGCCTCGGGGGTGGACCGGGGCAGGATCCGCGACATGCTGGAGCACGTCCTTTCGCTCGGCGACGCGCCATTGTCGCGGACCGGGCGCGACGCCGGAAGCCCGGGCCCGGCATGCGATATGGCAGCTCAGGCGACGGCCTGGGGAACGCCGCCGACCAGCCGCCGGAACAGGTCGTCCGCGAGCGACCAAGCGTGGTCGCGGGCAACGGCCGGACGCCGGCTCAGTCGTGGTCTTTTCGCAGCCGCTCCCGGGCCTCCATCAGGGCGAAGCCCAGCAGGTTGAGGCCGCGCCAGGCCGCCGGGTTCTCGGCGTTCTCGTTCTGGGCGCCCAGCCCGATGCCCCAGACGCGGTCGCGCGGGCTCGCCTCCACGAGCACCCGGGAGCCGGTGCGCAGCAGGTACTCGCGCAGGTCCGGGTGGGCGGCGAACTTGTGCTCGTTGCCGCGCACCACGATCTCGAAGCGCTCGCGCACCCACACCGCGTCGTCGAAGTCACGGACCGTGCGCCCGGCGGCCTTCGCGAGCGCGGGGTTGGGCGCGTCGACCGCCGCACGCTCCGCTTCCGCGTCGCCGAACAGGCGCGCCTTCTGCGCCATCATCCAGTGCTCGGCCGTGCGGTACCGGACGCCGTCCACCTCGAAGGCCGCCTCGAACCACTGGCTCAGGCTGCCCTTCCCGGCGGTCCCGTCCGGCTCCGGCTGGTGCCCCCAGAAGTGCAGGTACCGGGGCGTGGCGCCGGCCTCGACGAGCATGCGGAGCTCGTCGAGGGTGCGGGCGGAGGCAGGTCGGAGCGTCGTGGCGTCGGGCATGCCGGGAAGTGTGCCAGGAGCCACTGACACGCTCCGGTCAGTCTGCGACGACCTCGACCTCGTAGCCGTCGCCGTTCTCCAGGTAGGCCGCGTAGTGGTCAGGACCACCGGCGTAGGGATGCTTGTCGGAGAAGAGGAGCGCCCAGCCGTGCGCGGCCGCCTCCTCGACGAGCCGGTCCACCTCGCCGCGCGTGCCGCCGTGGAACGCGAGGTGGTTCAGCCCGGGCGCAAGGCGGTCGTGCGGCCCGGCACCCTGCGCCGGGCTCTGCTCGACGACGACGTAGGTGCCGTCCAGGATCCAGCTCACCCCGGCGGACCAGCGCTGGTGCTCGGTGTAGCCGAGCGTGCTCAGGAGCCAGCCCCAGGACCGTTCGGCGCGGGCGAGGTCCGGGACCCAGAGCTCGACGTGGTGCAGTCGGCCACGGGTCACGGGGCGGCCGCCGCGATGACGCGGGTGAGGCTGCGGTGGAGCAGCCCGAGCTCCTCCGCGGACATGCCCAGGCGGTCCATGATGGCGGGCGGCACGCGCAGCGCCTGCTCGCGCAGCGCGCTCCCCTCCTCGGTGAGCTCCACGGCGAGGGCGCGCTCGTCGCGCGGGTCCCGGCGCCGGCTCACGTAGCCGATCGCCTCGAGCCGCTTGAGCAGCGGGGACAGGGTGCCCGGGTCGAGCTGCAGCAGCCCGCTGAGCTGCTTGACCGACAGGGGCGACTGCTCCCACAGGGCGAGCATGACCAGGTACTGCGGGTGCGTGATGCCCATCGGTTCGAGCAGCGGCCGATACAGCGCGATGACGCTGCGCGAGGCGACGGCCAGGGCGAAGCACACCTGACGGTCGAGGGCCAGGAGGTCCTCGGGGTCGGGCGTGACGTCGGCGCGGGACGTGACGGTCATGCGGCTCCTCTCGGATCTTGACCAGCGTAACAGTTGGTGTGCAAACTATTGGTACACCAATTAAACGGAGGCAGAACATGCGCAACCGCGACGGCCTGACGCTGGGCTACCGCGTCCTGTGGCGGCTCAACTGGCTGCTCCTGCACGTGGCAGGGCCGGCCGAGCAGTCCGAGGACCGCGATCCGCGCCGCAGACTGGAGCGCGAACGCGCCGCGAAGGTGGCCCGGTACCGCGCGCAGCACGCCGAGGACTGACGGCCGGGCTCAGTGCCCGGCCGCGGTGAGCAGGTCGTGCGACAACGGCGCGATCGGGTAGCTCGCCACCGGGTCCGCGGGGTCGATCCACACGAGCTCCTCCAGCTCCGCCCGGACCGCGATCTCCGCGCCGGGCCGCAGCCGCACCCGGTAGGCGTGGGCGTCGACGACGTGGTCGGGCTCGTTCGCCGCCGGTGCGCCGAACCGGCCGAGGCTCTCGACGTCCGCCGGGTCGAGCCGCAGCCCGACCTCCTCCTCGAACTCCCGGACCAGGGCCGCCAGCGGCTCCTCGCCCGGCTCGATCTTGCCGCCCACCTGCATGAACGCCTCGGTACCCCGCTTCCGGACCAGGAGGTGCCGACCGTCGGTCCGCTCCACGACGGCGGCGACGATGCGCAGCGTCGTGATCCCGTCGTCCGCGCTCATGCCTGCTCCACGATCTCGTCGATCACCGTTCCGCCCAGCACCTGCACCACGAGCGACACCCCGGCGAGCCCGCCCGAGACGATGTCCGGGTCGTCGTCCGAGGGCTCGTCGTAGTACTCGGACGTGTCACCGGGCGGCGTCGCCTTGGAAGCAGCCGGGCTCGCGGTGCGCGGCTCGGCGGACCCGCCGCTCGCGGCGGCCCGGGCGCGGCGCTCGGCCGCCTGCCGGAGCGCCTCCCGCGCGCTGACCGCACCCGACATCGGCGGGCCGGGCGGCGGCGGGGCCTGGTCCTCGTAGACCGGCTCGGGCTCCGGCATGTCGTAGTCCGCGGGCGGCTCGGTCGCGCTGGCGCCCGACAGCCACGCCTGGTCGGCGGCGCTGGCCGCGGACGGCGGTGCGGCCGCGGGACGCGACGGCTCCGGACGACCGGCCTCGGGCCCGGACGGCTCGGGCCGGGCCGGCTGCGGGCGCTCGGCGACAGCGACGGCGCCCTGCGCCGGGGCCTGGCGCGCGCCGGTCGCCGCGGCGGGGCGGGAGGGAGCGGCGGTCGGGCTGGTGGTCGCGGCGGACGGCGCCGCCGGGGCCGACACCGTGGCGACGCTGCCGCCCGGCGTCGGTACGTCGGGCCAGTCCGGCTCGGGTGCCGCCGCGGGGGCCGGGGCCTCGCGCCGCGGCTCGCCCGCCGGCGCCGCCTGGCCCGGCCCGCCGCCCGTGGGGCTGCCGCCGGGAGCGCCCCCGCCGCCGGACGAGCCGCCGCCGGGGCCCTCGTCGAGCGTCGCCTCGACCCGGACCCGGATGCCGAGGGTCTGGTAGACCGCCTCCTCGACGGCGCTGGTGTGCCGGGCGTTCGAGAAGGCGCGGGCGAGGCCGGGGGCGGCGAAGCCGAGCTTGAGCGTCCCGCCCTCCAGGGCGGCGACCTGCGCGTTCGGGCCGACGAGCGACCACGTCACGCGTGCGGCGGCGAGCGCGCCGAGCACCTCCTGCCAGCGGCGGCGGACCGTCTCCGTGGTGACCTCGGGGTCGGTGCCGGAGGCCGGCGCGGGCTGCGGCGCGGCCTCGGCGGCAGGTTCCGGTGCCGCCTCGGCGACGGGCTCCCGCTCCGCGGGCGCCGCCGGGGCGGGGCTCGGCTCCGGCGCCGCGTCGACGGCCGGGGAGGACGCCGCCTCGACGGCCGGGGCCGGAGCGTGGGCCTGGACCGGCGCCGGTTCGGGGGCCGGTGCCGCCACCTGCGCCACCGGCGCTCGGCCGGCCGCGGCGGGCTGCTCCCGCTTCTTGCGCGCGTCGAGCACCGCCCGCGCGGCGGCGGCGCCGGCGAGCCCGACCGCCGCCGGGTCCTGCGCCGGGCCCGCGTCGCCGGAGGGGACGTCGCCGGACGGCGCCGCACCCGCCGGGGCCGTCCCCGACGCCACGATGCCGCCGCGTTCGAGGCGGTCGATCCGCGCGGCGAGACCCGCCGCGCCGTCGTCGGCGCCGGGGAGGAGCAGGCGCGCGCACAGGAGCTCCAGGTGCAGGCGCGGCGAGGTGGCGCCGGTCATCTCGGTGAGAGCCACGTTGACGAGGTCGGCCGCCCGGGAGAGCTCGGCCACCCCGAGCCGGCCCGCCTGGATGCGCATCCGTTCGAGCTGGTCGGAGGGGACGGCGCGCAGCACGGCGTCCGCGGCGTCGCCCGAGACCGCGATGACGATGAGGTCGCGCAGGCGTTCCAGGACGTCCTCGACGAACCGGCGCGGCTCGTGCCCCGTCGCGATGATCTGGTCGACGACCCGGAAGATCGAGCCGCCGTCCCGCGCGGCGAGCGCGTCCACGACGTCGTCCAGGAGGGTCGCGTGGGTGAAGCCGAGCAGGCCCACGGCGAGGTCGTAGTCCACGACGCCGCCCGTGGCGCCCGCGATGAGCTGGTCCATCACGGAGAGGGAGTCGCGCACCGAGCCGCCGCCCGCGCGCGTGACGAGCGGGAGCACTCCCCCGCCCACCTCGATGCCCTCGGCGCCGCAGATCTGCTCCAGGTAGGGGGACAGCACGTCCGGCGGCACGAGCCGGAACGGGTAGTGGTGGGTGCGCGAGCGGATGGTGCCGATCACCTTGTCCGGCTCCGTGGTCGCGAAGATGAACTTGATGTGCGGCGGCGGCTCCTCGACGATCTTGAGCAGCGCGTTGAAGCCCTGGGGCGTCACCATGTGCGCCTCGTCCAGGATGAAGATCTTGTACCGGTCGCGGGCCGGGGCGAACGTGGCGCGCTCGCGCAGGTCGCGCGCGTCGTCGACGCCGTTGTGCGACGCGGCGTCGATCTCCACCACGTCGAGCGAGCCGGGGCCGCCGCGCGCCAGCTCGACGCACGAGGGGCACTCGCCGCACGGGGTGTCGATGGGCGACTCGGGCGTGTTCTTGGCGCAGTTCAAGGTACGCGCCAGGATCCGGGCGGACGTCGTCTTGCCGCAGCCACGCGGGCCGCTGAACAGATAGGCGTGGTTCACCCGTCCGCTGCGCAGGGCCTGCATGAGAGGGCCCGTGACGTGGTCCTGGCCGATCACCTCGGCGAACGTCTCGGGCCGGTAGCGGCGGTAGAGGGCGGTGCTCACCCCCGCAACGATAGACGCCACCACCGACACTGACGACGTGGCCGTCCACAGGTGGACGGCCACGCCCTCAGGTCGGTCGTCAGGTCACGCCGCGGTGCCGCCGAGGGCCTGCGGCGTGCGCCGCACGCGCGCCCGCATGACCAGGCCGGGGATGCCGGTGCCCAGGAGGATCGGGAACACGGCGACGATCGCGAACCAGAGGAAGATCGCGAGGTAGCCGTACGCGGCGGCCCCGCCGCTGGGGCTGTTGTCCGCCACGACGAGCAGCACGACGCTGGCCACGACCGCGACCACCACGAAGGCCAGCAGGATCACCGCGATCCAGAGCAGGGCAGTGGCCCACTTCCGGTAGGCGGGGCTGATCGGCCGCGGCGCAGGCGGCGGCTGGGCCGGGTACGGGGCTGGCTGCTCGTCCGACATGGGCCACACTCTCCCACGTCAGCGCCGCAGCGCACGGCGCGCCAGGCCGTTCCCGAGCCACTGCACCGCCTGGACGATCACCACGATGATCACCACCACGACGGCGGTCACCGCCCAGTCGTACTGCCGGTAGCCCTGGACGATCGCGAAGTCGCCCAGGCCGCCCGCGCCCAGGTAGCCGCCGATCGCGGACATGTCGAGCACGCCGACGAACAGGAACGTGTACCCGAGGATCAGCGGGGCGAGCGCCTCGGGGACCAGCACCGTGCGCACGATCCGCAGGGGCGACGCCCCCATGGCCCGCGCCGCCTCGACCACGCCGGGGTCGATCGAGACGAGGTTCTGCTCCACGAGCCGCGCGAAGACGAAGGTCGCCATGATGGCCATCGCGAACGTGAACGCCTCAATGCCGATCGTGGAGCCGATGACGGCCCGGGTCAGCGGGCCGAGCGCCACGAGGAAGATGATGAACGGGATGGGCCGCACGATGTTCACCGCGAGGTTCAGCACGGCGAACACGAACCGGTGCTGCAGCAGGTTGCCCGGCCGCGTCAGGTACAGCCCGAGCCCGAGCGCGAGCCCGAGGAACCCGCCCACCGCGAGGGTGATCAGCACCATGTAGGCCGTCTGGCCCGCGGCCTCCCAGAGCAGCGGCGTCAGCCGCTCCCAGTCCTCGCTCATGCGTCCGCCCTCCCGTGATCGTCCACCCAGGTGACGGCGCGCAGCGCCGCGACGGCGGCCTCCACGGAGCCGCCGTCACCGACGAGCTCCACCGTCAGCGACCCGTACGGCCGCTCCGCGACCTCCGTGATGCCGCCGTACACGACCGTGCCGTCCACACCGTGCTCACGCAGGGTGCGCGTGAGCACGGCCGACGAGCCGGTCACCTCGTCCACGCCGACCGTCACGATGTGCCCGGTGTGCCGCGTCCGCAGTCGCGCCAGCACCTCGGGCGAGGGCCGGTCGCGCAGCGCCGTGGCGACGAACCGCCGGGTCGTGTCGTGCGCGGGCGCGCTGAACACCTGGTAGGCCTCGCCCACCTCGACGACGCGCCCCCGCTCCATCACCGCGACGCGGTGGCAGATCGAGCGCACCACGTCCATCTCGTGCGTGATGACGACCACGGTGATCCCGAGCTCACGGTTGACGCGCTGGAGCAGGTCCAGCACGTCGCGCGTGGTCTCGGGGTCCAGGGCCGACGTCGCCTCGTCCGCCAGCAGGATGCGCGGGTTCGTGGCGAGCGCGCGGGCGATCCCGACGCGCTGCTTCTGCCCGCCCGACAGCGTGGACGGGTAGACGCCCGCCTTGTCCGCCAGACCGACGAACTCCAGCAGCTCCGCGACCCGCGCGTCGCGCCTGGCGCGCGACCAGCCGGCGACCTCCAGCGGGTAGGCGACGTTCCCCGAGACGGTCCGGGAGGCCAGCAGGTTGAACTGCTGGAACACCATCCCGATCCCGGCCCGGACCGGCCGCAGGCGCGCCTCGCTCAGCGAGCCGAGCGAGAGGCCGTCGACCACCACGTCGCCGCCGGTGGTGCGTTCGAGCGCGTTGATCAGCCGGACCAGGGTGGACTTGCCGGCCCCGGACTGCCCGATGACGCCGAAGATCTCACCCGTCCGGATGTCGAGCGTGACGTCGTCGACGGCGCGCACCTCGGCGCCCTTCCCCCGGCCCGGGAACACCTTGCTGGCGCCCTCGAACCGGATGATGCTGCTGGTCGCCGCAGGCATCAGGAGGCGTCCTCCTGGATGCCGGCCAGGATCTCCTGCAGCTCGGCGGCCGAGTTGTCCTTGATCACGCCGGTGCCGCCCGAGGCCTCGATCACGCCCTCCTCGACCTCCGGGGAGTGGTAGATCTCGACGAGCTGCTGGAACACCTCGTTGTCCGCGTCGGCCCCACGGGCCACCCACACGTTGATGTACGGCTCGGCGGCGGACGAGTCCGGGTCGTCCGAGTAGATGGCGTCCTCGGCGGTCAGGTCCGCGTCGCCCACGAAGTCGTTGTTGATGATCGAGGCGTCGACGTCCTGCAGCGCCAGCGCCGTCTGCGCGGCGTCGACCGGCGTCACGGTGACCTTCGACTCGTCCTCCAGCACGTCGGCCGGCGTGGAGAACGCGCTCCCGCCGTCGCGCAGGGCGAGCAGGCCGGCCTCCTGCAGCACGAGCAGCGCGCGGGCCTGGTTCGTGTCGTCGTTGGGGATGGCGATCTCGCCGCCGTCGGGGATGTCCTCGACGCTGTCGTGCTTGAGCGAGTAGAGACCCAGCGGGTAGACCGCGGTCGCCGCGATCGGCGTGAGGTCCGACCCGGTGGCGGTGTTGTAGTTGGCGAGGAACTGCAGGTGCTGGAACTGGTTCAGGTCCAGGTCGCCGTCGGTCAGCCCCTGGTTGGGGAGCTGGTAGTCGCTGAAGTTCACCAGCTCGACGCTGATGCCCTCCTCCTCGGCCAGGTCGGTGAAGGTGGTCCAGTAGTCGTCGCCGGAGTTGACGACGCCGATGCGGACCGGGTCGTCGGCCGAGCCGGTGGCGGGCGCGGCCTCGTCGGCGCCGCCGCAGGCGCTCAGCGCCAGGACGGCGGTGACGGCGAGGCCGGTGGTCAGGACGGAGGTGAAACGAGACATGGGTGGTCCTCTCGGGCGCACGGGCGCGGGTATGCCTGTGCTCAGGATGCGGGGGGCCAGCGTCAGGCGCAGGCCGAGGATGAAAGACGACGGCGGGCCACGGCCATCAGCAACGTGGCGAGCTCGGGACGATGCGGGGCGGTCCAGGAGGGACCGCGGGAACGTGCGGCGCTGTCAGCGCTCGCGCATTCGCCCGCCACGCACGCGGCCGCGACACATGGCGTCGCGACAGGTGCGCGACGTCGTGGCGGGGGTCCAGGTGCGGGTCATACGGACATCCTGCGTCACTGCACGGCGTCGAAGCCAATCCCTGCGGGGTAAATCCCACGATGCGGAACGAAAACCGTCCACATGTTGGCTCACCCGCCAGATCCCGGGCATGAAAGGACCCCTCGCACACCCACCAGAGCTCACTTACCCTTGCTGCCTTCCGGCCCTGGGGGAGTTCGGCGAGATGGTGCCGCACGAGGGGTCTGCCGCAAGCCTAACCGATCCGGCGGCCCGGACCGAACCGGGCAGAACCCGCTGTTCGCGACCTCACAGCGCCGCTCCCGGATTCCGATTCGTTGTCCGGGCACGGCGTCCGGTATCCTCGTCAGGCCGCGCCAGACTCCGGTCCGTGGTCGCGCGCCCGCCCTGCTGCGGAGCGCGAGGAGGATTCGCCTAGTGGCCTATGGCGCACGCTTGGAAAGCGTGTTGGGTTAACGCCCTCGGGGGTTCGAATCCCCCATCCTCCGCAGTGTGATGACGCGGGACATCGTTCGTCGATGTTCCGCGTCATCGTCGTTTCAGGCGGCGTCGAACTCGACGCCGAGGTGATCGGCGCCGCGCCCTGTCCGGACAACCGGCTCCGGGGCGAGGAATCAGGGCTCGACGAGGCGCACCCGGGGGCTGGGCCGAAGCCCCAGCGAGGCCAGGAGCCCGCGCATCATGTCGTCGAACATCCCGTCGAAGTTGCCGAACGCGTAGCCGAGCCGGCCGTACGCCACCATGCAGAGCAGGCCGTACACCTGGCGCCAGAACACCATGATGGTGTGGACCGCGCCCACGGGGACCTCCTCGGCCCCGCCGGGGCTGTCCTGCGTGAGCGCGGCCCGGTACGTGTCGAGCTCGGGGGCCAGGCCGGGGGCGACGTCGGCGTCCGCCGGGAAGGGGACGCCCTGCCGCCACAGGGCGGCGAAGCTCGGCACGAACACGGAACCGAGCCGGTGCACGAAGTGCGGCCGGGCCGCACCGGCGACCCCGACGGCGTGCTGCGCGTCGGCGCCGAGCAGCAGGTCGAACTCGTTCCGGTGGCCCCGGCACCACACGAACAGTGCGTGCGTCGCGGCGTGGACCCGCGCGACGTGGTCGTCGTCCGGCTGCCGCGCGACCGCGGCCTCCAGGTAGGCGACCAGCTCGTCCAGCGTGTCGTCGTGGACGGCGGCGAGCAGCCCGGGGCGACCCTCGAAGTACCGGTACATCCCCGGGCCGGCGATCCCGACCTCCTTGGCGACCGCGACCATCGTGACGCCGTCCACCCCGTGCTCGGCGAGGAGCCGGCGGCCGGCGGCACGCGCGTCACGCAACAGCTCGGCACGTAGTCGCTGCCTGCGCGTCGGGGTGGCGGTCACGGTCCTCCTGCGGTACTGCTCACGCGCCCGTCGTCCGGCGCGTGAGCTCCAGTCTCGCACGCGGGACCGCCACCCCGACGGCCGTCAGGCGCGGCGGCGGGTCACCAGGGCGACGCCGATCCCGACGGCGCCGACCAGGATCCCGGCCCCGCCGAGCCAGCGGCCCACGGGGTCGACGGCGGGCTCGTCACCGGCCGCCGCGGCACCGTCCGCGCCCGACGCCTCGGCGTCCGTGTGGCCGCCGCCGTGCCCGTCGCCCTCGGCGGCCGTCGTCGTGAACAGGGGCGCGGGTGCCTCCGGCTCCTTGCCGTCGTCGCCGGCCAGGTCGTCCCAGTCGACGACGCTGCCGTCGGTGTACGTCTGGTGCGCGGGGAGCACCACCTCGGTGCCCTCCGCGGGCAGCGCCCCGACCCGCACGGCGAACTCCTGGTACTCGTGCGGCGGCACCTCGTGGCCCTTCTGGGCCGTCCAGGTGACGCGCGCCGGGGCCTCGTCGACGGTCGCGCCCTCGACCTCGAACGGCTCGGCGAGCTTCTCGACCGCCACCTCGACGTCCCAGCCCGGCAGGCTGCGGGGCGTGACGCTGAGGAACGGGGTGTCCGTGGGCAGGTCGACGACGAGCCGCTCCGTCGACGCGGTGTCCGACTCGGTGGGCACGCGGAACGTGAGGCTCGCGTAGCTCTCGGCGGCGGTCGTGTCGGGACTCACACCGACGTGGGCGTACGCCGCGGTCGGCAGCAGCACGAGGACGGCGGTGGCGGGGACGGCCGCGAGGGCGCGGCGGGTGGGCAGGCTGAAGCGAGTCATGTGCTCGGTCCTTCGGTACGGGGTGGGTGGGAGGGCATGCGGCGGCCCGCCCCCAGCCCGACTCCGTCAGGCCGCGAGGCGCATCGCCAGGGCGGACGACGGCGGTCCGCGCTCCGGCGCCACGTGCACGTCCACCCGGCCCGGCACCGGGCGGAGCAGCGCCGGCACGGGGGCGCGGCGCACCGCCGGGAGCCGCAGGGGCTCCACCGCGAGCGGCCGGACCAGCCACGTCGCGAGCAGCCAGACGCCCCGCTCGACGCCCACGAGCAGGCCGACGGAGACGACGGTCGCCGCCGCGTGCCACGCGAGCATCCCGGGGGCGATCGCCGCCGGCTCGGCGGCCCCGACGCACGCCCCGTACACCCCGGGGACGGCGCCGGCCAGGTGCGCGTGCGTCCCGGACAAGGCCCCGCCGTCGGGCAGCCCGGACGGCGGGCAGGCGCCGCCGAGGAAGGAGAACGCCTGGTGCGCGGCGTACTGGCCGAGGCCCGCCAGGGCGAGGCCGCCCGGCCAGCGGATCTGGCGCCGCACCGCGAACGCGGCGGCCGCGAGCAGGAGCGCGCCCAGCAGGGCGATCGCCTCGACGGGCGGCACGTGACCGCCGGCCTCGAAGTGCGCGGCCAGGGACAGCGCGAGCACGACCGCCGCCCACAGGAGCGCGCGGCCGAGGCCCACTGCTCCCGAGGACGGCGTCAGCACGGCACCGACCTTACTTGGCGGGCTGGCCCTCGTCGCCGGTCTTGGTCCGCTTGACCTGCTCCACCGGCTCGATCGACTTCGCGGGCACACAGCCCTCGGCGTTCAGCAGCGGCTGGTCGGACGCCAGCTCGACGTCCTCGACGTCGAGCGGCGCCTCGAACTCCTCGCCGATGAGCAGGTCGATCTTGCGGTCGGTGCGGTCGTCGAGGACCAGGCGGATCTCGGGGAACTGCGCCGCGAGCGTGTACGCCTGCACGATCCCCTTGCGGCCGAACCGGATCTCCGACTCCTGGAGCTGCATCGGCACGTTGCCCTTGGCCACGATGCTGAACCCGCGGTCCGCGAGCACCGACTCGTGCGCGCTGGCCAGGCCGATCTCCTCCGACGCGTTCAGCAGCCGGACCTCGACGTCCGAGTAGGCGGTCGGCAGGGCGCCGTCGGGCTGGCCCTTGATCGGGGGCAGGCACGGGACCGGGTAGGTCTCCTGCTCCCCCACGCCGACCGTGGTGAACGGGCGGTTGAACGGCGAGCTGATGGCGCCGGAGTAGACCGCGAGCGCGAAGATGCCGCAGACCGCCAGGAACGCGATGAGCACACCGAAGACCACGGCCTGGCGCTCGTGCTCTCGGCGCCGGCGCTCCACGCGCGCCTGGTCGTACCCGGGGGATGTCACGCGACGAACCTACCTGAGGTCAGCGGATGGTGAGCACGCGAGCGTGCAGGACTGGACGTTGCTGGAGGGCGGCGCGCACGGCTCGGTGCAGGCCGTCCTCCAGGTAGAGCGTGCCCTCGTACTCCACGACGTGGGCGAACAGGTCACCGTAGAACGTGGAGTCCTCCGCGAGCAGCTGGTCGAGGTCGAGGGTGCGCTTGGTGGTCACCAGCTCGTCGAGCCGCACCTGGCGTGGCGGCACGTCGACCCAGTCACGGGTGCGCGTCCGCCCGTGCTCGGGGTACGGGCGGCCGTCTCCTACGGCCTTGAAGATCATCGGTCCGTCCTCACTGGACTCGGCGGGGGCACGGTCCGGGAGCGGCTGTGCGAACCTGCCTGCTGACACCGGACGGCGTCCTGAACCCTACCGGAACGCGGAACCCGAGAACAGCCGGGCCCCGCCGGGCCGAGCAGCCCGGCGGGGCTCAGACGCGTGGCACGTCCCGTCGCCGGAAGCCCGTGAAGGCCAGCAGGAACAGCACCGCGGCGACGCCGCCCAGGCCCCACAGGCGGGCCGCCTCGACGTCGGCGAGCGCGGGGTTGCCCACCCACCAGAACGGCGAGATCTTGCGGGCCCACTCCGGCAGGTCGAACAGGTCGGCGAACATGCCCACGAGGAAGACGTACCCGACCATCACCCAGGCCAGCCCCGTCGCGCGCGGCAGCCACGCGTAGAGCGCGGCCGCGAGGCCCACGAGCACGGCGAGCGCCGGGAGGTAGGCGAGGCCCAGCTCCAGGTAGTCCCCGAACGGGACCTCGTCGTAGCCGGTCGACGCGGCCCCGACCCACAGGGCGAGCGCACCGGTGACCTGCACCACGACCATGCCCAGCAGCGAGACCACCAGGGTGGACGCGAGCCAGCGCCCGCGGGAGACCGGTGCGGCCAGCACGAGCTCCGTGCGGCCGGACTCCTCCTCGCCCTTGACCCGGAGCGTCGCCGCGATCCCGTAGGCCGCGGCCCCGGCGGCGATGTAGAGGCCGAAGATCCCGAGGAAGGTCCGGACCATGTCCTCGCCGCTGCCGAGCAGGGCCGCGTACACGGGGTTGCCCTCGACGGCGTCGAGCATGTTCGGCACCTCGCGGATGATGGTGCCGGAGCCGAGCCACATCGCGCCCAGGCCGAGCGCCGTCCACATCAGGGCGCCACGCTGCTGCACCCAGGCGAGCGGGGCCGGGCCGGTCAGCGTGGGCTCGGCGTCCGCGCGTCCCTTGCGCACGGCGACCAGGCCGGCGTCGAAGTCGCGGCGCGACCCCAGGAAGGCGGCCAGGACGAGGAGCAGGACGATCGCCGCGACGCACAGGCCGAGCGGCCACCACCGCAGGTCCACGAAGACCCGCGTCTGCTGCACCCACGCGATCGGGGAGAGCCAGGACACGACGCTGCCGTGCTCCTCCTGGACGTCGCCCAGCGCACGCAGCAGGAACGCGGCGCCGAGCACCGCCAGCGACAGGCCGACGGCGCCCCTGCCGTGCTCGTACGCCTGCGCGGCGACGAGGGCCACCGCCCCGAAGACGAGCGCCCCGAGCGCGATGGCGAAGGTCATGGCGAACGACTGCGCGACGTCGAAGTCCTGCGCGGCGACCGCCACGGCGCTCGTCAGCGCGATGATCACGTTCATGATCAGCACGAGGAGCAGGGCGGCCACCGACGGCGCGTGCCGCCCCACGACGCCGGCCCGCACGAGCTCGGACCGGCTGCTCTCCTCCTCGGCGCGCGTGTGCCGCACGACCTGCAGGATGCTCATGACGGCCAGGGTGAGGACCACCCAGAGGATGAACTCGTTCGCCACGGCCGCGCCGGGCGTGTAGTCGCCGATGCCGTAGCCGGGCCCGGTCATGGAGATCATCGCGGGCGACGAGACGAGCACGGAGCGGGCCTCGCTGGCCGCCGGGTCGTCGAGAAGCACGTACTCGCCGAGCCCGCCCGCATAGAGAAACGTCACACCGAGGGTCCACCAGAGGATGCGCATCCGGTCCCGGCGAAGCATGAACCGCAGCAGCGTGCCGGTCCCCGTGAGCGTGGAGCCGAACGCCGGGCGGGCCAGGACCGGGGCCGACGGCGTCGCGACGGCCGCGCTCATCGCGCACCCGCCTTCGCGGCGTCGGCCCCGGTGCCGGTGCCAGCGCCGGTGTCGGTGTCGGTGTCGAGCACGTCGCCGTAGTGGCGCATGAACAGCTCCTCCAGCGACGGCGGGGTCGCGGTGAGGCTGCGCACGTCGAGCGCGGTGACGGCCGAGAGCACGGCGCCGATCTGCGCGTTGTCGGCGTCGAACGTCACGCGGGTGCCGCCGTCGGCCGGCGTGGTGACCAGGTCGTGGACGCCGGGCAGCGCCGTCACGCCGGCCGGGTCGCCGGCCACCACGGCCGTCACGCTCGTGCGGGTGAGGTGGCGCAGCTCGTCCAGCGTGCCGGACTCCACGTCGGTGCCGTTGCGGATGATCGTCACGGTGTCGCAGACCTTCTCGACCTCGGACAGGATGTGGCTGCTCAGCAGCACCGACCGGCCGGCCGCCCTGGCCTCGCGCACGTACTCCGTGAACACGGCCTCCATGAGCGGGTCCAGGCCGGAGGTGGGCTCGTCGAGCACGTACAGCTCGGCGTCGGTCAGGAAGGCCGCGACCAGGGCGACCTTCTGCCGGTTGCCCTTGGAGTAGGTGCGCGCCTTCTTGCGCGGGTCGAGCTCGAAGCGCTCCAGCAGCTCGGCCTTGCGCGCCCGCAGGCGCGCCCGGTCGGTGCGGCCGCTGAGGCGGGCGAGGTAGTCGATGCACTCTCCGCCGGTCAGGTTGGGCCACAGGCTGACGTCGCCGGGGACGTAGGTGATCCGCCTGTGCAGCTCGACGGCGTCCCGCCAGACGTCCCCGCCGAACAGCCGGGCGCTGCCGGAGTCGGCCCGCAGCAGGCCGAGCAGCACACGGATGGTGGTCGACTTGCCGGCGCCGTTGGGGCCGAGGAAGCCGCGGACCTCACCGGGACGGACGGTCAGGTTCAGGCCGTCGAGCGCCTTCACGGCGCCGAAGGACTTGTGCAGGTCGTGGATCTCGATCGCGGGTACGGCGCTCGATGTGGTGCTGGTCATGGCTGGTTCGCTCTCTGACGTCGGGACGGAGACGTGGCAGGGCGGCGCTCGACCGGCGGTCCGGTCAGCCTGAGGCAGGGGTGGGCGCCACCTCGTCGGACGGCGGCGGGTCGGGCACGTACAGGAGGTACTCGTCGAGCATGCGGCGAGACGTGAGGAAGCCCTGGGTGAACAGCTCCATCATGGGCAGGTAGCTGTTGGTGAAGAAGGCGCGGACGATGCCGACCAAATCGGCGGGGTCTGACGGCGGGCTGAGCGTCACCTCGAGCAGCAGCGCACCGAGGGACGAGAGCGTCAGGTACCGGGCCCGGGCGGCGTCGTCGCGGCTGGGCACGATCACGCCGGCGGCCACGCCCTCCTGGAGGTAGCCGACGGCGTCGGTGACCATGTGGTCGATGAACTCGCGGGCCAGCGGGCTGCCGTCCTGCATGGACCGCAGGATGTAGCCGACCAGGGGCGCGTTCTCGTCGACGGCCGCGAACCGGTGGAAGAAGCTCTGGCCCGCCGCGACGGTGGCGACGTTCTCCTGCTTGAGCCGGCGGATCGTGGCCAGCACCTGCGCGTCGCACTCCGCGCGGAGCTTCTCCTTGGAGCCGAAGTGGTGCATCACCAGGCCGGCGCTCACCCCGGCGTCCGCGGCGACCGCCCGGACCGGCGCGCCGAAGCCCTCCACCGCGAACCGGTGGATCGCGGCGTCGCGGATCCTGGCGCGGGCGGTGAGGTCCTCGGCGTCGGTCGGTCCGGAGCGGGCTGAACGCATGTTCAACATGCTAACCACGCGTTCAGCCCACTGTCCAGAGTCAGCCCGTGGCGGTGCCCCGCCAGCGGCCGATCGCGCGCATGACGTGGTAGATGACCAGGGCCGCGGCGGTGCCGAGCGCGATGCCGCCGAACTGCAGGTCGCCGGCCGTCCAGGTGAAGTTGGCGATGCCGATGATCAACGGCACGGCCGCCGTGGTCAGGTTCACCGAGTCGGAGAAGTCGACCTTGGCCTGCACCCAGATCCGGGCGCCGAGGATGCCGATCATCCCGTAGAGCATCGTGGTCACGCCGCCGAGCACGCCTGCCGGCACGGTGTTGATCAGCGCGCCGAACTTGGGCGAGAGGCTGAGCGCGAGGGCACCGAACGCGGCGACCCAGTAGGCGGCCGTGGAGTACACGCGCGATGCCGCCATGACGCCGATGTTCTCCGCGTACGTGGTGGTGCCGGAGCCGCCGCCGAGGCCCGCGAACGTGGTCGCCAGGCCGTCGGCCAGGAGGGCACGGCCGGTGAGCTTGTCGTAGTCGCGGCCGGTCATCGCGGCCACCGACTTCACGTGGCCCACGTTCTCCGCGATGAGCACCAGCACGACCGGGAGGAACAGCCCGAGCACGCCCGGGTCGAACGACGGCGCCGTGAAGTGCGGCAGGCCCAGCCAGTCGGCCTTTCGCACGTCCACGAAGCTGACCTCGCCGCGCACGCTCGCGAAGGCGTAGCCGATCACCACGCCGAGCAGGATCGCCAGGCGGCCGACGATGCCCCGGAACAGCACCTGGATCAGGATGATCGAGGCGAGGGTGACCACAGCCGTGAGCGGCGCGAGCTGGAAGTTGCTCCACGCCACGGGCGCCAGGTTGAGCCCGATGAGCGCCACGATCACGCCGGTCACGACAGGCGGCATGATGATCTGGATCCAGCGCGCTCCCGCGAAGTGCACCACCACGCCGACGAGCGCCAGGAGCAGGCCGGTGGCCAGGATGCCGCCGAGCGCCACGGACTGTCCGCCCGACGCCGTGGCCGCGGTGATCGGCGCGATGAACGCGAAGCTCGACCCCAGGTAGCTCGGGAGCCTGTTGCCCGTGACGAGCAGGAAGGTGATGGTGCCGATCGCCGAGAAGAACAGCGTGGTCGCCGGGTCGAACTTGGTGAGTACCGGCACCAGGAAGGTGGCGCCGAACATCGCGACGATGTGCTGCAGACCGATCCCGACGGTGCGCGGCCAGCTCAACCGCTCGTGCGGGGCGACCACCTCACCGGGGGTGATGCGGGCGCCGTCACCGTGCAGCTTCCAGCCGAGTCGCATTGTGTTGTCCTTGATCTCGCAACGGGATTGTCGCGCGGATCCTATAGGTCAACGGGTGCGACCGGGTCAGCAGGTGCCGCGGTACTCGCTGATCTGCTCGTCCGGCTCCGGCGCGGGGCAGAGGAACCGGGCGTAGCGCTCGTCGTCGTCCACGTAAAGCTTGAGCCACGAGATGCTGTACCGGGCGATGGTCGGGTCGGCGAAGTTCGGCGCGTCGTGCCCCGCGCCGCGCAGCTCCAGGTAGGCCTTGTCGCCGCCGGCCGGGAGCGACTCGTACATCGGCTCGGCGTGCAGGCGCACCCGGGCGACCGTGTCCCGCTCGGCCCCGATCACCAGGGTGGGCGCGCTGACCTCGGGAAACGTCTTGTCCACGCTCCACGGCGTGAGCGGCACGACCGCCCGCAGCGCGGGCCGGTCCTTGGCCGCCTCCAGGCTGCCGCCGCCGCCCATCGAGTGGCCCATCACGGCGAGCCGCGCGGGGTCGATCCGGTCCGCCACCGCACTGCCCCGCAGCTGGTCCAGCGCGGCAAGGAGCTGGTCGCCGCGGCTGGCCGGCGAGTCGCCGCCGGTGAACGTGTCGATCGTCACGACGACGAAGCCCTGCGAGGCCAGCCGCGGGCCGAGCCACGCGAGGCCCGCCTGGGTACCCGTGTAGCCCGGCGCGATCGCGACCGCGCCGAACGTGCCCTCGGAGGTGTCGGTCGGGTAGTAGACGGTGCCGCCCCCGAACCCGACGGCGGAGGCCCGGGAGATGACGGCGACGCCGACGTCGAACGCACCCAGCGGCGCCTCGACGCTCGCCTCGGTCGGGTCCGGTCCCCGGCGGAAACCGTCGTCGGCGGAGGCGGCAGGTCCGGCGACGAGCGCTCCGGCGACGAGCACGGCGGCGGCCAGGGAGGCACGGGGAACACGAGAACGGCTCGGCATGACTTCTCCCGGGTGTGTCGCGTGGGTGTGTCGCGAGGAGCGGCTGAGACGACCCTAGGGAACATTCACCGCGACGGCCCGCCGAGACGGACGGGCCGCCCCGCGGTGGCGGGGCGGCCCGGGAGCCAGGCGGGAGCGGCGTCAGCCGAGCTGCGGGCGCACCTCGCGCGCGACCAGGTCGAGATGGTCGAGGTCCGCCAGGTCGAGGACCTGGAGGTAGACCCGCTGGACGCCCTCGGCCTCCAGCGCCTTGAGCCGGTCCGCGGCCTCGGCGACGGTGCCGGCGATGCCGTGCTCGCGCAGCTCGCCGGGCTCGCGCCCGATCGCGGCGGCGCGGCGGGTGAACTCGGCCTCGTCCCGGCCGATCGCGGCGACGAGCGCCACCGACTGGACGATCGAGCCGGGCTCGCGCCCGGCGTCGGACAGCGCCTTCTCGACCACCTTGATCCGCGGGCCGATCGCGTCGATCTCCGGGAAGGACTGGTTGTACTCGTCGCCGTACCGCGCGGCCAGGGCGGGCGTGCGGCGCGGGCCGCCGCCCCCGACGAGCACCGGGATCTTGGCCTGCGCGGGCTTCGGCAGCGCCGGCGAGTCGGTGACCTGGTAGTGCTCGCCCGAGAACGAGAACCTCTCACCCACGGGCGTGCCCCACAGCCCGGTGACGACGGCGAGCTGCTCCTCCAGGATGCCGAACCGCTTCTCGGGGAACGGGATGCCGTACGCGGCGTGCTCGGCGGCGAACCAGCCGGTGCCGAGGCCCAGCTCGACGCGTCCGCCGGACATCTGGTCCACCTGCGCCACCTGGATGGCCAGCACGCCGGGGTGCCGGAACGTCGCCGAGGAGACGAGCGTGCCGAGCCGCACCGTGGACGTCTCACGGGCGAGGCCCGCGAGCGTGATCCAGGAGTCGGTGGGGCCGGGCAGTCCGTCGCCGTCGCCCATGGCCAGGTAGTGGTCGGAGCGGAAGAACGCGCTGAACCCGAGCTCCTCGGTCGCGCGCGCGACGGCAAGCTGGTCGTCGTAGCTGGCGCCCTGCTGGGGCTCGATGAAGATACGCAGGTCGAGAGTCATGTTTCCTCTGGTGCCGGTGGGGTCTGGTGCCGGTGGTGGTCAGTCGAACTGGGGGTCTGTGGTGCGTGAGCGCTTGATCTCGTAGAAGTACGGGTAGCGCGCGAGCGTCACCGAGGCGTCGAACAGCGCGCCCGCCTCCTCGCCGCGCGGGATGCGCGTGAGCACCGGGCCGAAGAACGCGACGCCGTCGACGTGGATCGTGGGCGTGCCGACGTCGTCGCCGACAGGCTTCATGCCGGCCTCGTGCGAGGCGGCGAGCTCCTCGTCGTAGTCCTCCGAGGCGCCCGCCTCCGCGAGGGCGGCGGGCAGGCCGGCCTCGGCGAGCGCCGCGACGGCCACGTCGTCGAAGGCCTTGTCCTGCTGGTTGTGGATGCGCGTGCCGGCGGCGGTGTAGAAGGCCGAGAAGGCCTCGGGGCCGTGGTCGGTCTGCACGGCCGCGGCGATGCGGCCGATGCCGCGGGAGCGCTCGATGCGCGCGCGGTAGTCGTCGGGGATGTCCCGGTCCTTGTTGAGCAGGTAGAGGCTCATCAGCTTGAAGGTGAGCTCGACGTCGCGGATCTGGGCCACCTCGAGGGCCCAGCGCGACGTGATCCAGGCGAAGGGGCACATGGGGTCGACGTAGACGTCGACGACGGGACGGGCTGCGGTCTCGGTCACGCGCAGCAGACTACGCTCAACCGCGTGACCGGGATCCGATGGGGAAGCCTCGCCACCGTCGTGGCCGGCGGGGTGATCTTTCTGGTGTGCCTGGTGGGTGTGATCCTCGGTCACCCGTGGTCCGCGGTACCCGGTGTTCTCGGCCTGCTGACGGCCGTGCGCGAGGTGCGTTACCTGCGCAGACTGCAGTCAGGGAAGATCTCCGGCAAACGGGAAAATTCGCATCATGAACCGCATTCTTCGCTCAAAGACTCTTCACGGCGCCCGGGGGGCACGCGGTAGCCTGCCTGGCATGACCGCCGTCCGTACCCACACGCACGCGCAGGCAGTCGACGCAGCGGTAGACCTGTTCACCCGACAGGGGTACGAGGGAACCACCGTCGAGGAGATCGCCGACGCCGCGAAGGTGAGCCGTGCGACGTTCTTCCGCCGGTTCCGCTCGAAGGAGGACGTGGTCTTCGCGGACCACGAGCTGCTGCTCGAGGAGGTGGTGGTCATGCTGGCCGCGACCCGTCCCGACGCGCGTGCGAGCGAGGAGTCGGGCCACGACCTGGGGCGCGCCTGGGACCCCGACGTCGACCCGTACCTCGAGGTGTGCCGCGCGGCGCGCATGGTGTTCGACCACCATGTGGGCCAGCGCGAGACCTCGCTGGCCCGATACGCGCTGCTGCAGCAGGTCCCGGCCCTGCGCGACCGCGAGCTCGTCACGACGCACCGCTACGAGCGGGCGTTCACGCACTACCTGCGCGACACCCTGCCGCCGGAGCGCTCCGCCTCCACGGCGTCGATCGCGTTCGCGGCCTCGGTGGTCGCGGTGCACAACGCGATCCTGCGGCGCTGGCTGCGCACGCCGTCGCTCGAGCTGCGGCCCGAGCTGGAGGAGGCCTTCGCCGACCTGCGGCGCGCCGCCGTGCTCGGCACCGCCGCCAGCCCCCTGGCGGACGACGGCACCCCGGTCACCCGCCGCGTCGTCGTCACCGTCGTCGAGGGGGTGGCCGGGCCCGATGAGGTGGCCCGCGCCGTCCGGGACGCGCTGGTCTAGTTCGTGTCTTCCGTGTCAGACGTACAGGTCACCCGGGTGACCTGTACGTCTGACACGGGGTGGGTTCTCGTGGGAATGCCGCCGTGGCATCCTGTGTTCCGCTAGACATCGTGCAGCAGCAGTTGCACACGTGCTCCGGGGTCGGTGAAATTCCGAGCCGGCGGTCATAGTCCGCGACCCGGGTGCTCCTTCGGGAGAACCCGGTTGACCTGGTGAGATTCCAGGACCGACGGTGAAAGTCCGGATGGGAGGAAGCACGTGCGGCGCGCGCCGTCGACCCCTCGGGGTCCCCGGCACCACGCCGTCGTCGGCGCCCTCGTGGCGCGCCGGCCCTCACCCCGGAGTCCCGTGTGCGGACTTCGGAAGAGGGAAGAGACATGGACTGGTTCCGCGCCGCCTACGACGCGACGTTCCTGGTCGGCGACCAGCAGATCTACTGGCGCGAGGTCATCGGCAACCTGTTCGGCCTGACCTCCGCACTGGGCGGCCTGCGCCGCAAGGTGTGGGCGTGGCCGGTGGGCATCGTCGGCAACATCTTGCTCTTCACCGTCTTCATGGGCTCCTGGTTCGGCGAGACGGGCCGGGCGGACATGCTCGGCCAGGCCGCCCGCCAGATCATGTTCATCGCCGTCTCGATCTACGGCTGGTACCGCTGGCGGCAGACCCAGCGGTCGGGCGGGGCCGGAACGGTCGCGGTGCACCCGCGCTGGGCCTCGTGGCGGGTCCGCATCGGCCTCGTGACCGGGATGCTCGCCGGGACCCTGCTCCTGACCCCCCTCTTCCGTGCCCTCGGCTCGTACGAGCCGGTCTGGGCCGACGCCTGGATCTTCACGGGCTCGGTGCTCGCCACGTACGGCATGGCCAAGGGCTGGGTCGAGTTCTGGCTGATCTGGGTGGCCGTCGACCTCGTCGGCGTCCCGCTGCTGTTCTCCGCCGGGTACTGGGCCACCGCCCTGATGTACGTGGTCTACGGGGCGTTCACGCTGTTCGGCTTCTTCGCGTGGTGGCGCATCAGCCGCCGGGAGAACGCCGGCCCGGACCGCACGGCGGTCGCGACGGCCTGATCGCGTACCGTCGGCGCTCGTGAACGCACCGGAGCGTACGGCCAGGATCGGGATCGTCGGCTCGGGCTTCCGCGCCCGCACCATGCTGCGGGTGCTGCACGCCCTGCCGGACCGCTTCGAGGTGGCCGGGGTGGCCACCCGCAACGCGGCGGACCGCGCGGCGCTGGCGACGCGCGGCCTGCCGGCCGCCGGGCTGCCGGGGCTCCCCGCCCCGGCCTTCGCCTCGGTGCGGGAGCTGCTCGACGGCGGCGCCCCGGACCTGGTGCTGCTGACCCTCCCCGCGGGCGCTGCCCAGCCGGTGGTCCGCGACCTGGCCGCCGCCGGCGTCCCCGTGCTCACGGAGACGCCGGCGGCCGGCACGGTCGAGGAGCTGGCGGCGCTGCAGCGGCTCGTGGACGACGGCGCCTGCGTGCACGTGGCCGAGCAGTACCACCTGGAGCCGTTGATCGCGGCGCAGCTCGCGGTCGCGGCGTCCGGCCTGCTCGGCGCCGTGACCGACGCGCACGTCGCCGTGGCGCACGACTACCACGGCCTCAGCGTGCTGCGCCGCGCCCTGGGCGCCGGCTTCGAGGACGTCGAGATCACCGCCCGGCGCGACGCGCGGCGGGTGCTGCCGAGCCCCGGCCGGGCGGACGACCCCGACGACCTCGCCCTGGTCGGCACGGTGCACGCGACCGCGTGGCTGGACTACGGCGACCGCCTGGGTACGTACGAGTTCGACGACGTCCAGTACCGCTCCTGGGTCCGCTCCCCCGCCCTGCTGGTCCGCGGCGAGCGGGGCGAGCTGCGCGACGACGTCGTGCGGAGCGTCGGCGCCGACGGCCTGCCCCGGCGCTCCGCGCTGGAGCGCGTGGCCGCGGGCGGGGCCGGCAGCCACGAGGGCCTGTTCCTGCGCGGCTACACGCTGGACGGCGAGTGGCTGTACCGCAACGCGTTCCGCCCGGCCCGCCTGCCCGACGACGAGCTGTCGATCGCGCGCATCGTGGCCGACATGGCCGACCACGTGCTGCACGGGGCGGCCGCGCCCTACTCCGTGGCCGAGGCGGCGCAGGACCAGTACCTCCAGCTCGAGGTGCGGCGCGCCGCGGCGTCGGGCGAACGGGTGCGGACCCGGCCGCAGCCGTGGGCCCACGGGCGTGCCTGCCACCACGCCGAGACCTCGCTCGGGTGAGACGTAGTATCGCTTGACCTGAGATCCGGTACCGGCGCACCATGGGAGACATGACTCAGACCCCAGGGGTGACGGCGCCCGCCTACGACGTCTCGCAACCGCTCGACATCGACTTCGCCGGCGTGTTCGCCGACATCACGGCGGAGGAGCGGGCCCAGCAGCTCGCCGTCCGCCGGTTCGTGCAGGACGAGGTGCTGCCCGTCATCGACGGCTACTGGGAGCGGTACGAGGTACCGATGGACCTGGTCAAGCGCATGGCCGAGCTGGACTTCCTGCGCGACGGCGTGGACGTGCCCGGCTTCCCGAAGATCTCCAAGATGGCCGAGGGGCTGTCCGCGATGGAGATGTCGCGCGGCGACGGGTCCGTGACCACCATCTGCGGCGTGCAGGGCGGCCTCGCGCTGCGGTCGATCGTGATGCTCGGCTCCGACGAGCAGATCGAGAAGTACGCCGGCCCGATGGCCCGCGGCGAGATCCTGGGCGCCTTCGCGCTCACCGAGCCCACGCACGGCTCGGACTCCGTGGGCCTCGAGACCTCCGCCGTCAAGGAGACGCGCGACGGCGTCGAGGGGTACGTGATCAACGGCGAGAAGAAGTGGATCGGCTTCGGCTCGATCGGCGACATCTCCGTGGTGTGGGCCCGCGGTGAGGACGGCCAGGTCCACGGCTACATCGTGCCGCAGGACACCCCCGGCTACGAGGCCACGACCATCCAGGGCAAGCTCTCCCTGCGCGCCATCCACCAGGCGCACATCGTGCTGAACGACGTGTTCGTGCCGGCCGACAGCCTGCTGCCGAAGTCCGGGTCCTTCAAGGACACCGGCCGCGTGCTGTTCGCCACCCGGCTGGGGGTCGCCTGGGGCGCCGTCGGGCAGGCCATCGCCTGCTACGAGACCGCCGTGGCCTACTCCAAGCAGCGCCTGCAGTTCGGCCGGCCGCTCGCGGCGAGCCAGATGGTGCAGGAACGCCTCACGAAGATGCTGTCGATCCTCACGCAGATGCAGCTCCTGGTGAAGCAGATGACGCGGCTCGACGAGGCCGAGCAGCTCACCGGCCCGCAGGCCTCGCTCGCCAAGTACACCTGCACGCGTGGAGCCCGCGAGATCGCGTCGATCGCCCGCGACCTGCTCGGCGGCAACGGCATCCTGCTGGAGAACCGCGTGGCCCGGCACTTCGCCGACATCGAGGCCCTGCACACCTACGAGGGCACCGAGAGCATGCAGGCCCTCATCATCGGCCGCGAGATCACGGGCACCAGCGCCTTCGCCTGAGCCGTGCGGAGGTAGGGAGAACCCCACCCGCACCCGGTGGGGTCACTCAATGTGCCGGGGGCGCCGGTCCGCCTAGTGTCGTGTCCATGACCAGCGATGACGTCCCGACGCCGGCGCCCCCGCCCCGCACCCTCGCGGACCAGGTGGCCCCCGCGCTGACCTCGGGCGCGGGGTTCCTCCGGGGCCCGTACGACCCGGCGACCCGGCGCGCCGTCGCCGCGCTGGCCGTGGGCTGGGTCTGGCACCTGACGGCCGGCCTGACCCTCTGGATCCTCGTCCTGGTCTCGGCCGGGCTCGTCCCCGCGCTGGGCATCGGCGTGCCGATGCTCGCCCTCTGGCTCGTCGTCGCCCGGCGCTACGGCACGGCCGAGCGCGCCCGCGTCGCCCGCCAGACCGGCGTACGGATCCCCGCCCCGCAGCCGGCGCCCGCGCCGGCCCGCCCCACCTTCTGGTCCCGGCTGTGGGCGCCCGTCCGCGACGGCCGCGCCTGGGCCGCCGCGCTCCACGCCTTCCTCGGGATGCTCACCACCTGCGTGTTCTTCTCGGTCACGACAGCCCTGGCGGCCGCGGCGGTCGCCGCCGTCGCCTTCACGCTGGTCGGCCGGGACAGCGCGCTCGCGCAGTGGTCCGGCCTGCCCTGGCCGGCCACGGTCGCCGGCGCCCTCGGCGGCGCCGTCGTGCTCGTCTGGGCGGCGGCCGCCCTCGCGCAGTACGGGTCGTACCTGATGGTCCGCCTGTCGACGGTGCTGCTCGGCCCCTCCGCCGCCGAGGTGGCCCATGCCCGGGCCGCCGCCGCCGAGCGCGAGACGCGCCTGGCCGAGGCCGCCGCGCACACCGCCCGCGAGCGCGCCGTGGTGCTCACCGAGTCGCGCACCGCGGCGGTGTCCGCCGCCGACACCGAGCGCCGCCGCATCGAGCGCGACCTGCACGACGGCGCCCAGCAGCGCCTGGTCGCCCTCGGCGTCGAGCTCGGCGTGGCCCGCCGCCTGGCCGACAAGGACCCCGAGCACGCCGTCGCCGCCCTCGAGCTCGCGCACCGCGAGATCAAGGAGACCCTCGCCGAGCTGCGCGACCTGGTGCGCGGCATCCACCCCGCCGTGCTCTCCGACCGCGGGCTCGACGCGGCCCTGTCCGCGCTCGCGGGCCGCAGCCCGGTCCCGGTGCGCGTGGAGGTCACGGGCGACCTCTCGCCCGCGAGCGCCGCCGCGCAGGCCGCGGCGTACTTCGTGGTCGCGGAGGCCCTGACCAACGTGGCCAAGCACGCGAGCGCGGACATGGTCCTGGTGCACGCGAGCCTCGTGCCCGACGACCACCCGGTGCGCCTGCGCGTCGCGGTGTCCGACGACGGCCGCGGCGGAGCAGGGCTCTCCCCCGGCAGCGGGCTGGCCGGCCTGCGCGGCCGGGTCGCGGCCCTGGACGGCACCTTCGAGCTCGACAGCCCGCCCGGCGCGGGAACCCGCCTGACCGTGGAGGTCCCGTGCGCATCGTGATCGCGGAGGACTCGGTCCTCCTCCTGGACGGCATCACCCGCCTGCTGGCGGCGGAGGGGCACGAGGTGACCGGGTACGGCACGGCGGACCACCTGGTCCGCGCCCTGTCGACGCCGGGGACCCCGCTGCCCGACCTGCTCGTCACCGACGTCCGCATGCCGCCGTCGCACACCGACGAGGGGTTGCGCGCAGCCGTGCACCTGCGCAGCCTGCACCCGGACCTGCCCGTGCTCGTGCTGTCGCAGTACGTGGAGCATAGCTACGCGAGCGAGCTGTTCGCGCGCGGCGCGCGCGGCCTGGGCTACGTGCTCAAGGACCGCGTGGCCGACGTCGACGAGTTCCTCGACGCGGTCGCCCGGGTGTCCGGCGGCGGTACCGTCGTGGACCCCGAGGTGGTCACGCAGATCATCGCCCGCCATCCCGGCTCCGACCTCGACGTCCTGACCCGCCGCGAGCGCGAGGTGCTCGCGCTCATGGCCGAGGGACGCTCCAACGCCGCGATCGCGGACCGCCTCGTCGTGGGGCTGGCCGCCGTGGAGAAGCACGTCACCAACATCCTGACCAAGCTCGGCCTCCCGCCGGCCGCCGACGACCACCGCCGGGTGCTCGCCGTGCTGCGCTGGCTCGACCAGAACGGATCCCGCTGATGACCCAGCCCGCTCCCGACAGCTACCCCCAGGACGCCGGGTACGCGCCCGGCCCCCCGCAGCGCGGCGCGACCGCCCGCGTGCTGACCACGCTGGGCGTGGTGCTCGGTGTCGTCGTCGTCGGCTTCGGGGCGCTGTTCCTCGTCGACCTGATGATGTCCGAGACGACCACGACCAAGCACACGTACGACGCCGTCGGGACGGTCGAGCTGGTGTCCGACGGAGACGTCACCGTGACCGCGGCCGACGGCGACATCGAGGTCGACGCCATCGCGCACAGCGGCCTGCGGGGGCCGCGGTACGCGGCGGACGAGTCCGGGAACCGGCTGGAGATCACGCACCGCTGCGGCTGGTCGATCTTCCTGCCCCGCTGCTCCGGCGAGCTCGACGTGACCCTGCCCGCCGACACGAAGGTGGTGGTCCGCACCGAGAACGGCGACGTCGTCGCGAGCGGCGTGGCCGGCGACGTGGCCCTGCGGACGAGCAACGGCCGGGTCGAGGCCCTCAACCTCGACGGCTCGCTGTCGGCCCGCTCCAGCAACGGCGACATCACCGTCGCGAACGCGGGTGCCGACGTGGACGTCTCCACCTCCAACGGCGACATCTCCGTGAGCGACGTGGACGGCACGGTCACCGGCGACACGAGCAACGGCCGGATCACCGTCGAGTCGGTGCGGGCCGACGCCTCGGCGACGAGCAGCAACGGGTCGATCGAGATCTCGGCCGTCGCCGGGAACGTCTACGCCGAGACCAGCAACGGCCGGGTCACCGTGCACGGCGACGGCGGGCCGGTGGCCCTCTCGATGCAGACCTCGAACGGCGACGAGATCGTCGAGGGACCGGTCGACCCGGACGCCACCCGCACCGTCGAGATGCGCAGCTCGAACGGCGACGTCGCCTACCTGGACGAGTAGGCGGGCCGCTCAGCCGGGCCGTTCGGCCGAACCGCTCAGCCGGTGAACGTGAGCCAGAGCAGGGTGACGTTCAGCGCCACGATCACACCCGCGACCACCCAGGCCAGCACCTGGGTGGTCACGGCGTTCCGGTGCTCGCCCAGCAGCTCGCGGTCCCGGGTGAGCCGCACGAGCGGGATCATCGCGAACGGGATGCCGAAGCTCAGCACCACCTGGCTCACGACCAGCAGCCAGGTGGGCGAGATCCCCGTCATGAGCAGCACGATCGCGGGCAGCAGCGTGACCAGGCGGCGCGTCAGCAGCGACACGCGCACACGCAGCAGGCCGGACATGATCTCCGCCCCGGCGTAGGCCCCGACGGACGTCGACGCCAGGCCGGAGGCCAGCAGCCCGACCGCGAACAGCACGCCCACGACCGGCCCGAGCGTGCCGGCGATGGCGGCGTGCGCGCCCTCGATGGTGTCGGTGCCCTCCCGGCCGGCGAGGTTCGCCGCCGCGAGCAGCAGCATCGCGATGTTCACGCTCCCGGCCAGGATCAGGGCCAGCACCACATCGACACGCGTGGCGCGCAGGATGCGCGGCACCGACGTGGACGGGGCGTGCAGGTGGTCGCGGGCCAGCGACGAGTGCAGGTAGATCGCGTGCGGCATCACCGTGGCGCCGAGCATCGAGGCGGCCAGGAGCACGGAGTCGGCGCCCTGGAGGCGGGGCACGAGGCCGGCCAGCATGGCGGCCGGGTCGGGCGGCGAGAAGAAGAGGCCCGCGCAGAAGCCGACCGTGAGGACGGCCAGCATCGAGGTGACGACGCCCTCGAAGGCCCGCTGGCCGCGCCGCTGCTGCACCGCCAGCACCAGCAGGGACACCACCCCGGTGATGACGCCGCCCAGCACGAGCGGCACACCGAACAGCAGGTGGAGCGCGATGGCGCCGCCGATCACCTCGGCGAGGTCGGTCGCGGCGGCGACGACCTCCGCCTGCGCCCAGTACGCCAGGCGTGCCGGGCGGGGCAGCCGCTCCCCCAGCACCTCGGGCAGCGACCGGCCCGTGACCACGCCGAGCTTGGCCGACAGGTACTGCACCAGCACCGCCATCGCGTTGGCCGCCACGAGCACCCAGACGAGCAGGTACCCGAACCGCGCGCCCGCGGTGAGGTTCGCGGCCACGTTGCCGGGATCCACGTAGGCGATGGCCGCCACGAAGGCGGGTCCGAGCAGGACGAAGAGGCGGGCGCGGCCGGTCCGTGGCTGCGCGGCGGTGCGAGTCATCTGGGCTCCAGAAAGTTCGGGTACCCGAACTCTAGCTCGCGAATGTCCGAACTTGTACCCGTCCCGGCCGATCGCCGACGCGATCCTCGATCAGTGCAAAGATGTGGCCCGTGCCGAGCCCGTCAGACCTGTCGACATCGCCCAAGGCCGTGGGCCAGGACATCCTGCGGTCCGCCGTCCGCGTGCTCTCGTCCTGGCCTGCCCTGTGGGTCGCGTTCGCCCTCACCCACGCCTGGATCATCGTCCAGACCTGGGTCTTCGGGGGGCAGATCCTCGGCGACGTGAACCTGTACGAGTGGTGGGTCCGCAACGGCATGAACACCGGCTCGTGGCCCGTGTTCACCTACGCCTGGGTCTACCCGCTCGGCGCCCTGGGACCGATGACGGTTCCCGCGCTGTTCACCGACTCCACGGTCGCGTACGACTGGGTGTGGATGGGCATGGTCACCGCCGCCAACGCCGGGGCCGTCGCCCTGCTCGGCCGGGCCAGGCCCCACGGGCGCGCCGCCGTCTGGTTCTGGCTGTTCTTCCTCGTCATGCTCGGGCCCATCTGGATCGGGCGACTCGACGGCCTGCTCGCGCCGATCATCCTCGTCGCGCTGCTCATCGCGGTGAAGCGGCCGGCCCTCGCGATGGCCCTGGCCACCGTGGGCGCCTGGATCAAGATCGCGCCGGGTGCGGTGGCCCTGGCGCTGGCCGCCACGGCGAGGGACGCCAAGGCCTTCCTGCGGAACGTGGTGCTGCCGGGCGCGGCGGTGTCCGCCGTCGTCATCGGCATCGCCTTCGCGGGCGGCGGGCAGGACAACGTGCTGGACGTGTTCGGCGAGCAGGGCGACCGGCAGCTCCAGGTCGAGGCGGTCGCCGCCACGCCGTTCACGGTGGCCCGGCTCTGGGACTCCTCGATCCAGGTCGAGTACGACGACGTCATCTTCACCTACGAGGTGCTCGGCGACGGCGCCGACGCCGTCGCGCAGGCGCTCGACGTCGCCCTCCCGCTCGCCGCCGTGCTGATCGCGGCCCTGATCTGGTGGGCGGCCCGACGGCGGCCCGAGCGGGTCGGGGACATCCTGCTGGTCGGCGCGGCGGCCGAGCTGCTCGCGCTGATCGTCTTCAACAAGGTGGGCTCGCCGCAGTTCATCGCGTGGATCGGCCCGCCCGTCGCGGCGGCGATCGCGCTCGGCAGCCGCAGCCAGGGCACCCGGCGCACGTGGTTCGTGCCCGCCGTCGGCACCCTGATCGTGGCCCGGCTGACCATGGAGATCTACCCGCTGCGGTACGGCGAGTTCCTGGGCGGCTGGCCCTTCGCGACGAGCGTCGGCGCCCTGCGCAACGCGCTGCTGGTGGCCCTGCTCGTCGGTGCGCTCGTCCGTCTCTCGCAGCTCGCCTTTGCCCGCAAGGTGCCGACCAGAACGAGTTGAGGGTCACTTCAGGGGTGTTCCCCATGCCAGGGGCCTGGTGGCTCCGCTACGGTCAGGAACGTGACATCGTGTGTAGCGGTTACCGTCTCGACGCCACCCGTTCCCCGACTCGCCGCACGGAGGACTTCGTCTGGACATCGACGACCGGCAGGTTCGTAGCGTGCGAGTAGCCATCGTTGCGGAGAGTTTCCTCCCGCAGGTGAACGGGGTCACCAACTCCGTCCTGCGGGTCCTCGAGCACCTTCACGAGCGGGGGGACCAGGCCATGGTCCTCGCGCCCGACGCCGACGCGTCGATCGGCCACGTCCCGCCCTTCGTGAGCGGTGCCCCCGTGGTCGAGCTCGGCTCCATCGGCTTCCCCGGGTATCCGGACGTGCGCCTGGTCGTGGGCAAGAAGTGGCGCACCGAGCGCACGCTGGCCACGTTCGCGCCCGACGTCGTCCACCTGGCCTCCCCCTTCATCCTGGGCTGGCGCGGCATCCTCGCCGCCGAGCGGCTGGGCCTGCCGAGCGTCGCCGTGTACCAGACCGAGGTGCCCGGCTACGCGGCGCGGTACGGCCTGGGCCACTTCGAGCCGCTGCTCTGGAAGCGCGTCAAGGACATCCACGAGCGCGCGACGATGACGCTCGCGCCGTCGACCGCGACCATGCGCCAGCTCGAGAACCACGGCATCCCCAACCTGCGCCTGTGGGGCCGCGGCGTGGACACGCAGTCGTTCCACCCGGGGTTCCGGGACGAGGCCTGGCGGCGGAAGGTCGGCGCCGGGCGCGAGATCCTCGTGGGCTACGTGGGCCGCCTGGCTGCCGAGAAGCAGGTCGAGGCGCTGCGCGTGGTGCAGGACCTGCCGAACGTGCGCCTCGTGATCGTCGGCGACGGGCCCGAGCGGGACGAGCTGCGGCAGGTGCTGCCGGCCGCCCACTTCACCGGGCTGCTGCGCGGGGCCGAGCTGTCGCGGGCGATGGCGAGCCTCGACGTGTTCGTGCACCCGGGCGAGCTGGAGACCTTCGGCCAGACGCTGCAGGAGGCGCACGCCAGCGGCGTGCCCGTCGTCGCGCCCGCCGCGGGCGGCCCGCTGGACATCGTCCGGCACTCCCACGACGGCTGGCTGTACCCTCCAGGTGACCACGAGGCGCTCCGCGCCCGCGTCGTCGACCTGGTGGGCGACGAGCGCAAGCGGCGAGCCTTCGGGACCGCGGCGCGCGAGCGCGCCGAGGGCCGCACGTGGCACGACATCTGCTCCGAGCTCATGGGGCACTACGACGACGCGATCCGGGTGCACGCGAGAGCCGGCTCAGCGGAGGTATAACTTGCGAATCGTCCACGTCGCGAACTTCTACAGCCCTCGTTCCGGGGGCATCCGAACTGCGATGCACGCCATGGCCGGGCAGTACCTCTCCCGGGGGCACGAACCCGTGCTCGTCGTGCCGGCCAGGCGGGACGGAGTGACGCACGTGGACGGGGTGCGGGTGGTCAGCCTGGCGGCGCCGCGGGTGCCGTTCTCCGGCGGGTACCGCGCCGTGGTGCGCCCCGGCAAGATGCGGGGGCTGCTGGAGACGTTGGCACCCGACCGCCTCGAGGTGAGCGACCGCACCACCCTCGCCGGCCTGGGCGACTGGGCCCGCGAGGCCGGCATCCCGTCGCTGATGATGCTGCACGAGCGGGTCGACGGCGTGCTGCGGTCCTGGCTCCCCGGCGGCGCCGAGGGCGGCTTCGCGGCCGACTTCGGCGCGGCGGCGACGCCCGCGCTGGCCGACCGCTACAACCTCGCCACGCTCACCCGGTTCGACCGGCTCGTGGCCACCACCCACTTCGCCGCGGGCGAGGTGGAGCGCCTCGCCGAGCGCGTGCGAGGCACCCGGCTGCCCCCGCTGTACCGCGTGCCGCTCGGCGTCGACCTGGAACGCTTCCGGCCCGACCGGTACTCGGCCGAGGCCCGCGCCGAGTACGCGCCGCCCGGCACCGCGCTCATCGTGCTCGCGAGCCGCCAGTCCACGGAGAAGCGGCCCGACCTCGCGATCGACGCCGCCGCCCAGCTCGTGCGCGACGGACGCCCCGTGCGGCTCGTCGTGGCCGGCTCCGGACCGCTCCTGCCGAAGATGCGGCGCCGCGCCGAGGCCGCCGGGCTCCCCCACCGGTTCCTCTCGTTCATCCCCGACCGCGATCGGCTCGCAACCCTGCTGACCTGCGCCGACGCGGTCATCGCCCCGGGGCCCATCGAGACGTTCGGCCTCGCGGCGCTGGAGGCCCTGGCCTCCGGCACGCCCGTGGTCTGCAGCTCGTCGAGCGCGCTCCCCGAGGTGGTCGGCACCGCCGGGGCCGCCGCCCCGCCGGAGGCGTCGGCGCTCGCCCTCGCGCTGCACGAGGTGCTCGACCGCGACGTGGAGGTGCGCCGCAAGGAGGCCCGCGCCCGCGCCGAGCTCTTCCCGTGGAGCGCCACCGGCGAGGCGATGCTCGACCTGCACTCGCGCAAGGCGTTCGACCTGGCCGACGTCGGCACCGGAGGGCGGCGGTGAGATGACGGCGCCGGCGGGACGCGAGAGCGGCTTCCGACTGGTCGCCCTCGGTGACTCGATCACCGCGGGCGTGGGCGACACCGTCGGCCAGGACGCCGTCCACGGCCCCGGCTGGGCCGCGCACCTCGCCGCCGTGCTCGGCGTGACCGAGTTCTCGAACCTCGCCACCAACGGCGCCCGCTCCCGCGACGTCGCGGACACCCAGCTCGACGCCGCGCTCGCGCTCCGCCCCCGGCTCGCCACCGTGCTGGTGGGCGGGAACGACGTGCTGCGCAGCGACTTCGACGCCCGGTTCACGCTCGCCGACCTGCACCGCTGCGTCGGCGAGCTGCGCCGCGCCGGGACGGACGTCGTGCTCGTGCGGCTCCCCGTGATCGGCCTGTTCGAGCTCACGCCGCGGCTGGTCCGGCACGTGATGCGACGCCGGGTCGCGGCGATCAACGCGGCGGTGGACGAGGTCGCGGCGTCGGCCACCCCGTCGAGTTCGGTCGGTCGGGTGGTCGTGGTGGACGCCGTTCAGGCCATCGCGCCCGCCGGGGCGAAGGCTTGGCACATCGACCGGGTGCACCCCTCGCCCGCCGGGCACCGGCGGCTGGCGCTCGGCGTCGCGACCGCCCTGGCCGACGTCGATCCCGCCTACGCCGCTGCCGCCCGCGCCGCCCGGCTGCCCGCGGCGCCCGACCCGCCGTCGGTGCGGCAGCGCCTGGCCTGGCTCCTGCGGGCCGGGCTGCCGTGGTGCGTGCGCCGGGGACGGGACTTCCTGCCGGGCCTGCTCCGCTCCGTGGTGCACGACCTGCGGTCGGAGCGGGCGTTCGAGCCCGGGAGCATGGTCACGAGCCTCGCCGACTCGGGCCTGGACCCCCGCCGGAGGATCGGCCGGGGCTGACCGGCCGCATGGCGTCGATGATGCGGGTCCAGTTGTCACCACCGTGGCCGTGCTCGCGGGCCCACGTGTAGTACGCGCGGACGGCGGCGGGCAGGCCCGGGTCCACCCCCGCGGCCTCGCTCGCGGCCACGATGTGGTCGGCGGTCGCGCCCATCATCGTCACGGTGCTCAGGTGCCCCGGGTGCTCGCCGGCCTCGAGCTGCGCGGCCGGGTTCTCGCCCACCTCAAGCATCTCCGCGGTACCGGACAGGGTCTGCATCAGCTCGGGCAGCGAAGCCGTCGCCGTGACGCCCGCGGTCTCCAGGAGTGCCGTGGCGTGCATGAGCGCCGCGAGCGACGTGAGGAACACGTCGAGGTTGGCCTGGTACATGAGCTGCGCCAGCCCGGGGTCCGCCCCGAGGTAGCGCGGCGCGCCGATGGTGCTCAGCGCCGCCCGGTGGGTCTCCAACAGCTCGGCCGGGCCGCTGTAGTACACGTACGCCGCCTGCGTGCCCACCATCGGCGCAGGGTTCATCACGCCGCCGGTCAGGAACCGGGCGCCGTGCTCCGCCGCCCAGGCTGCGGCCTCGCGGGACCGGTCGGGCGAGTCCGAGCTGAGGTTCACGAGCGTGCGACCTGCGAGCGCCGGTGGTGTCGTTGCCGTAGCCGGTGTCGTCGTCGGCCCGAGGATGTCGTACATGGCCTGGTAGTCGGTGAGGCTGAGGAGCACCAGGTCGCTCGCGGCCACGGCGTCGGCGGGAGTGGGCGCGAGCCACGCGCCCGCGGCGACGACGTCGGCCGCACGGCCGGGCGTCCGGTTCCAGACCGTGACGGGGTGGTCGGCGGCGAGCAGCGTGCGGACCATGGCCTGGCCCATGGGGCCCAGGCCGATGACGGTGACGGGGGCGCTCATCGCACGGCCTCCGCCCGGCCGGCCCGGAGGCTCTCGTAGAGCCGCGCGAAGCCCTCGGCGCCGTGGCCGGCCGCGACCTGCCGGCTGATGAGCTCCTGGACGGCGGCCACGGGGGTGGGGTCGACGCCCTGCTCCTCGCTGGCCCGCACGATGTGGCCCAGGTCGGAGAAGTCCAGGCTCTGCTGGCCCGGGACGGTGTAGTCGCCGCCGTCGACCACCGCGGCGTCGTGGGCGAAGCCGGCCGTCATCGCGCTGAGGAACGGTGTGGCGCGGGCCGCGAACTCGGTGGCGGTAATGCCCACGGAGCCGACCATCGCGGCCCCGTGCAGGAAGCCCGCGAACATCAGGTACATGCCCGAGAGCATGGCGAGGTCGTACAGGGAGGCCAGGCCGCTGTCCGCGCCGTCGTAGGTGCTGGTGGCCCAGCGGTCGAGCACGGGCCGCGCGGCGTCGAACACCTCGGCGGAGCCGCTGTACAGGATCGACGCCTCGGCGGTGCCGATCATCGGCGGGGTGGCCATGATCGCGCCGTCGAGGTACCCGACTCCGTGCTCCGCCGCCCAGGCGGCGAGCTCGCGGGCCTCGTTCGGGGTGGTGGTCGTGAGGTTGACCAGCGCGCTCCCCCGCATCGTGCCGATCACGGGGTCAAGCGCCTGGTGCACGGAGGCGTGGTCGAGCAGGCAGGCCACGACCAGGCGGTGGGTGGTCACGGCACCGGCGAGGCCCGACGGCATCGTGGCCCCGCGGGCGGCAAGGGCGGCGGCGCGGGCGGGGGTGCGGTTCCAGACGGCGGTGGGGTGGCCGGCGTCGAGCAGTGCGGCGGCCAGGGCGCTGCCCATCGCGCCCAGTCCGAGCACCGTGACTCCGGTGCTTCCGGGGGTGGTCATTCGGGTGATCTCCTCAGGTCGTGGGGACCTGATCATGCTCACCGGGCGACGTACCATCGTGGAAGTACCCACTATTTACTGGGGTACTTACCTTTTGGTAATGATCTCCGGCCCGAGGAGCGCACGATGGCGAAGGCACCCCGCAACGGCCCCTACATCTGCGGCATCGACGCCGCGCTCGACGTGGTGAGCGGCAAGTGGAAGGGCCTGATCCTCTGGGAGCTCGACGAGCACGGCGTGCGCCGGTTCGCCGAGCTGCGGCGCGGGCTCCCGGGCGTCAGCGAGAAGATGCTGACCCAGCACCTGCGCGAGATGGAGGCGGACGGCCTGGTGCACCGGCGGGTGCACGCCGAGGTGCCGCCGCGCGTCGAGTACACGCTGACAGAGCACGGCCGCACGCTGAACGCCGCGCTCGCGCCGCTCGGGGCCTGGGGCGTGGACCGGCTCAGGCGGGAGCGGTCGGAGCTGGTCGAGCACCGGGACGCGGCGGCGCTGCCGCGGCCCTGAGGTCGTTGCCCGCGAGGGTGCCCAGCAGGCGGAGCTGGTCGTCGGCGGCACCGGGCTGCGGCGTGAACACGACCATGACCGGTCCCGGGTTGCCGGGCAGCGGGTACGCGTCCCACTCCATCGCGATGTCGCCGACCCGCGGGTGGTGGATCAGCTTGGCGCCGTGCACGCTCTCGCGCACGTCGTGCCGCGCCCACAGCCGGCGGAAGTCCGCGCTGCGGATGCTGAGCTCGCCCACGACCGCGACGGCCCGGGGATGGTCCGGGTCGGCCGCGACGGCGGCGCGCAGCATCCCCAGGTAGTCGAGGGCGGTGGCCTCCCAGTCGGCGCAGTGCAGCCGCGACCCGTCGTCGTCGAACAGGGCCATGAGGAAGTTGCGGCGCTCCGGGGTGTAGTCCGCCGGGTCGCCGAGCAGCTCGGCGGCCAGGTCGTTCCACGCCAGCACGTCCAGGTGCCGGCCGAGCACGAGCGCGGGGACACCCATCAGCGGCAGCAGCCGCGCGGTGCTGGTCGGCACCCGGTCCGGACGCCGTCGCACGCCCACCTCGGGCTGCCGGGTCGCCCGGGCGAGCATCAGCATGTGCCGCCGCTCGATCTCGTCCAGCGCCAGGGCGTCGGCGATCGCGTCGAGCACGGCGTCCGACGGGCGCACGTTCCGGCCCTGCTCCAGCCGCTGGTAGTAGTCGGTGCTCAGGCCGGCGAGCAGCGCGAGCTCCTCGCGCCGGAGTCCCGCGACCTTGCGCCGCGGGCCGGGCTCGAGCCCGAGGTCCTGCGGCGTGGTGCGCTCGCGCCGGGACCGCAGGAAGTCGCCGAGCTCGCGCGCGTAGGGCTGTTCCGTGGCCATACCCACCAGTGTGCGCCCCCGCCCCGCGGCCAGGGTGGTCCTGCCAGACCGAGGGAGGCGAGAACGCGTGGGGCGCGGCCGACGCGACCTAGCGTCCCGACCATGAACCCGTGGAACACCTCCGACATCCCCGACCAGACCGGCCGGCTCGCCGTCGTGACCGGGGCGAACTCCGGCCTCGGCCGCGTGACGGCCACTGAACTGGCACGGCACGGCGCCGACGTCGTCCTCGCCGTCCGGAACGTCGCGGCGGGCGAGGACGCCGCGCGCGCCATCGCGGCGGCCGTACCGGGCGCCAAGCTCCGGGTGCGGGCGCTCGACCTCGCCTCGCTCGCGTCGGTGCGAGCCTTCGCCGCCCGGACCGCCGAGGAGCTCGGCCAGATCGACCTCCTCGTCAACAACGCCGGGCTCGTGCTCCTGGGGCCGCGGCGGACGACGTCCGACGGCTTCGAGCTGCACCTCGGCACCAACATGCTGGGCCACTTCGCGCTCACCGGGCTGCTGCTCCCGCTGCTCGCCCGCGGGGACGCGCCGCGCGTCGTCTCGCTCAGCTCGATCACCCACAAGACCGCGCACCTCGACTTCGACGACCTCATGGCCGAGCGTGACTACCGAGCCTCCCCGGCCTACGGGGCGTCGAAGCTCGCGACGACGGTGTTCGGCGTCGAGCTGGACCGGCGCCTGCGCGCCGCGGGCTCGCCCGTGCTCAGCACGCTCGCCCACCCCGGGCTCTCCGGCACGAACCTCACGCCGCGCGCCTGGGAGGACCGAGGCCGCGCCGGTCGCTGGGCGGCGCGCCTCGGCCTGCTCGTGACCCAGTCCGTCGAGCGTGGCGCGCTCCCCCAGCTCCACGCCGCGACGGCGGCCGGCGTGCGCGGCGGGCAGTTCTTCGGCCCCGCCGGGTTTCGTGAGGTCCGCGGACGCGTGGCGGAGGTGCGGGCCTCCGCCGAGGCGACCGATCCCGCCGTCGGGCGGCGGCTGTGGACGACCGCGCAGGAGCTGACCGGGGTGACGTACCTGTAGGCCCTCGGGCCTCTGGATCCTGCGGCCCCTGGATCCTCAGGCCTCGGGGGTCTCGCCGGCCAGCGGCATCAGGCCGCGCTCGGCGAACACGCGCTTCGCGGTGGCGACGGCGTTCAGGGCCCGCGGGAACCCGCAGTAGACGGAGCTGTGCAGAAAGACCTCGACGATCTGCTGCGGGGTGAGCCCGACGTTGAGCGAGGCGCCGATGTGCACCTCGAGCTGCGGTTCGCTGCCCCCGAGGGCGGTGAGGATCCCGAGGGTCACGAGCTGCCGCTCCCGCGGGTCCAGCTCGGGCCGGGACAGGATGTCTCCGTAGCCCCACGCGACGATCTGGTGACCGAGCTCAGGAGCGATGTCGGCGAGCGACTCGATGACCCCGTGGCCCGCGTCGTCGTGGATGGAGTCGAGGGCCGCCTTGCCGGATGCGAACCGCTCCGCGCGCAACGTCTCGTTGTCTGACATCGATTTTCTCCTTCTGACCGCCTGCAGGGGTGCTGTGGGCTCGTTCGAGGGCAGGCGCCGGTGGGCGCGATCCCCAGTCCAGCCCATGACGGGCCGGGGACGCAAGATCTCGCGGGTGATATATGCCCTGGTCAACAGGTCTTTCCGGGGTCAGGCGGCCCAACGTGCCTGGTGAGGGGCGAACCCGGCATCTCAGTACATCTCGACAGGGGGCACGCCGCGCAGAAGAATCACCCCATGGACGCGGGGCTGCGGGCGACGGCGGAGCGGGCGCTGGAGCGAGCCCTGGGCCACCAGCGGTGGCGCGTCGACGGCGAGAAGGTCATCGCCACGTTCGCGTTCGGTGGCTCCCTCGCGATCAACGCGACGGCCTGGGAAGCCGGCGCCACGACCGGCCTCTGGCCGACGGTGGGTGTGGTGATCCTGGCGCTGGCGGCCATCGCGACGGTCGTGCTGTACATGGCCGACCGCACCCGCGAGCCGGACGTCACGGCCACGCTCGCCCAGTCCCGGCACGAGCAGTGGGACGCCGCCCGGACCGACCTCGAGTTCTTCCGCGCCCTGTACGTCCGGGTCGCCTTCAACGAGTACGTGCTGCGGACGACGTACGTCCTGACCTGGGTGTGCGTGTCGCTCTCGGTGCTCGCCCTGGTCGCGGGCTCGCTGGCGATGCTCACGCTCCCGGCCGGGCGCCCATGAGGGACGACGGCCTCCGGAGGGCGGGCTGGGGACCGATGCGGTGGCCCTGGGAACGGCGCTGGATCCGGCGGGCCGAGGAGGTCGTGGACCGGGAGCTCGCACCGTGGTTCGACCCGCCGCACGACGGCACCCCGGTCCCGGACGCCGGGCCGGACGAGGCCGAGCGCCTCGAAAATCCCGATGGCCGGGGCGCGCGGCCGGGCTAACGTCGTGCGGTGCACAGGGTGTCGGTGGTCGGAGCGGCCGGGTCGGGCAAGTCCACGTTCGCACGACGGCTGGCGGCACGCCTCGACGTCCGGCACGTGGAGCTGGACGCGCTCTACTGGGGGCCGGGGTGGGTGCCGCGCCCGCGGGAGGACTTCGCGCGGGACACGGAGCGCGTGATCACCGGCGAGGCATGGGTGGTCGACGGCAACTACTCGGGCCTGCAGCCCGCGATCTGGGCGCGCGCCGACACGGTGGTCTGGATCGACCCACCGACGCCGCTCGTGCTCGCGCAGGTGTACTGGCGCACGCTGCGCCTCGCGGTGAGTCAGAAGGAGCTCTGGCCGGGCACGGGCAACCGTCAGCCCTGGGACGACGTGCTCGCTCCGTGGGGGCGGGACTCCATCGTCCGATGGTCCTGGGGCCAGCGGAAGCGCCACCCCGAGCGCTACGGCGCCGCGATGACCGACCCGGCGAACGCCCACCTGACGTTCCACCGGCTGCGGTCGCGGCGGGAGGCCGACGCGTTCCTGGAGCGGGCGGCGCTGGGCTGACGCCGGACCCGCGGAACGGCAGCGGACACATACCGGGCATCCCAGTACGATCCCCCCATGCCAGCGGACGACGCGAAGTTTGAGGGACAAGAGCTCAGCCGCCTCGGGGACACGCCCCGAGCAACATTCGTGAGCCGTCAGGTCGACGTGCTGCGGACGCAGCTCGGGCAGTTCCGCTATCTGGCGGCCGACTTTCGCAAGGCCGGACGCTGGCTCGCGAACAAGCTGACGGGTCGCCGCGGGGCCTAGGCCCCGCAGGCCTGGGTCAGGCGGTCAGCGCCGCGACGGTCAGCGTGCCGGCGTCGGCGTCGAGCTCGCACCCGACCCCGAGCGGCACGGAGACCGGGTTCTCCAGGTGCCCGAGCGGGAGCCCCGCGAGGATCGGCACGCCGAGCGGGCTGAGCCGGTCCCGGAGCACGTCCAGGACGTTCCAGCCCCGGTCCTCGTAGTCGTCGAACCCTTCAAGGGTGCCCACCGCCACGCCCGAGATCCCGTCGAGCGCCCCGGACAGCAGGAGCTGGGTCAGGGCGCGGTCGACCATCCCGAGGCCGACCGTGCGGTGGATCTCCAGCAGCAGGACGTGCCCGTCGAGATCGTTGTCGACGATGCCGACGCTGCGCGCCAGCATCTCGAGGTTGCCGCCGAACAGCGGTCCCGAGGCCGTGCCTGTCGTGGTGAGGTACGCACCGTACTGGCCGTTGTCCCTGCGCACCGGCTCGCCGGTCTCGCCCGTCAGGAGCCGCCGGACCGTGTCCGCCCGGGTCCCGGCGACCGCGCCGTGGACCGACGGGACGCCGGTCTGGTGCCAGACCTGGTGCAGGGCGGTGATGTCGCTGAACCCGATGAGCGGCTTGGGGTCCGCCCGGAGCGCGTCGGTGTCGACGTCGCGCAGCAGGCGGAGGCTCCCGCTTCCGCCGCGCAGCGTCAGGATGGCGCGGACCTCCGGGTCCCGGATCGCGTCGTTGAGGTCGGACGCGCGCTCCGGGTCGCCGCCGGCCATGTAGCCGAACCGGTCGTCGGCGTGCGTGCCCAGGCGCGCCTTGAAACCCCACGACTCGACGGTCGCGACGCTCTCCGCCAGCCAGGACTCGTCGCTCCAGCTCGCCGGCGAGACGAGCGCGACGGCGTCGCCGGGCTCCAGCCTCCGAAGGGGTGCTACCTGGGGCCGGGGCTGTGCGACGCGCGACATGCCCCGGACGTTACCCGCTCGGCGCGAGGGTGCTGATCAGTCGGCGGTGATCCCGTGCAGCAGGCCGGTGGTCTGCCCGATCTCGATGAGGTAGCCGTCCGGGTCGCTCAGGTAGCACCGCAGCTCAGCCCCACGATCCAGGGGTTCGGTGAGAAAGTGCGCACCCTTCGCTCGCGCGTCGGCGTAGAACCCCGCGATGTCGGCGACCCGGACGTTGAGGAACGCCGAGACCGGGTCGCCGGGCTCCGGTGGAGTGAGGACGACGTCGGGCTTGTCCGGGGTCGGTCCCCCGCCGGGATTCATGATGATCCAGGTGTTGGCGACCTGGATCATCGCGGGGTTCTCCGCCCGGACAACCCGCCCGCCGAAGATGTCGGCGTAGAACTCACGCGACACCGCGACATCGCGGACGGTCAGAAAATGGGTCACGACCAGACCGTGTTCGGGGGCCGGAAAATCGTCGGTGCTCACGCTGCTGCTCCTGTCCTCGGCGGCCTCGGCGAGCCGCCGAGATACCGACCGGACAGGCGCCGCGTCTGTGACCACAGTCATCTGGCTCGTTCGCAGGATCGGACGGGCGATCTCCGATGCGTCCTGATCAAAGACGTCGTCACTCCAGCGTTGCGAGGTCGGCAGGTTGCATCCAGGTCGGCACAGGCCTGTGCCGACCTGGACGCAACCTGCCGACCTGACCAGCAACCTGCCGACCTGGCCGCGCGCCACAACGAACGAGCCCCTGACCACATGGGTCAGGGGCTCGTTCGTCACTCTGGGTGCGGTAGCGGTGGGATTTGAACCCACGGTGGACTTTCACCCACACACGCTTTCGAGGCGTGCTCCTTAGGCCGCTCGGACACGCTACCTTCGCCCGCTACCTCAGTAGCAGACCGTAGGAGGATACCCGGTCAGAGCCCGGTTCCACGAATCGGTTCTCCGACGGCCTCCGGCAGGCCCTCGACGCCCGCTGCCGCGCCGCCCGACACCGGCCCACCAGGCACCAAACCTCCCAGCCACCTCCCAGCAGACCACAGGCTCAGCCCAGCCGTGCCTCAGGAACCGGACGGGTCCATGCGTTTGCCTCGTGTTCATCACCCCGATAACCCCGGAGATCCGATGAACCAGCTCATGCTCTACGCGGTCGACCTCGTCGCCGTCACCATCCTCACCTTCGCGCTCTACTTCCCGCGGCACCGCCGGCGCGACCTCGTCGTGGCCTACCTCGGCGTCAACGTGGGGGTGCTCGCGGTGTCCGCGACGCTCTCCGCGAGCGCCGTCGCCGCCGGACTCGGCCTCGGCCTGTTCGGCGTGCTGTCGATCATCCGGCTGCGCTCCACGGAGCTGTCGCAGCACGAGGTCGCCTACTACTTCGCGTCGCTCGCGCTCGGCCTGCTGGGCGGGCTCGGGACGAGCGCCGGCTGGCTGGGGCTCGCGGGCAGCGGCCTGATCCTCCTGGTCATGGCGCTGGCCGACCATCCCCGACTGTTCGCGAGGCACCACAGCGAGCTGGTTGTCCTCGACCGCGCGATCCCCGACCAGACGGAGCTGGTGGCGCACCTGGAGCAGCTCCTCGGGGCCCGCGTGCACGCCCTGTCCGTGCAGCGCCTGGACCTCGTGAACGACTCCACCTGGGTCGACGTCCGCTACTCCGAGGCCCGCCGGCTGCCGATCGTGACCGACGACGGCACGCGCGCCCCCACCACGCTGCACCGGGAGACGGCCGGCGGCGGGCACCCCGAGCTGGCGGCGGCCCGATGATCGGCGCCCTCGCCCCCGTGACCCTCGACGAGCTGAACGAGGCCGCCGCGCTCCAGACCCGGCGCGACCGCAAGTACGTGCTCACCCCGGACGAGCTCGACGGCATGCTCGCGGCCCTCCCGCCGGCCCGGGTGCTGGAGATCGACGGGTCCCGCTCGTTCGCCTACGACTCCACCTACTTCGACACCCCGGAGCTGGACGCGTACCGCCTCGCGGCGACGCGCCGCCGTCGGCGGTTCAAGGTCCGCACGCGGACCTACGTGGACACCGGGTCCTGCTTCGTCGAGGTGAAGACCCGGGCAGGCCGCGGCACCACGGTCAAGGAGCGGCAGCCGCACGACGACGCCGACCGCCTCGGCCCCGCCCGCGCCTTTGTCGCCGACCGCCTGGCCGACGCAGGGGCGCCGTCGGCGCCCGTGCTCACCCCAACCCTGCGGTCGCGGTACCACCGCACCACCCTGCTGCTCGACGACGCCCGCGTCACGCTCGACGCCGGCCTCGTCTGGGACCTGCTGGGTCCGGTACGTCGCAGCGCCACGATCGGCGACCTCGTGGTGGTCGAGACCAAGACGGCCGCCGGCTCCGGACCCTCGTCCGTGGACCGCCTCCTGTGGCGCGCGGGCCGCCGTCCGGACCGCATCTCCAAGTACGCCACCGGGCTGGCCGTGCTGGAGCCCGGCCTGCCGGACATGCCCTGGCGGCGCCTCGTCCGCCGTCGGCTCACCGTGAGCGCGCCCGCCACCGCACGACACCTCCTGACCAGTGAGAGGACCTCAGCATGACGATCCGCCGACCCCGCCCCGTCCTGACCGCAACGATCTCCGGCGCCCTGGTGCTCGGTGCCCTCGCCGGGTGCAGCACGGCCACCGCCGAGACCACGAGCGGCACGGACACGACCGCCACGACGACCCTCTCGGAGGTGGCGACCACCACCGACGACGCGCTGGCCGGCAACGAGGACTACGCGGACCTCGCGGACCTCGCCGAGGAGACCTGGGACACCGCGGACGAGACCACCGTCTCGCTCGACGGCGACGGCGCCACGGTTTCCGGCGACGGCGCCACCGCCGACGGCGCCACCGCCGACGGCGCCACCGTCACCATCTCGGCGCCCGGCACCTACCGGATCAGCGGCACGCTCGACGACGGCCAGGTCGTGGTCAGCTCCGAGGCCGACGGCCTCGTGCGGCTCGTGCTCGACGGCGCCGACATCACCAGCTCGACGGGTTCCGCCGTCGCCGTCACGCAGGCCGACGACGTGTCCGTGGTGCTCGCGGACGGCTCCTCCAACAGCCTGACCGACGCCGCGACCTACGCGGACACCAGCGAGGACGCGCCCGACGCCGCCCTGTTCTCGGCCGACTCGATGGTCATCTCGGGCACGGGCTCGCTGGACGTCACCGGCAGCACGAACGACGGGATCGCCTCGAAGGACGGTCTCGTGATCGCGGGCGGCGACATCACCGTCACCGCGGTGGACGACGGCGTGCGCGGCAAGGACTTCCTGGTCGTCACCGACGGCACCATCGACGTGGACGCCGAGGGCGACGGCCTCAAGGCGGACAACGAGGACGGCACCAACGATGACGGCGAGACCGTCGGCTACGCGGCCCTGCTCGGCGGCACCGTGACCGTCGCGGCCGGGGACGACGGCGTCCACGCCGAGAGCGACCTCGTCGTCGACGGCGCCACGGTCACCGTGGCCGAGTCCGTCGAGGGCCTGGAGGCGGCACACATCCTGGTCGCGAGCGGCACGGTCGACGTCACGTCGTCCGACGACGGCTTCAACGCCGCCGGCGGCACGAGCACGACGACCGGCACCGCCACGACCGACGACTCGGCGGCGGATGCCACGACCGGCCAGGACTCCGGCTCCCAGGCGCCCGCGGAAGGCGAGGCTCCCGCGGGAGGCGAGCCGCCGGCGTCGGACACCACGCCGGACGGCGAGCCGCCGCAGGGTGGTGGCGGCGGTGCGGGTGGTGGCGGCGGTATGCCGGGCGACGTCGCGGGCGACTACTCCCTGGTGATCACCGGCGGCGACGTCACGGTCGACGCCGGGGGTGACGGCCTGGACTCGAACGGGACCCTCACGATCTCGGGCGGCGACGTCACGGTGTTCGGCCCGACGGACGGCGGCAACGGCACCCTCGACAGCGCCGGCGCGCTCACCGTGCAGAGCGGCACGCTGCTCGCCGTCGGCACGTCGAGCATGCTGCAGACGCCGGGCGACGGCTCGGAGGGCTGGGTCGCCGCGACCTTCGACACGCTGGCCGCGGGCACGGAGGTGACCGTGGTCGACTCGGCCGGCACCACGGCGGCGACGGTGACCCTGACCAAGGACACCCAGTCCCTGGTGCTGGCCTCCGAGGCCGTGACCACGGGCGAGGAGTACACGATCCAGGCCGACGGCGCGGGCGTCGCCACGGCCACGGCGGGCGACGCCCCGGCGAGCATCGGCATGGGCACGCAGCCCTGACAGCTCGCCCGGCGGAATCCCTGGAAAGGGGGTGGGATTTCGCCGGGGTCGCGGGGTAGTGTTCCGGACACCGCCGAGGGAGGACACCGATGCCCGCGCCCACACTCTTCGACTACGCGGACCACAGTCCGTACTCGAACCCCGGACACCACACCGGCTACTTCACCGAGCTGAGCACCGACCCGGAGGAGCTGCACCGGTTCGCCTGCACCGCCGTCGTGCACTACCGGGCTGGCGGCCCCACGCTGACCGAGGCGCAGAAGAGCGACCCCGACCGCCGCTGGCTCACCTCGATCCTGGACGCCGCGGAGCTGCGCGCACCCCTCGACGGGCCGCGCACGCACGCGCAGCAGGTGGCGGGATGCTGCCGCGACCACACGCTGCTGACGCTCGGCGTGCTGCGCACCCACGACGTCCCGGCGCGGTCCCGGATCGGCTTCGCCACCTACTTCACGCCGGGCTGGAACGCCGACCACGTGGTGGGCGAACGCTGGGACGGCAGGCGCTGGCTGCGGTTCGACCCCGAGCTCGACCAGAAGGACTTCGACTTCGACGTGCACGACATGCCGACCGGGCCGGGATCGCCGTTCGTGACGGCGGCCGAGGCGTGGCTCGCGATCCGCGCCGGGACCGTGGACCCCGCGACGTACGGCGTGACGACGGAGGTGCCGTACCTGCACGGCAAGGACTTCGTGCGCTCGTACGTGCTGTACGAGGTGGCGCACCGGCACCGCGACGAGCTGCTGCTCTGGGACTTCTGGGGACCGCAGCTCGGCACGCCCTCCGTCCAGGAGGCCGCGGGCGGCCAGGCGGCGGCCTGGGTCCGGGACGCGGGGCTGGCGGGCGCGGACATGTCCGACGCCGAGTTCGACGCCGTCGCCGACGAGCTCGCCTACCTGCTCGTCGCCGCCGACTCCGGGGACGGCGAGGCGGCCGACCAGCTCGCCGAGCTGTACCACGGGGACCCGCGGCTGCACCCCGGCAACCGTGTGCTGACGCTCTCCCCCACGGGCCACGAAGGCATCACGGACCTCACCACCCGCTAGCCCCTCGTGTCAGACGTACAGGTCACCCGGGTGACCTGTACGTCTGACACCGGCATCAGGCGGGCGGCGGCAGGCGGCGGACCAGCTCCTGCAGGACGTCGCTCGTCCCGGCGTCGACCTTGACCGTCGCGTACTTGTCCCCGCGGGTGATGCCGCGGTTCACGATGACGACGGGCTTGCCCGCCTCGGCCGCGTGGCGCACGAACCGGAGCCCGCTCATCACGGTCAGCGAGGAGCCGGCGACCAGCAGCGCGTCGGCGGAGTCGACCAGCGCGAACGCCCGCTCGACCCGCTCGCGCGGCACGTTCTCGCCGAAGTAGACGATCTCGGGCTTGAGCACGCCCCCGCAGAACTCGCAGGGGGCGGGCTTGAAGTGCGCGGTCGACTCGATGACGGCGTCGGCGTCGGGCGCGATCTCGACGTCCGCGACGTCGCCCACGGACTCCAGGAAGCCCGGGTTGAGCTCGGTGAGCCGCTCGGCGAGGTGCGTGCGCGAGATGACCCGGCCGCAGGTCAGGCAGATCACGCGGTCGTAGCGTCCGTGCAGGTCGATGACGGTGCGGGAGCCCGCGTCCTCGTGCAGCAGGTCCACGTTCTGCGTGATGATGCCGGCGAGGATCCGGCGTTCCTCGAGCTCGGCGAGCGCGCGGTGGCCGGCGTTCGGCGTGGTGCGGTCCACGTGCTGCCAGCCCACGTGGTTGCGCGCCCAGTAGTGCCGGCGGAACTCCTCGTCGCCCACGAACTGCTGGTAGGTCATGGGGCTGCGCGGCGGCGAGTCCGGGCCGCGGTAGTCGGGGATGCCGGAGTCCGTCGAGACCCCGGCGCCCGTGAGCGCCGTGATCCGGAGGCCCGAGAGCACGTCCACGGCGTCGTCCACGGTGGTGCGGGCGACCTCGACGGGCTCGGGCTGCCACGTGGTGGGGCGAGCTTGAGGGAACACGCTTACGAGGGTATGCCGCCGAGTGCCCGCCGCACCCGTGGTGTGTTCCATTTCGCACCGCGGTTCGTCCCGCTAGCCTGGGATTTCTTTGCGTCGGAGCACTGCATCGGAGCACGAGGGGACCGCGTGGGCGACTCAGCGATTTCAAGGATCGACAGCACGCTCGCGGGCGACGACTTCGCGTGGTCCGTGACGCTCGTGGGCGAGGACCAGTCCGACAAGCTCGCCACCCTCGCCCAGTACCTCGACGACGGCCACTCCACCTCCGGTGACGGCAAGCGGGTCCCCTCCGGGTACGCCTACTGGGGCATCGGGCCCACGATCGCCTGGTTCAACGCCTCGAACGACCCCACCTACATGGTCATCAAGGTCGGCACCGAGATGTTCCGCCGGCAGTGGCGCAGCATCTCGCCGCTGGTGACGGACGAGTGCGTGCACCTGGTGAGCCTCGGCGTCGGCACCGGCGCCAAGGACGGGATGTTCCTGGAGACGATGCACCAGGCCCACCCGTCGATGCTCTACGTGCCCGTGGACATGAGCGCCGAGATGCTCCGCACCGGCTCACGCACCGCCGTCCGGGACGCGCACTTCCCCCTGGACCGCTCGCTGGGCCTGCAGATCGACCTCTCCCTGGACGGCAACCTCGAGGAGCTCAAGCAGTTCCTCGACCGCCTCGTGGGCGACGAGGCGATCCTGTTCTCGCTGGTCGGCAACACCGTGGCGAACTTCGACGACGACGCGGAGTTCCTCGACGGCGTCGCCAAGGTGCTCCGGCCGCAGGACCGGATGCTCGTCGAGTTCGCCACGACCGAGAGCCTGAGCCAGGACGCCGTGCACGCCGCCGAGGCCGAGTACCGCCAGACCCGGGGGTTCGTGGAGTTCGTGGCGAGCGCCGTGCGGTACAACACCGACCTCAAGATCGACCTCGAGCAGGTCCGGTTCACCGGCGCGGTCGAGGACGAGAGCATCCTCCTGAAGGTGTTCTGGCAGAACGTGGGCAGCGAGACGCTCCGGATGCTGATCCCGGGCAGCCGCCCCGTGCACCTCAAGCCGCTGGACACCATCCGGCTGTACACGACCCGCAAGTACACGACCGAGCGGATCGACCAGCTCGTCGCCGGCGCCGGCCTGCGCACCACCCACGTGCAGCGGGAACGCTTCCGGTACACCCGGCGGCAGAACCCGTTCGGGCTGGAGCTGCGGCTCCTGGCGCCGGACGAGAACGCGCCCACCGAGCGGCCGACGTTCGACGTGTGGAAGTGACCCGCGGCCCGGGCGCGCGCCGGGCGCCGGAGGCGGCGCGCGGGCGCCTGCGCCTCCTGCGGCGACAGGCGGCCGCGGCCTGGTCGAGCCGCCGGTGGGCCCGACGACGGCGCGTGACCGTCGCCGTGGTGACGTACGCCCTGCTGGCCGTCGCGTTCGTGCTGGGCATCCTGTGGATCCTCGGGATCGGCCCCGAGTGGGAGCCCTGGGTCAACTCCCTGACGCTGCTCGCGGGCGTCACGGGCCTGATCGTGGAGCGGCAGAACGCCGAGACGGAGCGCCGCTCGGAGCTGGTCGCCTCGGTGATCTTCGAGCTGGGGCAGAACCGCGCCATCGTCGAGCGCCGGCTCGCCGGGCTGCGGACGGGCGGCGACCGTGCCCTCTCGGTCAGCCCCCGGCTGGCGCTGTCGGCGGTGGACGTCGCGCTCGCCTCGGGTGTGCTCAGCCGGGCACCTGACAGCGCTCTCGTCGAGAAGCTGCACCGCTGGCGCGAACGGGTCCAGGGCTACAACTGGCGCCGGGACCTCACGGAGTTCGAGCTCATGATCGTCAAGTACCAGGACGGCGACGACGCCGTCGCGAACATGTCCAGCCTGGCCAACGAGCGGCTGTACCTGCTCCGCCTGCGCACGCTGCTCGACCAGCTCAACGCGGCGCTGCCGCAGGTCTGAGCTCAGCTCTGCGGGCCGCTCCGCCGGACCCGCTCAACCCCGCCGCGCCCCGAAGAACTCCCGGAGCAGCGCCCCGCACTCGTCCTCGCGGAAGCCGCCCAGCACCTCGACCTCGTGCAGGGCGCGCTGGTCGCGCACCAGGTCCCACACGGAGCCCGTGGCGCCGGCCTTCGGGTCCCACGCGCCGAGGACCAGTCGTCGGACCCTCGACTGCACCAGGGCGCCCGCGCACATCGGGCAGGGCTCCAGCGTGACCACGAGCGTGCAGCCGGACAGCCGCCACTCGCCGCGGGCGGCCGCGGCCGCCCGCATGGCGAGTACCTCGGCGTGGGCGGTCGGGTCCCCCGTCGCCTCCCGCTCGTTGTGCCCGACGCCGATCACCTGCCCCGCCGCGTCGAGCACCAGGGCGCCGACCGGCACGTCGCCGGTGTCCAGGGCACGTCGCGCCTCGTCGAGGGCGGCACCCATCCACCGTTCCCAGTGCGCGCGGCGCTCGGCGGCGCTCAGGCCTGCTGTGTCAGACACACAGGTCACCCTAGTGACCTGGGGGTCTGACAACGCGGCGGAGTGTGGGACTGGCGACTTTCCGGGCCTCCGCACCGCCCCGGCGTCGGACCGCCCGGTAGCGTTGGCCCCATGCGCCTTCACGTCGTCGACCACCCCCTGGTAGCCCACAAGCTGACCGTCCTGCGGGACGAGACCACGGACTCGCCCACCTTCCGCCTGCTGGTCGACGAGCTGGTGACGCTCCTGGCCTACGAGGCCACGCGTGAGATCGCCACCGAGCCGCACGAGGTCAAGACGCCGATCACCACCATGACGGGCACCCGCCTCGCTTCGCCGCCGCCGCTGGTGGTGCCGATCCTGCGTGCCGGCCTGGGCATGCTGGACGGCATGAGCCGCCTGCTCCCGACGGCGGAGGTCGGGTTCCTCGGCCTGGTGCGGGACGAGGAGACGTTCAAGGCCGTCACGTACGCGAACCGCCTGCCCGACGACCTCACCGGCCGGCACGTGTTCCTCATCGACCCGATGCTCGCCACGGGCGGCACGCTGGTCGCGGCCATCGACTACGTGCTGGAGCGCGGCGCGCGCGAGGTCACGGCGGTCTGCCTGCTGGCCGCCCCGGAGGGCATCGCGCTCCTGGAGGAGCACGTGGGCGACCGCGCGAACCTGTCGGTCGTGGTCGCGGCCGTGGACGAGCGCCTCAACGAGAAGGCCTACATCGTGCCCGGCCTGGGCGACGCCGGGGACCGGCTGTACGGCATCGTCTGACGCCTGCGGGGCGCCCCGAACGGGGCGCCCGGGCGTTTAGGCCTGCTCGGCCTCGGAGTCCGCGGGCTCGCAGCCGTCGAGGCCCATCAGCCGCCGCCAGGGGCTGTCCGTCGGCGCCCTGTTCACGGTGCGGCTCAGGAGCGCGGCAGGCTCGGCGGACGGGTCCGCCGACGGCTCGCAGGTGGGCTCGGGCAGCACGCAGTTCGCGCCCTTGACGGCGAACGACTTCTCCACCGTGAACGAGTTGCCCTCCAGCTCACGGGTCAGCCGGACGGTGACGTTGCCGTCGAGGGTGAACAGGGGCTGCTGGGGCAGCACGAACGTGGTCGAGCCGGCGGGGACCGCCTGCTCCTCGCTCGTCGCGCCGGTGGCGTCCTGCACCAGCACACCGCGCCACTCGCGGCCAGTACCGTTCTGCACCGTCGCCTTGATCTGCACGTTCTGGTCGACGCACTCGGCCGCGGCCTCCACCGTGAGCTGCTCCGCCGCTGGCCAGGTCACGTCGGCACAGGACTTGAAGGCGACGTCGAGCTGGTCGAGCGTCTGGCCCGCCGCCGTGAGCTCCACGGTGCCGGTGCCCCAGACCACCGGGAACGCGATCACCTCGGTCTGCCCGGCGGGCACGGTCCGGGTGACGTCCCCGACGTGGAACGGCACGGGCAGGGTCGAGGCGGTGTTGTCCGCGGTGACCTGGAAGGTCTGGACCGAGTGGTCCTGCTCGGCGTCGAACACGCAGGACTCGGCCGACATGGTCCGCTCGCCCGCTGCCGGCTGGATCTGGGCGGCGGCGAAGGACTGCGTCGGGTTGTTCGCGGGCGTGCTCACGGCCTCGGCCAGGTCGCCGTCCGAGTCGGCGACCTCGCGGGAGAGGTGGAACGTGACGTCGCCCGCCGGCAGGTGCGTGCGCTCGGTGTTCACGGAGAGGTCAACGCTGCCGCCGGCCGCGACGGGGCGCTTGACGGTCTTGAGCGTGTCCTCGCCCACGGGCACGGACATGACGGCGGACATCGTCTCGCCCGTCTTGTTGGTGATCGTGCCCTGGACGCCCACGGTGCCGCCCGCGTTGACGGTCTGCACGCTCGTCTCGGTGCCCCACTCCGGCTGGTAGCAGTCCACCGAGCGGTGGTCACCGGCGGCGACGCGGGTCTCGTAGGTGCTGCCGTCCACGTCCGTGGTCAGCACGAACGTGGCCTGGCCGACCGGGACGCGCAGGCCGTCGTGCACCGTGACCCGCGCGGACTCGCCGGGCGCCACGTCCTTGCCCGTGGCCTCGCGGCTGCCGGCCGCCTCGAGGGCGACACGCACGACCCGCTGGGTCGTGTTGGTGTAGCTGCCGATCACGGCGGCGTCGGCCTTGTCGACCCCGCCGGTGGCGAGGCAGGACGCGGTGACGGTGCCCACCCCGGCGCCGGCGTTGGCCCAGGCCGAGGTGGCGACGAGCGTGGCCGAGGCGGAGCGCGAGCTGCCGGCGAGGACCGGCCGGACGTTGGCCACGCCCAGCTCGGCGGGCTGCGCCGTGGAGGACGCCGCGGTGGTCACGTTCAGCGACACGTCGACGGCCGTGTCGGGCTCGAGCTGCAGCGAGGACACGTAGGTCCCGGGGAGCGGCGAGCAGAGCCAGCTGTTGGGCATGTCCCCGGCCGCGCAGGAGAGCAGCGACTGCTCCGAGGCCGGCTTGACGCCGTCGGGCAGGGACACGGCGACGGCCCAGCCGGGGCCGACCGTGCGGTCACCGGTGCTGACCAGGGTGACGGGCAGCGAGGCGGTGCCGGGGCTGGACAGCGAGACGTCCCGGCTCTGGGCGGACAGCTCCGGGCCGAACGCCGCGACCGTGCGGCTCGGCAGGTCGGCGTTCATCGGCTGGAGGCCGTCGGCCCAGACCTTGGCGCTCACCGGGTAGTCACCGCCGGCGTTGGCCTGCACCGGCACGACGACGCTGCGGGTCGCGCCCTGCGCGAGCTCGCCGATCGAGCAGAGCACCACGTTGGCCCGCTCGGTCGGCGTGCAGCCGACCGGAGCCTCGACCGGGACCAAGCCCTCGGTGGTGGGCGCGCTGGGCGACGCGCTCGGCGACGTCGGCATCTCGATCTCGCTGGTGGACGAGCCCGCCGAGGCGTCGGCCTGCGACCCGGACGACGTGCCGTCGGCCAGGCCGGCCGCCGGCGTGGCCTCCGGGGTGGGCGTCGCGCTCGTCGAGGTGGGCACGGTGCCGGCGACCAGACGTCCGCCGATCCCCGTGCCGAAGGAGCCCTCCGGCTTCGCGGCCGCGAGCCCGTTCGGGAGCGTGACCTCGAGCTGGGTGCCCGTCGCGTCGGCGGCACCCGTGTTCTCCACGGTGAACGACAGGTTCTGGCTCTGCCGGGGCGTCAGCGGCTGCGCGGCGTCGGCGTAGTCGACCTCGATGTACGCGGTGTTCTCGCTGGGCACGACGTCGGTCGGCAGCACGGGGTCGCCGCCCTTGACCTCCTCGGCGGAGGAGCTGCCGCCCGGCAGCTCACGGGCGTCGTTGCTCGCGATCACCGTGTCGATCAGCGTGTCGGCCTCGGGCGGCGCGGTGATCTGCAGCGCCGCGACCAGGCCGACGGCGGCGACGGCGAGCGCGCCCGCGGCCACGCTGCCACCCGTCGCGGCAGCCGCGGCGGAGGCGACGGCGCCCGCGGTGGTGGACACGGCGGACGACACCGCGCCGGAGAACGAGCCGCTCGACGCCGCGCTCATGGCGGAGGCGGAGTGCGCGCCACCGGCCGCGGCGCCCGCGCCGGTCTTCGCGGCGACGACCAGGCCACCGATGGGGGCACCGGCGCCGACCAGGGCGAGGCCGCCCGCGCCCAGCACCAGCGGGGCGATGACGGTCTTCATGCCGTGCGCCACGTCGTGCAGCTCGAGCACCAGGGCGCTGCACGTGGCGCACGTCGACAGGTGCTCGTCGATCTTGGTGGTCTCGCGCCTGGACAGGCTCGCGCGCACATATCCACCGAGCAGCGGGTTGACGGTGCGGCAGGTGTCGGACGGCGCGTGCGTCAGGTGCTGCTGGAGGTACCCGGCCCGCAGCGCCTCCTTGGCGCGGTAGAGCAGGGCGGACACCCCGTTGGGGCTGAGCCCGAGCACGGGCGCGACCTGGGCGGGCTTGAGCTCGTCCACGAGCACGTACCAGAGGACCTCGCGCCACCGCTCCGGGAGGTCGACGTAGGCCTTGGCGATCACGCTGCGCTCGAAGCCCTCGAGCGCCGGGTCGTCCTTCGAGGCCACGCGGCCGAGGACGGACTCGATCTCGTCGTCGGTGCTCGGGCGGGTGCGCGCGGCACCGCGCGACACGTCGAACGACCGGTGGCGGACCATCGTGTACAGGTAGGGGCGGAACCCGGCGTCGGGACCGACCCCGCGGCGCAGCATCTCGAACAGCTTGCTGAACGCGTCGGCGACGACGTCCTCCGCGTCAGCGGCCGGGACGTACTGCCGGGCGAGGGCGCGAGCGGCGGCCGAGTGACGCTCGTAGAGCACGCCAAAAGCGTCACGGTCACCTGACCTGACCTGCAGAATCAGTTCCGCGTCGCTAGGGGTTTCCCCTGTGCTGCTCTCGACTTGCCTCACGTCTACCCAGACTCTCGCGGTGGTCGCGCTGCCGTTGACTGTCGCCGTCCTGCCAAGACTATAGAGCCAGGCGGCAGATTTAGGGGGTGGAATTCCAGATTCCGGGGTGACGCCCGGGTGAAGTCCGGCACCTCACTCTCGAAGGTGCGTCATGATGTATCCCCGTGAGGGTCCCATCAGTATGAGCGAGGCACAGCAGGAGGCGCGGGTGCGTGTGCACGACCTGCGCGAGCGGTGGCGCGCTACGAGTCTGGCGTCGGTTTGGATCCGGCCGAACGACTGGGAGCACCCCGCCGCAGAAGCGCTAGCAGAGGCACTGGCCGAGGGCCGTGGCGTGATCGCGCCGGCCGAACGGCTCGGTGCGGCGCGCGCCGGGGTGGGTGCGGGGATCACCGAGGCCCTGGACGACGTCGCCTGTCTCTACGCCGCCTTCGGGCGGCCCACGGACGTCGGCGCGCTGCGCGCCGCGGCGATCGGCTGGGTCGGGGAGCGCGAGCGCGTGCCCTACCAGATCGCCACGCACGACCCCTCGACCGGCCTGCCCACGGGTGAGTACCTGGGCGAGCGGCTGCGCGAGACCTACGGCGTCGCCCAGCGCACCGGCTCGACCGCGGGCGAGTCCCACTGCCTGCTGGTGCTCGACGTGGGCCTGGAGAACCTCGACACCTGGCAGCGGCTCGCGCGCTCCGCCGCGATCGGCCGCACCCTCCACCAGGTGTTCGGCGAGGGCCACCCGATGGCGGCCGTCGGCGACGGCACGTTCGTGGTGCTGTGCGAGCGCGGCCCGACGACGGCGGAGCTCGGCCAGTCGCTGCGCCGCGTCGTGGAGCGCAACGCCGAGGTGCTCGGCCTGACGACAGAGGTGCGCCGCCCGACCCGGGTGTGGGTCGAGCGGCTTCCCGGGACGCACGGCGACGCGCTGCTCCTCCTGGACCACCTGGCGCGCTGAGCGCGTGCTGAGCGCCGGGCGCCTCGCGCCCGGCCCCCGACCGTGCGCGAGGGCTCAGGCCTGCTCGAAGGTGAGGCAGTCGGCGTGCCCCGGGTCCTCGGGGCCCGGTCCCACGCGGATCGACGCCGCGTTGCACTCCAGGTGGTCGTTGTGGGTGCACTCCGCGCGCTGGCAGGCGCCCACGTGGGCGATCACCTTCTCCAGGCCGCCCTTGGTGCTCAGCGGGATGAACGTGGCACAGGAGGCGTCGCCCGTGTGGCCTCCGATGGTGACGGCGCCGGCGTGGCAGCCGTGCTCGTGGTTGTACCCGCAGCCGTCGATCGAGCACTCGACGACCTCGGGCATTTCCATCAGCGTGCTCATGGCATCTCTCCTCGCTCGGTGCGTCACTCCTGCGGAATACACCGATCGTATTCCGAAAGAAGAGATCGCGTAGAGCAAGGAATGCCTTACCTATACCCGGGCGCGCATTCTTGGTTAACGAAAGAATGCCATTGCTGAAATCAGCCGCGCGTCGAGGACGCGGTCACTCCTCGCGCCGCGGAGCCGGGCGCCAGAGCACCACGGCCCCTCCGCCGACGGCGCGGTGCTCCAGGTCCACGCGCACCGCGGCGCTGCGGACGCGCTGACCGCGCTGGACCACCACGACGTCGCCCGCCGCCGGTCCCGCGGCGAACACGCGCCCCTCCTCCTGGACCCGCATCAGCAGGTCGCCGAGGCGCTCCTCCAGCACGGAGACGTGCGCCTCCAGGTCGAGGATGCGCTTGATCCCGGCGAGGTTGATGCCCTCGCCCTGGGCGAGCCGCTGCACCTGCAACAGACGGGCCACGTCGCGGCGCGAGTACCGGCGCCCGCGGCCGCGCGTGCGGCGGGGCACCACCAGGCCGAGGCGGTCGTACTGCCGCAGCGTCTGCGGGTGCATCCCCGCGAGCTCGGCGGCCTTGGACACGGTGAGCACGGGTGTGTCGTCGTCGACCATGCTCACCTCCGAAGTCTGTTCTGCACTGTTGGTGCGGGCAGGTTAGCCGAACCCGGTGCGGCAGGGCAGCCACCCCACCGCACCGGTCCTCACTCCGCCGCCCGCGCGGCCAGCCCGGCGCGCACGTCCTCGCCGTCGCTCTCGGCGGCGAACGCCTCGAGCGCCTGCCGGGCCTTCCTGCTGAGCTTCTGCGGCACGGCCACCTGCACGGTGAAGAGCAGGTCGCCGGTCGCCTTCGCCGTCTGTACGCCACGCCCCTTGACGCGCAGCACCCGGCCCGACGGCGTGCCCGCGGGCACCTTGAGCCGCACCGTGGCGCCGTCCAGGGTGGGCACCTCCAGCGTGGTGCCGAGCGCCGCCTCCGCGAACGTGACGGGCACGGTCATGCGCAGGTCCGTGCCGTCCAGCGTCCAGACCGGGTGCGGCGTGACGTGCACGGTCACGACGAGGTCACCCGCCGGACCGCCGGCCACCCCGGGCCGGCCCTTGCCCCGCAGCCGGATCTTCTTGCCGTCGTTGATCCCCGCGGGGATCCGGGCCGTGAAGGTGCGGCCGTTGACCTCGAGCTCCGCCGTCGTGCCCTCCACGGCCGCCCGGAACGGCAGCGTGACCTGGGCGGCGACGTCCGCACCCGGGGTCGGGGTCGTGTATCCGGTGGTTCCCGCGCCGTAGGCCGTCCGGCCTGCGCCGGCGCCGAACATGGAGCCGAGGATGTCCTCGAAGCCGCCGTTCCCGCCCTGGGGGTAGCGGACGCGCGGCCCGCCCCGGCCCGCGCCCTGGGCGCCGCCGAACATGGCGCCCATGATGTCCTCGAACCCGCCGGCCCCGGCACCACCGGCGCCCGCCGAGAAGCGGGCGCCGCCCGCCATGGCACGCACGGCGTCGTACTGGCGGCGCTGCTCCGGGTCGGAGAGCACCGCGTAGGCCTCGCCGATCTCCTTGAACTTGGACTCCGCCGCCGCGTTCCCCTGGTTCTGGTCGGGGTGGTACTGACGCGCGAGCTTGCGGTAGGCCTTCTTGACGGCCGCGTCGTCGGCGTCCTTGGGCACGCCCAGCACGGCGTAGAAGTCCTTCTCCATCCAGTCCTGACCGGTCATGGCACCTCCTTCCGCACTGTGGCCCCGGAAGCCGGGCCCACCCTCTCAGGGTCGGGCCCGGCCACCGGGAACCGGGACTACTCCGGCCCGACGACGCCCACGCGCGCCGCCCGGACCACCTTGTCGCCGATCTTGTACCCGGGCTCCACCACGAGGTTCACCGTGGCGGCCGTCGCGTCCGCGTCGGTCGAGTGCATGAGCGCCTCGTGCAGGGTGGGGTCGAACTCCTCCCCCACCTTGCCGAACCGCTCGACGCCGAACTTCTGGAGGCTCTGGTCGAGCTTCTCCGCGATCGCCGCCATGGGACCGCTCAGCTCGCCGTGCTGCTTCGCGCGCTCGACGTCGTCGAGCACGGGCAGCAGGGCCGCCAGCACGTCCTGCACGCCCCGGTCACGCGCGGCCTCCTGGTCGCGCAGCGCCCGGTTGCGGTAGTTCGTGAAGCTGGCCCGCTCGCGCTGGAGCGCGTCCAGGTGCTCCGCGGCCTCGGCCTTGGCCTTGAGGACCTCGGACGCCTCGGCGGCGTCACCGGAGGGCTCGAAGTCGAGCCCCGCCAGCGGGTCGCCCGCCGCGTCCCCCTGGGCGGGGGTCGCGGCGGAGTCGTCCGCCGCGGCGGCGTCGTCCGCCGGAGCGGGCTCCGCCGGGCGCGCCTGGTCGCCGGAGGCGTTCACCTTGCGCTTGTCCGTGAACTGGAAGGGGTGCTCCCCCGAGCCCTCGGGCTCGGGGGGTCCCTGCTGGTGCTCGTCCGTCACTTGCGCTCGTCCTCGTCGTCCACGATCTCGGCGTCCACGACGTCCTCGTCCTTGGCGGACTGGGCGTTCGCCGCCTGCGGGGCGCCCTCGGCGCCCTGTGCCGCGGGCTGCTCGGCCGCGTACAGCGCCTCGCCGATCTTCTGCGACGACGCGCCGAGCTTCTCGTACGAGCTCTTCACGGCGGCGGGGTCCTCACCCTCGAGCGCGGACTTCACGGCGGCGATGTCCGCCTCGACCTCGGTGACGACCTCGGCCGGGAGCTTGTCGCGGTTGTCCGCGATCTGCTTCTCCATGGAGTACGCGAAGGCCTCGGCCTGGTTGCGGGTGTCCGCCTCCTCGCGCCGCTTCTTGTCCTCCTCGGCGTGCAGCTCGGCGTCCTTGACCATGCGGTCGATGTCGTCCTTGGGAAGCGCGGAACCGCCCGTGATCTTCATCGACTGCTCCATGCCCGTGCCGCGGTCCTTGGCGGACACGTGCACGATGCCGTTCGCGTCGATGTCGAAGGTGACCTCGATCTGCGGCACGCCGCGCGGGGCCGGCGCGATGCCGGTGAGCTCGAAGACGCCCAGCGGCTTGTTGTCGCGGGTGAACTCGCGCTCGCCCTGGAACACCTGGATCGCCACGGACGGCTGGTTGTCGTCCGCCGTGGAGAAGACCTCGCTGCGCTTGGTCGGGATCGCGGTGTTGCGCTCGATGAGCTTGGTCATCACGCCACCCTTGGTCTCGATACCGAGGGACAGCGGGGTGACGTCGATCAGCAGGACGTCCTTGCGGTCGCCGGAGATGACACCGGCCTGCAGCACGGCGCCGACGGCGACGACCTCGTCCGGGTTCACGCCCTTGTTGGGCTCGCGGCCACCGGTGAGCTCCTTGACGACCTCGGTCACGGCGGGCATGCGGGTGGAACCACCCACGAGCACCACGTGGTCGATGTCGGAGACGGAGATGCCGGCGTCGCGGATGACGGCGTGGAACGGCGCCTTGGTGCGGTCGATGAGGTCCTGCGTCATCTGCTGGAACTGGGCCCGCGTGAGCTTCTCGTCCAGGTGGATGGGGCCGTTCTCGCTCATCGAGAGGTACTGCATCGAGATGTTGGTGCTCGTCGCGGACGAGAGCTCCTTCTTGGCCTGCTCGGCGGCCTCACGGAGGCGTTGCAGGGCGATCTTGTCCTTCGACAGGTCGACACCCGAGGAGTTCTTCACCTGCTTGATGAGGTGCTCCACGACGCGCTGGTCCCAGTCGTCACCACCGAGGCGGTTGTCACCGGAGGTGGCCCGCACCTGGATGGTCGAGAAGTCGTCCTCGTCCTTGCCCACCTCGAGCAGGGAGACGTCGAACGTGCCGCCACCGAGGTCGAAGACCAGGATGAGCTCGTCCTCCTTGCCCTTCTCCAGGCCGTAGGCGAGCGCGGCCGCGGTGGGCTCGTTGACGATGCGCTTGACGTCCAGGCCGGCGATCTGGCCGGCGTCCTTGGTCGCCTGACGCTCGGCGTCGTTGAAGTACGCCGGGACCGTGATCACGGCCTCCGTGACGGGCTCGCCCAGGTACTCCTCGGCGTCGCGCTTGAGCTTGCCGAGGATCCGAGCCGAGATCTCCTGCGCGGTGTACTTCTTGTCGTCGATGTCCACGGTCCAGTCGGTGCCCATGTGGCGCTTGACCGAGGAGATGGTGCGGTCCACGTTGGTGACCGCCTGTCGCTTGGCGACCTCACCCACGAGGACCTCGCCGGTCTTGGAGAACGCGACCACCGAGGGGGTGGTCCGCGAGCCCTCCGCGTTGGCGATGACGGTGGGCTCCCCACCCTCGAGGACCGCCACCACCGAGTTCGTCGTGCCGAGGTCGATACCTACTGCGCGTGCCATGTCTGCTGCCTTCCTCCGACAGATTGAGTCTGCTGCACTCAACTTAAGCCGGTGCTCGCGAGGAAGCAAGCTGACCCTCGCAAAGTTGAGTCCACTTCACTCAACTACGAACGGGGCTGAAAAGTTCCCGGCGGGATTATCGTGAGCAGCATGTCCTTCCATGCCGCACTGACGGCCGACGTCGCGCTGCGCGAGCTCAGCAAGGACGACGCCGTCGCGCTCGCCGACGCCTACGTCCGCAACCGCGCGCACCTCGCCCCGTGGGAGCCCGAGCGACCCGAGGAGTTCTACACCGCCGACTGGCACCGGGAACGCCTGTGGACGCAGGTCCTGGAGAACTCGACCGGCCGCGCGCTGTACACGGTGCTCGAGTCCGACGGCCTCATCGTGGGCCGGCTGAACCTCACCGACGTCGTCCACGGGGCCTTCGAGAACGGGCACCTCGGCTACTGGCTGGACGCCGGGTTCACGGGGCGCGGCCTGATGACCCGGGCCGTCGAGGCGATGGCGGCCCATGCCCGGGACGAGCTCGGCCTGCACCGGCTCCAGGCGGCCACGCTGCCGCACAACACGGCGTCGCAGGCGGTGCTGACGCAGGTCGGTTTCGAGCGCATCGGGTTCGCGCCCAGCTACCTCAAGATCGCCGGCGAGTGGCAGGACCACGTCGTGTTCCAGCTCATCCTGCACGGTTGATCCGGCCGGCCGAACCCTCGCGAGATCCCGCCGTCCAGCATCTTTTCGCCCCTGTCAACAGGCGCGACGCTCCGACCTGCGGTACACAAGGGTGCACGGCCGAGGCCACAGGGGGTGGGGCATCGGACGAGTACCCCGCGGGCCAGCCCGCGGGTGCCTGATGCCCGGGACTCCGGGCCCCGACCGGGGGAGACCACCATGGCAAGCATCCACGGGAGCTCGTTGTCGATCGCGCTCCTGACAGCGCTGCTCGATCCCGAAGAAGACGGCCTCAGATCACCTCACGTCCAGGACCTGCTGCAGGAGGCGCTCGAGACGCGCGAGGACGCACGCGACGTGATCGTCGCGCTGCTCGCGTCGTCCGGGTCGATGCTGCGGCAGATCAGCTACCACAACGAGCAGGAGCCGCTGGAGTCGCTGCAGAAGGTGGCCCTCGGCTTCCAGCGCAAGGTGGTCCAGCTCCCGAGCTGAGTCACCCCTGTGCGGTCCGGGCCGCCACCGACTCCGCGTCACGCAGCACCCGCAGCGTGTTGCCGCTGGTCAGCTTGCCGAGGTCGGCGTCGGACCAGCCGTTGTCCGCCAGGGCGGCGAGCAGGCGCGGGTAGCCCGTGACGTCCTCCAGGCCCTCGGGCAGGTGGGGCGTGCCGTCGTAGTCGCCGCCGAGGCCCACGTGGTCGACGCCGGCGACCTCGCGGACGTGCTCGACGTGCGCGACGACGTCGGACAGGGTGCTGCGCGGCTGCGGGTGCTCGCCGCGCCACCTCGCCATGAACGGCTCGAACGCGCCGAGGTCCGTGTTCGCGATGCCCTCCTCCGCGGCGGCCCGGGCGCCCTCGGCCCGCCACTCCGCCACGGCCGGCGACACGAACTGCGGCACGAACGTCACCATGCACACGCCGCCGTTGGCGGCGAGGGTGCCGAGCACGTCGTCGGGCACGTTGCGGGGGACGTCGCAGACGGCGCGGGCGCTGGAGTGGCTGAAGATCACCGGGGCCGAGGTGACACGCAGCGCGTGCCGCATGGTGCCCGCGGAGGTGTGGGAGAGGTCAACCAGCATGCCGATGCGGTTCATCTCGCGCACGACGTCCTCGCCGAACGGCGAGAGGCCGCCCAGCACCTCTTCGTCGGTGGCGGAGTCCGCCCACGGCACGTTGTCGTTGTGCGTGAGCGTCATGTAGCGCACGCCGAGCGCGTGGAGCATGCGCAGCACACCCAGCGACTCGTCGATCGAGTGGCCGCCCTCGGCGCCCATCAGGCTGGCGATGCGGCCGTCGCTCCAGGCCTGCTCGACGTCGGCCGCGGTGCGGGCGAGCCGCAGGCTGTCCGGGTAACGCTCGACCAGGCGGTGCACGCAGTCGACCTGCTCGAGCGTGGCCGTCACGGCGGCGCCGCCCTGGAGCTGCGCGGGCACGTACACGGACCAGAACTGGGCGCCCACGCCGCCGTCGCGCAGGCGGGGCAGGTCGGTGTGGGTGGTGGTGAGGCGCTGGGCGATGTCGACCGCCGAGAGGTCGTAGGACGACTGCTCGCGCAGCTCCCACGGGAGGTCGTTGTGCCCGTCCCAGACGGGGTGCTTCTCGAGGAGCGCGGCGAGGCGGTCTGCGGTCGTCATGCGGGCGACGCTACCGCGCCGCCCGGACCCTGCTGAGGCGGGCCCGGAGCTCATAGCTCGTCAGCAGCTCGCCCGCGTACCGCACGAGCAGGCCCGTCCGGGGCTCGACGTACTCCAGGTCGGTCTGCTCGGCCGCGACCGTCGTGTACCCGGCCTGCGCCTCCCGCACCTGCCGTCGGGCCGCCGACCGGTCGAGCAGGCCGCCCGCGGCGATCCCGGCGACGGCGACCGCGGAGGGCAGGAGCGCCCAGACCCAGAGCCGCGCGTCGAGGAACAGCAGGACCAGGACGAGCACGGCGGCGGTCATCCCGGCCACCGCCGCGCCGAGCGAGAGCCCGGCGAGCTCGGCCTCGGACCGGCCCGGCAGCAGCTCGCGCCGGATGCCGGGGCGCCACTCGTCGGCCAACGTGCCTCCAGGTCTCCGTGCGGGTCGGGGCGGGCGGGTCTCGGCGGACATGACTCGGCAGACAGGTCAGGCCTGCAGGTCACCCCTCGGTGACCTGCAGGCCTGACGGTAGCGACGTCAGCTCACCCGCTGCCAGGTGCAGTTGCCCGTCTCGAACCCCTTGGCCGTGGACGGCAGCGTGACCGTCGTCGGCTCGGTCACCGAGGCGTACTCCACGAGCTGGTCACGGTTCGCGTCGGCGGTGAACTCCTTCATGATCGCGTAGTAGCAACCGCCCCCCTCCCCGTTGGCCGGACCGGTGGTCACGTACGTGCCGCGCTGGAGCTGGTCGCCGAGCACGTACACGCCGTTGTTGAACGTGCGCGTCTTCGGCGCCGCCATGCCCGAGTAGTACTTGCTCCACGCGCCGCACTCGTCGGACCAGAAGCCGTAGTCGGTCGACTTCACGGTCGCGATCCGCTGCCCGAACCCGTAGTCCCAGCCCAGGACCTCGGTGCGGGACTCCCGCTGCCACGCGCAGAGCCGCGTGCCCGCCTGGGCCACGTAGGTGCCCGCGGCGACGTTGTTGCCGCCCACGAGGTACCCGCCGTTCGCGGGGATCGCCGTGGCCGGCTTCGCGACGGCGCCGGTCGGCCCGCCCGTCCGGACGACGGTCGCGTACCCGAACTTCCGGGCGGTGACGACCACCGAGATCTTCTTGCCGAGCTGCGGCCCCTTGACGGTGTACGACGAGCTGGTGGCGCCCGAGATCGGGACGCTGTCGGCGAGCCACTGGTAGGTGAACGCGGGCGCCGGCCTCCAGGTACCGGTCTTGACCGTGAGCTTCGCGCCCACCCGGGCGCTGCCCGAGATGGTGGGCGTGGGCGACGCCGAGAACTTCGCGTCGACCGTGGAGTGGGCCGAGGTCACGGACTTCGTCGAGATGCCGGGGCGCTTGCCGGTCACCGTGACCGTGAGCTTGCGGCCGTCGTACGACGCCGGGATCTTGAACGTCGACTTCGTCGCGCCGGAGATGTTCCTGCCGTCGACCTTCCACTGGTACGTGGTGGTGGTCCGCGCGGGAGTGGCCGGCGGGGCGACCGCGGACACGGTGGCGCCGGGGTAGGACATCCCGGAGATGCGCGGCGCGGCCATCACGAACGCGCCGTAGCCCACCGTGACGGCCGGGCTCGTGCGCGACTCGGGCGCGTAGCCCGCCCTCTTGCCGGAGATCGTGACGGTCAGCTGCTTGCCGCGGTGCGTGCTGGTGGGCACGAAGGTGAAGCCGGTGGCACCGGAGATCGCCGTGCCGTTCGCGAACCATTGGTAGGTGAACGTGGTGCCCGAGGTCCAGGCGCCCGACTTCGCGTAGAGCGTGGTGCCCACCTTGGCGGTCGGGCTGATCGTCGGGGCGCTGGAGGCAAGGTCACCGATGCCGATCGGCTCGGTGGGCTCGCTGGTCACCGCGGTCGGGAGGTAGCCGTCGGCCGAGCCGACGACGGTCACGGTGATGCGCGCACCCGCGTCCGCCGGCTGCGGCTGGTACAGGAACTTGTTCGCGCCGGAGATCATCGCGCCGTCACGACGCCACTGGTAGGTGAAGTCGGCCACCGGGTCCCAGACCGGGTCCGGGTCCACGACCAGCGCGCCGCCCACGGACGGCTCGATGGCGTTGATCACGGGCGCGGGCGTGGTGGTGAACTGCTGCCCCTGCGCGGCCTCGTACGCCGCGAGGACGTCGAGCTTGCCCTCGCCCCACACGTTGTTGTCGTCGACGTTCCCACCGCAGGAGGTGTCGTTCACGTCCTTGGCGGACCCGTCCAGGATCGCGCGGGTGGCGGGCACGTTGCCCACCAGCTCCGGCACGGCGTCCCACAGGAGCGCGACGGCGCCCGCGACGTGCGGGGCGGCCATGGAGGTGCCGGACCACTGCTCGTACCCGCCGCCCGGGACGGCCGAACGGACCGAGCTGCCGGGCGCGGCGATGTCGGGCTTCACGGTCCCGCTCTGTCCGGGACCCCGCGAGGAGTAGGGCGCGATGGTGCCCGACGGCGTGAACGCGCCGACCGAGTACGAGGCCTGCCGCGAGCCCGGGCTGCCGGAGGACTCGCAGCCCAGCTCGCCGTCGTTGCCGTTCGACCAGGTGCTGAAGATGCCCGCCGCCTCCCAGGCGCCGATGACGTCCTCCATGAACGGGTCGCTCGACAGGGACAGGCCCCACGAGTTGTTCACGACGTGCGGGCGCCGCGCCGGGTCGGCGCCGGTGCCGTCGAGGCGCGTGGGCGCCAGGAGCCACTGGCCGGACGCGATGAGCGTGGCGTCCGCGCAGGTGTCGGCGCAGCCGTTCGCCGCGATCCACTCGGCCCCGGGGGCGACGCCGATGTTCATCGCGCCGTCGTCGGTGCCGACCATGGTGCCCATGGTGTGCGTGCCGTGCCCGTCGTCGTCCCGGGGGCTGGTGGCGCCGGCGCCCGTGGAGTCGAACCAGTTGTAGTTGCTGCCCGACGTCGCGCCGCGGTACTGCGCGGACAGCGCCGGGTGGGTGCGGCTCACGCCGGTGTCCAGGCCCGCCACGACGATGCCGTCGCCGGTGAAGCCCTTGGCCCACATGTCGTCGGCGTTGATCGCCTTGATGCCGTACGTCGAGGTGGCCGCCGCGTCCGGCACGGCGCCCTCGGTCGTCTCGGGCTCCTCGAGCGCGTGCCGCGTGGTCGGGCGCACCTCCAGGACCTGCGCGTCCGCCGCGAGGTCGGTCGCCAGCGCGAGCGAGCCGTCCTCGACCAGGATCGCGTTCGTGGCCCAGTACGAGGTGTACTCGGTGCCGGACTCCTCCAGGGCGGCGATCGCCTGCTCCTGGGACGCCTCGGCGGCCGCCTTGAGGGTTTCGTACACGTAGTCACCACGCTCGGACCAGCTCGTGATGCCGCCGGCCGCCGACAGGTCGGTCTCGCCGGCGAACCGCAGCCAGAAGTCGGTCTCCTCCTCGGCGCGGAACGCCTTCGTGGCCGCGGTGGTGATCTTGTCGGCCGGGTCGACGGCGGCGCGCGCCACCTGCGGGGCCGCGCTCGGGCGGGACGTCGGTCCGCCGTCGGCGGCGGGGTCGGGCGCCGCGACGGCCGCGGCCGGGGAGGCGAGGAACGCGACGGTCGCCGCGGAGGCGACGGCGCGGGTCACTAACGTGCGACGAGACATAGGGCCGCTCCGAAAGGGTGATGGGGTGCCCCGTCACGGGCGGAGACCCCGCCGGGCACGGCAGGGAAGACAGCCGCACACTAGCGGCCAGGCCGCCCGCAGACCGCGTAAATACCCAGAAATCACCCGCTCGGGCTCCCAGCCGGGGGAAGCGCTCTCAGCGCCGCCCGCGCAGCCGGTCGATGTCACGGCGCTCCCGCTTGGTGGGCCGGCCGGTGCCACGGTCGCGCAGCCCGACGGCCTCGCGCTCCACCCGCGTCGGCAGGGCGGGGCTGTGGTCGAGGTACGCCTTGACGGCCAGGGGCGCCCCGACCCGCTTGAGCAGCAGCTCGACGACCTCGATGTCCCGGTCCCGGAGCGGGTCGCGCCACGTCACCCGGTCGCCCACGGCGACGGACGCCGACGGCTTGGCGACCTTGTCGTTGATCCGGACCCGGCCGCTCCGGCACAGCTCCGCCGCGACCGACCGGCTCTTGGTCAGCCGCACCGCCCACAGCCAGACGTCGATGCGCACCGCCCCATCCTCCCACCGCCGGGCCGTCAGGCGGACGGCAGGTACTCGAACCGCTCCACGGTCACGACCCCGGCCGACGGCGCGCCGTTGCTCGTCGCGACAAGGCCCAGCCACACCCCCAGGAAGCCTCCTGCCGAGACGCTGTCGAGGGTGCGCCCGTCGGCGGTCGCGACCGGCGTCGGCGACTCGTCCCCGACCCCCGCGAGCAGCACGTAGTCCTGCCCGCGCGCCTGCACGGCCAGGGTGACGGGGCCGTCGCCCGCGGGCAGCGGCCGCTCCCCGAGCGCGGTGGCCACGCCCGCCCGGTGGTGCACCGCGAGCACCCGGCGGTCGCGGGTGGCGGGCGTGCCCGCCACCACCAGCAGCACATGGTCCCGTTCGGACTGCCGCACCGCGAGACCCGCGTGCTCGTCCGGCCCCGCCGGGTCGAACCGCAGCACGGTCCGCACCGTGACGTCCTGGTGCTGCTGGCGCACGCCCAGGAAGGCGGGCGTGGCCGCATCCGTCAGGTTCGGCGGGAGCACGCGCAACAGCCAGCCGTCGCCGTGCGGCTCGGCGAAGTCGGCGGGACCGCGCAGGCCGGTCCACCGCAGGTCGCCGGGCAGCACGGGTCCGGCGGGCGGCCAGGCGGCAGGCGGGCCTGCGGGAGCCACGCCGTCCGCCCGGACGCCGTCCGGCACCTCCACCACCGCCGGAACGCGGCCCTGTCCCGGCGCGAAGACCGGCCAGCCGTCCTCCCACGTCACGGGGACGAGGAACGTCTCCCGGCCGAGGTTGTAGTGGTAGCCGCCGTACGGGCGCATGGCGAGCAGCACGGCCCACCACGACCCGTCGGGCGCCTCGACCAGATCGGCGTGCCCGACGCCGACGACGTCCACGTCCCGCCCCAGGTGCCGGTGGGTCAGCACCGGGTTGGCCTTGTTGCCGACGTACGGGCCGGTCACCGACGAGGAACGGGCCACCGAGATCGCGTGGTGGAACTCGGTGCCCCCTTCGGCGGCGAGGAGGTAGTACGTCCCGTCCACCCGGTAGAGGTGCGGGCCCTCCGCCCACACGGCACCCAGCACCGCACCCCGCCAGAGCACGTGCTCGGGTCCGGTCAGCCGCATCGTGGCCGGGTCGAGCTCGCGCAGCCAGACCTCGGTCTGGTCGTGCCACTGGGGTTCGCGGGCAAGGCGGGTCCCGTGCAGCCAGACCCGGCCGTCGTCGTCGAAGAACAACGACGGGTCGATGCCGTCCTCGTCCAGCCACACGGGGTCGGACCACGGCCCCGCCGGGTCGGTCGCGGTCAGCACGAAGTTGCCGCCCCGCGAGGTGTCGCGCTGGTCCACGAGGGTGCAGACCAGCCAGAACACCCCGTCGCGATGCCGCAGCGTCGGCGCGTACAGCCCGCCCGACGACGCGATCCCCTGCATGTCGAGCTGCCCCGCACGGTCGAGCGCGTGGCCGATCTGCTCCCAGTGCACCAGGTCCCGGCTGCGGAACACCGGCAGACCGGGAAAGTACTCGAACGTCGAGGTGACGAGGTAGTACTCCGCCCCGACCCGACAGATCGTCGGGTCGGGGTAGCAGCCCGGCAGGACGGGGTTGCTGACAGCCGTCACGGCGCCACGGTGGTGTCGACCCACCGCCGGTCCGAGGTCGTGACCTCGTGCACGTCGCCCGTGATGGTGACGATGCGACGGGCCGACGGCGGCAGGACGGGCGCGGAGTCGTTCGGCTCGTTCAGGTCGGCGATGCCCTCGGCCACCACCCTGACAACGTTGTCAGCCGCGTGCGCGCCGACCCAGACCTCGACGTCCCCGGGCTCGACGATCCGCACCATCGTGCGGTCGCTGAACGCGAACCGCGTGGTGGGCACGTCGAACACGATGGTCGTCGACTCCCCCGGCGCCAGGTCCACCCGGTGGTAGCCGAGCAGCTGCGTCGTGGGCCGTGCCACCGAGCTCACCACGTCATGCCCGTAGAGCTGCACGACGTCGGAGCCGGCCACCTCGCCCGCGTTCGTCACCGCGACGACGGCGCGGAACGTGCCGCCCGCCTCGACCGACGGGTCCACGGACACGAGCTCGCGCTCGAACGTCGTGTACGACAGCCCGAACCCGAAGGCGCGCACCGGCGTGGAGTCGGTCGACGTCACCTCGGACGCGCCGCCCAGGATCGGGTGCAGGTACGAGTAGGGCTGTGCGCCGGCCGACCGCGGCAGCGACACGGGCAGGCGGCCGGACGGGTTCACGCGGCCCGAGAGCACACCCGCGAGCGCCGTGCCGCCCTCCTCGCCCGGGAAGAACGCCTGGAGGACGGCGCCGGGCGTGCGCCCGCCGGACCCGTCGCCGTCGAGCGCCCAGCCGATCGCGTAGGGGCGGCCGGTGAGCAGCACCATGACGACCGGCTTGCCGGTGGCGAGCACCGCCTCGACGAGCTCACGCTGCACGCCGGGCAGGTCGAGCGACTCGCTGTCGTTGCCCTCGCCCACGGTGCCGCGGCCGAACAGCCCGGCCTGGTCGCCCACCACGACGACCGCCACGTCGGCGGCCTCGGCGGCGGCGACGGCCTCCGCGAACCCGGAGGTGTCGTCGCCCTCGACGTCGCAGCCCCGCGCGAACGTCAGCTCGGGTGCGCCAAGGCCGTCGAGCTCGGCGGCCAGGGCCTCGGCCAGGGACGGGATCTCGAACCCGGCGGGGACGCCGGGGTGGTGCGCCAGCACGTGGTTGGCGAACGAGTAGCAGCCCATCAGGGCCTCGGGGCGGTCCGCGTTGGGCCCGATCACGGCCACGCGGGCCGGCTTGTCGTGCCAGGACCCGAACGGCAGCACGCCGTCGTTCGCCAGCAGCACCACCGACTCCTCGGCGAGGCGCCGGGCGACGTCGCGGTGCGCGGGCGAGTCCACGTCCACCACGGCGGGCGGCTCGTCCTCGAACGCGTCCGGCTCGAGGAGGCCGAGCTCCTCCTTCTGCTTGAGCGCGCGCAGCACGGCCCGGTCCACGACCTCGATCGGCACGTCGCCGTCCTTGACGAGCGTGGCCAGCGGTTCGAGGTACGCGTCACCGGAGGGCAGCTCGACGTCGACGCCGGCCTGCAGGGCGGCTGCCGCGGCGGCCCCCCGGTCGGCGGCGATCGCGTGCATCACGCTGAGGAAGGCGACGCCGAAGTAGTCGGCGACCACGACGCCGTCGAACCCCCACTTCTCGCGGAGCAGCCCGGTGAGGTACTCGCCGGAGGAGTGCATCGGCACGCCGTCGACGTCGTTGTACGACGCCATGACGGACCGCACGTTCCCGTCGACCACGGCCATCTCGAAGGGCGGCAGGAAGACGTCGGCGATCTCGCGCGGGCCGGCGCTCACCGGTGCGTGGTTGCGCCCCGCCCTGGAGGCGGAGTAGGCGACGAAGTGCTTGAGCGTGGCGTGCACGCCCGCGCCCTGCATGCCACGGACGTACGAGGTGCCGACCGTGCCGACGAGGTACGGGTCCTCGCCGATGCACTCGTCCACCCGGCCCCAGCGGGGGTCGCGGACGACGTCGAGCACGGGCGCCAGCCCCTGGTGGATCCCCAGCTCCCGCATGGACTCGCCGATGAGCCGGCCCATCTCCTCGACGAGCTCCGGGTCGAACGAGGCGCCCCAGGCGAGCGGTGTCGGGAAGGTCGCCGCCTTCCAGGCCGCCAGACCCGTGAGGCACTCCTCGTGGACCAGCGCGGGGATGCCGAGGCGCGTCTCGCGCTTGATCCTGCGCTGCTCGGCCCAGAGCCAGGCCGCACGCTCGACCGGGTCCACGGGCCGCGTGCCGTACACGCGGGTGTAGTGCCCCAGCCCGTGCCGGGTGATGTCCGGGAGCGCGGTGGTGCCCTGGCCGCCCGCCATCTCGCCCTGCATCGGGGCCACGACGTTGCCGCCCTGGTCCAGCCAGTACCCCACCAGCTGTGCGAGCTTCTCCTCGAGCGTCATCTGGGCGTGCAGCTCACGCACGCGATCCGACACCTCGGGCATCGCCCGAAGCGCCACCGGCAGCTCCGTCATGAATTTCCTTCCTCGACCTGCTTGTCCGACCTGCTTGTACGACCTGTGCGGAGGTGGCGCGGCGCGGCCGCGCCCGGTCAGCCCTTCACGGCTCCGGTGAGGCCGCCGACGATGCGCCGCTCGAACAGCGAGAAGAAGATCAGCGCGGGGATCATCGACAGCGACGTGAAGGCCAGCACGCGCGCCGTGTCGACCGAGTACTGCGACGCGAACGCCTGGACGCCCAGCGGCAGCGTGTACGACAGCTCGTCGTTCAGGATGAACAGCGGCAGCATGTACGAGTTCCACGACGCGACGAACGCCAGGATGCCGACCGTGACGACGCCGGGCAGCGACAGCGGCACGACCATCCGGAAGAAGAACCCGATGCGGCTCGCACCGTCGATCGAGGCCGCTTCCTCGATCTCCTTCGGGATGGCACGCAGGAACGGCACCAGGATGATGATCGTGGTGGGGAGTGCGAACGCGATCTGCGGCAGGACGATGCCGCCCATGGTGTTCATGAGACCCAGGTCGCGGATCAGGATGTACAGCGGGGTGATCGCGACCGTCATCGGGAACATGAGGCCCGCCGCGAACAGCGAGTACATGGCCGCGTTGAGCTTGAAGTCGTACCGCGCCAGCACGAAGCTCACCATGAGGCCGAGCGCCACCACACCGACGGTGGTGAGGACGCCTGCCACCGCCGAGTTGGCGACCTGCCGCCAGAACACCTCGCTCACGAGCACGCTGACGTAGTTCTCGACCACCCAGGGGGCGGGCAGGCCCGACGGGTCCGTGGTGATCTGCGCGTTCGTCCGGAACCCGCCCAGGATGATGTAGAGCACGGGGGCGATGCAGACGCCGACGAACAGGAACGCGACGACGTAGGTCATCGGGCTTCCCCAGGCGACCTTGGGCTGCCGGCGGAGCGCCTGCCCGGTCGTGGTGGGGGCTTGGAGCAGCGTCGCCATCACTTCTTCCCTTCCGTGAGCGCACCCTCGGTGTCCCGGCGCAGCACGTACCGCTGGTAGACCAGCGCGATGACCAGCGAGATCAGGAACAGCACGACGGCGACGGCGTTGCCGTAGCCGAAGTTCCCGGCCAGGCGCCCGTTCAGCACCATGTAGGTCGCCATCGTCGAGGTGCCGGCGGTCGCGGAGATGTACTGGCCCCAGATGATGTAGACGAGGTCGAACAGCTGGAGCGAGCCGATGATCGACAGGAACGCCCAGATGCGGAGCGTCGGCCCGAGCAGCGGCAGCGTGATCGTCCGCTGGATCTGCCAGTACGACGCGCCGTCGATCGCCGCCGCCTCGGAGAGCTCCTCGGGGATGCTCTGGAGGCCCGCGAGGAACAGGATCACTGCGAAGCCGATGTACTTCCAGCTGATGATGATCATCAGGGACCAGAGGGCGATCTTGGGATCGGACAGCCAGTCGACGGCGAGGAACCCGAGCCCCATCTTCTCCAGCAGGTCGTTCACCGCACCGGAGCTCTGCAGCAGCAGGCTCCACCCGGTGCCCACGATGACCTCGGAGATCACGTACGGCACGAAGATCAGGACCCGGATGATCGACCGCCCGCGGATCTGCTGGTTCAGCAGGAGCGCCAGCGCCACGGCGGCCGGCCCCTGCAGGATCAGCGAGAGCACGACGATGTAGCCGTTGTGCAGGAGCGCGTCGTGGAACGCCGAGTCCTGGAAGATCGTCAGGTAGTTGTCGAGCCCGACGAACTCGGTGGGCGGGCCGTAGCCCTTCCACTTGAAGAAGCCGTAGTAGGCCGCCAGGAAGACGGGGAGGATGACGAACGCGAGGAACACGACGATGGCCGGGCCGGACAGCACGGTGATCTCGAGCGTCTTGCGCCAGTCGGTCCGCCGGCTCCGCCGCGGCCCAGGGGCCGGGGACGACGTCTGCACGCCGTCCCCGCCCGCCGTGGGACCCTCAGGCGAGGCCGTCCTGGTTGCTGAGTTCTCGCCCAGGGAGTGAGTCATCTGGCTCGTTACTCCATCGCGGCCGCGGCGTTCACGGCGTCGACGATGCTCTGCGGGGTGCCGTCGCCGGCCAGCATCTCCACGACGCCGGCGTTGAGCGCGTTGCCCACGTTCTGGCCGTAGAGCGTGTCCAGCCAGACGGAGACGTACGGCGCCTCGTTGTAGGCCGCCAGCACGGACTGCAGCGCCGGGTCGGTGACGACCTCCTGCGCCTCCTTGCTGGCCGGCAGGGTCACGAAGGCCTCGGCGTAGTTCTCCTGGTACTCCTTCTGCATGAAGAAGTTCAGGAAGTCGGCGCACTCCGGCGGAGCCTCGACGAAGCAGGAGTAGCCGTCGACGCCGCCCATGAACGCGGCCGGGTCGCCCTCACCGCTCTCGGTGGCCGGGAACGGGAACCAGCCGAGGTCCTTCAGCGGCTTCTGGTCCGGGGTCAGACCCGCGATGACACCCGGGTCCCAGGCGCCCATGAGCTCCATGGCGGCCTTGTGGTTGGCGATGAGTCCCGCCGAGGAGCCGGCGCCCTGCTGGGCGGTCGCCGTGAGGTAGCCGTCCTGGAACGGCTCGGTCTCGGCGAGTGCCTGCAGGTCCTCGCCGGCGGCGATCCAGCAGTCGTCGTCGAAGCTGCGGGACTGGGCCGCGGTCTCGAGCGTCTCCTGCGAGCACTCGCGGAGCGCGAAGAAGTAGAACCAGTGGGCGGCGGGCCATGCGTCCTTGGCGCCCAGGGCGATCGGGGCGATGTCCTTGGCCTTCAGGGCGGACACCGCGTCGTTCAGCTCGTCGACGGTGGTCGGCGTCTCGGTGATGCCGGCCTCGTCGAACAGGTCCTGGCTGTAGAACAGGCCGCCCGGCAGGATGGCGGTCGGCATGCCGTAGATCTTGCCGTCGACCGTGAAGGCGTCGAAGCCGGCGCCGACGTTGGTCTTCGTCGCCTCGTCGATCGAGTCGGTGAGATCCATGATCTGGCCGGCCTCGACGACATCGGCCAGCTTGCCGCCGCCGCGCGCCATGAAGATGTCCGGCGCGTCGCCCGAGTTGAGGGCGGTCTGCAGCTTGCCGTCCATGTCCTCGTTCTGGATGGACTGGACGTCGATCGTCACACCCGGGTTGGCCTCCTCGAAGGCCGCGACGGTGTCCTCCCAGAACGCCTTGCCCGGCCCGGTGGTGGAGTTGTGCCAGAAGGTCATGGAGACCTCGCCGTCCGAACCTCCCTCACTGCCCCCGCCGCCCGAACAAGCCGTGGCCAGCAGGGCAACGGTGGCACCCAGGGCAACGATGCCCGAGGCCCGCGTTTTCCTCATCATTGTGGAACCCCTTGTAAGTCGTCATCGACGGTTGGCAGGAGCCTGCCTCTACGACGGACCACGGAGTCCGTCAAGCAGGAGAGTGTCAGGAGCGCCATGCTCTCGTCAAACGGTTTCGATATCGATTTCGAAACGGAATGGCCCGACGGACATACCGCCGCACCCGGATGTACTGTCTCTTCCGTGCACAGTGGGACAGGCTCACCCGGGTCCACCGCCGGACCGGGTGACGGCGTGACGGACGACTCCGAGACCTTCGGACCGTCCGCCACCGAGGAGCGCGCGACCGGCCGCGCCACGATCACCGACGTCGCGCGCGTCGCCGGAGTCTCGGTCGCCACCGTGTCGAAGGTCGTCAACGGCCGGTACGGCGTGGCGGCCGCCACCGCCGAGCGCGTGCTCGGCGTCGTGGCCGACCTCGGGTACGAGTCGTCCCTGGTCGCACGCAGCCTGCGCCGTCGGCAGACCAACGTGATCGGCGTGCTCGTGGCCGAGTTCGAGCCGTTCAGCACCGAGCTCCTCAAGGGCATCTCCGCCGCCGTCGCGGGCACGGGCTACGAGCTCCTCGCCTACTGCGGCGACGCCGGCCGCTCGGACCACGTGGGCTGGGAGCGCCGCTCCCTGTCCCGCCTCGCGGGCACCCTGATCGACGGCGTGGTCATCGTGACGCCCACGCTCGCCCTCCCGCAGCACGACGGCGTGCCGATCGTCGCGATCGACCCGCACACGGGCCCCACGGGTCCGGCCACCGTCGACTCCGACAACCTGGGCGGCGCCCGCACCGCCACCGAGCACCTGATCGGTCTGGGCCACACCCGCATCGGCTACCTGGGCGGACGCGCCGACCTGGAGTCGGCCCGTCTGCGCGAGCTGGGCTTCTTCGAGGCGATGGAGGCGGCGGGGCTCACCCCCGACCCGAGCCTCGTGCTGGAGGGCGGCTACCGCCCGGACCGGTCCGACCGGCCCACGCACGACCTGCTCGAACGCCCCGACCGGCCCACCGCGGTGTTCGCCGCGAACGACCTCTCCGCCATCCACGTCATCCAGGTGGCCCAGGAGCTGGGCCTGCGCGTCCCGGAGGACCTGTCCGTCATCGGGTTCGACGACGTCCCCGAGGCCGCCGGGTCCACGCCGCCCCTGACGACCGTGGCGCAGTCCCTGCACGAGATGGGCGCCGAGGCGCTCCGCATGGTCATCTCGATGCTGGAGTCCGGCCCCTCGGCCGGGCACCACACCCGCCTGCCCACGCGGCTGGTGCAGCGGTCGAGCACCGCTCCCCCGCTGTCGGCCTGACGCCGCCGGCCTGACGCCGCCGGCTCAGCCCGGCAGCAGGGCCGGCAGGACCGGCGCCACCAGGCGCCCGGCCAGCCCGGGTTCGTCGGCGCCGGGCGCGCTGCTGTCGCCGGCGCCGCCGTGGCCGGCGCTGCCGTCGCCGCTCTCGCCCCAGAACGCCGCCAGGAACGCCTGGTACAGCGCCGCGCCCACGAGCAGGCGGGCGGCGGACTCGACGTCGGCGTCGGCCCGCACCCGGCCGGCGTCGCGTTCCGCCTCCAGGTAGGCCTGCAACCTCAGCTGCGGCACCTGCGGGCCTGCCCCCTTCGCCGCGATGGACTCGCGGTGGCGGGCCAGGAGCACGCTGCTGGAGAAGATCGAGGCCGAGATCGGAAAGCTGCCGAAGTAGAAGTCGAGCAGCCCCGAGACGAACCGCACGAGGTTGGCCTCCACGGTCGAGGTGCCCACGGCGTCGTCGGGCAGGGCGAAGCGCGGCAGGCGCTCCTGCAGCACCGCCATGAACAGGCCCTGCTTGTCGTCGAAGTGGCGGTACAGCAGCGCCTCGGAGCAGCCGGCCGCCCGCGCGATCTCCTTGGTCGTCGCGTGTGCCACGCCCTGCTCGCGCATCACGCGCGCCGCCGCGTCGAGGATCCGCTCCCGTGTGCTCATGCCAGACATTCTCCCTGCCCCCTTGACCTGCGGCCCGACCCCGTGACACGGTGTTAGTAAGTATTCACTCACCCCCTGGTGAACGCCACCCCGGACCGAGGAGATGCCATGCAGGTCGCTGTTGTCGGAGCGAGCGGCCGTACCGGCCGCGAGCTCGTGAGGACCCTGATGACGGCCGGCCACGTCGTCGTCGCCGTCGTGCGCGACCCGGCCCGGCTGGCCGGGTCACCCGGCGAACCCGGCGAGGTCCGGGTCGCCGAGGCCACCGACGTCGCGGCCCTCGTCGCCGCGTTCGACGGGGTCGACGCCGTCGCGAGCTGCCTGGGCCCGGTGCCCGGCGAGTCGCCGCACGTGCTGCGCGACGGGATCACGGCGGTCATCGCCGCCATGGACCGAGCGGGCGTACGCCGGCTGGTCGCGATCAGCGCGAGCGGCTGGCTGGTCGACGGCGACGACCCGCTCTCCCGGTACGTCGCCAAGCCCATCCTCAAGCGGGCGCTGGCCGTGGCGAACGCGGACCTGGAGGCGATGGAGCAGGTGATCCGGGCAAGTCACGTGGACTGGACGATCATGCGGCCGCCGCGCCTCCAGGACCGCCGGGGCACCGGCCGCTACAAGTCCCGGCGCGACGGCAACGTGCGGTGGGCCTGGACGATCGCCCGCCCCGACCTGGCCCTGGCGATGCGCGACGCCCTGACCGACCGGACCGCCGTCGGGCAGGCGATCTCCGTCGCCGCCTGACCGGGCGCCCCGCACGCCGTCGATAATCTCTCGCCGCCCGACGGCGTGCGGGGCACCCTGGTCGTATGACCTCCCCCACCGGCTACGCGCCCGAGCCGACGGCGTGGCGCATCCTCGAGGTGGCGCCCGCACCGGCGACCGACCACCCGGACGCCTGGGCCTACCACGGCATCGCCGCCGTCGACCGGGCCGTCGAGATCGCGAACGTGGGCTACGACGACCTCGCCCGCACCGAGCAGCAGCTCGTCAGCAGCATGCTGCACCAGCGGTACGCCGAGAAGCGGTGCTTCGTCGCCGTCCTGGACCGCGCGGACGGCACCGCGCCGACCGCCGACGACGTCGTCGGCTACGGGTACGCCTCGATGACGCGCGACCACAACACGCACACCGCCGACCTCTACGTGGGCGTCCACCCGGACCACCGGCGGCGCGGGATCGGCAGCGCCCTGGCGGACCAGGCGGAACGGGCGGCGACCGACGCGGGCCGGACGACCTTCTTCAGCTGGTCGCTCTCGGCCCGGGAGGCGGCCCAGGACGAGGACGCGCTGGTGCCCGCCACCGGCGCCGGTCGGCTGCCCGCCGACGCGGGCGGTGTGCACTTCGCGCTCGGCCGCGGGTACACGCTGGAGCAGGTGGAGCGCATGTCGCGGCTCGACCTGCCGGTGGACCCGGCCACGCTGGCGGAGTTCGAGGCGGAGGCGCGCGCGAAGGCCGGCCCCGACTACGTCACGCACACGTGGGAGGGCATCCCCGAGGAGTGGCACGCGGCGTACGCCCAGCTCATGACCCGGATGTCCACCGACGTGCCGCAGGGCGGGCTCGACTTCGGCGAGGAGACGTGGGACGCCGAGCGCGTGCGCGTCTACCTCGAGGAGCGCACCTCGAGCGGCCAGCGCCTGCTGACCACCCTGGTGGAGCACGTCCCGTCGGGCGAGATCGCGGGCGGCACGTCGTTCCTGCTGCAGGACGGCAAGCCGGCCTACGTGTTCCAGGAGGAAACAATCGCGCTCCAGGCCCACCGCGGGCACCGGCTCGGGATGCTGGTCAAGGCCGTGAACCTGCGTGAGCTGGCGTCCCGACACCCGTCCACGGAGCGGGTCCACACGTTCAACGCGGAGGAGAACGCCCACATGCTGGGCATCAACGTGGCCCTGGGCTTCCGCCCCTCGGGCGCGGAGGCGGCCCTCCAGAAGCGCCTCTGACCTCATGCACGTCGCCGGCGAGCGCAGCGCGCCTCCGTTGAGTGCTGGGTATTTGTTGCCTCGAATCGTTTCGAGACAACAAATACCCAGCACTCAACGGAGGCGGGGGCGGGTGAGTAAGGCGGCCAGGCGACTGTTGGCCAGGGCCAGCAGGGCGCGGAGCCGCCGGTGGGTCACGCCCGAGCCCGGCTGGTACGGGAGCCGTTCCAGGGGCATGGCCCGCGTCATGATCATGACGTCGTCCGACAGACCCGCCGCGCGCAGCAGCGCGGTGACCACCGGGCCGACGACGGGGTGCGCCATCGCCTCGCCCACGGAGGACCCGGGCGTGAGCAGGGTCGCGACGGCGTCCCCGGGCACCGCGGTCTCGGCCGCGACACGCACGTCGCGGCTCGACGCGCCCACCTCGACGCGGTAGGTGCCGCCCTCGACGTGCCACCGGCCGGCGCGGACGTCCCAGTACGCGAGGTCGGCCCGGTCGACGGCCAGCTCGACCGCCCGGGACTCCCCCGGCGCCAGGTCGATGACGGCGAACGCGGCCAGCGCGCGCGGGGCCCGCGGCACGGCGGAGCCCGGCACGGACACGTAGCACTGCACCACCTCGCGCCCGGCCACGCCGCCCGTGTTGGTGACGGTCAGCCTCGCGGTGAGGCCGACGACGCCGTCGGCCGGCCCGGCGGTGACCGTCAGGTCCGCGTACGCGAACGTCGTGTACGAGAGCCCGTGGCCGAACGGGTACTGCACGGCGAGGTCCCGCGCGTCGTACCAGCGGTAGCCCACGAAGATGCCCTCGCCGTACGTGACGTGCAGCCCGGTCCCGGGAAAGCTGGTCCACGTGGGGGTGTCCCGGAGACGCAGCGGGACCGTCTCGGCCAGCCGGCCCGAGGGGTTGACCCGGCCGAACAGGACGTCGGCCGTCGCGCCGCCGCCCGCCTGGCCCAGCAGCCAGCCCTCGACGATCGCGGGCACCCGGTCCGCGAAGCCGGACAGCCGCACCACCGAGCCGTTCGAGAGCACCACGACCACGCGCGGGTTGACCGCCAGCACCCGGTCCAGCACGTCGAGCTGGTCGGTCGGGAGCTCGATGTGCTCGCGGTCGCGGCCCTCGGCCTCGGCCGACTGCGGCAGGCCTGCGAAGAACAGCACCACCCCGGCGTCCCGGGCCGCCGCGACGGCCTCGTCGGCGAGCGCCCCGTCCGTGGACGCCCCGCCGGCCGACCCCGGGCCCATCCCGTACCCCGGCGCGAAGACGACGTCGGTCGCCGAGTCGCGGATCGCCGTGAGCGCGTCGTCGACCTGGGTCGGGACGATCTGGGAGGAGCCCGCGCCCTGGAACCGCGGCGTCCGCGCGAGCTCGCCGATCACGGCGAGGCGCGTGCGCGGGGCCAGCGGCAGCAGGCCGCCGTCGTTCTTGAGCAGCACGATCGCGCGGCTCGCGGCCTCGCGGGCCAGCGCGTGGTGCGCGCCGTCGTGCCAGGCCTCGGGGTCGTAGCCCCGCTCACGCTAGCGGCAGCGGGCCGAATAAAGCCGTGCGCCCGCTGACCTCTCGGAGCACCCTGGGTCCATGACCACATCCTCTGCAGCACCCGCCCCGGCGACGTCGGCGTGGCGGCTCATGGACCCTCCGCACGCCACCTCGCTCGACGAGGCCGACGCCTGGGCGTACCGCGGCATCGCGGAGCTGCACGCGGCGGCCGCGGTCGTCGACCTCGGCAACGCGGACGCGGCCCCGACGCCGATCGGGATCCTGGTCGGGATGAACAACCAGAGCTATGTGCGCAAGCTGCGCCGGATCGCGGTGGTGGACACCCCCGCCGGCCCGAAGGTGGTGGGCGAGGCGACGCTGTTCCTGCAGGTCCGCGCCAATCCCGAGCTGGCGATCGGCGGCATCGTGGTGCATCCGGAGCACCGGCGGCAGGGCATCGCGACGGCGCTCGCGCAGTGGTCGCGCGACACGGCGCGGGCGGAGGGCCGGACGTCGTTCATGACGTACGTCGACTTCGGCCCGGACAAGCCGGCGGGCGAGACGCTGACCCCGGCGTCGGGCAGCGGCGAGGTCGCCGCGGACCTGCCGGGCGTCCTGCTCGCGCGGAAGCTGGGCCTGCCGCTCCAGCTCGTCGAGCGCCGCTCCCGGATCGACCTGCCGGTGCTGCCGGAGGCGGTGTCCCGCTTCGAGGCCGAGTCCCGTGCCGTGGCGGGTGACGCGTACCGGGTCCACACCTGGACGTCGCCCCTGCCGGGGGAGTGGATCGAGCAGTACGCGGCGCTGGAGCAGGCGCTGTCCGACGACGAGCCGCGCGGCGGCCTGGACGTCGAGTCGGACGTCTGGGACGTGGAGCGCATCCGCACCGAGGAGGCGGCGATGGCCGCCAAGGGCGACCAGTACGTGGTGACGGCTGCCGAGCACGTGGCCACCGGCGAGCTGGTCGCGATGACCATGCTCCAGTGGAACGACCTCCAGCCCGAGCACACGAACCAGCAGGCGACGGTGGTGCTCAGGTCGCACCGCGGGCACCGGCTGGGGATGCTCGTCAAGGCGGTGAACCTGCGCGAGCACGCCCGCCTGCGCCCCCAGGCGGAGCGGATCTACACCTGGAACAACGAGGAGAACCCGCACATGCTCGCGATCAACATCGCGCTCGGGTTCGTCCCGGCGGGCGGCTGCGCCAACTTCCAGGGCCCGCTCTGACCTGACGTCGGACGACGGCGCCCGGTCAGAGCAGCTCGGCGGTGAGGTCCGGGCCGTCACCGAAGGCGGCGTCGTCGTCGAACGGCCACACCGGCCCGCCCAGGCCGGTGTGGCGCAGCCGTCGCGGGTCCTGGTCCACGCCGCCTGGCGTGAGCACGAGCATCCAGTCCTCGGCCATCTCGTAGAGCTCGGTCTCGAGGTTGCCGATCTTCACCACCACGACGTCGGTGCCCCGCGGGTCCAGGCCGATCGCGGTGAAGTCCGACTCCAGGTGGTACGCCCGGCGACGCTCGGTCAGGACCACCCGCAGGCCGCCCACCGCGACGACGCACACGATGCCCGCGAGGGGGTCGTCCGGACGCACGTGCTCGACGACGCCCCGCAGCGTGACCGGTCCGTGCGGGCCGTCGTCGACGCGGGCGCCGGCCTCCACCTCGACGGTGGCGCCCACCCCGGCGGCCGCCACCGCACGGGCGGCGTCGGCGTCGGGCAGGGCGGCGTAGATCGCGGTGCGGCCGCCGTCGGCGGGCGGGGTCGCGAAGACGGGCTCCGCCAGGAGCCGCGCGAGGGTCCAGGTCACGTCGCCCGCGCCGCCGGCCAGGGGGTTGTCGCCGGTGTCCGACAGGACGAACGGCCGCGCGTCGCTCGCCAGCACCGCGCGCAGGCACTCCTCGTACGACCCGGCGGGGGCGACGAGACCGAACTCCGCGCGGGCGTCCCAGTACCGGCGGGCCAGGCGTTCGGCCTCCCGGGAGATGACGGCGTCGTCGTCGCCCATGACCACCACGGCGGCCCGGCAGCGCGGCTCGTCCGCCCACGCGTAGCCGACCCAGACCGAGGCGTCGAGCACCCCGGCCAGCGCCCCGACCCGCGCGACGTCCTCGTAGAGGCCCTTCGCCGGCTCCTGCCGGGTGCTCGTCCGCTCGCCCGGCAGCAGCACCGGCACCTGCACCCAGGCCTTGCGCGGCCGGCCCCCGCCGTCGACGCGCCGCAGCAGGTCCGTGGCCGCGCGCTCGCGCGCCTCGTCCTCGTCCTCGTGCGGGGCCGTGCGGTGGCAGGCGATGAGGTCGACGGTCGCGGCCAGGTCCCGGGACACGTTGCCGTGCAGGTCCATGGACGCGGAGACCAGGCAGTCCAACCCGACGGCGGCGCGGACCGCCCGCGCGAGGTCGGCCTCCGCGTCGGTGTAGCCGAGCACCGCCATGGCCCCGTGGATCTCCAGCAGCACCCCGTCGAACGGGCCCTGCGCCTCCAGCGCCAGACCGATCTCGGTGCGGACCGTCTCGTAGACGTCCGCCGGGACCGCGCCGCCGGGCAGCGCCCCGGCCCGCAGGATGCCCACCCACTCGGCCTCCCGGCGCAGGGCCGTTCCGTCCCGCAGGAACGGGTACCGCCGGACCAGCTCGTTGCCACGCAGCAGGGTGAACGCCTCCCAGCCCGAGCGGTGCGGGGAGAACGTGCTGGACTCGATCGCCATGCCGCAGATCGCGATCCGCGGTCGACGGTGGGTACGGGTCACGCGCGCAGTGTAGGCGGGTCGGGTTACTACTTCCGTACATCTGCCGACATGTCGGAACCTCAGGTCACGAGGGCGACCTGAGGTTCCGGCACGCGACGGATGTGGATCAGTCGTCCGCGTCGTCCGGCGTGCTGTCGTTCGGGGTGTCGTCGGCCGGGGACTGGTAGTTCGCGTCGTTCGGCGAGTCCGCCGACTGCGCGGACCCCGCCGTGTCGTGGGCCGACTCGTTCGGCGAGTCCGCCGACTCCGGCGACGGGTCGTAGTTCGCGTCACCCGGCGAGTCCGCCGACTGCGCGGAGCCCGGGGTGTCCCGCGCCGACTCGTTGGGCGAGTCCGCGGACTCCGGCGAGTCGTCGGCGGGCGCGGCGGTCGTCCCGCCGGCGGGGTCGGTCCCACCGGACAGCGCGACGGCGGCGGTCGACTCGGCCCGCGGTGCGGGGTCGTTGAGCGCGGCGGCCGTGCTCGCGCCCGCGATGCCGATCACGGCGGCCGTCCCGACGACGGCCCAGCGCTTCTTCATGGTCGAGGGGTTCATGCGACCGACCTCCCGGGTCTCCCGGCACCCCCGTCGGGTGCCTGCTGACGACGAGTCTGCCGAGCCAGGATGAGGCCACGAGGAGACGCGGATGAGACAGCTCTCATGTGGTGCCTCAGCCGCGGAACCGGTAGCCCGCGCCCCGGACGGTCTCGATCCGGTCCGCGCCCAGCTTTCTGCGCAGGTACCGCACGTACACGTCCACCACGTTGGACCCGGGGTCGAAGTCGTACCCCCACACGCGCGACAGGAGCTGCTCGCGCGACATGACCTGCCCCGGGTGCTGGAGGAACACCTCGGCGAGCGCGAACTCCCGCGCGGACAGCTCCACGTCCCGGCCCGCGACGGTCGCGGTGCGCGTGCGCAGGTCCAGCCCGACGCCGCCGTGCTCCAGCCGGTCCGACGGCGCGGCCTCGGACGCCGCCTTGCGCAGCCGCAGCCGGATCCGCGCGAGCAGCTCGTCGAACCCGAACGGCTTGGACATGTAGTCGTCCGCCCCGCCCTCCAGGCCCGCCACCCGGTCCGACAGCGAGTCGCGCGCGGTGAGGATGACCACGGGCAGCGTGGAGCCGACGTCGCGCAGCCGCTGGAGCACCGTGAACCCGTCCAGCACGGGCAGCCCGATGTCCAGCACCATCAGGTCGTAGCCGCCCGACATGGCGTGGCCGAGCGCCGAGGCGCCGTCGGACACCACCGTGGGCTGGAACCCGTGCGCCTTGAGGCCCTTGCGCACGAACTGCGCGATGCGCTCCTCGTCCTCCGCGATCAGGATCTGGTTCACGCCGCCTCCTCCTCCGTCGCGCCGCGTGCCGCCGGTCGCTCGCCCTGCCCGGGGCCGGCCACGGGCCAGGTCATCACGAACCGCGCGCCGCCCCCGTGCCGTCCTGAGCTCGTCGACGGGTCGGACCGTTCCACGACCACGTCCCCGCCGTGCCCCTGTGCGATGGCCCGCACGATCGCGAGGCCCAGGCCGGAGCCCGGGACACCGCCCGCGGCGCTCCCCCGCGCGAACCGGTCGAAGATGCGGTCCGCCTCCTCCGGCGGCACGCCCGGCCCGGTGTCCCGTACCCAGAGCCGGACGACGCGGCCGGCGGCGCCGTCGAGCACCTGCGTGCCGATCCCCACCTCGTCGTCGGCGCCGGTGAACTTGACCGCGTTGTCCGCGAGCTGGAGCACCGCCTGGGTGAGCCGGTGCGCGTCGGCGGACACCTCGACGTCGGCGCGCGCGTCCACCACCCAGCGGCGGTCGCCCAGCGCACGCGCCTTGTCGTGCACGTCGTCCGTGAACCGGCCCAGGTCCACCGGGGCCGGGGCCACGAAGTCGGACCGTTCCGCCTTGGCGAGCAGCACCAGCTCCTCGACGATCTGCCCCATCCGGGAGGTCTCGTCCAGCAGCAGGTCCCGGGTCTCGCGCACGTCCGCCGGGTCGTCCGGGTCCAGCACCTCCAGGTGCCCGCGCAGCACCGTGAGCGGCGTCCGGAGCTCGTGCCCCGCGTCGTCCAGGAACTGGCGCTGTGTCTCGATGGCCGTGGACAGGCGGTCGAGCATGGTGTTGAAGGCGCCGGCCAGCTCGCCGAGGTCGTCGTCGGTCGCGACGGGCACGCGCTGGGACAGGTCGGTCTCGGTCACCCGGGTCGCGGTGGCGCTGAGCTGGCGCAGGGGGCGCAGCAGGCGGCTGACCACGAGCCAGGCGAACAGGCCCAGCAGCACCAGCGCGACACTGCAGACGATCGCGTAGGTGCGCATCACGGCGGTCTCGGCCTCGAGCGACTGGTCCAGCGCGGACGCCATGACGTAGGCACCCACCTCCTGCCGGTCCGGCACGGTCACCGGCACGACGACGAACCAGACGCGGCCGATCTCGGTCTCGATCTCGCGCTGGACCGTGGTGGACGACCGCGGCGTCAGCCCGTCCACGACGTCCTGGACCAGCTCGCTCTCCACGACCACCCGGCTCGCCGCGGGCGGGTTGGACTGCTGGTGCGCGCCGTCCAGGTAGCTCACGAACATCTCGTTGGTGCCCGGGACGTTGCGCTCCATGGCCACGCTCATCAGCCGCCCCGCGCCGTGGAAGTCCTCGCCCGTCTCCGGGTCCACGCCGTCGGCCGCGAGGCGCTGCAGCTCGCCGATCTCCTGGTCGAAGTCCTCGGAGATGTCGTCCATGATCTGCTGGGACTGGATGGCGTGGGTCAGCAGGCCGGCCCCGAGGAGCCCGATGGCGGTCACCGCCACGACCACGGTCACGACCTTGGCCCGGACCGACGGCCGGCGCAGGCTCATGCGCCGCCCACGCCCGCGGTCGTGAGGCGCGATCCGTCGAGCCAGGCCGCCACGACGTCCAGGCGGCGCGACGTCGCCTCCTGCCAGTGCCGCTCCTGGACCCGGTGCGGGCCGGTGGCCAGGGAGAGCAGCACGCCCGCGACGCGCGCGGCGAGGTCGCTGCGGTCCGCGCCCCGGGTGCCGGGCGCCGTCACGAACCCCGCCGCGTAGTCGGCCGCGAGCCGGCGCATCCGGGACGCGCGGGCCACGTGGGTGGGGTCCGACCCGCCCACGAGCGACAGCACGTCGATGTGCGCCACCAGGCAGGCCAGGTCGTCGGCGCGGTGGCCCGGCCCGGCGGAGTCGACGTCGAGCAGGCCGGTGACGTGCCCGTCGGTGAGCATGATCTGCGCCTCGTACAGGTCGCCGTGCGTCGGGTCGGCACCCGCGCCGCGCTCCGCGAGGCGTTCGGCGACCGCGCCGGCCAGGTCGTTCGCACGGCCGGCCTCGGCGGGCAGCGCCGCCCCGATCACGCCCGCGTAGTGCTGCGCCGACTCGCTCCAGGCCGGGCGCCGCGGCAGGTCGCGGACCTCGGCGGGCAGCCGGTCGAGCAGGTCCAGGATCGCGGACGGGGACGGGATGCGGCCCCCGTCGCGGACGGCGGTGCGCATCTCGGTGCCGTGCAGCGGGGACAGCACCAGCAGGCCGTCGTCGGACCAGCCGAGCGGGCGCGGGACGGGCAGCCCGGCCCGCGACAGCAGCGCGTGCCGCTGGTGCAGGTCCGCGACCTTGCGCGGGCGCAGCACCTTGAGGAACACGTGGGATGCCGCCGCCGTGGCCTCCAGCACGGCCCGCCGGGTGGGCCGGTAGGCGCGCACCTTGAGCTCGGGGTGCGCGCGTTCTCGCGGACCCACGCCGAGCCCCGCCAGGAGCTCCTCGACGGCGGCGGGATCGAACGCGCGCGGCAGGGCGGGCAGCGCCGGGTCGCCGGGGAACCGCCAGACGGCGACGGTCGCGTCGCCGTCGGACAGCGTGACCACGCCCGGCTTGCGCCCGTCGCGGGCCCGGCCCACGCTCGCGCCGAGCGTCTCGGAGCGCTCGACGCCGTTCCAGCGCACCGTCGCGCGGTACGCCACCGTCGTCGTCGAGCCGGGGCGGTGGTCCACCTGCCGCACCCGCCAGTCGACCAGCTCCCCGCCCGCGGTCGCCACGGCGGCGTCGAGGAGCCCCGCGGCGGACTCGCCGGTCAGCAGATCGAGGTGCGTGGTCATCACGTCATCCTCGCAGCCGGGCGGGGCAGAAGCGCCCTGATCCGGATGAGAATCCTCTCACCCTGCGCGGAAGGCCCGGGGGGACGATCACGTCTCCCCGGGCCTCAGGCCGGCGTCGTCAGCCGCGCAGCTCGCGGTACTTCGTGATGAGCGCCGCCGTCGACGGGTCCTGCGCCGCGAGCGCGGCCTCGTCGCCGGCGACCGCCGGGGCGATCTCCAGGGCGAGCTTCTTGCCGAGCTCGACGCCCCACTGGTCGAACGAGTCGATGCCCCACACGACGCCCTGCACGAAGGTGATGTGCTCGTAGAGGGCGACGAGCTGCCCCAGCACGGACGGGGTCAGCGCGGGCGCCAGGATCGACGTCGTGGGCCGGTTGCCGCTGAACACCTTGGCCGAGACCAGGTCCTCCGCGACGCCCTCGGCCCGCACCTCGTCCGCCGTCTTGCCGAACGCGAGCGCCTTGGTCTGCGCGAAGAAGTTCGCGAGGAACAGGCCGTGCACGTCGGCCCCGGCCGCGACGGCGCCGCCGTCGCCCACGGCGTCGGCCAGCGGGTAGGCGGGGTTGGCCACGGCGATGAAGTCGGCCGGGATGAGCCGCGTGCCCTGGTGGATGAGCTGGTAGAACGCGTGCTGGCCGTTGGTCCCCGGCTCGCCCCAGAAGACCTCGCCGGTCTCGGTGGTCACCGGCGTGCCGTCCCAGCGCACGGACTTGCCGTTGGACTCCATGGTGAGCTGCTGCAGGTATGCCGGGAACCGGTGGAGCTGCTGCGCGTACGGCAGGACGGCGTGGGTGTGCGCGTCGCGGAAGTTCACGTACCAGACGTTGAGCAGACCCATCAGGGCGGGCACGTTGCGCTCGAACGGCGTGGTGCGGAAGTGCTCGTCCATGGCGTGGAAGCCGCCGAGGAACTCGGCGAACGCGTCGGGCCCGATCGCCACGGCGAGCGAGGTGCCGATGGCCGAGTCCACGGAGTAGCGGCCGCCCACCCAGTCCCAGAAGCCGAATGCGTTCGCGGGGTCGATGCCGAACGCCTCGACCTTGTCCAGCGCGGTGGAGACCGCGACGAAGTGCTTCGCGACGGCGTCGGCGCGGCCGTCCTCGGAGTCCTCGATGGCCCCCGCGGCAACGAGCGAGCGCCACAGCCAGTCGCGTGCGAGCCGCGCGTTGGTCAGGGTCTCCAGCGTGCCGAAGGTCTTGGAGGCGACGATGAACAGCGTGGTCGTCGGGTCCAGGTCGGCGGTCTTCTGCGCGACGTCGGTGGGGTCGATGTTCGAGACGAACCGGACCTCCAGGCCGTCCTGGACGTAGGGCTCCAGGGCCTCGTACGCCATGACGGGGCCGAGGTCGGAGCCGCCGATGCCGATGTTCACGATGGTCCGCACGGCCTCGCCGGTGACGCCGGTCCACTCCCCGGAGCGCACCTTCTCGGCGAACGCGTAGACCTTGCCGAGCTCGTCGGCCACGTCGGCGGTGACGTCCTGGCCGTCCACGGTCAGGGGCTCGTCGGACGGGCGGCGCAGCGCGGTGTGCAGCACGGCGCGGTCCTCGGTGACGTTGATGTGCTGCCCGGAGAACATCGCGTCACGGTGCTCCGCGAGGCCCACCTCCTCCGCGAGGGCCAGGAGGGCGGCGAGCACGTCGTCCGTGACCAGGTTCTTCGACAGGTCGACGTACAGGTCGGCGGCCTGGTGGCTCAGGCGCCCGGCGCGGGCCGGGTCCGTCGCGAACCAGCCGCGCAGGTCGGGCCGGAGGTTCTTGGAGAGCTCGGTGAGCGAGCCCCAGGCGTTGGTGGTGGTGGCGTCGACAGGCACACGGGCCGGCACTGAGGTCATGACTCAACCGTAGTGCGGAGAGCCCTGGCCGCAGCCTCGGCCAGTGTCTGATCCGTCACCTCGTAGCCGGCGTCGCCCCCGCCGCCGGGACCGCCGGCGTCGGTCACGGTCCGCTTGGCGGACAGGTGGACGGCGTCCACGCCCACGCCGAGCAGGGCCGGGACGTCCGCCGCGGTGACGCCGCCCCCGGCCATGATCTCGATGCCGAGCTCGGCGCTGCGCTCGACCAGGGCGGCGAGGCGGTCCAGGCCGTCGGCCGCACGGGCCGCGCCGCCGGAGGTCAGGACGCGCGCGACGCCCAGCTCGGACAGCGTGTCGAGGGCCGCGACCGGGTCCGCGACCACGTCGATGGCGCGGTGGAACGTCACCTCGGCGTCGTCGGCGGCGGCCACCAGGGCGCGCATCCGCGCCACGTCCACGGTGCCCGACGGCGTCAGCGCCCCCAGCACCACTCCGTCGGCGCCGGCGTCGACCGACAGGACGACCTCGCGGAGCATCAGGTCGTGCTCGGCGGCCGAGTAGACGAACCCGCCGGGCCGGGGCCGGACCAGGACGTGCACCTCCAGGATCGGCGCGCTGTCGGACGACGGGACCACCGCCGCGGCGTCGATCACCGCCTCGATGAGCGCGGCGCTGGGCGTGATGCCCCCGGTGGCACCGAGCGCGGAGCAGAGCTCGACGCGCCGGGCACCGACGTCGGCAGCGATCACCGCCCCGGCCGGGTCCTGGACAGCGAGCTCGAGCGCGACACGTGGGGGCACGTGCGCCAGCGTAGTCGTGCGCGGGGCGGCCGTTCGCCCGCCGCGACGGGGACCGAGTCGGTAGGGTCCCATGGCATGGCCATCGATCCCAGTGCGATCCTCCAGGGTCGCGCCCCCGGGCGTGCCCCTGTCGGAGTGATCGTCGGGATCGTCTTCGCCTCGGTCTGCCTGCTGTTCGTGCTCGCGTTCGACGCGGTCACGGGCGGCGCGTCGTTCGTCGTTGGGCTGCTGCTCGCGCTGCTGCCCGTCGCGGTGTGGCTGCCGCTGGTGCTCGCCCTGGACCGCCTGGAGCCCGAGCCGCCGAACGCCCTGATCTTCGCGTTCCTGTGGGGCGCGGGTGTGGCGGCGCTGTTCGCGAGCATCCTGAACACGCTCGGGCTCTCGCTGCTCACCGAGACCGAGCTCACCGGCGAGGAGGAGGGCTGGTACCTCGTCGCGACGTTCGGCGCGCCCGTGGTCGAGGAGCTGCTCAAGGGCGCCGTCCTGTTCGGCATGCTGTGGTGGCGGCGGCAGGAGCTGAACGGCGCCACCGACGGCGTCATCTACGCCGCGATGGTGGGGCTCGGCTTCGCCGCGACGGAGAACGTCCAGTACTTCATCGACGCCCTCGACTCCGACCAGCTCGGCTACGTGTTCGTGCTGCGGGCCGTCGTCTCGCCGCTGCTGCACCCGCTGTGCACGGCGATGACGGGGATCGGCGTCGCGGTCGCGGCCCTGGCCGGGCCGGGCCGGCTGCGCCGCACGGCGCCGCTGTACGGGCTGCTCGGCGCGATCGCCCTCCACAGCCTGTGGAACGGCTCCACGAAGTTCGGCCTGGTCGGCCTCGCGGGGGCGTACCTCGTGGGGTTCGCGGTGCTGATCGTGCTGATCGTGATCCTGGCCCGGGACCGGCGTCGGATCGTCCAGCTCATCGAGCACTACCTGCCGCTGTACGGGCCGGTCGGCATCATCACGCCCGACGACCTGCGCATGCTGTCGAGCCTGCCGGGCCGCCGCGCCGCCCGGCGCTGGGCCCGGTCGGCGGGCGGCCGCCCGGCCGAGCGGGCCATGACCGACTACCAGCAGGCCGCGACCGAGCTCGCGCTGCTGCACCAGCGGGCCGGCGCCCAGCGCGACCTGGACCCGCACGGCCTGGAGCAGCAGCGCCAGTACCTCGTCTGGGTCATGCAGCAGGCGCGGGCCGCGTTCGTCGCGCGGCTGCCGCACCCGCCGGTGTCCCCGTGGGGCGCGACGGGCTTCGGGCCGCCGCGTCAGGGCTGAGGCGTCAGGGCCGAGGCGTCAGGCGCGTGGCGCCCGGCCGAACGCGATCCGCTCGACGCCGGTGGTCACCTCGTCGAGCACGTCCGGCACCGGGGTCACCCCGAGGCCGGGCCCCGTGGGAACGGCGATGTGGCCGTCGTCCAGCACGAACGGCTCCGTGATGTCACGGGCGTAGAACCGGCCCGACGCCGAGATGTCGCCCGGCAGCGTGAAGCCGGGCAGGGCCGCGAGCGCCGCGTTGGCGGCCCGTCCGATGCCGGTCTCCAGCATGCCGCCGCACCAGACGGCCACGCCGTGCGCCACCGCGAGGTCGTGGATGCGCCGCGCCTCGAGGTACCCGCCTACCCGGCCGGGCTTGATGTTGATGATCGAGCAGGCACCCAGCGTGATGGCCGCGGCTGCCGTCTGCGCGGAGACGATCGACTCGTCGAGGCAGACCGGCGTGCGGATGCGCCGCGCCAGCTCGGCGTGCCCGAGCACGTCCTCCTCCTCCAGCGGCTGCTCGATGAGCAGCAGGTCGAACGGGTCGAGCCGCGCCAGATGCCGCGCGTCGCGCAGCGTGTACGCCGTGTTGGCGTCGACCTGGAGCGGCACGTCGTCGCCGAACCGCTCGCGGACGGCCCGGACGGGCTCGACGTCCCAGCCGGGCTCGATCTTCAGCTTGATCCGCACGTACCCCTCGGCGAGGTAGCCGTCGACGACGTCGAGGAGCTGCGGGATCGAGTCCTGGATCCCGACCGACACCCCGCTCGGCACCCGGTCCACGACACTGCCCAGCTCCCGGGACAGCGGCCGGCCGGCGGCGCGCAGCTCGGCGTCGAGCACCGCCATCTCGAGCGCGGCCTTGGCCATGCGGTGCCCCTTGACCGGCGCGAGCGCCTGGCCGACGTCGACGGCGGAGCGGATCCCCGCGCCGTCCCGGTACGCGCCGAGCGCCGGGATCAGGAACCGGCGCAGCACGTCGGCGCACGCGTCCACGTACTCGGAGGAGTACAGCGGGTCGTCGCCCGCCACACACTCGCCCCAGCCCTCGCCGGCGTCGGTCTCGACGCGCAGCAGGAGCAGGTCACGCTCGGTCTGCGTGCTGAACGACGTGCGGAACGGTGCCACGAGCGGGAGCCGGACGCGCCGCAGCTCGATGCTCCGGACGGTGAGGTCGTCGGTCGTCATGCGGTCCCCTTGTCAGTGGACGGGTCGGCGGGCGGGCCGGTCGGCGGGTCGGTCACGGTGGGCGGGTCGGCCTGCAGGTCGGCCGGGACGTGCACCAGGTAGCCGCCAGGCCCGAACCCGACGACCGACCCGCCGCCGGACAGTGCCGGCAGCAGGCCCTCGCGGACCGCCACGCGCCACCGGCGGGCAGCGGCGGGGTCGGTGGTGCGCAGCGTCTCGATGTCGGCCGGCACGGGCACCGTGACCAGCCCGCCCGGGGCGGCCGCCCCGCCTGGCCCGGCCGCCCCGGCGGGCCCCGCCGCCCCGGGCGACGGGCCGTCGCCGGAGCAGGCCGCGGCCACCCGCGGATCGCGGAGGTCCCAGCGCACCAGGATCCGGTCGGACTCGTCGCCCCGGTTGATCGCGTCGGGCATGGCCCCGTAGAAGCCCGGCAGGTACTCGACCGCTCGCGCCGCGAGCTTCACGAGGTTGAGGTGCGCGTTCCGCGCGACGAGCGGGTCGTACGTCCAGGTGATCGCGTCCGCGCCCTGCTGGAGCACCCAGGCCCGCTGGTGCAGCTTGAGCGCGAACCCGATCCCGCGGCCCACGGAGCCGGCGGACACACCGGCGACGTGACTGTGCAGGGCACGCTCCTCGGGCGCATGGAAGAACCCGACGCACGCGCCGACCATCCGGTCGCCCACGTACGCGGCGGCCACGTAGTTGGTCGTCTTCGCCAGCACCCGGAGCAGCTCGGCGGGGACGGGCGAGCTGCCCCAGACTTCCGTCCACAGCCGCTCGGCGGCGGTGTGCCCCGCCATGTCGTCGACCATCCGGATCTCGACGCCTGCGGCGCGCGCGGCGACGTCGGACGCGCGGACGGCGTCCGCCACCACCGGGTCGGTGCCCACCGGGTCGGTCGCGCCCGGATCGGCCCCGCCGGACCGGCCGGTCATCGGCCCGCCGCCGCGTCGGCGCCCGCGTCGGCGCCCGCATCGGATCCCGGGTCGGATCCCGGGTCGGATCCCGCGTCCGCGACCAGGTCCACGACGAGCGCGCGCAGCAGCGCCGTGCGGTCGGCGATCCGGTCCACGAGCACGTGCTCGTCGTCGGCGTGCGCGCCGCCGCCCACCGCGCCGAGCCCGTCGAGGGTGGGCGTGCCCACGCCCGCGGTGAAGTTGCCGTCGGACGCCCCGCCCACGGCCACGCCGGTGAGCGCGGGCAGCCCGGACTCCTCGGCCAGCCGGGAGGCCCGGGCGAACAGGTCCGCGGACAGCGCCCGCTCGAGCGGCGGCCGGTTGATCCCGCCCTCGATCTCCAGCGCGGCGCCGGGCAGCACGGGCGCCAGCGCCCGCAGGGCGGCGTCGACCCGCTCCTGCTCGGCGACCGACCGGGCGCGGACGTCCACCGCGACCGATGCCTCGGCCGGGACGGTGTTGCGCGTGGTGCCCCCGGCGACGACGGTCGGCACCACCGTCGTGCCGAGCGCCGGGTCGCCCAGGGCCGCGATCGCGAGCACCTGGTGCGCCAGCTCGACCGCGGCGTTCACGCCCTTCTCGGGCTCCAGGCCCGCGTGCGCGGCGCGGCCCTTGACCACCACGCGGTAGATCGAGGTTCCCTTGCGCTCCAGCTTGAGCGCGCCACCGTCGGCGGAGGCCTCCAGCACGAGCGCGGCCGCCGCCCCGCGCGCCTCGTCCTCGATCAGGGCCTGGGACGACGGCGAGCCGAGCTCCTCGTCACCCGTCACCAGCAGCGTGACGCCGGTGCGGTCCTCCAGGGACGCCAGCACGTGCAGCGCCATGGCCAGGCCGGTCTTCATGTCGAAGCAGCCGGGGCCGCGCAGCACGCCGTCCGCGACGCCGAACGGGTGCGTCCGCAGCGAGCCCAGCGGCCACACCGTGTCGTGGTGCGCGAGCACCAGCACGCGCGTGGGTCCGCCGAGCCGCCACCGCAGGTGGACGCCGAGCCGTTCGGGCGGGACGCCGAGGTGGGCCGTGCCGAGCCGGGCCACCAGGTCGGCGGACCGCGCCAGCGCGGCCGGGTCCTCCGACGGCGACTCGCACTCGACCAGGGTCCGCAGGTCCTCGATCAGTGCGTCGGTGTCGGGCCGGGCGGGCGTCTCGTGGAAGGGCATGAGGGCACGGTAGCCGCCCCCGCGCCGGGACCCCAGGCTCAGAGCGAGAGCAGCCGCAGCACCAGGGCCGCCGCGGACAGCACCATCAGGGCACCCGTCGGGCCCACGCCCGCCCAGTCCTTGGCGCGGACGTGCGTGACGACGGCGCCCAGGAAGTACAGGACGAAGCACCCGGTGGCGGCGATGCCGATCGGCGCCCACCAGATCCCGGCGAGCGTGCCGAGCGCCCCGGCGACGAGCAGGGAGCCGAGCACCGGGATGAGGCGGCGGGGCACCCCGAGCTTGGTGGTGAGCGGCTCGACGACCTGCGGGTTGCCCGTCAGCTTGCCGTACCCGCTGAACGCGGTGGCCAGGATCAGGAGCGACGAGACGATGACAGAAGCGACGAACACGGGTCCTCCGAGGGACGACGGCCGGGTGGTGCCCGGCGCGACCAGGGCATCTGTCCGGATGCCTCCCGCATCGTCCGGTACCCGGCCGGCCTTGCCAAGGGCCGGGTTAGCGACTAACCATTGGTAAGTGACTTCTGAGACGACCACCGACCGGAGAGTGTCCGAGGACGAGTGCGACCTCTTCCAGCGCACCCTGGAACGCGCGGGCCGGCGCTGGTCGGGGGCGATCCTCTACGCCGGGGTCGCGGGCGCCCGACGTTTCGTCGAGTACCGCCGCTACGTGCGCGGCATCTCGGACCGGGTCCTGACCCAGCGGCTGCGGGAGCTCGAACGGCAGGGGTTCATCACGCGCGAGGTGGTGCCGACCATGCCGGTGCAGATCCTGTACACGCCCACCCCGGCGGGGGCCGAGCTCGTCGCCGCGCTGCGGCCCCTCGCCGAGTGGGGAGCCCGGCACCCGTCCGTCCTCGACCTCGAGGACGACCACTAGGCCCGGCGCAGGCCCAGCGCGATGACGGCGCCCACCACCAGGTGCTCGGTCACCAGCAGCGCCACCGACGCCGGCGTCGTGCCCGAGGCCGCGCCCAGGAGCGACACCAGCAGGGCCACGCCGCAGAGCACGAGCCACGCGATCTCGCCGCCGCCCTTCGCGAGGCGTCCGACGACGGCCCGCGCGCCCCAGCCGGCGAACCCGGCCACCAGCGCGGCGGCCAGGGCGGCGACAACCGTGACGGGCTGGACGCTCGCCCCGGCGCGGGCCTCGGGGTCGACGCCGAGCGCCGTACCGATCAGCCACACCAGGACGGCGGCCGCCGCGGCGGCGAACGGCACCGCCCAGGCGGGCCAGGGGCTGCGGGTCACCAGGTTCTCGGCCATGACGTCTCCTCACTCCGTGGCGCGTCCGTCGCGCCTGGTCACAGCCTTCTGGGCCGACGCCGTCGCGACATCCGTCCGGGGTACCGAGCCGGGTCACCCTTCGGTAGCGCCACCCCCGACCTTGGTCGGTGTCCGACGCCGCGCGCCGTGCGTAGTGTCACCGGCATGACAGGCGAACCGCAGGACCGCGAGCCCGGAGGCGCGCGCACCGAGGCTGCGCGCACCGGGACCGGGCGCCCGCCGCGGCGGACGGTCGTGGTGGCCATGCTGCTGCTCGGGACCCTGACCCTCGCGACGGTGCTGTCCCGCCGGCCGAGCGGGCCCGAGGCACAGCCCCTGGAGCTCCTGGACCTGGCCGTCGCGGTCGTCTCCCTGGCCCTGCTGCCGCTGATGTGGGCTCGCCGGTCGGTCCCGGTCGCGCTCACGCTGGCCGCGCTGGCGGTGCTCTCGCCGGGCGCGACGCCGGCGGCGACGTCGGGCGTGCTGCAGATCGCCCGGTGGTCGCCCCTGCGCACGGCGGTCCTGGTGGCCGCGGCGAGCACGGCCGCGCACGCATTGCAGGGGCTGTGGCGCCCGCCGGCGTTCCCCCTGGGCTGGTGGCTCCTGTGCGACGTCGCCGTCCATGCCGCGCTGCTCGGCTGGGGCGCCTACCTCCAGGCGCGCGCGCAGCTCCTCGCCGACCTGCGGGCCCGCGCCCGCCGCGCCGAGGCCGACCGCGAGCAGGCGCTGGAGACCGCCCGCTCCGGGGAGCGCAACCGGATCGCCGCCGAGATGCACGACGCCCTCGGGCACCGGCTGTCCCTGCTGGCCGCCACGGCGGGCGCCGTCGAGTACCGCCCGGACGCGCCCCCGGAGCAGCTCGCCGGGGCGGCCGGGCGGGTGCGCACCGGCGCCGCCGAGGCGCTGGAGGACCTGCGGCAGCTCGTCCGGCTCCTGCGCGGCGGGTCGGACCGGCTCGCCCCGCCGCCCACGCTCCGCGACATCCCGGGGCTCGTGGACGCGGCCCGCTCCGTGGGCGCCACCGTGACGCTCGACCGGACCGACGAGCGCGCACCCGCCGGGCCGGGTGAGGGGCCGGAAGACATCGAACCGTCGCCCGCGGTCGCCATCGCCGCCTACCGCGTGGTCCAGGAGGGCCTGACCAACGCCCGCCGGCACGCGCCGGGCGCGGCCGTCCGGGTAGCGGTGATCACGCACGCGGACGAGGTCCGGGTCGTCGTGGCCGACGACGGCCCCGAGCGCGCGCCCGGCGCCGCACCCGGGACCGGCCTGGTCGGTCTGCGCGAACGGGTGGAGCTGCTGGGCGGCACGCTCGACGCAGGCCGTTCAGCTGGTGGTTTTACCCTGGAGGCGCGGATACCGTGGGCCTGATGGAGACCCGCCTCGTGATCGTCGACGACGACGCCCTGGTCCGTGCGGGCCTGCGCCTCATGCTCGACGGCGCCGAGGGCATCCGCGTGGTCGGCGAGGCCGCCGACGGCGGGGACGTGGCGGAGGTGCTCGACGCCCACCCGGCCGACGTCGTGCTGATGGACCTGCGCATGCCCGGCGTCGACGGGATCGAGGCCACGCGCCGGGTGCGGGCCCGGCCCTCGCCGCCCGCGGTCGTCGTGCTCACCACCTTCGACACCGACACCGAGGTGGTGGGCGCGCTGCGTGCCGGGGCCGCCGGCTACCTGCTCAAGGACATGCCGCCCGCGCGGATCGCCGCGGCGGTGCGCGCCGCGGCCGACGGCGAGCCGGTGCTCGCGCCGGACATCGCCCGCCGCCTGATGGAGACCGTCGCCGCCGGGGGCGGTGAGGCGCGGGACGCCCGGAGCGCCCTCGACAAGCTCACGAGCCGGGAGCGCGACGTCGCCGTCGAGATCGGCCGCGGCTCGTCCAACGCGGAGATCGGACGGCGGCTCTACCTGAGCGTCCCGACGGTCAAGGCCCACGTCTCGAGCGTGCTGGTGAAGCTCGGCGTGGAGAACCGCACCCAGGTGGCGCTGCTGGTCCAGCAGGCCGGCGCGGCCTGACCCGGCTGGGCGCCGTCAGGCCCGCAGCCCCAGGAACTCCGCCACGCGGTCGGACGCCGGCGCGGTGCGCAGCTCCTCCGGCGCGGCCACCTGGAGCAGGCGGCCCCGGTCCATGACCCCGACCCGGTCGGCCACGGCGGAGGCCTCCGCGTGGTCGTGCGTCACGAACACCGCGGTGGTCCCGGTCTCGACGAGCGCGGCCCGGACCTCCCCGGCCAGCCGCTCCCGGAGCTGCCGGTCGAGCGCGGACAGCGGCTCGTCGAGCAGCAGGAGGCGCGGCCGCGGCGCCAGGGCGCGCGCGAGGGCGACCCGCTGCTGCTCCCCGCCGGACAGCGTGGGGACCGCCCGCTGCTCGTACCCGGCGAGCCCCACGAGCTCCAGCAGCTCTGCGACCCGCGCGTCCCGCTCCTGGCGGGTGAGCGGCAGGGTCTCCAGGCCGTAGGCCACGTTGCGCCGCACGTCCCGGTGCGGAAAGAGCTGGCCGTCCTGGAACATCAGCCCGAACCGGCGCCGGTGCACGGGCAGGCGGCCGACGTCGGCGCCGTCGTACAGCACCTGCCCGGCCGCCAGCGGCTCCAGACCCGCCACGGCGCGCAGCAGGGACGACTTGCCGCACCCGCTCGGCCCGAGCAGCGCCAGCACCTCGCCGGGCGCAACGGTCAGCGAGACGCCGTCCACCGCCGTCACGCCGGCCGTACCGGTCCCGTACCGCACCGAGACGTCCCGGATCTCCAGCCCCGCCATCAGAACTCTCCTCCCGCGCGGTCGTCGCGCAGTCGCTCCGCCACCATCATGACGGTCGCGGTCAGCGCGGCGAGCACCACGGACGCCGCGAGCGCCATCCCGTAGTTCTCCGCCCCGGGCCGCCCGATGAGGCGGTAGATCACGACCGGCAGGGTGGCGCCGTCGGGCCGCGCGAGGAACGACGTCGCGCCGAACTCCCCGAGGGAGACCGCGAAGGCGAACCCGGTGGCCAGCCCGACCGACCGCAGGGCGATCGGCAGGTCGACGGTGCGCAGCACGCGACCCGGGCCGGAGCCGAGCACCGCGGCGACCTCCCGCAGCCGGGGGTCGATCGCCCGGAGCACGGGGAGCACGGTGCGCACGACGAGCGGCACGGCGACGACGGCCTGCGCCACCGGCACGAGCAGCCCGGACGTGCGCAGGTCCACGCCGAGCACGGGCTGGTCCATCGTGATGAGGAAGCCGAACCCGACGGTCACGGCGGAGACGCCCAGGGGCAGCATGAACAGGCCGTCGAGCGTGCCGATGGCGCGGCGCGCGCCCACGGACCGGGGCCGCCGGGACACGACGAGCGCCACGAGGCCGCCCACGACCAGGGCGATCAGGGTGGCGGTCAGCGCGATCCGGAGCGACGTCGCGGTGGCCTCCCACACGGTGACGACGAGCGCGTTCCGCTCGCCGGTCGTGCCGAGCGCCAGGTAGTTCCCCGGGCCCCACGTCCCGTCCGGCTCGCGGAACGAGCGGACGACCAGCCCGGCGAGCGGCAGCGCGATGAGCGCGACGACGATCGCAGCGCCTGCGAGCGCCGCGCCCACGTCGGCGGGCGAGCGCCAGGACAGCGGGCGTGCCGAACGTCGCGCCGAGACCAGGTGCAGCGCGGCCTCGCGCCGCCGGCGGGCGCGCGCGGAGACGGCCAGGGCGGCGGAGATGACCACGAGCTGCAGGACCGACAGCACGGAGGCCGACCGCAGGTCCAGGAACTGCGTGGTGCAGGTCCAGATCTCGGTCTCGATGGTGCCGTAGCGCACGCCGCCGAGCACGAGCACCACCCCGAACGCCGTGGCACAGAACAGGAACACCACCGACGCCGCCGAGGTGATCGCGGGCGCGAGCGACGGCAGCGTGACGGTGCGGAACACGCGGGCCGGACCGGCGCCCAGCGACGCCGCGGCCTCCTCGGCCCGGGGGTCGAGCCGCTCCCACAGCCCGCCCACGGTGCGTACCACCACGGAGACGTTGAAGAAGACGAGCGCGACGACGATCCCGGCGAGCGACTCCTCCAGCCCGAGGAACCCGAGCACGCCGCTCGGCGCGAACAGTGCGCGGAACGCGACACCGACCACCACGGCGGGCAGCACGAACGGCACGGTCACCAGCCCGCGCGCCAGGCTGCGCCCGGGGAACGACCGCCGGTACAGGAGGTAGGCGAGCGGCAGGCCGAGCAGCACGGAGAACGCCGTGCCGAGCACCGCCTGGGTGAGGGTGAGCCCCACCAGCCGCCACGTGCGCGGGCGGGTCAGCACCTCGACGAACCCGGTGAGGTCGAGCGCGCCGTCGGGCACGAACCCGCGCACCACGAGCGCCGCCACCGGCCACGCGAAGAAGACCGCGAGGAAGCCGAGGGGGACGGCGACCGCGACCCCCCAGAGGAGGGGCGCGGGCCGGAGCCCGTGCCCCCTGCTCCCGGTCAGGCTCAGGCTCCGCCCGTGGTGGGCTGAGCCTGCGGCTCCGCTCCGGCTCAGGCTCTGCCCGTGGTGGGCTGAGCCTGCGGCCCCGCTCCGGCTCAGCCCACGACGGTCTCGGTCCATCGTTCGATCCACTCGTCGCGGTGCTCGCTCACGTCGGCCGGGTCTACCTCGAACGGCACGTCGGCCTGGGGCGCGAACTTCTGCCAGTCGGCGGGCAGCTCCACGGCCGCGTCGGCCGGGTACATGTACATCGACTCGGGCAGGGCGGCCTGGACGTCGTGCGTGAGCAGGAAGTCCACCAGCGCCCGGGCGCCCTCCGGGTTGTCGGAGCCGGCGAGCACGCCCGCGTACTCGACCTGCCGGAAGCAGGTCTCCAGCAGCGCGCTGGTGGTCGACTCCGAGCCGTCCTCGCTCACCGTGAACGCCGGCGACGTCGCGTAGGACAGCGCGAGCGGCCGCTCGCCGCCCTCGCCCGCCCCGGAGAAGTCGACGTAGTACGCGTCCTCCCACGAGTCGGCGACCTTGACGCCGTTGTCCACGAGCGAGGTCCAGTAGTCCTCGAACCCGTCGTCGCCGAACGCCCCGATCGTCGCCAGCAGGAACGCGAGCCCCGGGGATGACGTCGCCGGGTTGGTCACCACGAGCAGGTCCTTGTACTGCGGGTCGGCGAGGTCCTCCAGCGTCGTCGGCACCTCCAGGCCGGACTCCTCGAACCACGCCTCGTCGGCGTTCACGCAGACGTCGCCCTGGTCGACGGGCGTGAGCGCCCCGCCGAGCTGCTCGGCGCCCTCGGGCAGGTCCGCGGGCGTGTACTCCTCGACCACGCCGGCCTCCAGCGCGCGGGAGGCGAACGTGTTGTCGATGCCGAACACCGCGTCCCCGAGCGGGGCGTCCTTGGTCAGCACGAGCTGGTTCACCAGCGTGCCGGCGTCACCCGCGGCGCTCACCTCGACCGTCGTGCCGGACTCCTGCTCGAACTGGTCGATCAGCTTCTCGTCGAGCGCCCAGGAGTCGTGGGTCACCAGCGTCACGGTCCCCGGGTCGCCGGTGCCGGACGCGTCGTCGCCGGAGCCGGAGCCGCCGGAGCACCCGGCGAGCAGCAGCACCGCCGACAGCGTGGCCGCGATCGTGCCGGTGGTGATGGTGCCCCCGTGGGCACCGGAAAGACGCAACATCATGCCTCCGACTTCCTCCGCCGGTGTTACCCGGATCAGGTTCAAGGGTCTGCGGCTTTCCGCACTCTCAGCGCCGTGGGGGCGCTCCCCTGTCGTTTCCATGCAGCCTAGTCGGCCGCCGGGGGCTACGGTGAGAAGATGGCCAAGATTGAGACGGAACAGACACTCGGCGAGAAGGTCGGCACCCTTGCCCTGACGATCGCGGCCGGCTGGGTCGCCCAGAAGGCCGTCAGCATGATCTGGAAGGGCGTGACCGGAAACGACGCGCCCAACAAGCCGGACGACCCGGAGCTGGACCTGCTGCAGGCGACCGTGTTCGCGGCCGTCGCCGCCGGCACCGCGGTGTTCGCCAAGCGGCTGGCCGCGAAGGGCGCGCACAACGCCGCGGTGCGGATAGCCGCGCGCCGCTCCGCCGTCTGAGGACATGGCACCCTGGTGCCGTGAGCTTCACGCACCTTGACGACCGCGGCCAGGCCCGCATGGTCGACGTCACCGCCAAGCAGCCGACCGTCCGCTCGGCGACCGCCACGGGCCTGGTCCGTTGCTCCCCCGCCGTGGTCCAGGCGCTGCGCGACGGCGCCGTGCCCAAGGGCGACGTGCTGGCCGTCGCCCGAATCGCGGGCATCGCCGCCGCCAAGAAGACGCCCGAGCTGCTGCCGCTGGCCCACGTGATCGGCGTGCACGGCGCGGCGGTCGACCTGGAGGTGACCGACGACGGCGTCGTCGTCACCGCGACCGTCCGCACGGCCGACCGCACCGGCGTCGAGATGGAGGCGCTCACCGCCGTCGCGGTCGCCGGCCTCGCCGTGATCGACATGGTGAAGGGCCTGGACAAGTCGGTCTCGCTCGCGGACGTGCGGCTGGAGCGCAAGACGGGCGGCAAGTCGGGCGACTGGGTGCGTCCCGAGTGATCACGGTCCGCTACTTCGCCGGCGCCCGGGAGGCCGCGGGGCGCACCACCGAACAGCTCGACGGCCCGACGTCGGTGGCCGCCCTTCGCGGCGCCCTCGCCGCCGCCCACCCGGCCCTGGGTGTCGTGCTGCCGAAGTGCGCGCTGCTGGTCGCGGGCGCCCGCGCCACGACGGACGAGGCGACCGTGCCGGACGGCGTCACTGTCGACGTGCTCCCGCCCTTCGCGGGCGGCTGACCCGCCGGACGCGCTACGCCGGCGCCGGGGCGGGGTGGTCGCCGCCCTCGAGCTGGGAGCGGACGTGCGGCCAGAGGGCGAGCACCACGTCGAGGCCGTCCCGCACGCCCCCGGACGAGCCGGGCAGGTTCACCACGAGCGCGCGCGTCCCGCCTGCGGCCCGGGCCACGCCCACCAGCCCTCGCGAGAGCGCGGCGGTGGGGATGCCCGCAGCGGTGCCCCGCTGCCGCACGGCCTCGGCGACACCCGGCACCTCGTAGTCCAGCACCGCACGGGTGCCCTCAGGCGTGAGGTCGCGGGGCGTGATCCCGGTGCCCCCGGTGGTCACCACCAGACGAGCGCCGGCGTCGAGCGCGGTCCGCAGGATGTCGCGGACCGGCTCGACGCCGTCGGGTACCAGATGGGTGGCCAGGTCGGTGAACCCCGCCTCGCGCAAGATCCGCGCCGCCGCAGGACCGGACCGGTCCTCGGCCTCGCCGCGGGCACAGCGGTCGGAGACGGTGATCACCGCTACCTGGTCGGACGTCATGCCGACACGCTATCGGCCTCCGGCTTCTCGCTCACGGCGGCCTCCTCGGCCTGGGCCTTGCGGTGCGCCCGCACGGACCAGATGACGGCGGCGGCCCAGCCCAGCCAGATCACCACGTAGACCGGGATCTTCACCGGGTCGGAGGCGGCGATCCAGTCGCTGTTGAGCAGCGTGCGCGAGTTGGTGAGCACGATGACGCCACCCACGAGCGAGCCCAGGATGCGCGGCGGCACCAGGCGCACCAGCCAGGCCGCGATCGGCGCCGCGATCAGGCCACCGATGAGCAGGGCGAGCACCCAGGTGAAGTCGATGCCCTCGCCGCTGAGGCCGACGAAGAAGCCGACGCTGGCGGCGACGGCCACCAGGAACTCGCTCGTGTCGATCGAGCCGATCACCTTGCGCGGCTCGAGGCGGCCGCTCGCGAGGATCGCGGGCGTGCCGACCGGGCCCCAGCCGCCGCCACCGGTGGCGTCGAAGAAGCCGGCCACGAGGCCGAGCGGAGCGAGGAACCTCTTGCGCAGCGGCTTGTCCGAGCGGGTCGGCAGGCCCTGCACCGTGAAGCGCAGCAGCACGTAGAGGCCCAGCAGGAGCAGGATCACCGACATGACCGGTCCGGCGACCTCCGTCGACAGCGACGAGAGGAACGTGGCACCGGCGAACGCGCCGATCGCTCCGGGGATGCCGATCTTGGCGACGACCTTCCAGTCCACGTTGCCGAAGCGCCAGTGGGAGGCGCCGGACGCGAGAGTCGTGCCGATCTCCGCGAGGTGCACGGTCGCCGAGGCCGCCGCGGGGTTGGTGCCGATAGCCAGCAGAAGCGTCGTCGAGGTGACGCCGTAGGCCATGCCCAGACTGCCGTCCACCAGCTGCGCGCCGAGGCCGACGAGCGCCAGCAGGATCAGGGTTCTCATGGTCGTGACCTTCCAGGTCCGGGGGGATACGACACAGGGCCATGGCAAAGTCGGGCCCGCGTCAAGGTAACCACCTAACCCGGTCGGAAACAACAAGCATCTCAGAGATCGGATAAGTGCGCACGAGTAAGTCGGGTGAAAGTCCCGCGCTCGCTCGAAGTTCGGCCGGAGCTCGGCCGGACCGGGTACAGCCGGACGTCAATGTCCGGTCAGGATTCCAGTCGGGTTCAGGAGTTCGACCAGGCCGAGTCGCCCTCGGTCAGGGCGCGGACGTCGTCCGGCAGGGCGCCGCTCACCAGGTCCGCGAGCGACACCGCCTCCAGCACCGCGCGCACGTTGGCCCGCAGCGCCACCCACACGTGCAGGAGGGGCGCGGCCGCCCCCTGGAACTCCAGGTCGGACGGCCGGTTGCCGCGAACGAAGACGAGCGGCCCGTCCACGGCGCGCACGATGTCGGCGATGGTGATCGAGTCTGCCGGCCGGGCGAGACGGTACCCGCCGCCGGCCCCGCGATGGCTGGTGACGAGCCCGTCGCGACGCAGGTCGCTCAGGATCCCCTCCAGGAAGCGGTGCGGGATGTCCTGCGCCCGGGCCAGGGCCTCGGCGCGGACGGGCCCGTCGTGGTCGGCCGCCGCCAGCTCGGCGGCGGCCCGGACGGCGTAGTCGGCTCGTGCGGAGATCCTCATGGCTCCATTGTCTCCCGCCCACGGCGCCGGCACGCACGACACCGTGGACGCGCCCCGGTCCGGGGCCGTCGTCAGGCCAGGATCTGGCCCGCCTGCTGCGCCGACGCCGCGAACGACCCCGTGAGCGGGAGCTCCGGCAGGATCACCGCCTGGGCGGCGTGGTAGACGTCGGGCTTGCCCACCCAGGTGAGCCCGGACGGGCGGTTCTCGGTGTCGAGCTCGTGGTGCCACGACCCGTGCTCGGCGTCGACGAGGTGCTCGCGGATCCAGGCCCACCACTCGCGCTCGAGCTCCGTGTACCGCGCGTCCCCGGTGACCCGTGCCAGCACGTTCGCCGTGGCAGCGCCCTCGGCCGCGACCCAGTGGAAGCGCCGGGGCTCGACCGGCGTGCCGGCCCAGTCCGTCGTGTAGACGAAGCCGCCTCCGCCCGCGCCGTCCCAGCCGTCCGTGACCGCGCGGTCGAAGAGCGCGGCGGCGGCCGCGGTCCGCTGACCGGGTGTGCCCGCCTCGGCGTCGATCTGCAGCAGCAGGCGGGCCCACTCGAGCCCGTGCCCCGGTGTCGCGCCGTACGGCTTGAACTGGTCGCGGGGCCGGTCCGCGTTGTACTCGAGGAGCGGGTTCCAGTCCGCGTCGAAGTGCTCGGGGATCCGCCAGTCGTTCGCCTCGGCCCAGGCCACGACCTGGTCCCCGATCGCCGACGCGCGCTCCAACCAGAGCGGGTCCCGGGTCGCGGCGTGGGCCGCGAGCAGCGCCTCGACGGAGTGCATGTTCGCGTTCACGCCCCGGTAGTCCGACGTGGTCGCCCAGTCGCGGGACCGCTCGTCCAGGTGCAGGTTCCGCTCCGGCTCCCAGAACCGCGCGTCGAGCACCGCGAGGGCCTCCGTGAGCAGCTCCGACGCACCGGCGATGCCGGCCACCTTGCCGGTCGAGGCCGCGAGCACCACGAACGCGTGCGCGTACGCCTCCTTGGTGCCGACGAGCTCGTCACCCTCGCCGCGGGCGGCCAGCCACCCGCCGAACTCGGCGTCGGCCAGCACCTCGCGCAGCCCGGTGAGGGCACGCGCGGCGTACTCGTCCGCCCCGCTCACCCCCAGCAGGTGCCCGACGGCGAAGCTGTGCGCCATCCGCGCCGTGATCCACGTCTCGACGGGGTGGGAGGTGTCCGGCCGGCCCTCGTCGTCGAGCCAGCACGCGGCGCCGTCCTCGCGGATGGAGGCCTCGGCGAAACGCAGCAGCGAGACGAAGTGGTCACGACGCCACGCCGCGTCGGCGCTGCTTGCGGGCTGGGTGCTGGTGGAGCCCGCGGCAGTGCGGGTGGAGTCTGCGTTCACACCGCCACGATAGCCGCGGCCGCTGTGCGGCCCGCAACTTGCCTGCGTGCCGGACGGCCGGCCGTGGTGGTCCGGAAATGCAGGAAGGGGGTGGGATGCTCGACCATCTCTGGTCGGGCATCCCACCCCCTTGCTGGGAATGGTTGTCCGGCGGCGTCCTACTCTCCCACCC
>NZ_JBIRXX010000002.1:1838148-2122214 GCF_044389365.1 Promicromonospora sp. NPDC019610 | reverse complement strand
GGGGACTGCCGACCTGGTGGGGGGAGTGCCGACCTGGTGGGGGGAGTGCCGACCTGGTGGGGGGAGTGCCGACCTGGTGGGGGGAGTGCCGACCTGGTGGGGGGAGTGCCGACCTGGTGGGGGGAGTGCCGACCTGGTGGGGGGAGTGCCGACCTCTTGAGGGAACTGCCGACCAGGTCAGGGAGCTGCAGTCCCGGGCAGGGGAGTTGCTGTCGAAGCCGGAGGGCGGCCACCCGACTCAGGGGGGTCGCTCGGGGCGGGGAGCTCCGGGGCGCTCTCGCGGTACTGGATCGTGTGGCCCACCGTGACATGGCGGCCCGGGCCGGCGTAGCCCTCCAGGCGTTCCAGCAGCAGGTCGAGGGCCCGCTCCGCGAGCGCCCGGGTGTCCGGTGCGACCGACGTCAAGCTCGGCGCGGTGCTCGCGCCCAGCTCGATCGCGTCCCAGCCGATCACGGCGACGTCGCCCGGGACGTCCAGGCCGCGCCGGCGCAGCGCGCGCAGGGCGCCGATCGCGGCGAGGTCGTCGCGGCACAGGAGGCCGTCCAGCTCCAGGCCGGCGTCCAGGGCGGCACCGAGCGCCTCCTCGGCGTCGAGGGCGACGCCGTCCTGCCGCCGCGCGACGAGCAGGGACGGGTCGGCGGGCAGGCCCGCCTCGGCGAGCGCGGCGCGGTAGCCCTCGAGCCGGAGCGTGGAGGTCCACGAGATCCGGTCGGTCTCGTGGCCGAGGAACCCGATGCGGCGGCGTCCCGAGCGCACCAGGTGCCCGACGGCGTCGCGGGCGGCGGCGACGTTGTCGATCGCCACCTGGTCCGCGCCGTCGGGCTGTGGGTCCTCGCCGAGGAAGACGATGGGCAGCCCGTGCCGCTGGTCGTCCAGGTCCCGGGCGGCCAGGACCTGCGGCTGGAGCACCATCCCGTCCATGATCCCGGCCTCGGGGTCGCGCAGCACGGAGCGCTCGCCGTCCGCCGTCGCGCCCGTCTCCGCGAGCAGCAGCCGGTAGCCGCGCGCCTCGGCGACCCGGGCGAAGACGTGTGCGAGCTCCGCGAAGTACGGCCGCCGCAGGTCCGGGAACGCGAGCCCGAGCATGCTCGACCGGCCCGTCGCGAGGCTGCGGCCGGTGCGGTTGGGGCGGTAACCGAGCTCGTCGATCGCGGCCTGGACGCGCTCGCGCATCCGCGGGCTCACGTGCTGGTAGCCGCGCACCACGTTGGACACGGTCTTCATCGAGACCCCGGCGTGGTCCGCCACGTCCTGCAGGGTCACCCGGTTCATGACGAAAGATTACCTTTGGCGTCCTGGACCACGAGACAGGAGCACGGGACTGGGCGCGGGACGGAGCACGGGAAAGGCCCGCCGCGAGACCTCCGCGGCGGACCTCCGGGCGGTCCGTGTCAGGCGGCACCGGCCCAGGCGGCACCGGCCCAGGCGGCACCGGCCCAGACGGGTCCGGCCCAGACGGGTCCGGCCCAGACAGGTCCGGCCCAGACGGGTCCGGCCCAGACAGGTCCGGGTCAGACAGGTCCGGGTCAGACGGCGACGGCGTCCGCCCGCGCGCCCGTCACCGCCAGGCACGTGATCGCCGCCGCCGCCGACCACGCCTGCGGGCGGCAGGCCGCCGGGTACGGCGTGGGCACGCCGGCGCGGGTCGCGGCGTCGCCGCCGTGCAGCTCCGGGACGCGGTACGCGAAGCCCTCGGCCGCCGCGAGCAGCCCGTCGACGGCTTGTGCTGCCTGGTCGGCGAGGCCCGCGCGATGCATGCCGTGCACCGCGATGGCGGTGTCGTGCGTCCAGACGCTGCCCCCGTGGTACGACAGCGGCCAGTACCCCGCCGCGCCGCTCGACATCGTGCGGATGCCGAACCCCGTCGACATCGTCGGCCCGAGCAGCAGGCCGGCGACGTGCTCCTCCTCGGCCGGGTCGAGGATGCCGGTGCCGAGCAGGTGCCCGATGTTGCTGGTCAGCGTGTCGACCGGACGCTTGTGCCGGTCGAGCGCGACGGCGGGGTACCGGCCCTCCGGCGTCTCGACCCAGTACGACGCCGCGAACCGGGTGCGCAGGTCCGCGGCCCAGGCGCGCAGCCCGGCCGGGGTCAGCGTGCCCGACGGCTCGGTGCCCGACGGCGCGGCCCCGGACTCTTCAGCGGTACCTGCCGCACCGAACGCCTCCAGCAGCTCGGCGCCCGCGAGCGCCGCCTCGTAGGCGTATCCCTGGACCTCGCAGAGCGCGATCGGGCCGTCGGCGAGGCTGCCGTCGCGCCACTGGATGGAGTCGCCGGAGTCCTTCCAGCCCTGGTTGGCCAGCCCGCGTCCGGACCGGTCGATGTAGTCGATGAAACCGTCGTCGTCGCTGTCGCCGTGCTCCAGCAGCCACGTCAGGGCGCCGCGGAGCGTGGGCAGCAGGGCGGCGACCTCGTCGTCGGGCATGCCGGCGCGCCAGGCGTCTGCGAGCAGGCACACCCAGAGCGGCGTCGAGTCGACGCTGCCGTAGTAGAGCGGCGGCAGGACGACGCCCTCGCCGGGGATCTCCAGCGGCGTCGCGCGCAGCTCGTGCAGGATCTTGCCCGGCTCCTGGGCGGTGTCGACGTCGTGGGCGGTGCCCTGCAGCCGCGCCAGGACGCGCAGCGTGGAGGCCGCGATCCGGACGTCGAGCGGGAGCGCGAGCCGGGCGGCCCAGATGGCGTCCCGGCCGAACAGCGTGAAGAACCAGGGCGCGCCGGCGGCGAAGAACTCGTCGTCCGGGTGGCCGGGCAGGGTCAGTCGCAGGGCGTCGAGGTCGTCGAGCGCGGTGTCGAGCCACCGGCCGAGGCGGGGGTCGGCGCCCTCGGGGACGGCGATGTCGCCCGCCGCTTCGCCTGCGCGTCCGGCCGCCGCGCCGCCCGCCGCGACATCGGGCCAGGTGCCGGCCGCGCCCCGGACCACCATCGCGTCGTCGTGCAGGGCAAGCGTCCAGGCCGCCTCCGCCTCGCCGCGGGCCGGGACGTCGAGCGGCCAGACGGCCTCGATCGTGCCGTCCGGCCCGGAGGTCACCGTGGCGCCGTCGGCGGTCAGCGTGAAGGAGGCGCCGCCGGAGCGCGCCGTCGCCGAGCCCGGCGTGACGGTGATCGTGAAGGCATCGCCGTCCGCGCGGCCGTCGGAGCCCGCTGCGTCCCCCGAACCCGCTGCACCCGCCCAGCCCACCGAACCGGCGATCCCCGCCTTGACCTCGTGCAGGGTCGCGAAGTCGGCCCGCAGGCGCAGCCGCAGCGTCACGCGCGTCGGCTCGGTCAGGTGCGACGCGACGGTCCAGGTCTCGGCGAGCGCGCCGTCGGCGACCCGCCGGTCGCGCACGAGGCGCACCTTCGGGTCGGGCGTCGGGTCGTCCGCCCGGCGCAGGAGCCCGCCGAACACGACGTGCGAGGCGCTGTCCGGGGCGACCGAGATGTACTCGACGTCCGACTCGGCGCACTCCAGCACCAGCTCGCGCACGTGCCGCACGTCGCCGTGGTAGACGCCGTCGATCGGCGCGGCTCCCAGGTCGCCGTCCCGGCCGGACCAGACCTGGGTCGGGGCGCGCAGGGCGATGACGGCGTCGCTGAGCAGCGGCTGCAGGGGCGGGGTGGTGGTCGTCGTCATGCTCGTCGTCATGCTCGTCGTCATTCCTTGACGGCTCCTTCGCTGGTGTTCATGATGCGTCGCTGGAACACGAAGAACACGACCGCCACGGGGATGGTCATGATCGCCGCGGCGGCGAGCTTGATGGGGTACTGGCTGCCCTGGCTGAGCTGCCCGCTCGCCAGCGACGCGACGCCCTTGGTGAGAGTCGTCAGCTCCGGGGACTGCGCGGCGACGATGAAGTGGCTCAGCTCGTTCCAGGAGCCCTGGAACGACAGGATCACGATGGTCACCAGCGCGGGCCGGGCCATGGGCAGCACCACGGACCAGAAGATCCGGAACGTGCCGGCCCCGTCGATGCGGGCCTGCTCCTCGACCGACCGCGGCACGGACTCGAAGAAGTTCTTCATGATGAAGACGCCCGCGGCGTCCACGAGCAGCGGCAGCACCATGCCCGCGTACGAGTCGTAGATGCCGAGCTGGTTGATGACCAGGAACTTGGGGATCAGCAGCACGACGGTCGGCACGGCCATGACGGCGACCAGGGCCGCGTAGACCACGCCGCGTCCGCGGAAGTTCAGGCGGGCCAGCGCGTAGCCCGCCAGGGAGTCGAAGAACACGCGCCCCGCGGTCACGAGGACCGTCACGACGGCGGAGTTGGCGAACCAAACCGGGAAGTCGGAGCGCAGGAACAGGCGGCCGTAGGCGGACCAGGTCAGCGGGTCGGGGACCAGCGAGACCGGGTCGGCCGCGGCATCCGCCTCGGTCTTGACCGACGTCGCGAGCTGGACCAGGAACGGGTAGACGTAGACCAGCGCCAGCAGGACCAGCAGCGCGTAGAGGCCGAGCTGCCAGGCGAACGCCTTGCGCGGCATGCGGTGGCGGGTGCGCAGCGGTGGACGGCGCGGGGTGCGGCTCATCGGGCGTCCTCCGTCGTCGAGGCGGTGCTGGACGCCGGGGCGCCGGACGGCGCACGGCGCCGTCGTCGGGTCCGTCGCGGCACGTCGGGACTCTCGCGCAGGACGAAGCGCTGCAGGATGGTCAGCAGCACGATGATGACGAACAGGATGAACGCGATCGCCGCGCCCTGGCCCCACTCCTGGGACAGGAACGCCGACTGGTAGCTGAGGTACGCGGGCGTCAGGGTCGTCTTGCCGGGGCCGCCCTGCGTGCCGGTGTAGATCTGGTCGAACACCTGCCAGCAGCCGATCAGACCCAGGGTCAGCACCGTGAAGAGGGTCGGCTTGAGCTGGGGGAGCGTGATGCGCCAGAACCGCTGCCAGGCGTTCGCGCCGTCGACCATCGCGGCCTCCTCGACCTCGGGGGTGATGTTCTGCAGGCCGGCGATGAACAGCAGCATGAACGTGCCGCTGGTCGTGAAGATCGCCATGACCACGAACGCCGACATGGCCACCGAGGGCCCGGCCAGCCAGTCCCACCAGGTCACGCCGAGAAAGCCGTGCTGGGTGAGCGCGTCGGGCCCGCTCGTGACGCCCAGCGCGCCCAGCAGGTTGTGCAGCACGCCGCTCGGCTCGTTGAACCAGTTGGGCCCGGCGATGCCGACCCGGGCGAGGACCGTGTTGACCACGCCCGACGTCGAGAACAGGAAGAGCCACAGCACCGTGATGGCCACGGAGCTGGTCACGGAGGGGAAGTAGAACGCGGTGCGGAAGATGCCGCGGCCCCGCAGCACCGCGCGGTTGACCAGGACCGCCAGGAACAGTGCCAGGGCGGTCTGCAGGGGCACGACCAGCAGCACGTACCAGGCGTTGTTGCGTAGCGCGACGCCGAAGTCGCGCTCGGCGAGGCCGCCACCTGTGGTGACGGCGGCGTAGTTGTCCAGCCCCACGAAGCCGACGCCGGCCGAGAGCGGGCTGCCGCGCCCGGACCAGTCCGAGAAGCTGACCCAGAGCGCCATCAGGACCGGGACGAGCAGGAACACGCCCAGGATCACGAGCACGGGCAGGGTGAAGAGCCAGCCGGCCACGGCCTCGCCGTGCCGGATCCCACGAGGGGACCCGGCACGGCGAGGCGCGGCGTCACGCGGCGACGCGAGAACGGACATCCGTGCCTACTCGGCGATCGCTTCGAGGTTCGACTGCGCGGTGTCGAGGATCGCCTGCGGGTCACCGGACTCCAGCGACTCGAGCTGCGCGTTCAGGTCGGTGATGACGTCGGTCGCGCCGGCCCAGTTCGGCGGGAACTGCGCGTACGCGGCCCCGTCCAGGAACGCGGTGAGGTCCGGGTTGGCAGCGGTCCAGTCGGCCGCGGCCGACTGAGAAGACGGCATCGGGCCGAACGCCTCCGAGAACGCGAGCTGCTGCTCGGTGCTCGTCAGGTGCTCCACCAGGCTCAGTGCGGCCTCCTGGTTGGGGCTGTCGGCGGCCATGCCCCAGCAGTTGGTGAACTGCAGCGTGCCCTGGCCGGCGGGGCCGGCGGGCAGCTCGGCGACGGTGTACTCGACGTCGGGGAAGTCGTTCGTCAGCGCACCGGTGACCCAGTTGCCCTCGATGACCATGGCGGCCAGCCCCTTGCCGAGGGCCTCGCCGCCCCAGCCGGCGCCGAGGTCGGCCGCGTACGCGAACGTGCCGTCCTTGAGGTGGGACTGCACGTAGGTCAGGCCCTCGACGCTGCCCTCGCTGTCGGCGACCGGCGCGCCGTCGACCACGAGGCCGCCGCCGGCCTGCGCCATGAAGGTGCCCACACGCTGGTACTCCGCGCCGAACGAGAGGCCGACCTGGTCGTCGGTGGTCAGCTTCTCGGCCACGGTGGCCAGCTCGTCCCAGGTGGTGGGGAGGTCGGCGTCGGTCAGGCCGGCGTCCGCCCAGAGCTGGGTGTTGATCACCAGGCCGAGCGTCGAGAAGTCCTTGGGCGCGCAGTAGAACGTGTCGTCGACCGTGAAGTTCTCCACGAGCGACGGGTAGAAGTCGTCCTTGTTCTCCAGCAGGTCGCCGTACGCCTGGAGCGAGCCGTTGTCGGCATAGCCGGCGATCGCCTCGGGCGCCAGGTAGAACAGGTCCGGCGGCGAGCCGGCCGCGAAGCCCTGCGAGAGCTGCTGGGGCAGGTCGCTGGCGACCTGGACCTTCGCCTCGACGCCGGACTCCTCGGACCACGCCGCGACCGCCTCGGTCACCGCGTCGGTCTCGGCGTCGCCGGACGATCCGATGAGGATCGAGAGTGCGTCGTCGGAGCTGGTGAGCTCCTCGGCGGCGCCCGCCGCGGGCTCCTCTGCGGTGTCCTCGAAGCCGGAGCCGCCGCAGGCGGTGAGCGTCAGCGCGCCGGCGACGAGCAGGGCGCCCGCTCCGACGAGCTTCCGCGAGATGGGCCGTGTCATGTCTCTTCTCCCTTGATGAGGCACGTGGTTCGTGACGTGGTGCGGGTTCGTGATGTGGTGCCGGTTCTTGACGAGCTGCAAGTTTGAACGATCAAATTATGCTGTGCAGGAGGTTATGGAGCGCGCGGGTGCGGTGTCAAGGTGGACGACCCCGCGGACCGCGCACCTAGGATGACGTTCCGGACATCACGTTCCGGATCTTCACGGAGGCACGCCGCCTCACGACGGCAGGCGGTCTCACGAACACGCAGGCACCACACGAACGGAAGGGGAGCACGATGACCAAGGCCCCCACCGTGGAGGACGTCGCCCGCGCCGCGGGGGTCTCGCGCCAGACCGTCTCCAACGTGCTGAACACGCCGGACATCGTGCGTGCGCCCACCCGCGAACGCGTGGAGCTGGCGATCGCCGAGCTCGGTTACCGCCCGCACGCCGCCGCCCGGCGCCTGCGCACCCGGCGCAGCTCCACCATCGGCGTGCGGCTCGACCCGTACGCGGGCGGGATCTCCGGCGTGGTGCTCGACCGTTTCGTGCACGCCCTGACCGAGCGCGCCAGCGAGCGCGGCATGCGCATCCTGCTCTACGCCGCGCGCACGCCCGGAGAGGAGATCGAGCGCATCGGCGACCTCGTCGACGGCGGCGAGATCGACGCCGTCGTCCTGACCGGCACGTCCCACGAGGACACGCGCACCATCTGGCTCCAGGAGCGCGGTGTCCCGTTCGTCTCGTTCGGCCGTCCGTGGCGGTCGGACGGCGACGGGGCCGGCGGTGGCGATGGCTCTGGCGTCGGCGCGGGCGGACACTCCTGGGCCGACGTCGACGGCGCCGCCGGCACCTACGCCGCCACCCGGCACCTGCTCGACCAGGCCGGTCCCAAGATCGCGTTCCTCGGCTGGCCCGAGGGTTCCGGCACGGGCGACGACCGCGCCCGCGGGTGGAGCGAGGCGATGGCCGACGCCGGGTCCGCCGGCCCCCGCTGGCACACCGAGGAGAGCGTGGGACTGGCCCGCGAGCTGATCGGGGCGGCGCTCGCGGCCGACCCCACCGTGGACGCCGTCGTCTGCGTCAGCGACTCGCTGGCCATCGGCGCGCACCTGGCGGCCACGGCGCTCGGCCGCCCCGACCTGCCCGTGGTCGGGTTCGACAACACGCCCGCCGCCGAGGCCCTCGGCATCAGCAGCGTGGAGCAGCTCCCGGAGCAGGTCGCGGCCGGGGTGCTGGACCTGCTGATGGGCCCCACGGGCGGCGTCGTCCTCCGGCGCGAACAGCGCGACTCGGCGGGGGAGGCCGCGTACGTCCTGGTCGAACCACGCCTGGTGGTCCGCGGAGCGCCCACCCCCTCACCGAGCCCTCCCCGCCCCGCCCGTCGTTGAGTGCTGGCTATGTGCGCACTTTCGGGCCCGGGACGCGCATATAGCCAGCACTCAACAACGGTGGGTGGGTGGGTGGGTCAGGGGGAGGCCGTGGCCCACGTTGTGCCGTCCGGGGCCGTCAGGCGTACCTCGACGACGTCGCGCACTGGGACGCCGAGCACCCCGCCCGCCGAGCAGGTTCCCGTCGTCACCGCGCACGAGCCGAGGGAGATCTCGCGGGTGTCGGTCCTGTCTCCGCTGCCGGGGACGATGGCACCGTTCGTGCGGCCGGTGCCGGGCGGAGTCCCGGACTCCGAGGCCCGGCGGTCGAACGTCGTGCGGCCCGGCTCCGTCGCGCGGATGCCCCTGCCGTACGGGGACGGGACGACGGCGTCCGGGTCGTCGGTGCCCTCCGCGTCGTTCGCGACGACGGCGGTGACGTCGTAGCTGGCCGCCGGCCCGGCGTCGCGCACCACCACGTAGGCCCAGGAGGGATCTCCCTCGTAGAGGAAGACGGTGCCGACCGAGACGTCCGCTGAGGCATCCGCTGCGCCGTCCGCTGTGTCGTCCGCGACCAGGTCGGCGCCGGTGAGGTAGCGGCCGTGCGCCGTGTCGAGCGTCGCGCGGTACGACGCCGCCAGCTCCCGATCGGGCGCCGTCACGACCCACACGCTCGCGCCGCCCGCCACGAGCAGACCTGCGCCGAGCGCGGCGGCGAGGACGGCGCGCCGGGCGCCGTGCCGCCGGACGGTTGCGGGGACGGATGACGCAGAGCCGTGCGTCGCCCGGCCGGGTGCTGCCGGACCTGCTCCGGCCGGCGGGCTGTCCCAGGCGTCTTGCTCGGTCGGCGCGCCGGGTGCGCGGCTCGTCGGACCGGCGTCGGGCCGTGCCGGGTCGCCCGCGAGCCGGGCCAGCACGCGCCCCTCGAAGTCGGCCGGAGGTTCGCGCTGCGGCACCAGGAGCAGCAGCTCGTCGGCGGCGTCGGCCAGCGACGACAGCTCGTCGCGGCAGCGGTCGCACGTCGCCAGGTGCTCCATGACGGCGGCCCGCGTGGCGCCGTCCGCGACCCCCAGCGCCACCTCGGTGAGGGCATCACGCAGCTCGGCGCAGCGGTCGCTGTTCCTGCCCGAGCCGCTGCTGCCTGCCCCGTTACCGCCTGGCCCGCTCCAGTCCGCCCCGTTCATGGCCGCTCCTCCTCCCGGCTGCTCGCCAGCTCGTCGCGCAGGTGCCGCAGCCCCAGCCGGATCCGCGTCTTGGCCGTCCCCAGCGGCACGCCGGTCTGCCGCGCGACCTCCGCCCCGCTGAGCCCGAAGACCGCCGCGAGCACCACCGCCGTCGCCTGCTCCCGTGGCACGTGGGCCAGCGCGGCGTCGACCGTGGTGCCGGTCGCGACCCGGTCCGCGAGCAGGTCGGGGTCGGCGACGGTCTCGGCCGTGATCCGCTCTGCCATGACCACCGGGTCGACGGGCACGTCGCGCCGTACCCGCAGCACGTCGATCGCGGCGTGCCGGGCGATCGCGAGCAGCCACGTCGTCGCGCGGCCCCGCCGCGGGTCGAACCCGTCGGCGTGCCGCCACGCACGGACGAAGGTCTCCTGCGCCACCTCCTCCGCGACCGCGGGAATGCCGACGACGAAGAGCGCCAGCCCGTACACCCGCGCCTGGTGCCGGCGCACGAAGACGGCCGCCGCGTCCGGGTCGTCCGCGGCCATCCCGGCGAGGAGCGCCTCGTCCGATGCCGTCATGTCCCTTCCTACGTGCCGGGACTCGTGTGTGGATCTCTCGCCGGCTGATCTTCGGCTCACCCTGCTGCGCGTCGGCACCCGAGAGATCCGTCGGGCGCTCCGCCACGTAGGGACAGATGACGGGCGTCGTCGGTGACGCCCGGAACAAGGAGGCAACCATGTCCAGACTACGAGGAGCGTCCAGACCACGAGGGCTGTCCGGACGACGAGGGATGTCGGGGTCGCGCGGGATGAGGCTCGCCGCCGGGGCGGCGTTCAGCGTCCTGCTCCTGGCGGGTTGCGGCACCGGCGGTGGCAGCGGGGGCGGCTACGGCGGGGGTGGCGGCGACCAGGGCAACGACTCGGGCGGCGCGGCCGGCGGCATGACCCTGGAGATCACGTCGCCCAAGGACGGGGCAACGGTCGAGACGCCGTTCACCGTCGACCTGTCCTCCAGCGAGGACCTCGGGCCCACCGAGTCGGGCAAGCACCACGTACACGTGTACTTCGACGGGGACGACCAGGAGTACCTGGTGGTCGAGGGCGACAGCGTGGAGGTCACCGACCTGCCCGAGGGCGAGCACGAGATCGACGCGTCGCTGCGCAACGCCGACCACTCGGCGGCCGGGGTGGAGACCCAGATCAACGTGACCGTGGGCAGCGGTGCTTCGGGCGGCGAGACGGGCGGTGACATGGAGGACGACGGTGACAGCTACTGAGCGCCGTGACTCTTCCGGTGATGCTGCGGGCGATGCTGCCGGGGTCACCGCCGGGGCCGCCGCCGAGCCTGTCGTCGGCACGGTCGAGCGCAACCGCCGTCCGGCACGCTGGTTCCATGCCGGCGTGTACCTGACCGTCATCGTGCTGCTGATCACCGGCTGGTGGCTGCTGCTCGGCAACGAGGGCAGCCCGAGCGTCGTCGCGCAGGTCACGGGCGTGTCCGACGCCGACGTGCACACCGTCACGGGCTGGGTCCTCGCCGGGCTCACCGTGCTGGCCGTCGTCGTCGGCGCGCGGGGCTGGCGCACGTTCTGGCGCGAGACGTTCCGGGTCGAGCACGGCGACGCCGCCTGGTTCCGGACCTGGCCCGCCGCGATCCTCACCGGGCGGTTCGGGCGGCACGAGGGCCGGTTCGACCCCGGGCAGCGCATCGCCAACCTGGTGCTCGTCGCGACGCTGCTCGCCTTGGTCGTGTCCGGCGTGGGGCTCGCGCTCGTCAGCGGGGGACCGGCGTTCGTCTGGTTCGCCGCGGTGCACCGGTGGTCGACGTATGTGGTGACCCCCGTCGTCGTCGGGCACGTGATCATCGCCTCCGGCATCCTGCCCGGCTACCGCGGCGTCTGGCGGGCCATGCACCTGGGCGGCAAGCTCCACGAGCGCGACGCCCAGCGGGTCTGGCCCGGCTGGACCGAACGCACCACGGGCCACGCCCACAACCCCCGCCACCGCCGCTAGCCCCGCCCAACCCAACCCAACCCAACCCGACTCGTTGAGTGCTGGCTATCTGCGCTCCTGGCACACGAAAGAGCGCAAATACCCAGCACTCAACGATCTCGGGGGCGGGAGGGGGTTACTCGACCAGCTTGCCCTCCGTGGAGACCTCCTGGGCTGCGATCAGGGTCGCGATCTCCGCCGGGACCTCGGGGATCTCCTCGCGGACGATCCCCTCCTTCGGGGACCAGACCAGGTTGACCTGCAGCGCCGGGTCGAGGTCCGGGTAGTCGCTGCGGTTGTGGCAGCCGCGGGTCTCGCGGCGCTCGCGGGCGGCCTCCAGCGTGGCGCGCGCCGCGATGAGGGACGCCTTGAGGTCGAAGGCGTGCGCGAGGTCCTGGAACCCGGCGATGTCGGGGTGCACGCCGATCTCCGCGGTGCGCGCCTCGATCTCGTCCAGCTCGCGCAGGCCTGCGGTCAGGCCCTCCTCGTCGCGGACGACGCCCGCGTGCTCGGTCATCGTGTTGCGGATCGCCCGCTGCAGGGCGCGCACGTTCTCGTGCCCGTCGGCGGTGAGCAGGTCGGCCACCTCGGCGCGGGCGTGGGCCTCGGCGTCGTGCGAGCGGCGCTGCGCCTCCAGGCCGGCGGAGTACGCCGCGGCGGCGCGCCCGACGATGCGGCCGAAGACCAGCAGCTCGATCAGCGAGTTGCCGCCCAGGCGGTTTGCCCCGTGCAGGCCGCTGGACGCCTCGCCGATCGCGTACAGGCCGTCGACCTCGGTGCTGTGGTCCTCGGGCCGCACCCACACGCCGCCCATGGAGTAGTGCGCGGTCGGCGCGATCTCGATGGGCTCGGCCGTGATGTCGAGCATCTGCAGCTCGAGCATCGTCTGGTAGACGCGCGGCAGGCGCGTCATGATCGTCTCGCGCGGCAGGTGCGAGACGTCGAGCCAGACGCCACCCTTCTCGGTGCCGCGACCCTCCTTGATCTCGGTGTACGCCGCGAGCGCCACGCGGTCGCGCGTCGAGAGCTCCATGCGCTCGGGGTCGTAGTTCTGCATGAACCGCTCGCCCAGGGCGTTGCGCAGGATGCCGCCCTCGCCGCGCGCGGCCTCTGAGATCAGGGTGCCGGCGGCGTTCTCGGGCTCCAGGATGCCCGACGGGTGGAACTGCACCAGCTCCGGGTCGCGCAGGCGCGCACCGGCCTGGACGGCGAGGCGGAACGAGTCGCCCGTGTTCTCGTCGCGGCGGGACGACGTGCGCCGCCAGATGCGGTTGTGCCCGCCCGCGGCGAGGATCACGGCGTCGGCGTGGATCAGGTAGGGCGTGCCGTCGTTCAGGTCGAACCCGTAGGCGCCGAACACCGCGCCGTCGTGGGTCAGGATCCGGGTGACGTAGACCGAGTCGAGGATCGGGATGTCGAGCTGCGTCGCCCGGTTCACCAGGGACCGTTGGATCTCCAGGCCGGTGTAGTCGCCGGCGAACGCAGTGCGGCGGTAGGTGTGCGCGCCGAAGAACCGCTGGGAGATGCGCCCGTCGTCCTCCCGGGCGAAGGCCATGCCGTACCGCTCGAGGTCGGCGATGCCCTGCGCGGCACCCTGCGCGACGATCTCGGCCGTGTGCGGGTTGGCCAGGAAGTAGCTCTCCTTGATGGTGTCCGCGGCGTGCTGCTGCCAGCTGTCCTCCGCGTCCATGGTGCCGAGGGCGGCGTTGATCCCGCCGGCGGCGAGCGAGGTGTGGGCGTCCATCCTGGGCCGCTTGCCCAGAGCGAGGACGTCTACCCCCTGTTCGGCGAGCTCGATGGCGGCGCGCAGGCCGGAACCGCCCGTACCGATGACGAGCGCTGTCGTGGAGATGCGACGTTCGGTGGTGTTCATACTCCATCTGACAACGCGCGAACGCGGAACGTGACGCCTCGGGATGTGACAAGTCAGACGATGTGACATGTCAGACGCCGAGGCGTCGGCGGGTCAGCAGTGGATCTCGGCGAGCTCCGTGAACACCGCCCGGTTGAGCGTGAACGCGTGGTGCGTCTCGGCGAGGGTGACGGCCACTTCGTCGTCGTCCAGGTCGAGCTGGTCCAGGGCCTCGCGGTAGGCGTCCTTGAACACCTTGACCTTGGGAATGTCGGGGAACGTGTAGAAGGCCAGCCCCTCCTCGTCGAGGCCGTAGTGCTGCTTCATCATGCGTTTGACGATCTGCCCGCCGGACAGGTCGCCGAGGTACCGCGTGTAGGAGTGCGCGGCGTAGTGCGGCAGGCTGCCGCCGACCGCGCGGACGTGCTCGGCGTAGGCCCGGGTGGCGGGCAGGATCCGGATCGCGTCGCGCCAGTCCGGACCGTAGAGGAAGGCCAGGTCCCGCTCGATCGCGGGGACGCGCGTGAGCTCCGCGAAGACGAGGCCGGCGCCGCGGTGGTCGCTCCCGAGGGCGGCGCTCGCCTCCTCCAGGGCCTCGTAGACCACCAGGAGCTGCGCGGTGAGGTCGGCGTGCGCGTCCCGGGTCAGCGCCCCGGACAGGAGCTCCTCGATGAACTGTTCCGAGTTGGCACCGGCATGGGCGTCACGGGTGCCCTGACGGAGCACGGCGGACAGGGGGACGGGGGCGGTCTCCTCGACGGGCAGGCTCACGGGGTCTCCTCCGGTGCGGTGCTGACGTGCTGACAATGTGTCATCACGAGCCGATCATAGCAACAGAAGTAAGGCTAGCCTCACCTTATTCGCCCGTGGTTTCGGCAGGGTTGGCGCCGTCGCCAAGGGCGTGTGAGAGGCTCGGGATAGCGTCGGGGAATGCCTGGTCGCGCCTCCGCCCCACGCCCGTCCGCCCTGCCCGAGCCCGTGTTCGTCGAGGTTGACATCGACGGCGCCCGCGAGAGCATCGCCACCTCTGTGCTGGAGCCGGCCGCCAGGCCTTCGTCCGGCGACGTCGTGCTCTGCCACGGCACGCCGTGGTCCGTGCGGGTGTGGGAGCCCGTGGCCCTGGCGTTGAGCCGGAACTCCCGCGTCTTCCTGTGGGACATGCCCGGGTACGGCGCCTCGCCGAAGGGGGCCGACGTCGCCGTCGACCTCGTGGCCCAGCGCAGACGCCTGGCCGCGCTGCTGGAGCACTGGGGGCTGGACCGCCCGCACCTGGTCGCGCACGACATCGGCGGTGCGGTCGCGCTCGGCGCCCATCTCCTGGAGGGCACGGACCTCGCCGGCCTGTTCCTGCTCGACATCGTCACGCTGGATCCGTGGGGGTCGGAGTTCTTCCGGCTCGTGGCGCGGAACGAGTCCGTCTTCGCGGCGGTGCCGGGGCCGCTGCACGGCGCCCTGGTGCGGGAGTACATCGCCGGCGCCGCCAACCACGCCCTCGCCCCTGAGCAGGTCGACCTGCTCGCCGAGCCCTGGCTCGACGACGTGGGGCAGGCCGCCTTCTACCGCCAGATCGCGCAGCTCTCGCCCGGGCACACCGCGCCGATCGTGCGCCGGCTCGGCGAGGTGCGCTGCCCGGTCCGCGTCGGCTGGGCCGAGGACGACCCGTGGATCCCGTTCGAGCAGGCCGGGCGCCTGCGCGACCTGCTGCCCGGCGACCCCGAGGTGGTCGCGTTCCCCGGGCGCGGTCACCTCGTGCCCCTGGAGGACGACGTCGCGGTGGGTCACGCCGTGCGGGCGTGGCTCGGTGCCGTCGACGGGTCGTAAACCTGGTGGCGCCGCCGGCGCCCTCGGGCATAGCGTGTGCGGTGGTGAGCGTGAGGCGTGACGAACCTCGGCCCGGCCTGCCGGGCGAGCGGCCACCCGCGCGTGCGGCGTACCGACGAGAGGCCGGGGCTTCCCGGCAAAGGAGTGGTGGCACCGCGACCTAGCCCCCGCCCGCTCCTCCAGGGCCTGCGCTCTCTGGAGGAATGATGAGACCACCCTTGCCGTCCCCGTCCCCGTCCCCGTCCCCGTCCCCGAGCACGACGCCGACAGCCCTGGCTCCGGCCACCGCCGTGCCCGCTCGCACCCTCGCCCGCGACCTGCCGAGCGTCCCGCCGGGGACCGTCGTGCGGCTGCAGGGCTGGGTGCACCGCCGTCGCGAGCTCGCGACCGTGACGTTCCTGGTGCTGCGCGACCGTACCGGGCTCGCCCAGGTGGTGGTGCGCTCGGCTTCCGGACAAGACACTCCCCGACCGAACGGCGCCGCGCCGAACGCCGGGCCGGACGTCGTCGGGCAGACGACACCGGCCGTGCCCCCGGAGGAGACCACCGTGGAGGTGACCGGCACGGTCACCGCGAACCCGCAGGCGCCCGGCGGCGTGGAGGTCACCGGGACGGGCGGTGCCGGGGCGGGCGGTGCCGGACCGGTGATCACGCCGCTCACGGACGCCGCGGAGACCCCGCCGGTCGAGCTGTGGCGGCCCGCCCTCGGCGCCGCCCTGCCCACGATGCTCGACCACGCCGCCGTCGCCTGGCGCCACCCCGCGCAGAAGGCGCGCTGGGAGGTCGCGGCGGCGAGCCTGCGCGGGTTCCGCGCGACGCTGGACGCGGCGGGCTTCACGGAGGTCTGCACGCCCAAGCTGGTCGGCACGGCCACGGAGTCGGGGGCGAACGTGTTCCCCGTCGACTACTTCGGGCGGCCCGCCTACCTCGCGCAGTCGCCGCAGTTCTACAAGCAGCAGCTGGTCGGCGTCTTCGAGCGGGTCTACGAGGTGGGGCCGGTGTTCCGGGCCGAGCCGCACGACACCGTCCGGCACCTCGCGGAGTACCGCTCGCTCGACGTCGAGCTCGGGTTCGTGCGCGACCACCGCGACGTGCTGGCCGTGCTGCGCGACGTGCTCGCCGGGATGGCGGGCGCCGTCCGCGCGTCCGGTGCCGCCGAGCGGCTGGGTGTCGAGGTGCCGCAGGTCCCGGCCGAGTTCCCGGTGCTGCACTTCGCCGACGCCCTGGAGCTCGTCGGGGCGCCGTCGGACGAGCCCGACCTGGCGCCTGAGCACGAGCGCGCCCTGGGGGAGTGGGCGCGGGCCGAGCACCGGTCCGACTTCGTCGCGGTCGAGGGCTACCCGATGGCGAAGCGGCCGTTCTACACGCACCCGGAGCCGGCTCGTCAGGGGTCTGGGTCCGGCACGGGCGGGGCTCGGTGGAGCAACAGCTTCGACCTGCTGTTCCGCGGGTTGGAGCTGGTCACGGGCGGGCAGCGCCTGCACCGGTACGCCGACTACGTGGCGGCGATCGAGGCCCGGGGCGAGGACCCGGCGTCGTACGCGACCTACCTGGAGGCGTTCCGGCACGGGATGCCGCCCCACGGCGGGTTCGCGATCGGGCTGGAGCGGTGGGTGGCGCGCCTCGTGGGGGCGGCCAACGTCCGCGAGGTGACGCCGTTCCCGCGGGACCTGCACCGGCTGACGCCCTAGCCGTCGCACCTGGCACCCGGGCGGGATGCTCCGCCCGGGTGTCAGTGGCCACCGCTACTTTGTGCGCGTGCTGCTGAAGGCGGCACGATCCAGGGGCGAGCTCTGCCCCGATGGCCGACGACGACGTGATGGGGCGAGATGCTGCAGGAGCTGATGGACCGGGTGCGGGGCGGCGACGAGACGGCGCGAGGCGTGGCGGATGCGCTCGCGCCGCTGTCGCTGGTCGGCACCGGTCTGTACGAGGACGCGGTGGGCTACGTGCTGGAGGGCACGACGCCGGAGGTCCTGACCCAGGTGGCGTCCGCCGCCACGGACGACGTCGACCGGCTGCTCGACCAGCCGGGCCGCACCTCCTACTGGTCGAGCTGGGTCTCTCCCGACCTGGTCAAGAAGGTCGCCGCGCAGCACAAGAACTGGACCACGGACAAGGGCGTGGGCGGACGCCGCCGCGTCTACGCCGTCGGCGCCATGACGCAGGTGGTCCGCCTCGCCCGGCTGCTCGCGCAGGCCTGCGAGACGGTCGAGATCCCGGGGGTGCCCGCGTGGCTCTCGCTCCTGGTGCACGACATCGGCCACATCGGCACGCCGAAGCGCAACCGCCCCGGCAACGGCGACCAGCCCACGCGCACCCGCTGGACGCCGGCGATGTTCGAGGAGGCCGCGGTCGAGGGCGGCGTGCCGGCCGACGACGCCGCGCGCACCGTGCTCGTGGCGATCGTGCACCGCTCCTCGAAGGGCCGCTCCTGGTACTCCGACGCCCGTGAGGGGATCATGAAGTCCGCCGCGTTCAGCGAGTTCGTGGGCCGGCACGCCACGCTCCTGGCCGACGTCGTCCCCGGGCTGACCGCAGCGAGCAAGGAGGAGCTGCTCGGCCAGATCGGCAAGCGCATCTCGACCCAGGAGGCCCCGAGCGACGAGTTCGCGCAGATCGTCGCGGGCCTCGCCGCCGACCCCGCCAAGGGCGTGCGCACCGCCGCGCTCCAGCACCTCGCGACCCTTCCCGACGACCGGCAGGTGACGCTGCTGGCGCCCTTCCTGACCACGGCGCCCTCGGGCGTCCTCGGCGAGGCCGTGACGCGGCTGGCCGCGCTGGACGGCGGCCTCGCCGCGTGCGAGGCGGCGCTCGCCACGCTGCGCGACGCGAACGGGAAGGTCGCCGCCGGGCAGGGCGCACGCGTCAAGCTCCTGGAGCAGACCGTGGAGCGCGCCCGGGCACTGGAGACGCCCGCGCAGGACGTCGTCCTCGACCTCCCCGACTGGGAGCCGCTGCCCGACCCGGTGCTCGACGACGCGTGGGTCAAGCAGCTCCGCACCGACGTCGAGCAGGCGACCGCCCGGGCCCGGAACAACCTCGACGAGGCCCGGAAGAACAAGAAGGCCGGCGGCCACGACTGGGTGCTCACGTCCGCCCAGAACACCCTCAAGCAGCTCGAGAAGATCTCCGCCAAGGACGTCGAGGCCCTCCCGCGGCTCCTCACGGCGAACGCTCCGGCTCGAAAGCTCAGCAGCTCGGCCCTGGTCACCTGGCTCACGGACCGCCGCCGCGAGGCGTTCCCCGACCAGGGCCTGATGTTCCACGTGCGCCTGCGGGCGCTGGTGCACGGCGGCCGCAGCGACGGCAACAGCCTGCTGTGGAGCCTGCGCGGGCACCTCGACGAGATCACCGACCTGCGCCAGCTCCACGACGGCTTCGAGCGCGCCGGGATCCCGGACGTCGAGGGGCTGCTCATCGATCTCGTCCTGAACCGCTGGTGGGGGCACGAGGAGATCCCGGCGTCGGTCGCCTGGCCCTGGTTCGCCGAGCGTCCCGAGGTCCTGGAACGCACCCTGCGGACCGGGGACGGCGGCGAGCGCACCGGCAGGGCGCTCGCGATGCTGCGCGAGTTCCCCGCGCTGCCGCCGATGCTCCTGCCCAAGCTCACGGCGCTCGCGCTCGGCGCGGGCAAGACCCACCGGGTCACGGCCCAGCAGGTCCTGGAGGCGCACGCCGGCGCGCGGTCCCTGGCGGAGCAGGCACTCGCGGACAGCAAGGGCGAGGTGCGGGCGTCGGCCGCGGTGTGGCTCGCCCGCATCGGTGACCGCGCCGCGGTCCCGGCGCTGCGCACCGCCCTGAAGAAGGAGCGCCGTGAGGCGGCACGCGCCGCGCTGCTCTCCGCCCTGGAGACGCTCGGCGACGACATCACGGCCGACCTCGCGCCGGAGATCCTGCAGGCCGAGGCCGCCAAGGGCCTCAAGGCGAAGATGCCGGCGAGCCTCGACTGGTTCCCGTTCGAGCAGCTCCCGGAGGTGCGGTGGGCCGCTGGTGCTGATGCCGGCTCCGCCGGCGAGCCGGGCGGCGTCGTGCCGCGGGACGTCGTGCGCTGGTGGGTCGTCCTGGCCACCAAGCTCAAGTCGCCCAGCGGCGAGGGCCTGATCGCCCGGTACGTCGGCCTGCTGGACCCGGCCTCGCGGGCCGCGCTCGGCTCGTTCGTGCTGCGCGCCTGGGTCGCCCAGGACACCCGTAACCCGTCCGTGGAGCACTCCCGCGAGTACGCCGACCGGCACGCGCAGTCCCGGTGGGACAACCTGCAGTCCGCGATCAAGCGCTACCCCGAGTACTACGCGGACCAGGCCGGGCAGACCGTCGAGGACTTCTGGAAGCGGCTCTACCGGGAGGACCAGGCCACCTACCTCGGGTCGGCCACGCAGGAGAAGGGCCTGCTCGCGCTGACCGTCGGGATGCCCGGGGCCGGGCTCGCGACGACCGCCCAGCACTACTTCGCCGCGCACAAGGGTCGCCGCGCCCAGGCCGAGTACCTGGTGCGGGCGCTGGCCGCCAACGGCGACCGGGCCGCGGTGCAGCAGCTGCTCGCGGTGTCGCGCCGGTTCAAGCAGCGCACCGTCCAGGAGACGGCCGGGGTGCTCGCCCAGGACATCGCCGACCGCAACGGCTGGGACGGCGACCAGCTCGCCGACCGTACGGTCCAGACCGCCGGGTTCGACGACGACGGCATCCTGCGGCTCGACCTCGGCGGGCCCGCTGCCTCCGGGACGGACGGCGGCGTCGACGGTGGCGAGTCGCGCGTGGTCACCGGGCGCATCACCGAGGCGTTCACGCTCGAGCTGCGCAACCCCGCGGGCAAGGTCGTCAAGGCCCTGCCGGCCAAGCGCGCGTCGGACGACGACGAGGTGTACGCCGAGGCGAAGCGGCAGCTCAAGGAGTCGCGGGCCGAGCTCAAGGCCGTCGTCGCGCTGCAGACCCAGCGGTTCGCCGAGGCCATGGTCACCGGTCGTACGTGGAGCGCCGCCGACTGGCGTGAGTTCGTGCTGGGGCACCCGCTGATGTCCCGCCTGGCCGCGCGTCTGGTGTGGGCGGCGGAGCTGCCGGGCGGCGCTGCGGGGGACGGCGTGGGCGCGGGTTCTGCGACCGTGACGTTCCGGCCGGGCGACGGCGGCGCGCTGATCGGCGTCGACGACGAGGACGTCACCCTCCCGGACGACGCCCGCGTGTCGCTGGTGCACGCCGCCACCCTCGGGGACGACGACGAGACGGGCGCACCCGCCTGGCGCGCCCACCTGGCCGACTACGAGATCACGCCGCTGTTCGACCAGGGCCTGGGCGCCGAGGCGGACGCCGCCGGCGGGCTGCCGGACCTGCCGGGCACCGCCACCGTGATCGACACCCGCAAGGGCTGGCTGAGCGACTCGTTCACGATCCGCGGCCGTGCCACCAAGCTCGGGTACTCGCGGTCGCAGGCCGAGGACGCCGGGTGGTTCTCCGCGTACCGCAAGGAGTACCCGACACTCGGCCTCACGGTCGAGATCGAGTTCACCGGCGCGTTCCTGCCCGAGGAGAACATCACCGCGGCCGTCCAGGAGCTGGTGTTCCGTCGCACGGGGACGTGGGACGACCGGGGCCGGCTCAAGCTCGAGGACGTGCCGAAGGTGCTGCTCGCGGTGTCCTACCGGGACTACGTGACCGTGGCCGAGGGTGGGGCCTTCGACCCGGACTGGGAGAAGAAGAGCCAGTACTGACCGATCCTGACACGTTCTGAGTGCTGTGCTGCGCGGGTCGAGGGACCCGCGCAGCACACGTGTCCCCGGCGTCCCTCGACGCCTTCGTGCGCGACTGGCCGCAGATCACCGATCCGGCCGACCCGTTCACCGCGCTCATGAACAGCCTGCCCAGGTATGTCGCGTCGCAGACGCTCGCCGAGGGCACCCGGCACCCGACCACCGTGCTCTCGGGTGACGTCGCGGCCCAGGTCGCCGCGCTCAAGCGGCAACCGGGCCGCGAGCTCCAGATCCACGGGCGCGCGCGGCTCACGCCGTCGCTGCTTCCGCCGGACTGATCGACGAGCTCCGCCTCGTGGTCGCGCCGGTCGTCGTCGGCGGCGGCCCCTTCCCGGACGGCCACGCGCCCGCGGGACTGCGGCTCGTCAGCAGCGAGTCGACGCCCGGCGGGCTGGTGATCCAGGTCTACGCCTGGGCCGGCGAGCCGGCGGTCGCGACGCAGGCCGGGTTCTCGGACATCGTCTGACCGGACGTGGGGGGTGGGTGCGGGGCGTGGGTGGGGCGGTGAGCACGGGCGGTGGGTGCGAGCTGGGGACCCGGGGCGGGTGTGTCAGTGGCTCCCGCTACCTTGATCGCACGCTGACCGCAGGGGCCCTGACCAGGGCCGTCGCGGCACTACTCGCACGCCATCATTCTCACGTCATCATTCGCACGTCATCACTCGCAACGCACGCACCGAAGGACGTCATGACCACGGACACCACCGTCTCGGCAGGCACGACTGCTGGAACCGAGATCAGCCAGGCCGCCGAGATCCGCCCGCCCGCCGAGATCCGCTACGCCGCCGAGCTGGCGACGCTCGACTCCTGGGACGCCGAGCGCGGGCACGAGCGGCCCCCGGGCTGGCGGCTCAGCCCCCGGGCCGTGCGGGCGTTCGTCGTGGGCTCCGAGGAGCTCGGCGTGACCCGCAAGTTCTACGGTGACGACCCGCTGGTGGACCGCGCCGTCGTCTCCCTGATGGGGCGGCAGGGTCTGATGCTGGTGGGCGAGCCCGGTACGGCCAAGTCGATGCTGTCGGAGCTGCTGTCGGCGGCGGTCTCCGGCAGCTCGACCTTGACCGTGCAGGGCACCGCGGGCACCACCGAGGACCACGTGCGGTACTCGTGGAACTACGCGCTCCTGGTGTCCGAGGGGCCGAGCGAGCGGTCGCTGGTGCCGTCGCCGATCTGCACGGGCATGCGCGAGGGTCGCGTCGTGCGCTTCGAGGAGATCACGCGCTGCGCGCCGGAGATCCAGGACACGCTCGTGTCGATCCTCTCCGAGAAGCAGCTCATGGTCCCCGAGCTCGGGCCCGACGCACGCGTCGCCGCCCGTCCGGGCTTCACCGTGATCGCGACCGCGAACCTGAAGGACCGCGGCGTGCACGAGATGTCGGCGGCCCTCAAGCGCCGGTTCAGCTTCGAGACCGTGGCCCCGGTGCGCGACCGCGCCTTCGAGATCGAGCTGGTGCAGCGCCAGCTCGCGGCCGAGCTCGGGCCGGAGGGTGACCGCCCCGAGGTGCCGCGCGACGTCCTGGAGGTGCTGGTCACCGTGTTCCAGGACCTGCGCACGGGCAGCACACGCGAGGGTGCGCCCGTGAAGCGGCCGGAGACGGTCATGTCCACGGCCGAGGCCGTCAACGTCGCCGTCGCCGCCTCGCTGGAGGCCCGGTACCTCGGCGACGGCACGGTGACCGCGGCCGAGGTCGCGCGGCAGGTCGCGGGCGTCGCGCTCAAGGGCGAGGAGGAGGACGCGCGCCGGCTGCGGCACTATGTCGACAACGTGGTGCGCGAGCGCGCCCGCACGGACGCGCGCTGGAAGGCGTTCTTCACCGCGGCAGAGCCGCTGTGGCGGTGACGGGCGGGGCGGCTGCGGCGGTGCGTGACAAAGCCGCTGCGGCGGTGCGGGACGACGCCGTCGTCCGGCGCGCCGACGCCGTCTGGGAGCTCGCGCCGGAACGCCTGCGGTCGGCAGCGGACGCCGTCGCACGGCTGCGGGCCGAACACGGCATCTACTTCGCGCCCGTGCGGCACCACAGCCCGGCGTGCGCGGTGGCGGTGCGGGCGGCGATCGAGGAGCTGCGGCCGTCGGCCGTGCTCATCGAGGGACCGGAGGAGTTCACGCGGCTCATCCCGGACCTGCTGCACGAGGCGACCCGGCCGCCCGTCGCGGTGCTGAGCCTCGGCGGCTCGGGTTCCGGCGCGGGCGCGGGGTCCAAGAAGGAGACGGGCGACGCCGAACCCGGGGAGGGCGCCGGGTTCTACCCGCTCGCCTCCTTCTCCCCGGAGTGGGTCGCCCTGCACGCGGGGCGCGACGTCGGCGCCGAGCTCAGGTTCATCGACCGCTCCTTCGGCGAGCGGTCGGCGGCGGAGCGCGCGGTCTCGGGGCCGGGGCATAACGCTTCCGGATCGGGCGCCGCCACGCAGCCCGACCCGTTCGCGCGGACCCTCATGTCCGAGCGCTACCTGGCGCACTCCGAGGCGGTCGCGACACTCGCGCGCCGGCTCGGGTGCCGCGACCACGACGAGGTCTGGGACCACCTGTTCGAGTCCCGGAGCAGCTCCGAGCTCGCGGACTGGCGCGCCCTCTTCGACGACGTCTTCGCGTGGGCGGCGCTCGCGCGCCTCGACTACGAGGAGAGCGTGCTCAGTGCCGACGGGTCCCTGGACCGCGAGGCACGGATGTCGGCCCGGATCGCCGAGGCGGCGGCGGGGCCGGCAGCAGGAGCAGAGCTGGCAGCAGGAGCAGGTTTGCCGGGCCGATCGCGTGCTGCGACGGCGCAAGCGGGCACCGAGCTGACGGGAGCAGGGCCGGCGCCAGGTACTGCTACGGCAGGGGCCGGCGGACCGGTGCTCGTCGTGACCGGGGCTTTCCACACGCTCGCGCTGGTGGAGGCGCTGTCCGGGGCGCCGGAGGGCGCCCCGGTGCGTGACCGGCAGCCGGAGGGCGGCTTCGGCCCGATCGCACAGGGCGAGGCCTGGCTGGTGCGCTACGACCACGAGCGGCTCGACGGACTGCGCGGGTACGGCGCCGGCATGCCGTCGCCCGGCTACTACGAGCGCCTGCACGCGGCGCACCTGCGGGAGCTGGCGGCGGACGGCGCGCACGGCATGGCCGGCACGGACGGCGCGCACGGCATGGCTGGCACGGATGGCACGGACGGCGTGGACGGCGTGGACGGCGTGGACGGCGTGGATGGTGTCGCGTCCGGCCCCGTTGGTGCCCGCGCCCTCGCAGCGGAGATCCTGGTCGACGTCGCCCGTGGCGCCGTCGAACGCGGGCACGCCGTGAGCCTGCCGCAGGTGGCCGCCGCGGCGGCGTCCGCGACCCGGCTCGCTGACCTGCGCGAACGCGCCTTCGCGGGCCGCACCGACCTGCTGGACGCGATGCGTTCGTGCTACGTGCAGGACGACGGAGGCGTCGGCGGACCGGGCGAGCCGGAGCGGCCGCTGGGGCTGGCGATCGCGGAGGTGTTCGGCGGCCGGGCCCTGGGCGACCTGCCGCCCGGCAGCGCATCGCCGCCGCTCGTGCGCGACGTGCGTGAGCGGGTGCGCGCGGTGCGGCTCGTCGTCGACGACTCGCTGCCGCGTACGGCACGCCTCGACGCGCGGCGGACCCCGTCGCACCGGGCGAAGCGCCAGGTGCTGGCGCTGCTCGACTTCGTCGGCGCCGGATTCGGACAGCTCGTCTCGGGTCCGGACCACGTGGCGGGCCGAGGGCTCGGCCTGATCACGGAGGAGTGGCAGTACTGCTGGACGCCGCTGGTCGAGGCGCGGCTCGTGGAGATGGTGCACCTCGGCGCGACCCTGGAGGCCGTGGCGGTCGCCCGGCTGTACGAGGCGGAGGCGCGGCTGGCCGGCACTGGGACGGGCTCGGCGCCCGGGGCTGCGGCCGCGTCGGTCGACGCCCTCGCGCGGCTCGTGGCGCAGGCGCTGGTGATCGGGATGGGCTCGCACCTGCCCCGGATCGTCTCCCTGCTGCGCGTCACCCTCGACACCGACCGCGACGTGGACTCCGTCGTCTCGGGTGCGCGCCGGCTGCTCGGCCTCTGGCAGGCGCGGGTCGAGCTGGGCGCCGAGGAGTACGCGGGCGAGCTGCTCGACCTGGTGAGCCAGGCGCTCGCGACCGCTGCCTACCTGGTCAGCGACCTGGGCAAAGTCCGGGCGGAGGACGAGGACGGCGCGATCGGCACCCTGATCGGCCTGCGCTCCCTGCTCCGGGACGCGGCGGCAGCGGACGGCGGCGAGGCAGACGGCGGCGCGGACCGGGCCGACGGTGCCGTCAACCGCATCGCCGTAGCGCGCGAGCTCGCGCGCCTGCGCGACGACGAGGGCACCGCGCCCGCCGTCGCGGGCGCGCTGCTCGCCCTGGGGTTCACCGACGGCGAGGTGACCGACGACGTCCTGGTCGGCCGGGTGCGCGGAGCCCTGTCCGCGGGTGCGGACCCGGGGGCGGCCGTGCGGTTCCTGGGCGGCGTCATGCGCGCCGCGCCCGACCTGATCCTGCACACGCCGGAGATGTTCGACGCCGTCGACGACGCGCTGCGCACGCTCGACGGCGACGCGTTCCTGGCGGTGCTGCCCGACCTGCGGCGGGCCTTCACGTGGCTGCGGCCCACCGAGACGCACCGGCTCGCGAAGCGCGTGGCGGAGCAGACCGGGGCGCGGGTGGACCAGGTGGACGTTCGGGTCGCGCTGTCGGAGGAGGACCTGGCGACCGGCCTGGCCCTCGACCGCGAGCTGGTCGCGGTGCTGGAACGGGACGGGCTGGCCCACTGGGGCCCGGCGTCCGCAACGACGAGAGCCGTGGACGCCGCCGGCGCCGGCACGGCAGGAGGAGAAGCATGAGCGCGACCGGTCGGGCGGCGTCCGATCTCGGGGGGTCCCGACGTCGGGTGCCCGGACGCGGGGCGTCCGAAGAGCTTGACGCACCTGACGCGGCGCCGTCGGTCTCCGACGACGAGGCTGCCCGGCGCTGGCGCCTGGTGCTGGGCCGGTACGCGGCCGACGAGCTCCAGGTCGGTCAGCAGGACCAGGGGCTGGAGCGGTCCCTGCGGTACCTGTACGACCGGGAGTACACGGCCCGAGGGCACCGCGTCGGTCGCGGCACCGGCCCGGGTGAGGGCGGCGGCGCGCGCGGAGGTGGCGGGGGCGCTGGCCTGGGCGGGTCCCAGCCGCACGGCGTCGACGTCACCGCGCTCGGCTGGTTGAGCGAGGCCGGCAGCCTGTTCCCTCGGGAGACCTTCGAGCGCATGCAGGTCGACGCCGTGAGCCGGTACGGCCTCACGGAGCTCCTGCAGGACGAGACCGCGCTCGAGACCCTCGAACCGTCGCGTGAGCTCGCCGTCGCGATGCTGCAGGTCAGAGGTGCCCTGGGCGACCAGGCCGCGGCGGGTCTGCGGCGGATCATCCGCCGGGTCGTCGACGACGTCGTGCGGCGGCTGCGGCCTCGCTTCGCCACCGCGGTGAACGGCCGCATCGACCGGTCGCGCCGGTCGATGCACCGGGTCGCGCGGAACTTCGACTGGAAGCGCACCCTGCGCGCCAACCTCGGCCGGGTCGACGCCGACGGCCGGATGACGGTCCAGGACGTCCGCTTCTCCGCCCGGGCGAAGCGCACCCTGACCTGGGACGTCATCCTGCTCGTCGACCAGTCGGGCTCGATGGCGCCGTCGCTGCTGTACTCCGCGGTGTGCGCCGGGATCCTGTCCGGCCTGCCCGGGATCAACGTGCAGCTCTACCTGTTCGACACCTCGGTGGTGGACATGTCGCACCTGGCCGCCGACCCCGTCGAGGTCCTGATGACCGCGCAGCTCGGGGGCGGCACCGACATCGCACGGGCCGTCCGGCACGCGGAGCAGCAGGTCCGCAACCCGTCACGGACCGTGGTGGCGCTGGTCAGCGACTTCTACGAGGGCGGATCGGTGTCGAACCTGCTGACGACGGTGCGGCGCATGGCGTCCTCCGGCGTCACCATGCTCGGGCTCGCCGCCCTGGACGAGGCGGCCGAACCCGTCTATGACCAGGGCACGGCCCGGCACCTGGCGGAGTGCGGCATGGAGGTCGCCGCGCTCACGCCCGAACGGTTCGCCGAGTGGTTGGGGGAGGTGCTCTCATGAGCGACCGGAAGACCTACGCGTGGGCGGCGCCCTACGCAGGCCTGGACGACGACGCGCTCAAGGCGCTCGGCAATGCCGGCCTGCTGCGCCGGGCCCGCAAGGACATCGTGACCGAGGTGTCGTACGACGCCAAGGGCGCGGTGCTCGACGTGTCCGGCATCTCGGTGCGGGTGGACGGCCGCGGTCCGGCCGCGGTCGCGTGCGACTGCCCGACGGCGGGTGTGTGCCAGCACGTCGTGGCGGCCTGCCTGTGGGCGACCGGGGTCGCGCCCGACGTGGCGCCGGCAAGCGCTGACCCGGGCACGGGCACCGGCGCTGGCGCTGGCACGGGTAGGGGCACTGCCGCGGGCAGGGAGACGGGCGCTGCTGCGATCGTCGCCCAGTCCATGCCCCGGGCGGCCGGATCGGCGACAGGACCTGGTGGGTCGGCTGCTGCTGGTGCGGTGGCGGCGGGTGGTACGGAGACCGCGGGCCGTGCCCCGTCCCCGGCGGTGCTGAAACGTCGGCGGGAGGCGCTCGCGGAGGTGCGCGACGTCGTCGGTCGGCTCATGTCGGGCGGGCTGTCCCACCTCGGGGCGGACGACGCGGAGTCGCTGACCGCGCTGGCGGGCCGGGTGCGGGTCGCCGGGTTCGACCAGGTCGCGCCCGAGCTGGTCGGCAACGTGCGGTTCGACGGTCTCGTCCGGGTCGCCGGCGGCCTCGTCGCGGGCCTCGCCGGTCGCGACGACGCCGTCACGGAGTCCGACCTGCTCGACGCCTTCGCCGAGATCTGGGCGATGTGCGAGGTGCTGGAGCGGGCGGCGGACCCGGCCGGACCTGTCCGACCTTCGGGAGCTGTCTCGGGCGGGCCGGGGAATGCCGCAGGTGCGTCCGGTCGCGCCGTGACAGGCCGCCCAGCGACAGGCCGCGGCGGATCCGGCAAGGGCTCGGACGACGAGATCGACCTCCCGCGCTGGGTGCCGCTCGGGGCCCGCTGGTGGACGTCGCAGAGCGGGTCGCGCGGCCTGGCCTACCTGGGCTGGGACAGCGAGACCGAGGCGGGTGCGCCTGCCACGACGGACGCCGGCCAGGTGCGGCAGGTCGTGACCGGCCGCCCGTCGGGCAGCGACCCGCGGTTCCAGCGGAGCTGGACCAGCCCGCTCCTGTGGAACAGGTCCCTGAGCACCCTCTGCGAGGGGGCGTTCGCCCTCACCCAGGTGCGGACCAAGCCCGACGGAGGCCTCGGCGCGGGCGGCACCCCGGTGCTCCAGCGCCTGGAGGGCGACGGGTTCGACCTCGACGAGCTGCGCGTGATCGCCGAGCGCACGGGGGCGGGCGGCCGGCCGCGAGACGTCGTGGGGTTCGGTCGGCGTCCGGCGAACGTCCGGCTCGTGCTGGTCCGCGACGTCGGCGAGGTGGGTATCGACGAGGTGCGGCAGGAGCTGACGCTCTCCGTCGTCACCTCCGACGGCGACACCCGGCAGTTGCGCCTGCCGGCCGCGGGGGAACAGGCGGTCCAGACCCTGTTGTCGGTGCGGGCCAGGCTGGTCGCGGTGACGATCGAGCGCCGCGAGGAGCGGGACGAGCCGGTCGGCCTGTTCGTGCGTGACAAGGGCGCGATCCGCCTGGTCAGTCCCACGATCACGCCGGCCTGGTCGCTCGAGAACAGCTACTGGGACTTCTGGCGCAAGCGGATCCGCAAGCTCAAGGCCCAGGCGTCCTCGGCGAAGGCTGTCCGACCGCCGACGGCAGCGCCGCCCCCGGTACGCCGCGTGACGCTGCTGCTGGGCGACGTCCTGCTCGCGGCGGCGGCCACCGGCCGGCCGGTGCTCACGGTGCGGCAGCGGTCCGACGTCGAGCAGGCGCGTGTCCTGGCCCGGGACCTCGGGCTCGCGACGCTGGAGCGGACGGCCCAGGGCCTGCTGGTCGGCGACCTGACGCCGCCCGCGGTGCTCCACGCCGCCTTCGTCGTGGGCCGGGCCCGCGCCGTGGCGGACGTCGCGGGCTGACCGACCTGCCCGCCCCGGCCGACACGGCGGCCGGGGCAGCGCAGCGGTACGCGCCCGTGCGCACGGTTCGGGCTGTTTCATCTCCGTTCCCTCATCGCTCGGTGCGGGCTGGCCGTCGGCGTGATCTCCGTGCAGTGCCGGTTGACCAGGGTCCAGCCGGAGTGGCGGGCGCCGCCGGGATTCCCCGTCCAGCGCATGGTGATGCCGGTGGTGTCGACCAGGTCGTGGTGATGCCAGCACAACAGTGCGGCGTTGCGTGCACTGGTGTCGCCGCCGTCGGCCCAGTGGCGTTCGGCGTGGTGGACCTCGCACCGAGCGGGCGGCTGGGTGCAGTCGACGTAGACACAGTGTCTGTCGCGGGCGATCACAGCGCGGCGCATCTGTCCGGTGACGGTGCGCTGCGCTCGTCCGACGTCGAGCACCTGGCTGTCCGCCCCGAAGACCACCCGGGTCACGGCGGAGTCGCACAGCAGACGGCGCAGCGTGGCGGTCGGGACCAGCGACGCGGAGATCCCGAACCGGGCGGGTGCCGCGGTGACGTCGGTCAGGCCGGTCGGCTCCTGGATGGTGTGCCCGGCGGACGGGGAAGGCTGACCGAGGAGCCGATCGCCGGACTGGCCGGAGACCTGGCCGGAGACCTGGCTGGAGAACTGCCCGGTCAGGCGGGCGAGCTCCGTCCACGACACCGTCACGGTGACGTGTGGTCGCACGGCCGCACCGGTTCCGGAGAGGCCGTTGTCGAGCACGGTGCGGGCGAGGTCGGCCAGTGCCTGGGCGCGACGCTGTGCGGGTGTGCGCTCGTCGCCCGGTGTCGGCGCTCCCATCACCGAGTCCATCGCGGCCCGCAGCGCCTCGCCGTGCTCATCGGTGAGGAACCCGTTGACGTGGTAGCCGCCGAAGGTCTTGGCCACGTCGAGGTGTTCGCGCTCCGTCGCCTGCTTGTATCCCCGCTCGTCGGACTCAGGATCGGCGACGCGGGCGAATCGGTCGACGAACCGGCGGAACACGAGCGGGCCGTGCTGGTCGGCAAGATCCAGGAGCAGCTCCTCTCCGGTCGGGGACAGGGCCGCGCGCCCGGAGCCGCCGGCACCGTCGGTCGCCGTCTCAGCCTCCTCGGGGTGCTCGGGTGCGTCCGGTTGGTTCGTCGTCCCGTCGCCCGGCGTCGTGACGGTCTCCGTCCCGCCCCGAGGCGTGACGCTCACCCGTCCCGGGTCGACCGGGCTGGCCAGTGCCTTGCGCCGGTCGTCCGACGTCGGGCCGACGTCGACCATCGCGCGCACCTGGTCCATCCCGAGCCGCCCGGTCAGAGCGGCGGCGAGCGTGGCCGGAAGGTGTTCGAGCAGACGTTCGCCGGTGAGCGCCTCCCGACTCGCGGTGCGCATGGTCACCTTCTCCCGGCGGGCGAGCCAGGTGCGGAACGTCCGCGAACCGTCGAGTGCCCACATGCCGTCCGCCTCGATGCGAGGCAGCCAGGTCATCCGGAGGATGTCGAGCTGCGAGCACACCGCGCGCAGCAGCGGCGACGCAGCGGTGAGGCGCACGCCGATCCCGGTTGCACCGCCCAGGGCAGCCCCGTCCAGTGCTGTCGGGCCTGCGGCGCCGATCAGCTCTCGTGTCACGTCCTGGAGGTCCGTGAGGATCTCCTCGAGCGAGCGTGCCCCTGCGGTGGTCGCGCTCGGTTGTGTCAGCACCATCGGTCCACCCCCTCGATCCGGCGCTCGGCCTCGTACCGGCGATGCATCGACGATATAGAACATCCGTACGTGCTTCTAGGCAGATTTAAGATCTGTGGACAACTCATGGACCGCCTCATGCTGCGGGCTGTCCCGTCCGCCGAGTGTCAGTGGCGCACGGCAGACTGGGCCCATGCACACGGTGGTCTCGCGGGACGGCTCCGGCATCGGCCTGCGGCCGGTGTCCGACACGGGCGTGCCCGAGGGAGAGCTGCGGGCTGTCGAGACGCCCGCCCTGGCCCAGGAGGTGGCCGCCGGCGAGACGGCTCGCGTCCGCTGGACCTGGGACGACACCAACGGCTGGTACCCCGCCCTTCTCGCCGAGGGGGTCCGGGTCGACCGCGCGCACGACCTCCGGCTCGCGCACGCCGTGCTCCGCGCCTCAGCGCTCTCGGCGCACACGGCGCTCGCCGAGGCCGGTCCTACGGCCTGGGACCGGCTCACCCCGATCCCGCCACCGGGCGGTCCGACGGCGGCCGCGCTGGTCCGGCCCGACCGGCACCCCGGCGCCGAGGCGCTCTTCGACCTCGGCGAGAGCAAACCCTCCGTCACCATCCTGGCCAGCGTTGCAGGAGGTGCTGCAGAAGACGACCCGCTCGACCCCGTCACGGAGCTGGCCGCCCAGCTCCGCGCGGTCAAGGACAGCACCGACCCCGGACGGCTCCGACTCCTGCTCGCGGCGGAGTCCGCGGGCGCGCTGGCCGCCGCCGAGATGCATCACGCCGGCCTCCCGTGGCGGGGCGACATCCACGACGAGATCCTCACCGAGGCGCTCGGCCCGCGGCCTCGGCCGGGGGCACGGCCCGCGAAGCTGGAGGCCCTGGCCCAGCAGATCCGGGCCGCGCTGGACGCCCCGCCCACGCTCAACCCCGACTCCCACCAGGACCTGCTGCGCGCCATGGAGTACGCGGGTGTGGGCTCGCGCAGCCTGCGCAAGTGGGAGCTGGAGAAGCTCGACCACCCCGTGATCGCGCCGCTCCTGGAGTACAAGAGCCTCTACCGCCTCTACACCGCGAACGGCTGGAACTGGCTCGACACCTGGGCGCCCGACGGGCGGTTCCGGATGGAGTACGTCGTGGGCGGCGTCGTCACCGGCCGCTGGGCCAGTACGGGTGGCGGCGCGCTCCAGCTCCCGCACAACGTGCGGCGCGCGGTGGTCTCCGACCCCGGCTGGACCTTTGTCGTGGCCGACGCCGCGCAGCTCGAACCGCGCGTCCTGGCCGCCCTGGCCCGCGACGAGCGCATGGCCGCCGCCGGCCGCACCAAGGACGGCGCGAGCACCGACATGTACGCGGGGATCGTCGCCACCGGCGCCGTCGACTCCCGCGAGCACGCCAAGGTGGGGATGCTCGGCGCCATGTACGGCGGCACGACCGGCGTCAGCGCCCAGGTGCTGCCCCGGCTGGCGCGCGCGTTCCCGCAGGCCATCGACCTGGTCGAACGCGCGGCCCGGGCGGGGGAGCGTGGTGAGGTGGTCACCACGCGCCTCGGCCGCAGCTCGCCCCTGCCTGGCGAGTCGTGGGCCGCGGTGCAGGGCTCCGCGTTCGACGAGGACGCCGGCGCCGACGCCCAGTCGCGGGCCCGCAGCCAGACCCGGTCCTGGGGCCGGTTCACCCGGAACTTCGTGGTGCAGGGCACCGCGGCGGAGTGGGCGCTGTGCTGGATCGCGTCCATCCGGCGTCGGCTCTGGGCGCTCGGGGAGGACACGTCCGACGGCGTCCCCGGGCTCGCCCCGGCACCGTTCGACCGCAGGCCGCACCTGGTGTTCTTCCTGCACGACGAGATCGTGGTGCACGCCCCGGCGGCGCTCGCCGACGTCGTCGCACAGGAGGTGCGGGACGCCGCCGACGAGGCCGGCCGGCTGTTGTTCGGCGACTTTCCCGTCGACTTCCCGCTCAGCGTCGCCGTGACCGAGAGCTACGCGGACGCCAAGGGCTGACCGCCGGCTCGCCGCTACCGGTCCAGTTCTACCGGTCCAGCACCGCCTTCAGCGACGCCTCCAGGATGTCCACGCCGCCGTGCAGGTCGTCCTCGCTGATCGTCAGCGGCGGCGCGATCCGGAAGATGCCGCCCATCCCTGGCAGCTGCACGATGTTCATGTGCAGTCCCCGGTCCAGGCAGGCCGCGGTCACGGCGCTGCCCAGCGCGTCGGCGGGGGCCTTGGTCACCTTGTCGCGGACCAGCTCCACACCCTGCAGCAGCCCGCGGCCGCGGACGTCGCCGACCACGTCGTAGGCGTCGCGGAGCGCGAGCAGCCGCCCGGTGAGCTGTTCGCCCAGACGCGCGGTCCGCTCGACGAGTCCCTCGCGCTCGATGACGTCGAGCACGGTGAGCCCCACGGCCGCCGCCAGCGGGTCCGAGACGTGCGTCGTGTAGAAGAGGAACCCGCGGTCGTAGCAGACCTGCTCGATCTCGGCGCTCGTGATGACGGCGGCCACCGGCAGCCCTGCGCCGAGCGTCTTCGACAGGGTCAGGATGTCGGGCGTGACGCCGTCGCGCTCGAACGCGTACATCGTCCCGGTGCGGCCCAGGCCGGTCTGCGCCTCGTCCAGGACGAGCAGCATCCCGCGCTCGTCACACAGCTCCTTGAGCCGGCGCAGGTACCCGGGCGGCAGGTCGATGATCCCGCCGGACGACAGGATGGGTTCGACGACGCACGCGGCGAGGCTGCCGGCGGACTGCTGGTCGACCAGGGCGAAGCCGTACGCGAGCTCGGCCTCCCAGTCGTACGACCCGTCGGCCGAACGGAACGGCGAGCGGTAGGCGTTCGGGGTGGGCAGGGCGAGGTTCCCGGGCGTCGGCGGACCGTAGCCGCGGCGCCCCGCCGAGAAGGTCGCGGACGCCGCACCCTGCGTCATGCCGTGCCACGAGCGGTCGAACGAGACGATCTCGTAGCGGCCCGTGTACAGCTTGGCCATCTTGATCGCGGCCTCGTTGGACTCCGCGCCCGTGCTCAGCAGCATCGCCTTGTCGAGGCCGGCGGGCAGCGTCCCGGTCAGCCGGTCGGCCAGCCCCAGCACCGGCGCGCTGAGCATGCCGCTGAACAGGTGGTCCAGCGAGGCGACCGACGACGACACCGTCGCGACGATGTCCGGGTGCGCGTGCCCCAGGATCGAGCTCATCTGGCCCGACGTGAAGTCGAGGATCGGCGTGCCGTCGCTGTCGTAGACGTACGAGCCGGCGGCGCGCTCGATCAGCCGCGGGCTGAAGCTGGGGCCGTAGCGGATCAGGAGGCGGTCCGCCTCGTCCTGGAACGTCATGTCGATCGCCGTCCTTGTCGTGGTGAGCCGAAGGCCATCCTCGATCGCACGAAAGGATCAGGACAAGCAAACAAAACCGCGCGACCGTTCGCTATCCCCGTACAGTCGCGTCATGCTCAACCCCCGGCGGCTCGAGATCCTGCGGGCGGTCCTCGCGGCCGGCTCCATCAACCAGGCGGCCCGGAACCTCAGCTACTCGCCCGCGACGATCAGCCAGCACATGACCGCGTTGGCGCGCGAGACGGGGCTGGTCCTGTTCGAGAAGCGGGGGCGTGGCATCGTCGCCACCGACGACGCGCGGCACCTGGCCGACCAGGCCCAGGTGCTCCTGGCCGATTTCGGTCTGCTCGAACGGGTCGTGGCGGACCTCCGCAGCGGTCAGGGCCAGCACCTCGCCGTCGCCTGCTTCGCCTCGGCCGCCGAGCAGTGGATGCCGACCGTCGTGCGGGGCGTTCGCGAGCTCCAGCCCAACCTCACCGTCGAGATCAGCCTGAACGAGCCCGTCGACGGGCGCGGACGACGGCGGCCGGACCTCGACGTCCGGACCGAACCCGCCGGCGGGGCCGAGGTGCACCTCGACGGATACCGGCGGCACGAGCTCACCGTCGAGGGCTTCGTCGCCGTGCTCCCGGCCGACCACCCGCTCGCCGCCGGCCCCGGGTCCAGCCCTGGGTCCGGCCCCGGGTCTGGCCCCGACGTCGACCTCGGGGTCCGCTCCGAGATCAGCCTCCGGGACCTCGCCGGCGAGCCCTGGATCGACTACGACATCTACGACAGCCCGATCGGGCAGATCGTCCTGACCGCGTGCAGCGCCGCCGGGTTCACACCGCGCTACGCCGCCCGGCTCGACGACCACCGGGCAGCGCTCCGACTGGTGCTCGCGGGGGTCGGCGTGACGGTCCTGCCGCTCCTCGCGGTCACCGACCTGCCCGAGGGTCTGGTCGCCCGGCCCGTGGTCCGGCCGGCGGTCGCGCGGCGCATCGTGGTGCACGCCCGCCACGACCGGCGGCGGGCCGCGCTCATCGCCCACGCGGTGGCGCAGCTCCACGCCGCGGCCCGCGAGACCGACGCGGCCACGCCCGGCGCCGCCGGCAAGACCGACGCAGTCGGCCGCCAGACCGACGCTGCCACGCCCGGCGCCGCCGCCGCCGTAGTCAGCCGCCCAGCAGCCCGATCGCGGCCGTGACCACCTCGGCGGACCGGTGCGCGGCGTCGTCCACGTGGGTGCGGAACTCGGTGCCGTCGGGGGCGCACAGGTCGGAGACGGCCCGTACCGACACGAAGTCCACGCCGAAGTTGTGGCAGAGCTGGGCCAGCGCGGCCGACTCCATGTCGACGGCGAGCACGTCGGGGAAGTCGGCGCGGAGCTGCTGTGCCAGGTCGCTGGTCACGAACTTCTCGCCGGACCCGATGCTGCCCTCGCGCACCTGGTCGTCGACCGTGGCCGCGGCCCGGCGCACGGCGTCGGCGAGCGTGGGGGCGGCGTCGTACGCCTCCGGCATGCCCGGCACCTGGCCGAGCACATAGCCGAAGGCGCGGGCGTCGGCGTCCGCGTTCACGATGCGGGCGCCCAGCACGACGTCGCCCACGGCGACGTCCTTGGCGAGGCCGCCGGCGCTGCCCGCACTGATCAGCGGCACGCCCGCGCCGTACCGGAGGATCGCGCCCGTGCCGGCGGCCGTCGCGTTGACGAAGCCGATGCCGGTGCGGACCAGCACGACGGGCCGGCCGGCCAGTGTGATCGGGCGCTGCTCGGCGAAGCCGACCCGCTCGGGCTCCCCGACGTCGGACGCGAGGGACAGGAACGGCGCTGCCTCGTCGTCCATCGCGACGAGCACGACGGCGACCGGGGCGACAGGCGCGTCGCTCAACGGTTGGCCCCGCCGGTCTGCTCCGGCGACACCGGCGCGCCCGGCAGCGGCGAACCCGGCAGCGGAGTGCCGGGCAGTGGCGCCCCGGGGCGCAGCACGCCGTTCGCCGCGTCCCGCGCCGCGGCCTCGCGAGCCGCGGCGTCCCGGGCGGCGGCGTCGGCGGCCGAGGCCTCGCCCGGCGCGCCCTCCGCGTAGACCTGCGACCAGACGCCGCGCGCCGACAGGAAGGCGGACGCCGCCTCCTGCGCACCGCTGAGGGTGTGGTTCGCGCCCCAACCGCACTGCACCTCGTTCGCGGCGGGCACCTCGCTGGCCGCCACGATGTCGTGCAGGGTCGCGTCGATCAGCGCGAGCACGTCGTCGTACTCGGGCTCGCCCTGCAGCATCAGGTAGAAGCCGGTCTGGCAGCCCATGGGGGAGAAGTCCAGGACGGCGTCGGAGTGGTTGCGCGAGTGCTCCGCGAACAGGTGCTCCAGGGAGTGCACCGTGGGCATCTCGAGGTGCGCGACGTTGGGCTGGGTGAAGCGCACGTCGTACTTGACGATGACGTCGCCGTGCGGGAGCTGCTTGCGGTCCGCGAGGCGCACGTAGGGCGCGGCGACGGCGCGGTGGTCGAGGTTGAAGGACTCGACGTTCATACGGGGCGCTGGGGAGGATGCTGACTCGGTCACGGTCCGAGCCTATGCCGTCAGCGGCGCCGGTACATGTGCCCTCGCGTGCTCGACCGCGGCGGGCAGATCGGTGAACAGGTGGCTCTCGTGCGCCAGCATCCGGTTCAGACCCACTGCCTCCAGGAGCTTGCGGTGCTGCGGCTGGATCCCCTTGACCAGCACGGTCACGTCCCGCTGTTCGAGCTCCAGCACGAGATCGGCCAGGGCCCGCGCCCCGGTGGCGTCCACGAGCTGCAGGTGGGAGAGCCACAGGATCACCACGTCGACGGGCTCGCGCAGGCAGGGCTCGTCCTCAGGTCCGCCGGCCCCGCCCGGCCCGGCGCGCTCGCCGTGCGTGATCGCCGTGACCTCGCTCAGTATCCGGTCGGACGCGCCGAAGAACATGGCGCCCTCCAACCGGAACAGCGCGATGCGCTCGTCACCCTCGTGCGCGACACCGGGCAGGGGCTCGCGGTGCACCGCCGCGGCACCCGCCACGGCCTTCAGCGCGAAGAACGCGGCGACGAGCAGGCCGATCTGGACGGCGTCGATGAGGTCGAAGGCCACGGTGATCACGGCGGTGACCACGAACGTCAGCGCGTCGGGCCAGGTGGAGGTGAGCACGGACCGGATGGTCGAGGCGCCGATCATCCGGAACGACGTGACCATGAGCACGCCGGCGAGCGCGGCGAGGGGGATGTGCCCCACGGGCCCGGTGGCCAGGTAGATGACGGCGAGGATCACGAGGGCGTGGACGACGGCGGCCAGGCGGGTGCGCGCCCCGGAGCGCACGTTGACCGCCGTGCGCGCGATGGCGCCCGTCGCGGGGATGCCGCCGAACACGCCGCTGGCCAGTGACGCGAACCCCTGCCCGACGAGCTCCCGGTCGGGGTGGTAGGTCGCCGTCCGGCCCTGGGCGCCGCTCATCGTGGCCGCCACCCGGGCGGACAGCAGCGACTCGATCGCGGCCAGCGCCGCGACGGCGACGGCCGCGCCCACGAGGTCGCGGACGGCGTCCGGGGTCGCGTCGGGCAGCACGGGGACGGGCAGGGAGCCGGGCAGCGCGCCGATGCGCGGCACGGGTGCGTCGAACAGCCCCGCCAGCAGTGTCACGAGCGCGACGGCGACCAGCGACGCAGGCAGGGCGCCGGCCACACGCGGCAGCAGGAGCATGACGGCGGCGACCACGCCCACGACCCCGAGCGTCCAGACCCAGGTGGGCAGCCCGCCGTCGGCCGGGCTGCCGGACCCGATCGCGGTGCCGACCGACCGTACCGCCGTGACCAGCGTGTTGTGGCCGGTCTCGGCGGCGATGCCGACGGCGGCCGGCACCTGCTGCAGGAAGATGATCGCGGCGATGCCGAGCGTGAAGCCCTCGACGACGGGCCACGGGATGTAGGTGACCACGCGGCCCAGCCGGAGCAGCCCGCACCCGAGCACGAGCGCACCGGCGAGCAGGGTCACCAGGGCGACCGAGCCGACGCCGTGCTGCGCGACGATCGGCGCGAGAACCACGGCCATGGCCCCCGTGGGCCCGCTGACCTGGAGGTTCGACCCGCCGAAGACGGCGGCGACGATGCCGGCCACGACCGCCGTCACGAGCCCGGCGGCCGGACCGACGCCGGAGCTGACGCCGAAGGCGAGCGCGAGCGGCAGGGCGACGACGCCCACCGTGATCCCGGCCAGCAGGTCGGACCGCAGCGTGCGCGGCCGCAGGTCGTAGTCGGCGCGCGACGGCATGAGATCGCGGATGTCGACGCGCTCGCGGACGGCAGCGGTCAGCCTGGCGCGCATGGACGGTGGCCCGCCAAGGCGGTGCTCGACGGTATCCCCCATAAGTGAAGGACCGTAGCAAGATCACGGCCCGTCCGCTCGGTGAGCGGCTCGATAAATGCCCAGGTCAGAGCGCGTTTCGGGCGTAACGGGGCGCACCGGTCATCCTGCGGCCGTCGGTCGCCCGTCCGGCCGCCCGGCCCTGTTCCGGAGCCCGTACTACGCTGCACCGCGTGAGCAGCAGCGACGCCCCCGCCCCCGACGCACCTCCCACGCTGGCCCAGGTGGTCGCCACGCTCGACGGCCTCTACCCGCCCTCGACGGCCGAGGGCTGGGACGCAGTCGGCCTCGTGGTCGGCGACCCGGCCGCCCCGGTGCGCAAGGTGCTGTTCGCGGTGGACCCGGTGTCCGCCGTCGTCGACCAGGCCCTCGACTGGGGCGCCGACCTGCTCGTCACCCACCACCCCCTGTTCCTGCGCGGCGTCAGCTCCGTGGCGGCCACCACCTTCAAGGGGTCCGTGGTGCACCGGCTGCTCACCGGCGGCTGCGCCCTGCACGTGGCGCACACCAACGCCGACGCCGCACCCCGCGGCGTCGCCGACGCGCTCGCCGACCTGGTCGGCATCACCGACCGGCGTCCGCTCGAGGTGAGCGGCGGCGCCCCCGGCACCAACGGCGCCGAGGGGACCGCCGCCACCCGCGGCATCGGCCGCGTCGGCCGCCTCGCCGAGCCCACCACCCTCGGCGGCTTCGCGCGCCGCGTCGCGGCCGCGCTGCCCGCCACCGCCCAGGGCATCCGCTTCTCCGGCGACCCGGACGCCCCGGTGACCACGGCCGCCGTCCTCGGCGGGTCCGGCGACGGCTACTTCGACGCCGTCCGCGCGGCCGCCGCCGACGTCTACGTCACCTCCGACCTGCGCCACCACCCGGCCTCCGAGCTGCGCGAACGCGCCGAGTTCGAGGCCCGCGCGGCCGGTGCCCCCGGACCGGCGGGCACCCCCTTCCTCGTGGACACCGCCCACTACGCGAGCGAGTGGCCCTGGCTGCGCTACGCCGTCGAGGACCTCGCCGCGGCGCTCGCGGGCGACGGCCTCGCGGTCGAGGCCCGCGTCAGCGAACTGGTCACCGACCCCTGGACGGGCCAGATCCCGTCCCGCTGACACGTCACGGGGGACACCTTCCGGGTGCGCCCGGGACCTCGGGCGCGGGGTAGCGTTGGACCACCCCCAGATCACGACCGAGAGGACGCCTCCCGTGGCTACTGCACCACCCGAAGACCAGCGCAGGCTGCTGGAGGTCCAGGCGCTCGACACCCGCGCTCAGCAGCTCGCCCACACGCGCAAGAGCCTGCCCGCGCTCACGCAGCTGACCGAGCTCGACGGCCGCATCGCCGACCTGCGCGCCTCGCTCGTCGAGTCGCGGACCCGGGTGGCCGACCTGAAGCGCGAGCTCACCAAGGCGGAGAACGACGTCGAGCAGGTACGCAACCGCGCCGCGCGCGACCAGCAGCGGCTCGACACCGGCAGCGTGAGCGCCAAGGACGCCGTGGCGCTCACCGACGAGCTCCGCTCGCTCGCCGCCCGCCAGGCCGCGCTGGAGGAGGTCGAGCTCGACGTCATGGAACGCCTCGACGCCCACGAGGACGCGCTGGCCAAGGTCGAGGCCGCGAACGACGAGCTCGTCGCCGAGAAGACCCGGGTCGAGGCCGAGCGTGACGCGGGCTGGGCCGACGTCGACGCGCAGGTCGCGGCGCTCGCGGCCAGCCGCGCGACCGCGGTCGAGGGCCTCGACGCGGGCCTGGTCGCGCTGTACGAGAAGCTCCGCGCGCAGCTCGGGGGAACGGGTGCGGCGGTGCTGAACGGCAACCGCTGCGACGGCTGCCGCATGGACCTGCCCCCGGTCGACCTGGACAAGATCCGCAGCGCGGCGCCCGACGCCGTGGTGCGCTGCGAGGAGTGCGGCCGCATCCTGGTGCGCGTCGCGTCCACGACCGGCGCTGCCGCCGGATGAGCCGCTGGACGAACCGCCGGACGAACTGCTGGACGAACTGCCGGATGAATCAAGCATGAGCGAGGCGCCCGGCCTCGACACGCACGTGCGTCCCTCGGGCATCCCCACGCGGTTCGACGACGCCGTCCCGCTCACCGTGGTGCTCGTCCGGCACGGTGTGACGCCGCTGACGGAGGCCGGCGTCTACTCCGGCTCGGACGCGCCCGGACCGTCGCTGAGCGCCCGGGGCCGGCTCCAGGCCGCCCAGGCGGCGGACGCCGTGTTCCGCATCGGGCGGGCGCCGCGGGCCGGGGCTGCGTCGTCGGGCGGGATGCGCGGTGGCGGCCTCTGGCCGGACCTGCCCCGGCCGACGGTGCTCGTCGCGTCCCCGACGGTGCGCACGCAGGAGACGGCGGCCGCCGTCGGACGGCGCCTCGGGCTGCACATGCGCACCGACGACCGGTTCGCGGAGAGCCGGTTCGGGCAGTGGGACGGGCATACGGCTGCGGAGATCGAGCAGGGCTGGCCGGGCGAGCTGGCGCAGTGGCACTCGACCGGCACCTTCGCGCCGCCGGGCGGCGAGTCGTACGCGCAGGTCGGCGCCCGCGTCTGGGACGGTCTCACGGAGCTGCTGGCCGGCGGCGTGGACCGCACGGTCGTGGTGGTGGGGCACGCGGGGCAGATCCGCACCGCCGTCGGGCAGGCGCTGGGGGCGCCCGCCTCGTACTGGGCGCGGCTGCGCGTCCCGCCCGCGTCGCTGTCGGTGCTGCGCCTGTGGGAGGACGGCACCACCGAGGTGACCGCCGTCGGGGTGCCGACCGACGGGTGAGCTGTCGACTGTTGGGCTACCGGCGGTTGAGCGCGCCCCGCGCGAACGCCGGGGCCAGCGGCACCAGCGCCAGCACGAGCACGGCGGGCAGGGCGAACCCGAGCCGCAGGTTGTCGGCGCCCACGAAGCCGGTGAGCACGGCCCCGAGCAGCGCGCCGACGTAGTTGAACTGGTTGAACCGCGCGATGACGGCGTCGGTGCGGGCGCGGTCGGGCTCGGGCGCCGAGCCCTCCGTGCCGCCGTCCACCGCCGTCTTGGCCGCCGAACCCGCGGTACTTGCCGAACCCGCGGTGCTTGCCGACCCCGCCGCGATGCGGCCCGCGGCCGAGAAGCTCAGCGGTGCCACCAGGGCGACCGCCGCGCCGAGCACCGTGAACCCGGCCACGGCGACCTGCCAGGTCGGCGCGAGCGCCACCAGCGTCAGCGACCCGCAGGCGACGACCGCCCCGATCCGGAGCAGCGGCACCACGCCGAACCGGGTCACGAGCTGCCCGCCGCCCAGCCGCACGATGATCGACGTCACGAGGTAGGGAAAGGTCGCCAGGGCCACGAGGTTGCCGGGCGCGTCGAAGGAGCGCGCCAGATAGGCGGGGCCCCAGGTCGAGGCCGTGGTGTCGACCATGTAGAACACGACCAGCCCGGCGCCGACGAGCCAGATGGGCTTCCACGGGATCGGGGCGGCGTCCGGGGCCGGCCTCAGGCTCTGCGTGCCGCCGCCGGTCGGCGTGAGGCCGGGCACGACGTCGCCGGTCGGCATCAGGCCGGGCGCGGCGTCGGCCCCGGCCGCGACGCGTGGGACGAACCGCGCGAACGCGATCGCCGCGGGGACCAGCGCGACGAACGCGCCGACCGAGGGGGAGAGGTGCCCCGTTGCCAGGGCGGTCGCGGCGGCGATGATGCCGCCGGTGGTCCAGTAGCCGTGGGACGACGGCAGGATCGGGCGGCCGTACCGGTGCTCCAGGTCGACCGCCTGCATGTTGGACGTGGCATCGACCAGGCCGAGTGCGATCCCGTAGAGGGCGACGCCGCCGACGAAGAAGCCGACGGCCGGCGCCAGGGTGATCGTCGGGACGGCGACGACCATCAGCCCGAGCCCGAGGCGCAGCATCGGGGCGCTGCCGACGCGGTGCGCGGCCCGCTCGGCGACCAGCGACCCGACGCCGGCGAGCAGCACCATCATGAGCAGCAGCAGCGAGAGCGCCACCTCGTCCAGCCCCCACCGGTCCAGGAACCGCGGCAGCCGCGTGGTGAGGCTGATGAAGACGAAGCCCTGCGCGAAGAACGCGGCGGCCACTGCGATCCTGGCGCCCGCCAGGCTGCTGATCCTCATGACCGCACATCCAACCGGTCGGTAGGCGTTGGCGCCAGGGCTGTGTCCCACCCGTTACCGGCCCGGCGTCCGACCCGCCGTCCGACTCACCGTCCGATCCACCCCTCCCCTTTGAGGCCCGGGTTTCTTCGCTTTCACCCGCTCGAAAGCGAAGAAACCCGGGCCTCAAAGGGGATGTTGAGAACGGCGATCGGGAGGAGCCTCAGGCCAGGACCAGCTCCAGCGTCCGCGGGCCGCGGGGCTTGCCGTCCAGCAGGTTCGCCTCGATGAGCGTCTGGTCCTTGCCCGAGCCGATCTCGGTGAGCATCACCGACCCGACGAGTTCCTGGGCGGCCTTGAGCACGTCCTCGCTGGTCCGGGCCTCAGGCTCGCGGCGCAGCAGGTGCCCGGCCAGCACGCCGCGGGTGTGCTTGGCGTTGTGCGACACGACGGTCCGCTTCCCGTCGGTCTCGCGCAACACGCGCACCTCGACCCACTCGGCGGACGGCGTCTCGTCGGCGGCGGGCGTCGTCCGCGGCTTCCAGGCGGCGACGTACGTCGCGGACCGGCAGTCCACGACGACGTCGCCCGCGGCCCGCGCGTCGAGCACCTCCGCGAGGGCGGGCTTCCAGAAGGTGGCGAGGCGGCCGGCGTCGGGCAGGCCGACGCCCATGCCGAGCCGGTAGGCGGGGATGCGGTCGCCGGGGGCGACCACGCCCCACAGCCCCGAGAAGGTGAGGACGCTCGCCTCGGCGCGCCGCGCGGCGGCGTCGGGCAGGGTGGCGAGGCCGGCCGCCGCGTACAGGACGCCCGTATAGACCTCAGATGCGGGGGCTGCCGGCGCCGTGTGGAGGGTGGTGTTGCGCGCCACCTCCTCGGCGAGCCCGGCGCTCACCCCGAGCGCCGCCGTCGCGTCCGGCCGCGCGCTGACCTGCGCCAGCTCGGCGAGCAGCTGCTCGCGCCGGGCGGTGAGCTCCGGGTGAGCCAGGGTGGTGAGGTCGAGGGGAGCGGCGCCGTCGGGCGCGGGCGTCTTGCCCTCGGAGGGCGGCAGGAGCAGGAGCACCCGCCTAGCCTAAGTGTCGCGGGCGGGGCCACTAGGGTGAGCCGGCATGGCGCAGGTCAAGGTGTACGGGAACCGGTCGGTCTGGGGCGAGCGGCGCGCGGAGGTCTCCGACGCGCTCCACGAGGCGCTCGTACGCACCTGGCAGCTCCCCCCGGAGAAGCGGTTCCACCGCTTCCTCCTGCTGGACGACGGCGACCTGGTCGCGCCGCGCTCGGACGCCTACCTGGTCGTGGAGATCGTCTGCTTCACCGGCCGCAGCCGCGAGGCGAAGCGTGCGCTGATCACCTCCCTCTACGACGACGTCGCGCCGCGCCTCGGGCTGACGGCGGACGACCTGGAGGTCGTGATCCTGGAGAGCCCGCGGGAGAACTGGGGGATCCGCGGGGTGTCAGGGGATGAGCTGACGCTGGGGTATCGCGTGGACGTCTGAACCGGCGAGCGGTGCGGAAGGTTGACGGTACTCTTCTACCTGCGGACGAGTCGGTCGGGCGGTCGCGTCGGGCACCCTCGGGTGCCTGCCGAGGAACGTCCGGGCTCCACAGGGCAAGGTGGTGGTTAACAGCCACCCGGGGTGACCCGCGGGACAGTGCCACAGAAAACAGACCGCCCTCGGTCTCCGGACCGGGGGTAAGGGTGAAACGGTGGTGTAAGAGACCACCAGCGCCACCGGTGACGGTGGCGGCTAGGTAAACCCCACCTGGAGCAAGGTCAGACAGACTGTGTTTGAGGGCTGCCCGCCCGATTCTCTTCGGAGAAGCACAGTCGGGTAGACCGCTCGAGCCCTGCGGCAACGCAGGGCCTAGATGGATGACCGTCGCCCGCGCGGGGGTAACCGCGCGCGGGAACAGAACCCGGCGTACAGACCGGCTCGTCCGCATTTAACGCTCTGACCTGCATTGGAGCCTTGGTCAGAGGTGCCCGGTACACATTGGGTACACATGAGTGTGTACCGCGTGGGGCTCAAGCAGCACACTGTCCGCCGTCGCCGGCCTGCAGGACTGCGATCAGAAACTGAAGTGCTAACTGTGGCCGACGGGCTGTATTGCGACTGCCGGGCATGAACATCGACAGTCGCTGGTGGGCAGCGATAAGCCCCGGCGATCGGCCCGGGCAACTCGTCCGTGAGGGGTTCCGCTTGAAGCGGCCCGAAGAGGAGAGACACGACCCGGGCATGAAGTCCGTCGGGGCTGGGAGGAATCATATCCGACGCGGGCAGCAGGACACCGAACCGTTGCGCCAGCGCAGCCTTGACGAGTTGCCGAACCCCTGGCGGGGCACTGGGACGAGGTCGATCACGCAGTGGTGCATCCCTGCAGGACCAGACCTGACACAATGATGGCCGGGCTGCGTGGGAGCGGAGCGTGGACGCATTCGAGGAACTGGCGGAGTACGGCCAGATCGACACCCAGGGCTACGAGTTGTTCGTGGCGCGTACGCTGCGCGCTGCCCGTTCTCGCGGATATCCGCCTCCTGACGGTGCGGGCCGCTGGAGGATCGAACATGCCCAGGATGTCGTTCAGGAACTGTTCGTGACCAAGGGCTCGGCGCTCACCCTCAGCCTGCTGGAGGCGACGAGCCTCGACTCGCTGGAGCGACTGGTCACCACGATCGTGCAGAATTTCCTCGCCGACAGTGCCAAGAGCACCGAGGTGGGCAAGTTACGCAGCCGGCTTGAGGGGCTGATGGCATCTGACGAGCGGTTCGTGGAGGTCGGGAAGGACCGCTGGGCCCTGGCAGACGGCCCGACGGACGCATCGAGCCACGACTTCACGGCACTGGCGCGAACAGCGCGTGGTGTCCGTGGCGTGCGGCTCAACCTTCCGCTGAACACAGGCGGGCCTACCTCTCGGCCGAACGTCGAAGCGCTGCTGGCCGTCGCGCACGCCGTGATCGGTCATGCCGACGGCGCGGTCCGGGGCCAGGAATTGACTCGTGCGGTCGCGGCTCGCTTCGGCCTGCTTCCCCAGCATTCCGTGCCGCTGCCCGGCCCCGAGGAAACCGCAACAGCGATCGAGGCTCCGGGGCCTGGACCTGCCGACACCGTCGTCGGACACTCAGCGGCCGGGGACCTCTTTCAGGAACTGACCATCGAAGAGCGGCGCGCGTTGGCCTGCGCTGCCGACGAGTTGACTGCGTCGAAGATGGCGGACGTGCTCGGACGCGGGCGCCGGCAGGCCACGGCGATTCTCGACCGCGCTCGCGAGAAGGTCCGGCTGGCAACGACCGATGAGGAGCACGGATCCGTCGTGTCCGAACTTGTGACCCTGATCATGCTGTGGAACGGCAAGGCGTCGTCCGATAGCTCGTCCACCGATGGTGAGAGTGCGACGACCGTCGCGGCTGAGGCGAGGAGCGACCGATGAGTGGACGGGCACCCAAGAACGTCCGAGCAGCGCTGGCATCAGTCCGGTTGCCGGAGGCAGCTCGTGCGGCCTGGCAGGGAAAGCCACCACCACCAGAGCCTGCCCAGATCTGGCGAGCGCGGTGGGACAAGACGTCGGTGCTGCTCGTGGTCCTTGAAACCGACCGGGCATCCATCCGAGCAGCTCGTGTCACGACCGAGGTAGAGAGAGCGGACAGCGCGGCACTGATTGTGCCGGAAGCCCTGACCAGCCTGGGAAGCCGCATTGCCGTATGGATCGACCTGGCGCGCGAGCTTCCCGTCAGGGTCCTCGACCGCCACTTGGGCTCCCTCGAACCAACCGCTCTGAACGAATCGGCCTCGGGCGAACCGCGCCCGGCACGAGGCGCCGAGTCGTACTCCCCGATCGATGCCTCACGCGAGGCCCGCGCACGAGTCGAGGACGAGCTCGAAGAACTAGCGAATGCACGCTGGGCGCCCGTCAGTACGGGACGCCTTGTCGACCTACTCCGACAAGCCGGCATCACTGGCGCACGGCTTGCGGACCTGCCGGGCATCGGCCTAGCAGACGCGCTCAAGATCATCCGTGGCCAGCGCCCCGTGACCGAGACTCAAGCTCAAGCGCTGGCCGCACGGACAGGCCGGCCCGCTGCTGAGTGGATCCAGGCCAACCCGGCTCTGCCCGAGGACCTGGTTGCCGCGCTGGACCAGCCCTCGTCCCGCTCCCGGGTGATCGCGCTGGCCAAGACACGCAACCAAGACGAGATCGATGCATGGCGAGAAGCGGGGTACGAAGTCTTCGCCCTAGCTGCCCGGCAGACCGGTGAGCAGAAAAGCCCTGACTGGCCTACCCGCGTTGACCGATACTTCACGGCACATCGGGTCTGACTGCCATGACCGTCGCCCGCGACCTCCTGCGCCAACACACGGCCGAAGTCCTCGCCGCACTTGAGCGGTTCAAGCCGGGGAGCCGCGCGAGGCTCGGCTCGGACGCGCTGGCCACGATCAGCTCCTGGCCAGAACTTGAGGTGCAGTACGCCGAAAGCGTGAACCACGGCGCGTCCTGCGATGTCGCCGGGGCTTACCTCGCCGCAGCAAGCCCACCCATCCTCCAAGTCGCGTACGCGACGGCCGAACGCATGGGCTTCAGCGCCCTACATGAGCTCGGCCACCACCTCCAGCAGTCCGACGCCGCCCTCCTCCTCAACCTGCTGTCACAGGAGAACGGCGGGCGAGATCTTGAGGAGGCCGCGTGCGACGCGTTCGCTGCCGCGGTACTGATCCCGGAGACGGTGGCCCAGCAGACACTCGCCGACGGCGTGACCACCGCCTCGATCACTGATCTTCATTCGGTCACCCGGGCATCGAGGTCCGCCGTATGCGTCACCGCTGCAGCGCACCTCCCGGCCCCAGGGCACGTGTCGCTGCTGAACCCCGATGGAACCGTGTTGTTCGATGCCGCGCACGGCGAACCGCGCCTGCGCCGTGGGAGCGACCAGACGCGTGCCTCGGTCGTGGCTCACGCCCTCCGGTCTGACCGGCACAGGGCACAGGGCACGGGCCGCTTCGCATACAGGGATGGTATCCGGGGCCGGGACCTCTACATGCAGGCTGCGGACCTCGGGGGATTCCTCCTTGTCGTATCTGTCACCGACAGGGCTCCCTGGGTGAAGTTCGCGCCTACGCTCCGCGACGATCGTCCTCAAGCAGACACGGTGGAGTGCGAGTGCGGCCACACGTTCGAGTCGTGGGCGCCGTCGTGCGCGCGGTGCGGTCAACCGCGCTGCCCCGAGTGCGGACGATGCGCCTGCGCCCCCGCGGAACGCTTGTGTGACTCCTGCTGGTTGACGCTCCCGCTGACGATGTTCGACGGCGACTCGGCCAGGTGCCGGGACTGCGCGTGACCAGTGCGCACGAGAACGAGTTACCTCGTCCATAGGGGATGACCGAGGCCATCGGTCGCTCGGCCGTCACGGTGCCGAGTCCCTACCGCATGGAGCCACGCATGTCTCTCAGCACCAAGACCTACCCGTCTCTCAGCACCAACACCTACCCACCGCTGGAGCAGCTGCTCGAGCAAGCTCGTCGTCGGATCGAGGTCACTGCGCCCGAACTGGCCGAGGCGCGCACCCGCCGGTCGGAGGTCGCCGAGATCCTCCGCAACGAGTTCACTGGGTGCCGCGTCTACTGCAACGGCAGCATCGCTCATGGCGACGCCCTGACCCCGCTGGTCGACGTCGACCTCGGCATCGTCATCCCCGACCCCGGGCACCGGTACGGACCCGGGAAGCGCGGACCGAGCGAGCTGAAGGAGCGCGCCGCCGAGGCGCTGCGCACCGGACTCCGCGAGAAGTACGGCGACCTTCGCATCGAGGTCAAGGGACGCAAGCGCTCGATCCTCATTCGCTTCCGCGACCCGCTGCGCCCCGGTTGGGAGGACTTCACCGCCGACGTCATCGTCGCCATCGACAACCCCTACGCACGCGGGCTGTACATCCCCCGCTGGGACTCCTGGGACCGCTCAGACCCCGAGACCCACACCAGCCTCGTGCTCGACGCGATCGAGAAGACCGACAAGACCTACTCCCGGACGATCCGGCTGCTCAAGCACTGGGCCCGCCAGTACGACAAGCCTGCCCTGTGCTCCTGGCACATCAAGGCCCTCGCACTCGGCTGCCTGACTCGGCCGACCTCCCTCCTGACCGCGCTCGAGATCTGGTTCGATTACGCCATCGCCGAGCTGAACCAGCGCGACACCCCGGACCCTGCTCACGTCGGCCCCGACATCAAGACCCCCGACAACGACCGGCGCGCCGCCATCCGGCGCCTGGAGAAGGCGCGCGACACGCTGCACGAAGCGATCAGCCTCGAACAGGACGGCTGGGGCGTCCTCGCCCACGAGGCCCTCGCCAACTTCTTCGGGGACCCTGACATGCTGCCGCGGCCCGAGCGCGCCAAGGTCATCGGCCAGCACGCTGCACGACTGCGTGCCCGGCGCCGGCCCGATCACCGTGCCGCCGCAGCCGTCGCGCTCGTTCCGGCCCGGCCCGCCGTCCGGTCTTGGGCGCCGTGAGTTCGCCGTGCCGGGTCCCGCCGCCACCAGCGTGGCACTTGCGTGGGCCCGAGAATTGGTACGGGCGTGACCACCTGTGGGCCGCGCGTCTCGAGGCTGCGGCGGCCCGCCATTACGGCGACGCCCTGACGAAGGCCGTCACGAACACCGATCTCACCTACTGCAACACGGCTCTGGACGTCGTCGGACGGGACAGCCCCGCCCGGGTCACGGTCAAGTTCCTCCGCTACGGCGGCGAATGGAGCTACGGGCTCGCTCCCGGGGACTTCCCTAAGGTCTACACGGCGCCCGCGCCATCGCCGCACCGGTACCCCGACGGGAGTCTGTGCCTGTTCTACCCCCTCGACCCGCCATGGCGCCGATGGCGCTCGACTGACGGGCTCGACACGCTGTTCGGCCTCGTCGCCGACCACCTCTTCGCCGAGGACTACTGGCACGCCACCGGCGCGACCCACGGCGGCCACTGGATCCTCGACGAAGCACCACACGGCGTCACCCAACGGAGCGCACGATGAACACCGCACCCGCCCCCGGCACCACCTGGTCCTTCCTTGGGTTCGACTCCGCCGGGTGGGCCACCATTCTCACCGGCGTCATCGCCGTGTTCATCTTCCTCCTCGGCTACCTGCTCCAGCGCCGGCACGCGCGCCGCGACGAGCGCTCGAAGATGTTCGCCGAAGCACTGCAGGCGGTCGAGGATTACCTTGAGGCGCCGTACCTGATCCGCAGGCGGGACGGCTCGGCACCCGCCCGCATGGACCTTGTCCGGCACATCTCCAGCATCCAGTCACGGATCGAGTTCTACCGCGCCTGGCTCGCGATCCACGCCAAGCCCGCCGTGCACGAGGCCTACGACGCGTTCGTCGTCGCCGCGAAGAAGGAGGCGGGCGCCCAGATGACCATCGAGTGGAAGTCGCGTCCGACACGGCGAGATCACGACGTACCGATCGACCGCCCCTACTCGCGGCGCGACGCCGACCAGGCACGCCTGCGCGTGCTGCGGGCAATGAGCGTGAGCTTGAGGTAGAGGCCCAATCGGGTGCCAGTCGCAGACCTGCTTAGCGGAGGGTCAACATGCCGAGCCTGTCCTTCTACTCACGCGGCACTTGGTGCGGCCGCCTCAGGTGGCCGGGTGCTCATGACGAGGTCGATCGCCGTACGCGTCTGCTCTTCCTCGTCGGGCCACAGGTGGGAGTAGGTGTCCAGAGTCTCGCTGGCGTTCTTGTGGCCCAGCCGCGCCTGGACCGCCTTGACGGACGCGCCGTGGCGGATGAGCAGGCTCGCGTAGTAGTGGCGCAGGTCGTGGAAGGTAAAGCCTGAGAAGTTCGCTGCCTTTAGCGCGCGTCGCCACGTGTCCCAGAACGCCGAGCGGCGCAGTGCGCCGTTCTCGGTGTTGGTGAAGACCAGACCGTCGGGTCCCGGTGGGAACTTGCTCATGTATTCCTTCAGGGCCTTGATCGTGGACGTCGACAGCGGCACCTCTCGATAGCTCGCCTCGGTCTTGAGCGGTCCGAACGTCGGCTTGCCCGCGACCGATCGGTGATCTGCCGGTCAACGTGCATGACCTTGTTGTCGAAGTCGAGCCGATCCACAGTCAGGCCGAACGCCTCACCCTGCCGAAGTCCGGTGCATGCGGTGAACAGGATGAGGCCCCGGAACCTCTCGGGGAAGGCGTCGATGAGCGCCCACAGCGACTCGGTCGGGATCGGCTTGACGCGCTTGGGTGTCTTCTTCGGTAGGCGCGTACCCGCGCAAGGGTTCGACGTGATCCGGTTGGTGTCGACGGCGGACTTGAAGATGCCAGACACGATCCGATGGGTCACTCCGACCGTGGCTGGGGCGTACCCCTTGGTCTTGCCCTCGTCCAGAGCGATCGCGGCCGTCGAGAGCCACTTGACCCACGACTGGATGTCCTCGGAGTCGATCGAGGCGAGAGGCAGGTCTCCGAGCCGTGGGTATGTGCGGATCTCAAGGACCACGTCGACCTGGTCCTCTGTGTTGCCGCGATGGACTTGGAGCGTGCGCCAGTGCTCGGCGTACTCCTTGCGCGGCAGGTCCGCCAGCAGGGCGGGTAGAAACACTACAAGGTCGTCCATGTCGCCCTCGCGGCGGGTCAGGATGATCGTCCGGCCGTCTGCGTAGCGCGCCACGGCGGTGACCTCGCCCGGCCAGTAGTACCCGCGCTCCTGTCCGCCAGTGATCAGCTCGCCCGAAGCGACCTCAAGGGACGCCAGCCCAGTAAGCGGGTACGTGGTCACGGTGGCGTTGGGGCTGTCGGTGTCCAGGGCAGCCACGGCAAGCGTGACGACGGTGTGCTTGGTGTACAGGTGCACCTCGCCGGCGTCGTCTGCGAGGTTGCCGGTCACGTGCTCGACGTCGGCCTGCTGGGCGAGCAGTGCCACGGACGACAGCGCGTTGAGGTACCAGGCGGGCAGGTTGCCGTTGGGGATGCCGTCCCAGCCCGGGCAGCGCCGGATGCGTGGGAGCAGGTCGCGGATGTACTGGTGAGCGGTCTGGAACTCCATGACCCGACCGTCGCGCGTAGCCTGGTGGTGAGGCGCGGTGGGGCGCCCAAGATCACCCGAGGTCGACAGCGGTTCACCCGAGCGCTTCCGCGTCGGCCCATGTCGTCCGCGTGGGTCAGGTGGGAGCATTGCCGCCGTGGCGGACACCGACGGTGAGACCGATTGGCAGTGGGCGCGCAAGGTGCTGGTCACGTGGTTGAACACTGCCCGGACGGCGAGCTCGATGAACAGTAACGCGCTGGCCCCACCTGGTGAGCATGTGGATGCGCTGTGGGAGCGACAGGACCAGGTGGCGGCGATCCTGCGCCGCCTCAACGGAAACGACGCGGACGTGACCCTCCTTGAGCCTCGCGTGGGTAGTCGCCACCGTTTCTTCTCGGTCGAGCGAGGGACTCGGACGATCCAGGCTGCGATCGGGAAGATCGACACGATGGACGAGACGACGGCGCGGCTTGGTACGGACGCGCCGCGGATGCCTGCCGACGCCATGCACCCGGTGGTGTGGGGCGCGGCGTCGAGACTGTGGAACGACGGCCACTACGGGGCCGCCGTCCAGCGCGCCGCGACGTTCGTCAACGCGGAGATCCAAGACAAGGTGGGGCGCCATGACGTGTCCGACGTGGCGCTGATCCGCGAGACGTTCACGACGACCCGGCCGCCCGAGGTGGGCAAGCCTCGCCTGCGCTGGCCCGGCAAGGACGACAACCTCACGGTCAAGGCGATGCGCGAGGGCATCTTCTCGTTCGCCGTCGGCTGCTTCCTCGCGATCCGGAACCCGACCACGCACGGGGTCGACGACTTGCCCCGGCAAGAGGCGCTTGAACAACTGGCGACGCTCTCGACGCTGGCACGGTGGATCGATGGCTGCGAGCTGGTGACGGCACCAGGCGTCAGTTGAGCCCTGCCGGTCGCGGGCCAACCCGTGCGGCGTGCCCGGGAGCGGTGCCTCCTCGCCTCATCAGGGTTCGAGGCGGCCCCTGGGAGCCCCGATGTGATGGTGCGACGGTTGCAGGCTCGGGGCGTTCGGATGAGGCGATGAGCCAGTGGGCGATCTGGGCGAGGCAGCACCAGCACCTGGCACGACCACGCCCAGCCCTGGCCCTGCGCAGTCCGCACCCAGTCCGCAGGGAGTCCGCAAGAGCGCCACGAATGGTCGTCGGACCCAATAGTCTCCAACGCTCACAAGCCGCAGAATCCCAACGTTCTCGGCACCTCCCGCCGGGTACCCCGACAGGCCATGAAGCCTGCCGGGGAAACCCGGCGTACTGCCGTGTTCGGAAACCTGCTGTTCAACGCCGCCACCGCCGCCGTCAAGATCGGTGCGGCGCACCGAGCTGCCGATCTGCTGGCCGAAGCACGGTCGGCGGCGGCGAGGACCATGACCAGCGTCGTCACCGAAGCGGCGATCTTCAGTCCGCGAGCAGTGGCACTTCAGGAGGTCGAGAACCTGTCCCGGAGCGACGACCCCGAGACGGCGCTGCGCCACGCCGCGACGTTGCCCGCACTGCCCGGTCAGCTGCCGGCCTTCTGGGAAGCTGGCCATGCCCTTCACATCGCGTCCGCCTCCGTCAAGACCAGACGGTACGACGACGCACTCCACCACCTCGACCGGGCCCATCACCTCGCTCCCGACTGGGCAACCAGCCAACCCCTCGGTGTCGCGACCCTGCGCACCTTGCTCGACCGAGCCGCCAGGCGACGCGGACCTCACTTCGCCGCACTCGCCAACGCCTACTGCGCGGGGTAAAGCGATACGCGCTCCGCACCGAGGGGTGGCACGCCTTGACGGGCGGTGGTGGGTGGGTCGCTGATTCCTGCAAGAACCAGGGAGCCTGCGACAGGCGCGGATATTTTATGCTGGCTTGTCCGATTGGCTTGGGCCGCCGCGACGAAGACCGTCAGCGAATGCCCCGTAGTCCAGCGCCGCCAAGCCTTTCCGCGCTAGGACGATCTTCGACGAGACTTCATCATAGTCACGTTGGAAAGTCGGCTCTGACGTTGCCAGAACGTGTACGAGTCGCCCAAGGAGTTCGACAATTTCCCGTCTCCGCCGCGTGGCCAGGTAGTTCGGAACTCCGGGTGCGCGGCCAGTGAATTCTTTCTCCTTCGAATTCAGCAACCACGCCCATTGTGCATGGGCAATGTCGTTGCGCTCGCTGACCAGGTTCTTGAGTTCCGAGTGCAGGATCGACTGGATCTGTTCAATCCGCTGAATGTGTGCCTCGGCAGCATCCAGAGTCTCAAGCGGAACATGGAAGGGGATGCCGTACTGTCGCCGCACAGCGAGTTCGATTGCCATCGACCACCTGTCTAGCTGCGATCTCTGTGCGACAATCTGATTCCGCTCCCGCTCATTGAACCCCGCGGGATCCCAGATGGTCTTGCGCAGCATTGCCTCGGCAAGGGCGCTCGCCACGAGCAGGTGCATCCGGCCCGCGAACTCAATCGCGGGATCGTCACCGGCTCGAATGGCTGCCTTGTGAGCACGCTCGGCCTGCTTCAGACCGTGCTTAACAGCCCTGAGATTCTCTGCGTGACGTCGGAACGGATGGTCTTGGGGAAGCGGCTTATATTCGGCCACGTCAATCCCCAATCCTCCAGTCGACTCACAGGCACCGAGGTCCACAAAGTTTAGAACACGTTGTTGACCTTGGTGCCTGGGAGTCGAACCCAGTATCTCCTCCCGAAGGAGGCGCGCTCCGAGCGCCCGCACCCGACGCCATTGTGGCACCGAGGCGAACGACCGTCCATCTGCGGCGAGTCGTGCTAGTCCGCGCGCCAGCACTCGGCTGCGTCGCCGGCGAGATCGCCAACCTGACAAGCTCGGCCAGACTGCTGTACGGATACGTGACGGAGTGCCGTGTGGTAGTTCCATAACACTCTGGTCTCGCTCTGGTGTCGGCCGCGGCTCGGCTTCTGTCATGATCCCGATATGGACCCAGAGCTGCCGATCGTGCAGGTGGACCTGTGGCGCGCCGACGCAGTGGTGCTGTTCGACTGGCTCATGTCGGTAGACCTGGACACCGTTCCGATCTCGCACCCTGCGCAGAAGCAGGCACTGATGGATCCGCTGACAAGGTTCGAGACGGAGACCGGCCTTCCGGGCGTGACCCAGGCGGAAATCGACGAAGCCCAGTTGGCCGTCGCACGAGACATGGGCTGGTAGACGCGCATGACCACCGCACTTTCACGGACGAGCGTTCTCCTCTCGCTGCAGAGCGCACTCTGGGATGCGGTCACACCCGGGCTGCGCGGTGTGGCGGTCCGCTTCGGTGGGTCCAGCATCGAGGGCCGGATGATCTACGACCACGATCCTGGCCCAGCGGATCACGAGGACTGTTCGCTGGTGGAGACGTACGTCGTCGCCGATTTCCCCGACGACGTCACGGTCAGCCTCAACGCCGTGGCTACTATCCCGCCGGAGCCGCGATCATTGCTCGCCGAAGAAGCGTGGGTGTACCTGCGCAAGGAACCAGCCCCACCCGAACCGTGGCATCCGCACCGCAACCCAGCAGCAGCGCCGCTGCTCGACTCACCGCGCACGCGCGGCGAGCTCACGACATTCATCGACGAACTCGCAACCACGATCATGGCCTCGCCGGACGCCTGGGAGAACGCCACGTTGCCCGCCTACCTCCATGCGCTCGCCGCCTGGGTCCGTGACCTTGACGGCTATTACCTGAACCGCGCCGAGCCCGTACCCGAGACGCCGTCCTGGAATCTCATGGCGCGGATGCTCCACGCCGCGACCGGATACGAGTAGGCGACCGCCGGCGCACGGTCGGTTTCCCGACTGCTACCCAGCTCAGTTGCGCAACCAGACGATATTGCGCTGCCCCGACGACGTTGCCGCGCGTTGTCAGCGGGGAGTCTGCCGGTACACATCGGGTACACATGACCGCCGTCTGAGCCCATCTCACGCCACCCTCGCCAACGCACAGCGACCCCGGCAGAACCGCGAGATTCCAACGTTCTCGCGGTGCCCAACCGACTCGGCGGACACCACGAGACATACCGGTACACCCTCCGGGAGAACCCGGCGTACAGACCGGCTCGTCCGCTTTTAAGGCCCTGACCTGCATCGGAGCATCAGTCGGAGGCTTCCAGGGGCGAGATCACGTTCGCAGTTGCGCCATGGTCGCGTGGCCTGAAGGCCGTGGTGATACCAGTAGGTGTCCAGGGTCTCACTCGCGTCCTCCGCCAGTGCTCGGCGTGCTCCTTGAACGTGAACTTGCCGGCGTCCGGGTCGACGGGTCGGAGTCGCTACCTCGCGTCGGCAAGGGTGATCCGGCGCCGTAGGGCCTGGGCTAGTGGTGCTTCCCACACGTCGGTGCCCTCCGTCGGATCGGGACCGTTGTGCGGAAGCCGGGCCATCGTCTGCTTGGTGACGCGGATAGCCTCCCGGTCGCGCCGGGCGATGCGCCGGGCCAGGCGCTTGGCCTCGGCCCACACGTTCTCGGTCGGGACGACGGATTGCACGAGCCCGCCCTCCAGCGCCTCCTGGGCGTTGATGGCATCACCGAGCAGCAGCATCGCGCGCGTCCGGCCGGACCCGATCTCGGCGACCAGGCGGTCCAGCACCTCGCTCGGACCCACCGGGATGCTGACGACCGTCTCGGGCGCGCGGAACCGTGCGTCCTCGGCGGCCACGCGCAGGTCGCTCGCGACCGCCAGCCCGAGCCCTGTTCCGGCGACGTTGCCGTGCAGCGCCGCGACTGTCACCGCCGGGCAGGTGCGCCAGGCGCGCAGCACCTCGTCGCTGAGCTCGACGAGGTTCCGGTAGCCGTCGGGGTCGTTGGTGGCGAGCTGGGCGAGCTCGTCCAGGTCGCCGCCTATGCAGAAGTGGCGCCCTTCGGCGCGCAGCACGATGGCGGCGATGTCGTCGGGCAGTGTCGTGAGCACGTCGCCCAGGGCGGTCAGCGTCGCTCGGTCGAGCCGGTTGTCGCCGTCGGGCCGCGTGAGGGTCACCACCAGCACGGCGTCCTCGCGGTTGACCACGACGGGTCCGGCGGCGGACGCGCTCTCACCAGCGGCCACCGCCGCACCAGCACCCGCGGTCGCGGCTGGACGGGGTCGCCGCCGTACCGGCACCGAACGTGTTCCGCGGAAGGCGAGGGTCTCGTCGTAGCCCACTGGCCCGGCGAACTCGAGATCGAACCGCTGCAGCACCTCGGGGAACAGGGTCGTCGCTTCCAGACGGGCCAGCGGCGCGCCTAGGCAGTAGTGCATGCCCACGCCGAACGCGAGGTTGCGGCGGGGCGGGCGCGAGAGGTTCAGGTCGTGCGGCGAGTCGTAGGCGTCGGGGTCGTGGTTGGCCGCGGCGACCACGGCGTGCACGATCTGCCCGGCTGCCACCGGGATGCCGCCCGGCAGCTCCGTGTCCTGCGCCGCGTACCGGGTCATGAGCTGTACGGGCGATACGAAGCGGACCAGTTCCTCGACGGCGCCGTGCACGGCTTCCGGGTGCTCGAGCATCCACGTGGCCTGGTCGGGCCGGCGCAGGAGCTGCACCACGCCGTCGGACAGCAGGGACGTCGTCGTCTCGAGGCCCGCCTCGATCATGACGTTGAGCTGGGAGCCGGCCACCGCGCGCACCGCGGGGTCGGTCTCTGTGTCGAGCCATTCTCCCAGCGGGGAGTCCTCTGTGAGCCGGGGTCTGGGCTGGGCTACGAGCTGTTCCCAGTACGCGTTCCACAGCTTGCCCGCGCGGTCGGCCTGCGCCATCCGCGCCTTGCTCGGCGCGAGGTCGTGCACGTTCGAGAGCATGCGGCTCATCTCGCACAGCAGCGGGATGTCCTCGCGCGGCAGCCCGAGAACGATGCAGAGCACCGCCATGGGCAGCCGGTCGCCGACCAGGGCCCCGAAGTCCGCCTCGCCGTCGGCGCGCAGCACCGCATCGAACCGGTCGAGGTACTCGTGGACTGTCTGGACGATCTGCGGTGTGAGGTCAGCGACCGACTGCGGCGAGACGAACGAGCCAAGGCTGCGGCGCAGCCCGGCGTGCCCGGGCGGGTTGGTGCCGAGCGCGGAGTCGTGCAGGAACTTCAGGCCCGGGTGCCGCACCCACGTCGGCTGGCGCGCGGTGCGCCAGGCGGCGTCCACGGTGCGCCAGCCGGATCCGCTGAGCACCTCGTGGCTCGCGCCGTGCGAGGTGACCATCCAGGCTCCCCACGGCATGCGTACCGCCGGGCCCATGGCCCGCAGCTCGTCGTAGACGGCGTGGGGGTCGGCGCGCCCTTCGGGCGTGCTCAGGTGCCGGATCAGCTTGGTCACGCGGCGGCGGGACCCGCGGTCCGAACTGGCTGCGGCGGCGTCTGTCGTCTTCCGGGATCTACCGCTGTGGTCAGGCACTGGGGGCTCCTTCTTCAGCCAAGACACCATCTCGTCTGCGGACGGACAACGTTAAACATAACGTGCATACCGGGCAGAACATTCGGCCCTTGTGGGTCACTGTGTAACCATTGCGTAAAGAAGTGACTATGGGCAGCCATATGACGGCGTAGGTAGTCTTGTGCGCCGTTGGCGCAACCTGGCAGCCTCGGCAACCGCCTGCCACGCCGACCCCGGTGTCGAAGACCCCCTGTCGGTTCGTCACGAACGACACCGTCATTGCCGGGTCGGTCGGCGGAGAGGTGCGACGCCTCGGGCAGGCTGCGGTGGACGAGGTCGAGTCCTGGGTGCGCACCGGGACGTTCCGTACGCCGGTGCACCCAAAGACCCTCGCCATCACGGCCTGAGTCACCCAGCCGCTGGTGCTCGTCCCGAGCATCGGTAGATCGAGTCGCCAACATCCTCGACGAGGCACGCTGGAACCTCGAGTTCATGCTCAAGATGCAGGTCCCCGACGGCGAACCTCGCGCGGGCATGGCGCACGAAGACTTGCGTGAACGGCAAGGCGCACGTCGATGCCGTCTGACGCTCCAGGGGCCTGACGCTCCAGGGGCAGGTCAGACGCGGGCAGGCGTGCGGGCGGCCTGGCGCTCGGGAGTGAACGTCACCGGCAGCGTCGACGGGTAGCGCGACCACGGCGATGGCGCCCACTTCACCACCGGGTCGGTGAGCCTCAGGTCGAGCCGCTCCATGAGGCTCTCCACCGCGATCTTGACCACGAGCCGCCCGGGGCGCTTGGCGGGGCATGCGTGCGGCCCGACGCCGAAGGACAGGTGCGACTGGTTGCCCGCCTCGAAGAGGTCGTCGCTGGTGCGTACCCGCGGGTCGTTGTTCGCGGCGGCCACGCCCATCACTATCGCGTCACCGGCGCGGATCCGGGCGGTGCCGAGGGTGCAGTCGGTCACGGCATACCGGGCGGGCAGGTTCGCCACAGGCGGCTCGCTCCACAGCGTCTCGTCCATCGCGTCGTCCAGGCCGCGGCGCACGCCGGTGACGCGGCCGGTGTACCGGGGGTCGGTGAGCATGCGGCGCAGCGTGGCCGCGATCCAGGTAACGAGCATCTCGTTGGCCGCGCAGATCGCCACGACCATGGAGTGCACGATCTCCGTGTCGTCCTCGAAACTCGGGTGCTTGATGAAGCTGGCGGTCAGGTTCGGGCCTGGCTTCGCCCGGGTCGCGATGACGTGGTCCAGCACGATCTGGTCCATCCGGACCAGGGCTGACACGGGATCGCCGCCGTGCCCGAAGATCTCGCTCGCGCAGCGCAACAGGTCGACCCCCTGCCGCTCGTCGAACCCGAACATGCCCGACACCGCCAGGAACGACACCGCCGCCGCATACTCGCCCATCAGATCCGCACTGCCCTTGGCGGCGAACGAGTCGATGAGCCGGGCGCAGACGACGCGCACGAGCGCTGCCGTCCGGACCTCGTCCATCTCGGCGAACGCCTCGTCCACCGGGAGCCGCAGCCGCCGGTGCTCCGCGCCGTCCGAGAAGTACAGGTTCCGCCGTCCGGTCGGGGACAGGATGGCGTGCAGGGTCGACTGCGGTGGTAGCTGCTCTCTCCAGTGCCGTGGGTTCCGGGCGAAGACGCTCTCCGTGCGCATCACCTCCATGACCTCGGCGTGCCCCAGCACGAGCCAGCCCGGTACGCCTGGCTCCAGGTCCACGGGGGCCACCGGCCCCCACTGGTCCTGCAGCTTGCGCAGTGCCGCAGTCATGTCCTCTGCACCGGTCAGGTCCACCAGCGCGACCCGGCCCTCGCTCCGCTGCGGTTCCAGGTCAGGCATGCCTCTCCACCCGTCGACATCCATCTAAATTATCCATCGAAATATGGGGCGACCTGCGTAGACGCCCGATGAGGCGTTTCTATCACGGGCAGCAGAGAACACGAAACACGCTGCGTTCTTCCCCACGGCGGCCAGGTCCGGGCTCATCGCCGTCGCGAACGCCGGCACCCGGAACGCCTCTCGCGAGACCCCCGCTCTGTTCATGACCGCTCAGGGCCAGCTCGGCCCCATCCTGTGGTGACCTGCGGTCCGCTCCGGTAGAACGATCGCTACGAGCTCGGTGGCGAACGTCATGATCTCGGTCGACATGGACGACACCGAGAACGCGGAGGCGCTGAGCGAGTGGCTGCGGACAGAAGCCCCCCGCCGGTCGAGTCCCGCTCGTACCGAGCGAGGACGACGAGGTCTTCTATCGGGAGTGACGAGCCAAGCACAAGGCCGTTCACACTCGGACGGCGGCGAGCCTGCACGCGGTCCGATAGAAGAGCCGCTCGGTACACATCGGGTACACATGACCGCCGTCTGAGGCCATCCGACGCCACCTCCACCGACGCGCCCCGGACCCGGCAGAACAGCGAAGTTCCAACGATCTCGCGGTGCCCAACCCACTTGTCGGACACCGCGAGACATACCAGCACACCATCCGGGAGAACCCGGCGTACAGACCGGCTCGTCCGCTCTTAACGCACTTCGCCGCGCGATCAGCGAAGTGAGTCCAGCTCGTCGAGGGCACGATGGCCGCGCTCGACCACCTGGGGAACGACGTCGTCACGCCCGTCACGGATGGGGAACTCGAGCATGTGCAGGGTGTGTGCCGCGGTAAGCACCGCCGCCCCCTCCCCACCGACCAGGTCGAGAATCCTCGTCCACAGCCGCCCTCGAACGTCGTCCAGCAGCGGGTCCTTGAAGCAGTACCAGACGAGGGTCGCGAGATCGATCGCCCGAGTGCCGCTACCCGCGTTCCCGATGTCTACGACCGCGACGACTGTTCCGTCAACGACCAGGACATTGCCGGGGGTCGCGAGATCGGCATGGACCATGTCGGGTGCGTCTCGTGGCGGTGGGACGTCGGCGGACACGAGCCGCAGGCGTTCGACCAGGGCCGACACAGCGGGGGAGTACCCCGAGAGCCCGGCGATGGACCGGCGGAGCCGCGACTGCTCGGGCGCCTCGTCGGGATCCCGTCCGGCGGCAGCCGGTTCCTGACCCGTGGCGACCCGCCAGGCGTACGACCAGTGGTCGTAGGGCTCGGAGGCCTGGCCGGCCTGGAGCTCGATGATCTCCATCAGCTGCTCCACGAGGGACGGGGTCAGCTCCGACGCGGGAGCCGCGTCGACGAAATCCATCAGCTGCCACACGTGGGTGGCTGTGGCCCCCACGGCGAGCCAGGCCGGCGTGGGATAGCCGCGCCCACGCATGTGCTCGACCACTCTCTGGGCGCGCAATGTCTCGTCCAGGTGGTGGGGGTGTGCCCGGGGCGCTGCCTTGAGAACTGCATCCGTCCTTCCGGCTACCTGGACGCGCACCGCGCCCCCGTTGATGCCCCCGGGGAGGCGGCTGACACGAGTGACCTCTGCCCTGACCGCGCTGGCCACGTCATCCAGGACCTCGGTCGGCAGCTCTTCGGGCGGGGTGCCCTGGTTCATCGGCTCGTGGCCGCAACGGCGGGTGCGCAGCACATGCGCGACACCCTACGGCCGGACGCGCCCACTCCCAACGGACTGCCGTCACCCCCGCGCCGGCGTCGGCGCGAACTCCCGCAGTTCCTCCCGGCCGCCCCGGACGACGAGGCACGTGGACTCCGGCACCTCGCGCCACGCTCCGTACAGGTCCCCGAGCGGTTCGGACACCACGAGCCGTGCGTCGTCGGACAGTTCGTGCAGCACCGGGTTGTCGGGGTACTGGTGCCTGAGCGTGGAGACGTCGGTGCTGTGGAACAGCGACCGGGACCTACCCACGCTGGAGTAGCGGAAAGCCCACGTGGTCTCCCCGTCGGTGGTGGCCACCGTCATCTGGATCGGGTGCTCGACGCCGTGGCGTCGTCCCGTCTCCTCGATGAGGCCGACCGCTCGGGCCACCGCTGCGGGAGGGTCCTCCTCCAGGCCGAAGGTCAGGGCCAGGTAGAAGAAGACCTCGGAGTCCGTCGATCCCTCGATCCCCGGGTAGAGGGCAGGGTCGACGGCCATCGCCAGGTCGCGCTTCACCGCCGCGAAGTCCGCGATGGACCCGTTGTGCATCCAGAGCCACCGGTGGTGACGGAACGGATGACAGTTGGTCTGCTGCACGTCCGTGCCGGTCGAGGCACGGATGTGCGCGAAGACCCGCCCGGCGGCCGCGTGGGCCGAGATCTCCTGCAGGTTGCGGTCGTTCCAGGCCGGCTCGGTGCTGTGGTAGACGCCCGGTTCCTCCAGGGCGCCGTACCAGCCGACGCCGAAGCCGTCACCGTTGATGGTCTCCGCGCCCAGCCGTGAGTGCCTGCTCTGCACCACCAGTGAGTTCTCCGGCTTGTAGAGCAGATCTTCCAGAAGTACCGGCGAACCGGAGTACGCGAGCCAACGACACATCTTTGACCTCACTCTCGACGCCAGGATGCGTCGGGAACGGGCCTCGCGCGTCATCCGAATCGGGTGAGGTCGGGCTCAGCGCCTCGTCTCGTACCGGTTCATGACCACACCACCGGGGAAGGTCCGTGTCCCCACCAGGTTCAGGTTCACCCAGCCGTCCAGGGCGGCGAAGAACGGTCTGCCGCCACCCAGGAGGATCGGATGGGTGACGACCGCGTACTCGTCGATGAGCCCGGCCCGCATGGCGGCCCCGGCGATCGCGGCGCCGCCGACCCGCATCGGCCCGCCGTTCTCAGCCTTGAGCCGGGTGATCTCCGCGATGGCGTCGCCGTCGAACAGGCGGGCGTTCCAGTCGACCGTGCCGATCGTCGACGAGAACACCACCTTGGGCGTGTCCCGCCAGTTCCGCGCGAACTCGATCTGCGCCGGGGTGGCGTCCGGCTGCTGGTCGCCCGTCGGCCAGTAGGAGCTCATGATCTCCCAGAGCTTGCGCCCGTACAGGAACAGCTCGATCGCGCGCTCCTCGTCGAGCCACCACTGGAACAGCTCGTCGTTCGGCTCGCTCCAGCCGATGTCGTCGCCGGGCGCGGCGATGTAGCCGTCCAGGCTCACGTTCATCCCGTAGCGCAGTTTCCGCATGGCTCCAGCCTTTCCCGTCAGTCGGTCTCCAGGCAGAGACCGGGACGACGCGGGAAACTCATCGGTGCGGCTGTTGCCGGCCGAGCCGATCAGCCACGCTTGGAAACGGCGTCGTTCGCGCGCTGCCACATCTCGTAGTTCCCGCATTCCGCGGTGATATCGGCCGTCGCCTGAGCCGCCGCGAAGAAATCGTCGGCCAGAGGCGAGGTTCGCGACGCCGCCATGGCGAGGTAGATCTGCTCGGGCGCCAGATCCGGGATGGGCACATAACTGATATCCGGACGTGAGTAGAACACGGTCTCCGAACGCCCCACGAACGAGATACCCCGGCCGGCGGCGACGTGCTCGAGCTTCTCCTCCACCCCGCGCACCCGGAGCCCGGAGTCGGGGTGCGGGAGCCTGGTGGGCTGCGTGCTCGCGTCGGCGTGCCAGACCAGCGGCTCACCGGCCAGGTCGGCCTCGCTGACCTCTTCCTTGCCGGCCAACCGGTGACCGGCGGGCAGCACCACCATGAGCGGCTCGGTGTAGAGCGGCGTGAGCCGCAGGCCGGTCTCGTCGATGGGCAGCCGCACGTAGCCGACGTCGACGCGGCCGTCGAGCAGCATCGGGGCCTGGTCGTCCCATTCCAGGCGCTGGACGTCCACGACGACGTCGGGGTGCCGGGTCTCGAACTCCCGGGCCGCCGGGATGACCGGGATGCCGGCCCGGAAGCCGACCACCAAACGCTTGCTGCCGTGGGCGGCGGCGGACACCCGGTGCCGGACGGCGTGTGCGGAGGCGAGCAGGGGACCGGCGTCGTCCAGCAGCTGTCGACCCGCGTCGGTCAGCGCTGCGCCGTGGCTGTTCCTCGTGAACAACGTGGCGCCGAGCTCGTGTTCGAGTGCGCGGATCTGCCGGCTGAGCACCGGTTGTGCGATGTGCAGGTCCTCGGCGGCGCGGCCGAAGTGCAGCCTGTCGGCGACGGCGACGAAGTAGCGCAGCTTGCGCAGGTCCAGATCCATGGCGCCTCCCGGTGCGGCAATGCCCCCAAGGTATCACCACGGCTGAAAAGGGTCTTGGACACAAAGTTCACGCCAATGGCATCGTTCATGGGAGCCCGAGCTGAGCGGTTCAAAGAATTCGGTTCAAGAATTCAGGACAAGAACTCAACACGGGCTTTTATTGCAATACCCATCAAGGCAACGGAGTGATCGTGGGAAAGCTCGATGGCAAGGTAGCGGTGATCACCGGCGGTTCCACCGGAATGGCACTGGCGGGCGCGAAGCTGTTCGTGGAGGAGGGGGCGCACGTCTTCATCCAGGCCCGGCGGCAGGAGGCGCTGGACGATGCCGTGCAGGCGATCGGCCGCAACGTCACCGCCGTCCAGGGCGACGCCGCCGACCTGGACGATCTCGACCGTCTGTACGACACCGTCAAGCGGGAGAAGGGCTCGATCGACGTGCTGTGGGCCAGCGCCGGGATGGGCGAGCCCGCCGCCCTCGGCGAGATCACCGAGGAACAGTTCGACCGCGCGTTCTCGCTCAATGCGCGCGGCACCCTGTTCACGGTGCAGAAGGCACTGCCGCTGTTCAACGACAACGGCTCGATCCTCATGACCGGGTCCAACGCCTCCCTCGGCGCTTTTCCCGGCTGGAGCCTCTACGCGGGGAGCAAGGCCGTCCAGCAGGCATGGGCCCGGGTCTGGCTCAACGAGCTGCGGGACCGCAGGATCCGGGTCAACGTCCTGACCCCCGGCCAGGTCGCCACGGCCAAGCAGGAGGAGCTGTTCGACGAAGCGACCAAGGCCGCCTTCGAGTCCCTCATCCCGCGCGGAGCGATGGGCCGCCCCGACGAGATCGCCACCATCGCCCTGTTCCTCGCCTCGGACGACTCCAGCTACGTCAACGGCCTGGAGCTGGTCGCCGACGGCGGCACCACCGCCATCTGACGCACGCACCAGAACCACGCACCAGAACCAAGCACCAGGAAGAGAGCACACCTCATGAGCAGCATCACCCTTATCGGTACGGGGAACATGGCCCGTGCCATCGGCACGCTCGCGGTGGCGGGCGGCAACACCGTCGAGGTCATGGGACGCGACCAGGCCAAGGCCGATGCCCTGGCCACGGCACTGGGGAGCGGCACGACGGCGGGCACGTGGGGCGCCGTCCCTGCCGGGGACATCGTCATCACGGCCCTGTTGGCCGACGGCGTCGTCCCGGTCGTCACCGAGTACGGGGACGCCCTGGCGGGCAAGGTCATCGTCGACATCAGCAACCCCTTCAACGCCACGTTCGACGGACTTGCCCACGGCGGCGAGGAGACCTCGATCGCGCAGGAGGTCGCCACGGTGGCCCCGGCCGGCGCCGCCGTGGTCAAGGCGTTCAACACGATCTTCCGCAACGTCCTGGAGCAGGGCCGGCCCGGCGTCTTCATCGCCGGCGACGACGCGCAGGCCAAGGCCGACGTGGCCGCGTTCGTCGAGAGCCTCGGGCTCCGCCCGCTGGACGTCGGCGGCCTCAGGATGGCGCACTGGCTGGAAGGGATGGGCCTGATCACGGTGAGCCTCGCCGGCAACGGCGTCGGCCACTGGGACTTCGCTCTCGGCGTCGACGAGTTCACCGGCTGAGCGCGCCCGCCCGCCCGCACGGCTCACCGATAGCTCACCCGCACACTCACAAGGAGCAGCAGCTTGCACGTCTTCGTCACCGGCGGGACCGGCCACTCCGGTTCGCACATCATCCCCGAGCTCGTCGCCGCCGGGCACGAGGTCACCGGCCTGGCCCGGTCGGACACCGCCGCGGCGGCCCTGTCTGCCCTCGGCGCCACGGTGCGCCGCGGCGACCTTGAAGACCTCGACGGGCTCAAGGAGGCGGCGGCGGACTCCGACGGCGTCATCCACGTCGCGCACCGGCAGGACCTGCTTCCGTCCGGCGGGATCGACGCCGTGGCCGCCGCGGAGATCCCGATCATGCTCGCGTACGGCGAGGCCCTCGCGGGAACCGGAAAGCCGCTGGTCGCGGCGGGAAGCATCGGCTCGCCCGGCACCGGGCGGGACCTGGGACGACCGTCCACCGAGGACGACCCGGCCCTTCCCGTCGGTGACGAGCACAAGGGCACCCTCCGGGCCCGTAACGTCGTGGAGACCACGGTCATCGGACTCGCCGAGCGGGGAGTCCGGTCCTCGATCGTGCGGATCGCCAACATCGCGCACAGCACGACGGACCGTGCCGGGTTCCTCCCGACACTGATCGCGCTCGCGCAGGAGAAGGGCTTCGCCGGCTACCCCGGAGACGGCGCCAACCAGTGGAACGCCGTGCACGCCCGCGATCTCGCCTCCCTGTTCCGCCTGGCGCTGGAGAAGGGCCCGGCCGGAAGGTACTGGCACGCGGTCGGGGACGGGGGCATCCCGGTCCGTGAGATCGCCGAGGCCATCGGCAGCCGGCTGGGCCTGCCCGCCGTGAGCGTGCCCGTGGACGAGCTGATGCTGCCGGCGCACTTCGGGTTCCTCGCGAACGTCGTCACGCAGAGCTACCCGGCGTCCAACGTCATCAGCCGCGAGACCCTCGGCTGGGAACCCGCTCAGCCCGGCCTGCTCGCCGATCTCGACAACGGCCACTACTTCCCCGCCGGCTGACGGCGGGGAACCCGGATCGGGGCAGGTCCCCGGATCACCAGGCGCCTCCCGTTCCTAGACTGTCGGCCATGACACGACCGTCGCAGATCCAGGAGCGGGAGCACGCGGCGCTCGTCGCCGACCTCCGCACGCTGACGCCCGAGCAGTGGCGCTCGCCGACGCTGTGCGGCGACTGGGACGTCGAGGACGTCGTCGCGCACCTGGGTGCCGCATCCCGGCTGACGTTCTGGGGCTGGCTGTGCAGCATCGCCGGTGCCCGCTTCGACGCGGACGTGCACAACCAGCGGCGGCTGGAGGAGTTCCGCGGGGACTCGTCCGCACAGACGCTGGAGCGCTACGCCGCCGTCGGGCCGATCGCGCTTCCCCGGAGGGAGAGTGTCGCGGGGCTGGGCGAGCTGGTCGTGCACGCCGAGGACATCCGCCACCCGCTGGGCCTGAAGCACGAGCCGGACGCCGAGGGCCTGCTCCTGGTCGCGCGGTTCTTCGCGGCCAAGGACTTCGCGGTGAACAGCAGGTCGCTGGTCAAGGGGCTCAGACTGACGGCTACGGACGCGGAGTTCCGGACCGGCGACGGGCCGGCCGCCACGGGTCCGCTGCTCTCCCTGGTCATGGCGATGGCGGGACGGCGCGAGGCGCTGGCGGACCTGGAGGGCGACGGCGTGCCGGTGCTGAGCCGGCGGCTGGGGGCGTGACGACCGGACGGTCGGATGTGGCGCGTCGCCGGGCCCCTGCGAGCAGGCCAGTACGCAGGCTGGCTCGTCCGCTGCTGGAGCCGAACTTCCGTCGATTTCCTGGCGGCTCGGTGGCACGCTTCACCCCATGAGCGACGAGACGGTCGACGAGACCAGCAGCACCCCGAAGGCCGCGTCCACGAGGCAGGTCGTGCACAGCTCGGCCAGCTCGCTCACGATCGGGCTCTGCCTGATCCTCGGGGGTGGGGTCGTCATCTTCCTGGCGGGCGTGCTCGTCGCTGGGCCTCTCCCAGGTGGATCCATGATCTTGATGTTCCTCGGGGGCACGGCGATCGTCTTCGGCGTTGTCCAGCTCGTCATCGGTGTCTACCAGCTCGCCGACAACATCGACCGGACGGCGCAGGCCGTGCTCAACGGGCAGCGACGCTAGCTCGACTCCCAGACCACGAGGTCGAACGCGACGGTCTCGGCGTCGGCATTGACCGCCGCGATGTGCGCGTACGCGGTGCGTCGCTCGTTGGTCTGCACGCAGAGGTGCATCCCTTCGGCCACCGCATCTGTGGCGATGGTCTGCTGCCAGGTCGTCTGCGCCTCGCAGTCCGCCCGGCCGGGGGCGCCGCTCATGATGGTGAGGCGCGCGCCCTCGACGCCGGCGTCGCCGTAGCAGAGGTCCTGGGGGACCGACGCGGCGCCCCAGTCGGCCGACGTCGTGTCCAGGTTGAGGCAGGTGTGGAGCATCACCTGGACGGGAGCGGCCGTCTCGCGCCTGATACCCGAGACGACGGCGGAGGCGCCCCCGGCGGAATCGTCCGGTGCCGTCCCGTCGTCAGCCCCTGCGTCGGTCCCGTCGTCAGCCCGGGCACCGTCGCCCGCGCTCGCCTGATCACGCAGCCGCTGGTTCTCCTCGCGCAGCTCCTGGTTCTGCGCTTCGAGGTCGTCGAGCTCGGCCTGCCGGCTGTCGTTCTCGGCGCGCAGGGAGGCCAGCTCCGCCTCGAGCTGGCCGTTGGCCGCCTCCAGATCCTTGACCCTGGCCTCCAGCACCCGGACCTGCTCCCCGGAGTCCGACGCGCCCGGCGTGAACAGGTTCTCGCCCCAGGCCGTCGCCACGCCGCCGAGCACCGCAGCGACGACGGCCGCCACGACGGCGACCGAGTGCTGGCCGAACCAGCCCGCCCGGCGGCTCGGCGGACTCTCCTGGGTGTCCACCATCGTGAGGATACGGGCATATGCCGCGAAAGCCAGGGGTAGTCGGGGAGCCCCGAGGCACAGGCGCTCGGCCCTCGCGCCGCTAACCTGGCGAGGTGCTGATCGAGCGAGTGAGCGTCAAACCCGCCCTGGTCGACGACGGCGTCTGGCCGTGGACGGTGCCCGCCGTCGCCGAGATCGCCGCGCGTGGCGTGCGGCTGACCAGCAGCATCGTGGTCCTGATGGGGGCGAACGGGTCCGGCAAGTCCACCGTGCTCGAAGCAATCGCGGAGCAGTACGGCATCGACGTGCGGGGCGGCCACGGCGGCAGACGGTACGCGAGCCAGCTCGACAGGAGCCCGCTGGGCGAGGCGCTCGTCCTGGACCGGACGATCGCCGGGGCCCGGATGCTCCGGCAGAAGGCGAAGGGGTTCTACCTGCGCGCCGAGACGGCCGCGGGGATGCTGGAGTTCATGACGGGCGCCGGGGTGAGCGGCTACGGCGACCGGCTGTCGACGGAGGTCAGCCACGGGGAGTCCTACCTCCAGGCCATCTCCGGCAGGTTCGAAGGCCCCGGCCTCTACCTCCTGGACGAGGCCGAGGGACCGCTGTCGTTCGAGTCCACGCTGCAGCTCCTGTACCGGCTGCAGGACCTGGTCGCCGACCACGCCGCCCAGGTGATCTACGCGACGCACTCACCGCTCGTGGCCGCGATCCCCGGGGCGCAGATCCTGGAGATGACCGAGCACGGCATCGCCGAGCGCACGTGGTCCGAGCTGGAGTCGGTCGCCCTCTGGAAGAGATTCCTGGGCCGCCCGGAGACGTTCTTCGACGGCGTCTGACCGGCCGACACCCGGTACAAGGGCGGATATGAGCTGGGTGGCGAACGCGATGATCTCGGTGGACACGACCGACAACGAGAACGTCGAGACATCGAGACGTTGAGCGAGTGGCTGCGAACAGCGGCTCCGCACCGGACGGGAACCGGTGCGACCGGAGTGGGGTTATCTCAGCCGGCTCTTCGGGCCCGGCAATCCGGGTGGGGCGGGTGGAAGGCGCCCGAGTGCGAGGTATGGGCAGGCGCCTTGAACCACGCTGATCTCGATGCACTCCGGCAGCGCTTCTTCGCGACGCCGTGGCATGAGCCGAACGAGGTGCAACTGCTCGTGATGGACCAGGAAGAGGGTTCTTCAGGTTATGGATGATCCGCGGTGGAAGCTGCGACAGTTCGCGCCCCTGGTCCCGACCGAAGAGGAAGACGACTTCTACCGGGGTTGAAGGCGCGGGAGGATCATCCGCTGAAGTGGCCGATCATGGCCTGTTCGTTGTCGGCCATCCGCTGGTAGAAGGTCCGCAGCTCGACGTGGAGGGCATCGATCAGCCCCCAGAACTGGTCGACGGTCCCTGGCTCGGTCGTGCCGAAGGTCTGGAGCCCCTCCAAAGGCGTCCGGGTGCCCACCATGTCGAGGTTGTCCCGGGCGAAGGCGTCCAGCTCTTCGCGTACGTCCCTGGCCGGTTTCGAGAGCGTGGCTGTCAACGTGACAACCTCGTCAGGCGACATGAGGAAGTACCACTCGCTGTACTCGTCCTCGCCGTACTTGACCTGTTCGCGGGCGAACCAGGAGTACGGATCGATCCCGTACGCCGCCTCGAGGTACGGATTGATCAGGTTCACGTAGTGGTGCTGGTATCGCAGCAGGTAGAAGCTGCGCGGGTCCTCCGTCGGCGCCGATTCGTCCTGCTCCCAGGCCCAGAACGCGTCGTCCCGCTCCCGGGTGTACTCGTCGAGCCACTCCTCTGTCCGCCGAACTACGGCGGGATCGACGGGGTACATCTCGAAGTAGATACCCATGAATCGCGATCGTAGGGCCAACCACTGACACGCCTCCGCCCGGTCAGAGCTCCGTCGTCAGGAACAGCGAGTCCCCGGGCACGGCGTCGTTCTCCACGCGGCCGGACTCCACGAACCCGATCTTGGCCAGCACCCGAGCGACGCGTCGTTCCAGTCCCGCACCGTGGCCCACAGCCGCCGGTGGCCCGACTCCCGCGCCGGCAGCCCGAGGGAGCCGGGCGGGGCGCCGTCGCGGACCCAGCCCTCGACGTCCTCGACGGTGGGGTGGCCGTCGGCGCGGATCCGCCGGTGCGCCGGAACCCGCGGGTCGCACTCGGACCACGTCTCGTGCGACGACCCCTGGACGCACCAGCCCGCGCGACGCCCGCGTGGCAGCATGCGGGGCATGAAGCTGCACGAACGCATCGAGGGCCGGCTGCGCGAGTTCGTCGACCGGCAGCCCATGTTCTTCGTGGCGACGGCTCCCCTGGCCGCCGACGGCCACGTCAACCTCTCGCCCCGCGGCGTCCCCGGCACCTTCGGCGTGGTCGACGACCACACGTTCGCCTGGCTCGACGCCACCGGCAGCGGCAGCGAGACCATCGCGCACCTGCGCGAGAACGGCCGCGTCACGATCATGTTCTGCGCGTTCGACGGCCCGCCGAACATCGTCCGGCTGCACGGCACCGGCCGCGTCGTGACCCGGTACGACGACGGGTACGCGGCGCTCGCGGGTCGGTTCGTCGAGGTGCCCGGCGCCCGCGCGGTCATCGTGGTCGACGTCGACCGCGTCTCCGACAGCTGCGGCTGGGGCGTGCCGCTCATGGCGTACGAGGGCGAGCGGGACCTCATGGGCCCCTACTTCGAGCGCAAGGGCGAGGCCGGACAGCAGGAGTACCGGCGTCGCAAGAACCTGACGAGCATCGACGGTCTCCGCGCCTTCGACGACGACCCGGCCGAAGCCCCCGCCGACGAACTGGCCGCCCGCCCGGCCCCTGCCACTCAGTAACCCGTACCGGTCTTGGCCTGCATCCGCTCGATCGGGTGCGCGCCGCCCTTGAGGTCGAGGGTCGTGCAGGCATCCTCGATGTCCTGGGTCAGCCGGTCCACCTGGGCCCGGCTCATCGTCTCCTTGACCAGGGCGCGGAGGATCTTCACGTCCTGCGCGTCGGGCGGGAGCGTGTACGCCGGCACCATCCAGCCGCGCTCCGCCGAGAGCTGCCAGGCGATGTCCGACTCGTCGTACCCTACGTGGTCACCCGCCAGCCGGAAGGCGACCAGCGGCAGCTGCTCGGCGTCGTCGCCGATCACCTCGAACCGCCCCGTGGCGCGCAGGTTGGCCGCCAGCACCCGCGCGTTCTGCTGCATCTGCTTCATCACGTACGTGTAGCCCTCACGGCCGAGCCGCACGAAGTTGTAGTACTGGGCCAGCACCATCGCCGCGCCGGTCGAGAAGTTGAGCGTGAAGGTCGCATCCGTCTTGCCGAGGTAGTTCTCGTAGAACACGAGATCCTTCGCGAGGTCCGACGTCTCGCGGAAGACCAGCCAGCCGATCCCGGGATAGACCAGGCCGTACTTGTGGCCCGACACGTTGATGGACCGGACCTGCTCCAGCCGGAAGTCCCACGGCGAGTCGGGGTACAGGAACGGCCAGACGAAGCCGCCGCTCGCGCCGTCGACGTGCATCGGGATGTCGAGCCCACGCTCAGCCCGGACGTCCAGGAGCAGCCGGTTGATGCCGACGATGTCGTCCATGTGCCCCGTGAAGGTGGTGCCGAGCACGGCCGCGACGCCGATCGTGTTCTCGTCGAGGTACGGGGCCACGTCGTCCGGCCCGATCGTGTACTTGTCCTTCGCCAGCGGGATGATCCGGGGCTCGACGTCGAAGTAGCGGCAGAACTTCTCCCAGACCACGTGCACGTCCCCGCCGAAGACCAGGTTGGGGCGGTCGACCGGCTGCCCGGCCGCCTCGCGGCGCTCCTTCCACTTCCACTTCAGCGAGAGCGCACCCAGCATGATCGCCTCCGACGACCCCTGGGTGCGGCACCCGGTGGTCTCCCCGGGGGCGTGGAAGAGGTCCGCGAGCATCCGCACGCAGCGCTGCTCGATCTCCGCGGAGATCGGGTACTCCGCGTGGTCGATGAAGTTGCGGTGCAGGTTCTCGGCGATGATCCGCTGCGCCTCGGGCTCCATCCAGGTCGTGACGAAGGTCGCCAGGTTGCGCATCGGGTCGCCCTCGAGCGCCAGGTCCTCATCCAGCATCCGCATGGTGTCGGTGGGACTCATTCCCACGGCCGGGAACACCGTGGAGGGTGCCTCCTCGGTGAGGAATCGGTTGCCGTAGAGCGCCGTCGTGCGCTCGTCGCGCGTGCCCATGTTTTCGAGTCAAGCACGGCGCCCTGGCCCCGGCGACCCGGGGCCGGGCGAACTTCGCCCGGCGCCCGCGGGATCGGTTCGCAGGGTCAGCGGTCCGGGCGTTCCGCGAGCTGCAGCCCTCCGCCGACGACGAAGCAGACCGCCCCCGCGAACGTGCCCCAGTTGACCAGGCCCAGGTCGACCACGGTCGACGTGGCCGGCCGGGTGAAGGCGGCGAGCCCGGCGAGGAAGAAGAAGACCGAGCCGACCTGGTTGACCGCCACCACCCACCAGCCGAGCTCGCGCGGCCGCAGCCCGATGCGCCCGTGACAGACCTCGACCAGGGCCAGGTGCCCCGAGACGAGGAAGCAGACGCAGCCCACGATGTCCGGGAACCAGACCCAGCTGTCGGACTGCCGGGCCGTGAGGCCGGAGGCGAACGCGGCGACCAGGCTGACCCCGAAGAACAGGGTCCCGGCGAACAGCACCGCCGCGCTGAGCCAGCCGATCTGCCGCGGCCACCACGCCCACCACCGCCACCTGGTGGTGCGCAGCGTGCCGCGTTCGTCGATGTCGGTCGGCAGGTTCGACGCCTGCACCACCGAGGCGTAGCCGCCGGCACTGAAGAACACCCCGCCGACGAGGTAGACCGTGTCGACGACCCGGACGTTCCCGGCGCCGAACTGGGCCAGCAGGGGGCCGAGGGCGAACAGGGACCCGCCGATCATGAAGGCGATGCCCGCCGCGAGGTTCGTCCGGGCCAGCCGGGTCGCGGTCGCGGGTTCGGCGCCGACGACGCGGGTCACGTTCCCGTCGGCGTCCCGGATCTCGACCCGGCCGCGGCGGCGTGCCGCGCGTGACGCCCAGCGGACCGAGGAGCCGTCGACGAGGTGCCAGGTCATCCGGGTGACGAACCCGCCCGAACGCTCGACCCGGCCCAGCGCCCACCGCGCCGGGCGGGCGATACGCAGGCCGTGCGGCGCGTCGTCAGCCACCTTCCGAAAGTAGCACCCGGGCCTTCCTCGGCCGATGCCGGCCGGACCCGCCCCGTCGGGGAGAATGCGCCCATGCGACTTCTGCTGCTGCGCCACGGACAGACCCCCTCGAACGTGGAAGGCCTGCTCGACACGGCGCACCCCGGGCCGGGCCTGACCCGGCTCGGCGAGCGGCAGGCCGCTGCCGTCCCCGCGGCGCTGCGCGACCGGCAGATCGACGCGATCGCCGTCTCCTCGCTGGTGCGGACGTCGTTCACCGCGGCGCCCATCGCCCAGGAGCGCGGCCTCGAGCCGCAGGTGCTGGACGGCCTGCGCGAGATCGACGCCGGCGACCTGGAGATGGCCGGCGCGCACGAGGCGCACCTGCGCTACCTCGACACGGTCTTCGGCTGGGCGCGCGGGGACGTCGGCCGCGCGATGCCCGGCGGCCCGGACGGCGTCGCGTTCCTCGCCCGGTACGACGACGCCGTCGCGCAGCTCGCCGCCCAGGGGCTGGAGAGTGTCCTCGTGGTCTCGCACGGCGCCGCGATCCGTGCGTGGGCGGCGGCGCGCGCGACGGACGTCGACGTCGACCACGCCGAGCGGACGCCGCTGGCGAACACCGGGCTGGTGGAGGTCGAGGGCGATCCCGTGGGCGGCTGGCGCGTGACCTCCTGGAACGCCGAGCCCGTAGGCGGGGCCGAGCTGGCTCCGCTGGTGGGGGAGGACCCGACGGGGGAGCCCGTCGAGCCCTGACGCCCCTTCACGTCGTGCCGACGTCGTGCCGGACGCCCGTGGCGACGGCCCCGAGCTTGTCCGGGTTGGCCACGTTGTGGATGGCCGTGATGCGGCCCTCGGCGTCGACGTCGAACGTGACCGTGGAGATGACGCGGCCGGCACCGCTGAACAGCATGCCCGGCCCGCCGTTGATCTCGACGAGCTCCGCCCGCATGTCGGCTGGGTCGATGCCCTGATAGGTGACCGTCCCCAGCGCCGCGAACCAGCCGGCCACCGTGTCCGCGCCCACCACGGGCTTCAGCGCCTGGCGGACCTTGCCGCCGCCGTCGGTCCACAGGGTGACGTCGGGCGACAGGAGCTCCAGCAACGCGTTGAGGTCGCCGCCGGTCGTGGCCGCGAAGAACCGCTCGGTCACCTCGCGCTGCCGGGCCCGGTCGGCGCTGTACCGCGGACGCCGGGCCTGCACGTGCTCGCGGGCCCGGTGCGCCGCCTGTCGCACCGCCGGCTCGGTGCGCTCCGTGGCCTCGGCGATCTCGGCATGGCTGAAGCCGAAGACGTCCTTGAGCACGAACACCGCCCGTTCGAGCGGGCTCAGCGACTCGAGCACGACGAGCATCGCCATCGAGACGGACTCGGCGCTCACTGCGGCGTCGGACGCGTCCCCGCCGGTCAGGATCGGCTCCGGCAGCCACGGGCCCACGTAGGTCTCGCGCTGGTGCCGGGTGGAGCGCAGCCGCTCCAGCGCCAGGTTGGAGACGATCCGCGTCAGGTAGGCCTTGGGGTCGGCCACCTGGGACCGGTCCGCGGAGGACCACCTGATCCATGCGTCCTGGACCGCGTCCTCGGCGTCGGCGGCGCTGCCCAGCAGGCGGTAGGCCACGGAGAACAGCAGCCGGCGGTGGTCCTGGAAGGCCTGCTGCCCGGGTGCGATGTCCTGCCCGGGTGCGACATCGTTCATCGCGCCGCCTCCCGGGTGAAGCGCCCGCCGGTGGGCCAGAACGCGCCGGAGGCGGGAACCTTCTTCATGCGGCCGTACGTGGGCCAGGGTGATGCGGTCACGGTCTCCTTGTACCGCATCGCCGTCCGCCCGGTCAGGCTGATCCGGCGCGGGCTGTCGTCCGGGTGCGTGAACTGGACCACGGCGTCCGCCCGGCCCAGGCTCACCGGCGTGTGGTAGTAGCCGAAGCGGAACGGCTTGGGCTCCTTGCCGCGCACCAGCCGGTCGATCGACAGCGCGGCGTGCACGCCGGTCGGCATGCCGCCCTGGCAGGTGCCGTGCATGACGCCGTAGCCCTGCCGGATCGCGGCCGCGTCCCCGATCGCCCAGACGTCCGGGTGCGACACCGAGCGCAGCGCCGCGTCGGTGACGATCCGCCCGCGGTCGTCGACCTCCAGGCCCGCGACGGCCGCCAAAGGGGACACCCGCGCGCCCCCTGTCCAGAGCACGACGTCGGCGGCGACGCGCTCGCCACCGGCCAGCTCGACGGCGTCGGGCCGCACCCGCACCGCGTCCGCGCCGGTGCGGACGGTGACGCCCAGGCGGTCGAGGGCGCCCCGCAGGTACGTCCGGGCCCTCGCGTTCAGCGTGGCGCCGGGCTCGGTGCGGCCCACCAGGACGACGGCGAGGTCCGGCCGCTGCTCGGCGATCTCCGCGGCCGACTCGACCCCCGTGAGCCCGGTGCCCACGACCACCACGGTGCCGCCCCGGAGCTGGCCCAGCCGGTCGGCCAGCAGCTCGGCGTCCTGTGCGCCGCTCAGGGTGTAGGCGTGGTCGTCGGCCCCCGGGACCTGCGCCGTGTCGGCCGCGCTGCCCAGCCCGTACACCAGGGTGTCGTAGGGCAGCACGCGGTCGTCGTCGATCCGCACCGTCCGTGCGTCGGCGTCGACCGCCGTCACCCAGCCGCGGACGAACCGCGCGCCCGTGCCGTCGAGCATCTCCGGGATGCTCAGCTCCGCGACCTGCTGCCCGGTCGCCGTCATGTGCAGCCGGAGCCGCTCGGTGAACCGCTCCTGCGCGTTGACGACGGTCACCTGCACCGCTCCGCCGCGCCGGGTCCGGGCGGCGAGCTGCACGGCCGCCGCCATGCCCGCGTAGCCCGCTCCCAGGATCACCACCCGGTGGGCGGTGGTGGCAGTGGCGGTGGTAGCAGCGGTGTTGGCGGTGGTGCCGGCGTCGGTTCGCTGTGCGCTCATGGTTCCTGCTCCTCGGGTCGGTCTCATTCGATGGTGTTGCCCGGTAGATGGAGGCAGGCCGCCCGTCCGTGACATCCGTCCGGTGTGACGCGTGACACAGCTCGACGGGTCCCGGGATCTCGTGAGTACAGCATTCCGTGAATACACGATCCCGTGTACTGTCGCGCCCATGACCGAGACGATCGCCGCGTCGGTGACGCTGACCCATACCGCCGCCCTCGCGCGGCTCGGGCACGCGCTGTCCGACGAGACGCGCACCCGCATCCTGCTCGCGCTGCGCGAGGCGCCCGCCTACCCGTCCGACCTCGCCGACGCGCTCGGCGTCTCCCGGCAGGTGATGTCCAACCAGCTCGCCTGCCTGCGCGGCTGCGGGCTGGTGGAGTCCGTCAAGGACGGACGGCATTCCTGGTACCGCCTCGCGGACACCCGGCTCGCGCCCGCACTGGGCGACCTGCTCGGCCTGGTGCTGGCAGTCGACCCCGCCTGCTGCGGCCCCGACTGCACGTGCGCATGACAGTGCTCCCCGTGCCCCGGCCGCCGAGCGCCGCCCGGCGTACCGTGCTGGCCCGCCGCATCCGCTGGGTCGTGGCCGCCACGATCAGCTACAACGTGATCGAGGCGGCGGTCGCCCTGGCCGCCGGGCACACGGCCTCCTCCAGCGCGCTGATCGGGTTCGGCCTGGACTCCGTGGTCGAGGTGCTGTCGGCGGCCGCCGTCGCCTGGCAGTTCGCGGGCCGCGACCCGGAGGCACGCGAGCAGGTCGCGATGCGCCTGATCGCCGTCTCCTTCTTCGGCCTGGCCGCGTTCGTCACCGTCGACGCCGCCCGCGCCCTGCTCGGCGCATCCTCGCCCGAACACTCCACGGTCGGCATCGTCCTGGCTGCCGTCAGCCTGCTCGTCATGCCGGGGCTGTCCTGGTTCGAGCGCCGCACGGGGCGCGAGCTCGGCTCCGCCTCCGCCGTGGCCGACTCCCGGCAGACCCTGATCTGCTCCTACCTCTCGGCGGCCCTGCTCGCCGGGCTCCTGCTCAACAGCCTGCTCGGCTGGTGGTGGGCCGACCCGGTCGCGGCCGTGGTCATCGCGGGCTTCGCCGTCCGCGAGGGCTGGGAGGCGTGGCACGGTGACGCCTGCTGCACCCCCGTGGCCCAGCTCGTGGGCGAGAGCGAGCGCGGGGCCGATCGCGGCGGCGAGCGCACGAGTGAGCAGGGGTGCAGCGACGACGGCTGCTGCTGCGGGAGCTAGCCCGCGACGCCGAGCTCCGGCGGCAGGTCGCCGTCGTGCCGCACCACCAGCGACGTGACCGCGCGGGTGAGGCAGACGTAGAGGCGGCGCAGGCCCGTGGCGTGGTTCGGCTCGGCGGCGACGATCGCGGCCGGGTCGTGCAGCACCACGTGGTCGAACTCCAGACCCTTCGCCAGGGACGCGGGCACCAGGTCTAGGTGGACGTCGAACTCCGAGGAGTCGTCCGGCTCCGCGCCGTCGCCCGCGTCGTCGTCCCCGGCGGCGCCTCCCGTGGCCGGGACGGCGTCCTCCTGCTCGCCCACGACGGCGAAGGTGAGCCCGACGGCGGCGAGCGTCTCGCGGACGTCCGGCACGGCGGCATCGGGCACGATGAGGCCGACCGAGCCCTCCAGGTCGGAGATGCCGACGCCGACGAGCACGTCGTCGAGCGGCTCCGTGGTGAACCGGAGCCGGCCCTTGGCACGCCGGACCGCGGTCGGCGGCTCCAGGCCGGGGGCGATGCTGGGCAGCAGCCGGGCAGCGAGCTCGATCACGTCGGCCGGCACGCGGAAGCCCGCCGTGAGCTGTTCCACGTACCCGTCCGGCTTGGCCAGGTGGCGCAGCACGTCCGCCCAGTCGCGGGCTGCCCACGGCGTCGTGGCCTGGGCCAGGTCGCCGAGCACGGTGAGCGAGCCGGTGGCGGCGCGCCGGCCGAGGGAGCGCAGCATCATCGCGGACAGGTCCTGCGCCTCGTCGACCACGATGTGCGCCACCGACGTGGTCCGGTCCAGCAGGTCGGCGATCTCGTCGAGCAGCACGAGGTCCGCCGTCGTCCAGCGGGCGGAGCCGGCGGCGCGGGGCGGTCTGGCCCAGGTCAGGAGGGCCTGCTCCGCGTCCGTCAGGACGTCCTCGGCGCACTCGGCCAGGAACTCCGGGTCGGAGTACAGGCGGAACAGCAGCTTGCGCGGGTCCACCGCGGGCCAGACGGCCGCGGCGTAGTCGCGGACCGGCTTGGTGCGGGCGAGCACGTCCCAGGCCTTGTCGTCGAGGGCGTCACCGGTCTCCTCGATCTGTACGAGCACCCGGTGCGCCAGAGCGTGCCGCAGCTGGGCCGCGCCGAGCGCGTACGGCACGTTCCGGCTCATGACCTGCTCCACGGCCTCGCGCGCCTCGTAGGCCGGGACCCGCCAGCGGAACGAGCCGCGCGGCAGCACGAGGGTCTCCTCCGGGGTGGCGACGTGCGACCAGACGGCGCGGCGCAGCACCTCGGCGAGCCGGCCGTCGCCCTTGAGGGTCGCGACGTCGGCGGGATCCGTGGCGCGGACCGGGGCGTGGCCGCTCACGATCTCCTCGATCGTCGCCTGCGTCGCGTGGATCTCGCCCAGGGCGGGCAGGACGTCGCGGATGTACCGCAGGAAGCTCTTGTTCGGCCCGACGACGAGCACGCCGCGGCGGGTGAGCTGGTCGCGGTGCGCGTACAGGAGGTACGCCGCGCGGTGCAGGCCCACCGCCGTCTTCCCCGTGCCCGGCGCGCCCTGGACCACGAGCGTGCGTTCGAGCGGCATGCGGACGATGACGTCCTGCTCGGGCTGGATCGTCGCGACGATGTCGCGCATGGGGCCGGAGCGCGGCCGCTCGATCTCGGCCTCGAGGATCTCGGAGTGCGTGCCGCCGTCACCCTGCTCGCCCTGTTCCCCCAGGTCGGCGCGGGTCAGGGTCTCGTCCTCGAACGCCGTCAGGTGGCCGCGGGCGAACCCGTACCGGCGCCGGGCGGTGATGCCCATCGGCTCCTTGGCCGTGGCGCGGTAGAACGGGGTGCTCACGGGGGCCCGCCAGTCCACGACCATCGGCTCGCCGTCCGGGTCGGACACGTGACGGCGTCCGATGTGGAAGGTCTCGCCGGCCGCGAGGTCGATGCGGCCGAAGAACAGCGGGATCTCCGGGTCGTCCGTGAGCTGCTCCATCCGGCGCGCGAGCGTGGCCTCCAGGACCTCGGCGCTCACCCAGTCGCCCGCGTAGCTGCCGTCGAGCGCGGCGACCTTGTCGCGCATCCGGCCGAGCTGTGAGCGGGCCTCGGCCAGGAACTCCCGCTCCGTGGCGAGCTCGGACGCGTCGGCGGGCATGGGAGGTCCTCCAGGGTGGGTGAGCGGGGTGGGCGAGCGGGGTGCATGAGCAGGGGTCCGTGCGGCCGTTCGGCGCGCGAGGCGCTCGTGCGAACAGCCGCGTGAGTCTAGTGCCCGGGACCTGAACGTGGCGGCATATTTTCTTGACCAGGTCGGTAGCTCGGCCGGTCAGGAACCATATGTCCTTCGAGTCCGTTTCCACTGTCGCGCCAACCTGCCCCACGGTACGGTCGGTGCACCGCCCGGCCTAACGAGGAGCCTCAGTGTCGTCCGACGAGCTGCCCCAGGAGTTCCAGATCGACGTGCCCGACGAGATGGAGACCGGCGTACCCGCCGACTTCGCCTCGGTGTGGCACACGCCGACGTCGTTCATCCTGGACTTCATCGCCGTGAAGCAGCCGCCGAGCCCCGTCTCGGACCCGGAGTCGGGAGAGGTCACGTCGATCACCGTGCCGGGCCGGGTGGTTTCGCGCGTGCGCATTCCTCCGCAGCAGGTGTTCGAGCTCGCCAAGGCACTCACTATGCAGCTCGATGCATGGGAGAAGGAAAGCGCACCGAACGTTCGCAATCCCGGTGCCTCCGAAGGCCCGGACGGCCCCAATCGGTCGTCGGAGAATTGATTCCGGTGAATTTTTTTCTTGGACGTATGTCCAACTCGGTATCTTTATGTCCGATCTGACCGGGAGTCTTGTGCTAGTTTGCCCGGAGAAATACTGGGTTATACCAGTGCGGCCTTGGAAATGTAACCCTTCCAGGCTGTTCCACTTGCGATCTTCACGGATGTAGGCTGCCCGTGATCGCGACGAAGGCGTTGCAATCTCCCAGAGTTGCCCGGGGGGTCGGGTGACCCGTTCCGGCGGCCATGTCGGGGAGCAATGAACAGGGGCGATGCAAGTGAGCAACACCGAATTCGACAACAGGGGGCGCACGGGCGGGATCCTGTTCGAGGAACAGGCTCGCACGAGCGTCGTGAGCATGTGGGGAGAGATCGATGTCTCTTTGCGCGGTGAGTCGAGTGCTGCCATAGCCAACGCCCTCGAGCGGGCCAAGGCGGTGGTCATCGACACGTCCAAGGTGACGTTCATGGACTCGACCGGCGTCGCGTTCCTCATGCAGATGTACACCTACGGGACGCAGGAGGGCCTGACCGTCAGCCTTCCGGAGCCGCCGCCGGTGGTCCGGAACGTCATCGAGATGCTCGGGGTCGACGCGCTCTTCGCGCACCCCGCGCACCGCGGCGCGGCGCGCGAGGCCTGACCGCGCCCGGCCCGGAGGCCGGGCGCCCGCCTCAGCGTCCGGCGGCCAGGGCCGCGGCCCCGACGATGCCGGCCGCGTTGCGCAGCTGCGCCGGGACGATCGGCGCCCGCAGGTGCAGGTGCGGCAGGTACTTCTCGTGGTGCTTGCTGACGCCGCCCCCCACGACGATGAGGTCGGGGGAGATCAGGTCCTCGACCACCCCGAAGTACCGCTGCAGCCGCTCGGCCCAGTCCTCCCAGGACAGGTCCTCGCGCTCCCGCGCGGAGTCGGCGGCGCGCGACTCGGCGTCGTGCCCGTCGATCTCCAGGTGGCCCAGCTCGGTGTTGGGCACCAGGATGCCGTCGACCACGAGGGCCGACCCGATCCCCGTGCCGAGCGTCGCCACCAGCACCACGCCGTCCGCGTCGCGCGCGGCGCCGTAGCGCACCTCGCCCACGCCCGCCGCGTCGGCGTCGTTCACCGCGACGACGTGGCGCCCGGTCGCGCGCTGCACGAGCGCGGGCAGGTCCACGCCGGTCCAGGACTGGTCGAGGTTCGCCATGGAGCGCACCACGCCGTGCTGCATCGGGGCGGGGAAGGCGACGCCGATGGGGACGTCGTCGGGCAGGTGGTACGTGTCGACGAGCTCCGCGAGCACGTCCGCCACGGCCTGCGGGGTGGACGGTTGGGGCGTGGGGATGCGGGTCCGCTTCTCCGCGTACTCGCCTGCCGTGAGATCGACGGGCGCACCCTTGATCCCCGAACCTCCGATGTCTATGCCGAACGCCAGGTCGCTCATGTCAGGATCGTCTCATGAGCACCGAGGAGCAGTACTGGTACAACACCGAGACCCGGGCGGTCGAAGTGGGACGCCGTTCGTCCTGGTCGCACCTGATGGGTCCCTACAGCACCCGGGCCGAGGCCGAGCGGGCGCTGGAGAGCGCGCGCTCGCGCAACGAGTCCTGGGACAAGGAGGACGAGGACTGGCGCAAGAACTAAGCGCCGGCCGCCGTGTCAGGCGTACAGGTCACCCGGGTGACCTGTCCGTCTGACACGCTACGCCCGACGACGCGCGTCACTTCTCGAACGAGTGCGCCTCGTCCGGGAACGAGGCGTCCTTGACCTCGGAGACGTAGTCCTCCGCGGCCTGCTGCAGCGCCGAGCCGAGCTCGGCGTAGCGCCGGGCGAACTTCGGCGACCAGTCGGTCATCCCGGCCATGTCCGTCCACACCAGCACCTGGCCGTCGCAGTGCGGCCCGGCGCCGATGCCGATGGTGGGGATGCGCACGATCTCCGTGATCCGTGCGGCGACGTCGGTGGGCACCATCTCCAGCACGACGGCGACGGCGCCGGCCTCCTCGACGGCCTTCGCGTCGTCGGCCAGGCGCTCGACGGCGTCGTCGCCCCGGCCCTGCACGCGCGGCCCGCCCAGCAGGTTCTCCGACTGCGGCGTGTAACCGAGGTGCGCGACGACGGGGATGCCGGCGTCGGTGAGCGCCCGGATCTGCGGGGCGGAGCGGACGCCGCCCTCCAGCTTGACGGCGTCGGCGCCGGTCTCCTTGAAGATCCGCACCGACGTCTCCAGCGCCTGCTGCGGCCCGGCCTCGTACGAGCCGAACGGCAGGTCGATCACCACGAACGCGCGCTTGGTGGCCCGCGCGACGGCGCGGGCGGCCGGGATCATGTCGTCCACGGTCACGGGGATCGTGCTGGTGTGCCCGTGCATGACGTTCCCGATGGAGTCGCCCACCAGCAGGATGTCCAGGCCGGCCGCGTCGAAGATCGCGGCGGTCACCGCGTCGTACGCGGTGAGCATCGCGAGCTTCTCACCCTTGGCCTTGGCCTCGGCCAGATGGTGCACGCGGACCCTCTTGGGACCCTGAGTGGGTGAGGTGTGGGCGGACATGGTCCTCCTGTGGTTCGAACGGCCTCGGTGCCGCTGGAAAGCCTACGACCGGTCGTCCATGCTCGGTACACGCACCTGTAACAGGTTTAGTGCAAGATGGGCCCATGGACAGGCAGCAGGAGTTCGTGCTCCGCACGGTCGAGGAGCGCGACATCCGCTTCATCCGGCTTTGGTTCACCGACGTGCTCGGCGTGCTGAAGTCGGTAGCTGTGGCACCCGCCGAGCTCGAGTCGGCGTTCAGCGAGGGCATCGGCTTCGACGGCAGCGCCATCGAGGGGCTCACCCGGGTCTTCGAGGCGGACATGGTCGCCAAGCCGGACCCGACCACCTTCCAGGTGCTCCCGTGGCGCGGCGAGCGGCACGGTACGGGCCGCATGTTCTGCGACATCCTGACGCCGGACGGCGAGCCGTCGCTGGCGGACTCGCGCAACGTGCTCAAGCGCACCCTCGCCAAGGCGAGCGACCGCGGGTTCACCTTCTACACGCACCCCGAGGTCGAGTTCTACCTGTTCAACCAGCTCACCAAGTCGGACCCGAAGCTGGAGCCGGTGGACCAGGGCGGGTACTTCGACCACCTGGCCCGGGGATCGACGCACGACTTCCGCCGTGCCGCGATCACGATGCTGGAGTCCATGGGCATCTCGGTCGAGTTCTCGCACCACGAGGCCGGCCCCGGCCAGAACGAGATCGACCTGCGGTACGCCGACGCGCTGACCACCGCGGACAACCTCATGACGTTCCGCACCGTGGTCAAGGAGGTGGCGCTCGAGCAGGGCGTCTTCGCGTCCTTCATGCCCAAGCCGCTGGCCGACCAGCCCGGCTCCGGCATGCACACGCACGTGTCGCTGTTCGAGGACGACCGCAACGCGTTCTACGAGCCCGGCGCCCAGTTCGAGCTGTCCAAGACGGCGCGCCAGTTCATCGCGGGCCTCATGGTGCACGCGGGCGAGATCACCGCCGTCACCAACCAGTACGTCAACAGCTACAAGCGGCTCTGGGGCGGGCAGGAGGCCCCGAGCTACGTGAGCTGGGGCCACAACAACCGCTCGGCGCTGGTCCGCGTGCCGATGTACAAGCCCGGCAAGGGCAACTCCGCGCGCATCGAGTACCGCGCGCTGGACTCGGCCGCCAACCCGTACCTCGCGTTCGCCGTGATCCTCGCGGCCGGCCTCAAGGGCATCGAGGAGGGCTACGACCTCCTGGACCACACCGAGGACGACGTCTGGGAGCTGACGCCGGCCGAGCGCCGCGCGCTGGGCATCGCGCCGCTGCCGCGCGACCTCGACGAGGCCATCCAGTTCATGGAGAAGTCCGAGCTCGTGGCCGAGACCCTCGGCGAGCACGTCTTCGACTACTTCCTGCGCAACAAGCGCGAGGAGTGGGAGGCGTACAGCGCCCAGGTGACGCCGTTCGAGCTCAAGCGGTTCCTCCAGCTCTGACAGGGGTGCTGCACCCCCCCGCCCGCGTCGTAGGGTCGGGGGGTGCAGAGCCGCCGACCCGAGACCCTGACGACCCATCTGATCCGGGCCGGGTTCGCCGACCTCACCCGGTCCGCCGCGCTGTGGCGCGACCCCGACCTGGTCGCCGTCCTCGACAGCCGCCGCCCGGACGACGGGGCGGGCCGCGCGGCCGGCCCCGACCGCGGTGCGGTCGTCCTGGAGCCCGCCGACGTGGCGCTCCTGCGCTCGCTCGCCGGCGTCGCCGACCCCGACCTGGCGCTGCTCCAGCTCGTCCGGCTCGCGGCGGCCGCCCCGGACCGGCTGCGCCAGGTCCTCGCGGCCTTCGGGCCGGCCGACTCCGCCCCGGACAACGGGGGACCTGCCAACGGGAAACTTGCCAACGGCGGCACGGACACCGGGACGGCCACCGGGACCGGCTCCGGCCCGGCCGACGACGACGCGCCCCGCCCGACCGCCGTCGACCGGCTGCTGCGCGTGCTGGGCTCGTCCTCGGCGCTCGGCGACGAGCTGGTCCGCCACCCCGCGCTGCTCGACCTGATCCGCGACCTCACCCCGGGCACCGGCGTCCCCGCCGAGGACGTGCGCGCCGAGCTGCTGCGCGCGATCGACGCTGACCCGGACTCCGCCGAGCCCGTCGCGGGCACCCACCCTCAGACGGGGCAGGCGGCGCCGGACGAGGGCGCCTCGCCGTCGTACACGGACCGGCTGCGCCGGGCGTACCGCGCCCGCCTGCTGCGGATCGCGGCGACCGACGTCACCGCGTCCGAGCCGACGGCGGTGCTGCCCGCCGTCGCGGCGGCGCTCGCCGACCTGGCGGCCGCCGCGCTGGAGGGCGCGCTCGCCGTGGCGCGCTCCGAGGAGGAGGACCACGCGGCCGGCGTCCGCCTGGCCGTGCTCGGCATGGGCAAGACCGGCGGGCGGGAGCTGAACTACATCTCCGACGTGGACGTCATCTACGTGGCCGAGCCGGGCGTGCTGCCCGACGGCGCGCCCGCGTGCGACGAGGACCACGCCCTGCGGGTCGCCACGCGGCTCGCGGGCCGCCTGGCCCAGGTGTGCTCGGGCGCGTCGGCGGAACCCGCGTTGTGGCAGGTCGACGCGGCGCTGCGGCCGGAGGGCAAGCAGGGGCCGCTCGTGCGCACCCTGGCCAGCCACGTCGCGTACTACGAGCGGTGGGCCGTGACCTGGGAGTTCCAGGCGCTGCTCAAGGCGCGTCCCGTGGCGGGCGACCTGGCGCTGGGGGAGGCGTACGTCGCCGCCGTCGGGCCGCTGGTGTGGCAGGCCGTGGAGCGACCGAACTTCGTCGAGGACGCCCGCGCGATGCGCAAGCGCGTCGAGGACAACGTGCCGGTGGCCGAGGCCGACCGGCAGATCAAGCTCGGCAAGGGCGGCCTGCGCGACGTCGAGTTCACCGTGCAGCTCCTGCAGCTCGTGCACGGGCGCGCGGACGAGGACATCCGGTCGAGAACCACGCTCGACGCCCTCGCGGCGCTGTCCCGGGGCGGTTACGTGGGGCGCGAGCACGCCCGCCGGATGGGGGAGTGCTACCGGTTCCTGCGGGCGCTGGAGCACCGGATCCAGCTCTTCCGCCTGCGCAGGACCCACCTCATGCCGACCGCCGAGGCGGAGCTGCGGCGGCTGGCCCGCGGGCTGGGGCAGGGCGGCGCGGACGACCTGGTCAAGACCTGGCGGTCCGTGCGGCGTGAGGTGCGCGACCTGCACGAGGCCGTCTACTACCGGCCGCTCCTGCCGGCCACGGCGCTGCTGTCCACGAGCGAGGCCTCGCTCGCGCCGCGCGCGGCCATGGCCCGGTTCGCGGCGATCGGCTACCGCGACCCGGCCGGCGCGATGCGCCACGTCCAGGCCCTGACCGACGGCGTCTCGCGGCGCGCGGCGATCCAGCGGCAGCTCCTGCCGGTGCTGCTCGGCTGGTTCGCCGAGGGCGCCGACCCCGACGAGGGGCTGCTCGCGTTCCGCAAGCTGTCGGACACGCTGGGCTCGACCCACTGGTACCTGCGGCTGCTGCGCGACTCCGCGGAGGCGGCGTCGCACCTGGCCCAGGTGCTGTCCTCGTCGCGCTACCTCGCTGAAGCGATCGGCAGGTCGCCGGAGTCGGTGCGCTGGCTGGCGCAGTCCGACTCGCTGGCGCCGCGGGGCGCGCGGCGGCTGGCCGCGGAGGCGGACGCGCTGCTCGGACGCGCCCAGGAGGTGGACGCGGCCACGATCGCCCTGCGCGCGCTGCGCCGCCGCGAGCTGGCCCGCACGGGCGTCGCCGAGGTGCTGGGCGAGCTCGGGCCGGTCGACGCCGCGCGGGCGATCTCGGACGCCGCCGACGTCGTCCTGGCGGGCGGGCTGCGCATCGCGGAGCACGAGGCCCGCGGCGAGCGGAACATCGCGCGCGGGGACGAGCCCGCCCGGCTGCTCATCGTCGCGATGGGCCGGCTCGGCGGCCAGGAGATGGGGTACGGCTCGGACGCCGACATCATGTTCGTCTACGAGGCGGTGGGCGGCGCAGGCGACAAGGAGGCCAACGACTACGCCCTGACGGTCGCGAAGGGCATGCGGCGCATCCTCACCGCCGTCGGGCCGGAGCCGGGCCTGCCCGTGGACGCCGACCTGCGGCCCGAGGGCCGCAACGGGCCCCTGGTGCGCTCCTTCCAGTCGTACGTCGAGTACTACAGCCGCTGGTCCTCGCCCTGGGAGGCCCAGGCGCTGCTGCGGGCCCGTGCCCTGTCGGGCACGCTCAGCGTCGTCGCGGCGGGCGGCCCGGACGAGGGTGCGGTCGCGGCCTCGCTGTCGGACGGCGGAGACGGGCTGCCGGACGGCGGGAGCGAGCTCGACCTCGGCCCCGGCGCCGAGGGCGGCCGGTCGCTGGGCGCGCGGTTCACCGAGCTCGTCGACCCCCTGCGCTACCCGGAGGGCGGGCTGGACGCCGCCGTGCTGCGTGAGGTACGGCGCATCAAGGCGCGCGTCGAGTCGGAGCGACTGCCGCGCGGGGCCGACCCGGCGCGGCACCTGAAGCTGGGCCGGGGCGGGGTCTCCGACGTCGAGTGGACCGTGCAGCTCCTGCAGCTCCAGCACGCGTACGAGGTGCCGGGCCTGCGGACCACGGGGACGGTCTCCGCGCTCCAGGCCGCGAACGAGGCCGGCCTGCTGACCGACGACGACGCCGAGGTGCTGCTGGAGGCCTGGGTGCTCGCGTCCCGGCTGCGGTCGGCGATCGTGCTGTGGTCCGGGCGGACGACGGGCGCCGGCGTCGACATGCTGCCGCACGACAGCCACGCCCTGACCGGCATCGCCCGCCTGCTCGGCGACGTGGGCACAGGCCCGGAGCTGGAGGAGCTGTACCTGCGGCTGGCCCGGCGGGCGCGCGCCGTGATGGAGCGGGTGTTCTACGGGGCGGAATGACGTGCGCGCCGACGGCGGTCTCGGCGTCCGTCAGGCGGTCAGACCCGCGCGGGTCGCGACCTCCTTGGCGACCTCGGCGGGCCGCAGGGTCGTCGTGTCGATCACCTCGGTGCGTGCGGTGAGCCAGGGGAGGGCCGCGCGGTAGTCGGCGGCGCGGTGGCGGCGCCAGCCCACGCCGTCGTCGTCGATCGTGATCTCCTCGATCGTGGCGTTCGTGACCGTGTCGCCGGCGATCCGCCGCTCGTGCTCGTCGGGGGTGCAGTCCAGCGTGAACGCCTTGAGCGCCACCCCGGCGGCCGCCAGGCCCGACGTGATCTCGTCCCAGTACTGCTCCACGACCACCGTCTGCGGGGCCACGATCGTGCGGCCGGTGTGGCGGTCCAGCGACGTCAGCGCCGCCACGACCAGCTCGCGCCACGGCCGCCAGTCCTGGAAGTCGCTGACCGGCTCGATGCCCGACAGCGTGGGCACCAGGGGTGGGCCCATCGACTCCGGGTCGAACACCACCGCTCCCGGCAGGAGCGCGTCGAGCTCAGCCGCCGTCGTGGTCTTGCCGCCGCCAAAGGGTCCGTTGAGCCACACGATCATGCGGGCAGGTTAGCGCGGGCCGACCCGTCCCGGCCGGTCTGGCCCGTCTGGTCGGCTCCTCGTGCCTCGGTGCCTCGGTGCCTCGGTGTTGAGCACAGCAGTTGCTGCCATGACCAGGCTCCTCCTGGCAGCAACTGCTGTGGTCAACACCGAGGCCGCTGGGAAAAGGCCAGGACCGGGGGCGTCAGGGGTCGTTAGCGTGGCGGCGTGGCCGCTCCTGTTCCGTTCCGCCCGATTCCACTCGACCTCGACGACGTGCGGTACGAGCTCGGGCCCGACTCGCGACGGCGTCCTGAGGTCCCGCCGGGCGAGACCGTCGAGCTGCGCCTGGACGACAGCGCCGTCTACCCCGGCACGACCCGCCGCGTGTGGATCCACGTGCCCGACGGCGTCGATGCGGCCGCCGTCGACCTTGCCGCCGTCGACCCAGCCGCCCACGACCTCGCCGAACCCGCCGGGCTCCTCGTGTTCCAGGACGGCTGGTGGTACCTCGACCCCGACGGCGACGTCCGCGGCGGCATCGTGCTGGACAACCTGGTGCACGACGGCGCGATCCCGCCGACGATCGGCGTCTTCGTCGACCCCGGCCTCTTCGCGGACCGAGCAGATCCCGCCGCGCGCAAGAACCGCAACACCGAGTACGACGCCGCCGACGACCGCTACGTCACCTTCCTGCTGACGGAGGTGATCCCGGAGGTCCGCCGCCGGTACGCCGTCAGCGACGACCCGGACCGCTGGGGCATCGTGGGCGGCAGCAGCGGCGGGAACTGCGCGTTCACCGCCGGATGGCACCGCCCCGACTGGTTCCGCCGCGTCGTCGGCTTCCTGTCGAGCTTCGCCCAGATGCCCGGCGGCAACCCCTACCCCGCCGCGCTCGCCGCCGAGCCGCGCAAGCCGCTGCGGATCTTCCTCCAGGCCGGGCACCGCGACCTCGGCTGGGACCGGCCCGAGCGCAACTGGCTCGCCGAGAACCTGCGGGTCGCGGCGGCGCTCGCGGAGGCCGGCTACGACTTCCGGCTCGTGCTCGGCGACGGCGGCCACAACCCGAACCACGCCGGCGTCCTGCTGCCCGACGCGTTGCGCTGGGCGTGGCGGGACGCGGCGCCGTCCGACTCGGTCACCGCCCCGCCGTCCGCCGTGGTAACCGGCCCGACCACCGCCCCGCAGTCCGTCCCGCCGTCCGACCCGATCACCGAAGGAGCGCACCGATGACCCGACCGGGGCACCTGCCCGGCTGCCTCGTGCTCACCGGCACACCCGGCGCGGGCAAGACGACCGTGTCCCAGCTCGTGGCCGAGCGGCTGCCGCGGGCTGCCCGGGTGGACGGTGACGTGTTCGGCCTGATGCTGGTCAGCGGCCGCGCGAACATGATCGACGAGCAGGGCAGCTGGAATCCCGGGCCCGACGGCCTGGCGCAGCTGCGGCTGCGCGCCACGGCCGCCTGCTCCACCGCGGACGACTTCGCGGACGCCGGGTTCACGCCGGTGGTCGACACCGTCGTCGAGACCCGGGCGGAGCTGCGCTACGTGCTCGGCGCGCTGCGGGTGCGGCCCCTGATGCTGGTGGTGCTGTGCCCGTCGCTGGAGGTGGCGCGACACCGGAACGCGACGCGAGCGCCTGAGACCAGGGTCGACTACGACGTCGCGCCCCTGGCGCGGAACCAGCGGCGCGAGCTGGGCGACCTCGGCTGGTGGCTGGACTCCGGCGAGCAGACGCCGGAGCAGACCGCCGACCTCATCGTGGCCGAGGCCGCGCGCCGGGCCGCGGTGACAGCCGACGACCTGGAGCGGCCACGGCCCGGGGCCGACCGGCCTGGCTTCACGGCCGGGCTCGCCTGACACCCGACCGGCACCGACCCGAATAAAGCGTTGCCGCGACCTCGGTCGGACGGGCAAGGTCGGGGCAACCCGAGAGATTGGAACACCGATGACAGCTGTCGCGCCCCGTGCCCTGACCCACCTGACCACGGACGTGACTGCTTTTGTCGTACCTCAACCTCGGGATCGTCGCTCATGTCGACGCCGGTAAGACCAGCCTGACCGAACGCCTGCTGCACCACTCGGGCGTGACCGACCGCCTCGGTTCCGTCGACGGCGGCGACACCCTGACCGACTCGCTCGCGCTGGAGCGCGAGCGCGGGATCACCATCCGCGCGTCCGTGGCGTCCTTCCCCGCGGGAGACGTCACCGTCAACGTGCTGGACACCCCGGGCCACCCCGACTTCATCGCCGAGGTGGACCGCAGCCTCGCCGTGCTCGACGGCGCGGTGCTCGTGCTGTCCGCCGTCGAGGGCGTGCAGGCGCAGACCCTCGTGCTGATGCGCGCCCTGCAGCGGCTGCGGCTGCCCGTGATCGTGTTCGTGAACAAGATCGACCGACGCGGCGCGCGCCCGGAGGCGGTGGCCGACGCCGTCGCGCGCCGCCTCAGCCCCGACGTCCTGCCGGTGCAGCGGGTGCTCGACGCCGGCACGCCCGCCGCGCGCGTCGAGCCCCTGCCGGACGACGGCCTACGGGCCTGGCTCGCGGGGGAGTCGCGGCGCGGGGCCGCGCACCCCGTGCTGTTCGGGTCGGCGGTGACCGGCGTCGGCGTGCCGGAGCTGGCCGCCGCGCTGGGGACGTACCTGCTGGTCGTGGCCGACGGCGGCTCGGGCGGTGAGTCGGACGCCGGGTCGGGCGGGGACCCGGGCGCGCCGTCCGGCGTCGTCTTCGCGATCGACCGGGAGGGTGGCCGCAAGCGGGCGTTCGTCCGGATGCGGTCCGGCGCGCTGCGGGTCCGGGACCGGATCGACCTGGGGCACGGGAAGTCCGAGCGGGTCACCGGGCTGCACGTCGCGCACCGCGGCACGCTCGACCCGCGGTCGGCGGCGCGGCCCGGCCAGATCGCCGTCGTGCAAGGGCTGGCGACGGCGCGCGTCGGCGACGTCGTCGGGCCGCAACGGCCGGGGGACGAGCGGGCGAGCCAGTTCCCGCCGCCGTCGTACGAGACGGTGGTGGACGCCGAACCCGCCGCGCGCGGGCGGCTGTACGCCGCGCTGTCCGCGCTCGCGGAGCAGGACCCGCTCATCCGGGTGCGGCGTCGCGACGAGGAGATCACCGTCTCGCTGTACGGCGAGGTCCAGCGCGAGGTGCTGGCTGCGATCCTGCAGCGGGAGTACCGCGTCGACGCGCGGTTCGGCGCGGTGCGGACGGCGCGCACCGAGCGGCTGGTCGGCACCGGGCACGCGCTGGAGATCAAGAAGCAGGACGGCAACGAGTTCCATGCCACGATCGGGCTGCGGGTCGAGCCCGCGACCCCGGGGAGCGGCGTGACGTTCGAGCTGGAGTGCGAGCGCGGGTCGATGCCGCCCGCGTTCTTCGACGCGACCGAGGACACCGTCCGCCGCGAGCTGGCCCGCGGACCCCTGCACTGGCCGGTCCCGGACGCCCGCGTGGTGATGACCCACTCGGGTTACTCGCCCCGGCAGAGCCACATGCACCAGAAGTTCAACAAGGCGATGTCCAGCACCGGGGCCGACTTCCGCGGGCTGGCGCCGCGTGTGCTCGCGGCGGCGGTCCGCCGGGCGGGGACGGTGGTGTGCGAGCCGGTGCATCGGTTCGTGATCGAGCTGCCGGAGGACACCGTCGGCCCCGTGGCGTCGCTGGTGGGCCGGCTGGGCGGGGTACCGTTCGAGTCACGCGTGGGGAGCGGTGGCATCGTCGTGATGCGCGGCGAGATCCCGGCCGGGAGCGTCGCCGCGCTCCAGCGGGACCTGCCGGGCCTGACCCACGGGGAGGGCATGTGCCGCACGGAGCACGACCGCTTCGAGCCGGTCCGGGAGGTGGTGCGGGCGTGAGGTGGTGGTGTGCCGGGCGGCGTGCGCTGCCGGCTGCGCTGCCAGCTCCGCTGCCGCCGCTGCCAGCTCCACAAATCGGGCATGCAGTTGCTGCCAGGATCGCTGCGGTCCTGGCAGCAACTGCATGGTCAACTCCGGCCCTCACACCGCCCGAGTCACGCCGGTCGTCGGCGGCACCCGCGGCACCCGCGGCGCCCCGCCCCCGCCGCCGTCCGACCTCGCCCGCAGGAACAGCTTGATGATCTCCTCGATCACCAGCAGGCTCAGCGCCAGCGCGATGCATACGCCCCACTGCCGCCCGTCGAGCTCGGTCGTCCCGAAGACCCGTTCGAGCAGCCCGATGGTGGTCACAGCGACGATCGCCAGCAGTGCCAGGCCGTACCGTCGCAGCTGGGCGGCGCCGGGGATGGCGTCCCGGTCGAAGATCGTGCCGAGCTGGTCACGCGACAGCAGGCCCGCGACGACGTGGAAGAGCGACAGCGTGGTGAGCAGCATCGTCGACGCGACCACCGTCCCGGCGTCGGCCCCGATCTGGTACGCCCACAGGGAGCCGGCCGTCATGACGACGCCCTGGACGCAGAGCCGCACCCAGGCCGCGCGGGACAGGACCGGTGCCCCGACCGGGCGCGGCGGGCGGTCCATCAGGCCCTTGGTGGGCTGGTCGAAGCCGAGCGCGATCGCGATCGGGATGTCCACGACCATGTTGAGCCACAGGATCTGCAGGGGGTTCAGGGGCGTGCCGGCCGCGATGTTCAGGATGCCGGCGAGCAGGAAGATCGCGATGTACGCGACCAGCGTGGACATCTGGAAGCGCAGGTACTTCACGAGGTTGTCGTAGAGGCTGCGGCCGTAGGAGACGGCGCCCACGATGGTCGCGAAGTTGTCGTCGGTCAGGATCATCACCGCGGCCTCCTTGGAGACCTCGGTGCCGGTGATGCCCATTGCGACGCCGATGTCGGCGGCCTTGAGCGCGGGCGCGTCGTTGACGCCGTCGCCCGTCATCGAGACGACGTTGCCCGAGCGCTTGAGGAGCTGCACCAGCCGGATCTTGTCCTCGGGCGCCACGCGTGCGATCACGCCGATGTCGTGGAGCTGGGCCAGCAGCTCGTCGTCGGTCAGGTCCGCGAACTCGTTGCCCGTCAGGGCGCGGCCCTCGATGCCGAGCTCCGTGGCGATCGCCGCGGCGGTGGTGGCGTGGTCGCCGGTGATCATCCGCACCCGGATCCCCGCGGAGCGGCACTCGGCGATCGCCGCCTTCGCCTCCGGCCGCGGCGGGTCCACGATGCCCACCATCGCGAGCAGTGTCAGGTCGGTGACCAGGGCGATCAGGTTCCGGCCGCTGACGCGCGCCGCCTCGAACGTCGCGGGGTCGACGTCCCGCTGGGCCACGACCATCACCCGCTCGCCGGAGTTCGCCATCCGGTCGTTCGCGTCCAGCGCCAGGCCGCGGTTCTGGTCGGTGATCGGCACCACGGCGCCGTCGGGGGACCGGTAGGCGGCGCCGCGGCCGATCAGCACGTCCGGGGCGCCCTTGACGTAGCAGCGCACCACGGGGCGTCCGGCGTCGTCGGTCATCTCGTGGAACGTCGCCATGAACTTGTACTCGGAGTCGAAGGGCACCTCGGCGACGCGCGGGAAGTCGCGGCGGGTCTCGTCGATGTCCAGGCCGCCCTTGGCGCCGAGCACGATGAGCGCCCCCTCGGTGGGGTCGCCGATGAGGTTCTCGCCGTCGAGCACGGCGTCCGCGCACAGCACCATGGGCAGCAGGTACGGGTCGAGGTCGATGCGCGAGCCGCCCACATGCCTGATCTCGCCGGCGGTGCCGTAACCCTCGCCCGTGACGGTGAAGGCGTTCTGCCCGGGGATCGCCAGCTCGCGCGCGGTCATCTTGTTCAGCGTGAGCGTGCCCGTCTTGTCCGAGCAGATGGCCGACGTCGAGCCGAGCGTCTCCACCGCGGGTAGCCGCTTGACGATCGCGTGGCGCCGTGCGATCTCGCGGGTGCCCATGGAGAGCAGGGCGGTCACGACGGCGGGCAGGCCCGTCGGGATCGCGGCCACCGCCAGCGCCACGCCGGTGATGAACAGCGTGTCGAACGACTCGCCCCGCACCAGCCCCAGCACCACCACGAACACCAGGGCGACGGCCGCGATGGTCGCGATGATCTTGGACAGGCCGTCGAGCTGCTTCTGCAGCGGCGTCTTGTCCGTCTCGGTGCCGGCCAGCAGGTTCGCGATGTGCCCGATCTCGGTGTTCATGCCCGTCGCGGTGACCACCATCTCGCCGCGGCCGCGCGTGACCGCGGTGTTCATGTAGGCCATGCAGGTGCGGTCGCCCAGCGGGACGTCGTCGCCCGCCACCGGGTCGGTCGACTTGCCGACCGGGAGGCTCTCCCCGGTGAGTGCGGCCTCCTCGATCTCCAGGGTGGCGGCGAGCGTGATCCGGCCGTCCGCGGGCACGCGGTTGCCGGCCTCCACCAGGACGACGTCGCCCGGCACCAGCTCACCGGCGTCGACCTCGACGGCCTGTCCGTCGCGCCGCACCCGCGCGACCGTCTTCATCATCTTGGCCAGCGCCGCGACGCTCTGCTCGGCCTTGGCCTCCTGCCGCAGGCCGATGACGGCGTTGAACAGCGTCAGCCCGGCCAGCACCAGCGAGGTGCCGACGTCGCCGGTGACCAGGAGATTCACGACCGCCGCGACCAGCAGGACGATCTGCATGAAGTCGCGGTACTGGCGCCCGAAGGCCTGCAGCGGCGACTCCTTCTTGGCCGCGGTCAGCCGGTTGGGCCCGTACATCTGCAGCCGCCGGCCCGCCTCGGCCGGGGGCAGCCCCTGCACCACGTCGACATGGAGCCGGTTGGCGACCTCGATCGCGTGGGTGGACGCCGGGTCCACCGAGATCCGGCCCACGGTCCGCGACATGGTCGCCTCCAGCGCGCTCCATCGGGCGCACCCCGGGGCAGGGCGGCGCCTCGTCCGCAAGGCCACGATGGCGGACGGCGGCCCGCGGGACCTCCCCCGAAACGGGCGACCGTGGTCCGGGCCCGGTGGTCGCGACTCCACACGGCCACCCGCGACGTTCAGTCGAACGCCACCACCAGCCGTACGCCGTCGGGCCCGAACCTGCCGGCGAGGGCGCGCATGACTGCCAGCACGTGGCCCCACGGGGTGCCGTTGCCGAAGTAGGAGCCGAGGTTCATCGGTCGATACCGATAGGTCGTGCCGTCGTGCTCCCACGTCGCGGCTTCGGCGGGGGCCAGCGCGGCCGACACTGCTGCCGGTCCGGCGAACGGGACCGCATCCGCCGTCCAGCCGCTCGGCAGCAGCATCGTTCGGTACATCGACGAGCCCTCGTTCGACTCCAGGTAGCCGACGACATGCCCGAACGGCTCGTCCGGGTCGAGTGCGGCCAGCTCGTCCCAGCCGATCCAGGAGGCGATCAGCTCGCCGGACTCGATGTAGCCGTGGAGATCGTCGCGGAGGGCACTCGAGACGTCGTCGGGCAGCCCGCGCGCCGGCGCCAGCGGCTCGAAGCCGTAGCTGTTCCGGATGCCGAAGAGGTAGGCGTGGGCCGGGTAGGCGCCCGCCGGGCCGCCGTCGTCGAGGAGCGGGTAGAGGTCCATGACCTTGCACCACGGCTCGCCGTCGTACCAGTCGGTGTGCGCACCCGGGTGCCGGGCTTCGATGCCGCCGTAGATGTCGGTGCCCACCCGCGAAGCGTACGCACCGACGAGATGCGTGACCGCACGGGTGTTGACCACAGCAGTTGCTGCCACGGCAGGCCAGTTCCTGGCAGAAACTGCTGTGGTCAACAGCTGTCGCTGTGGTCAACCGCTGTCAGGCCGAGCCGATCAGGGCCGCAGACGCCTGTCGTGCGGACCGCCCATGGATCACGGCGGCGGCTCAGTGGTCATCTGCCGCAGGCCCGTGGCCAGCGCGCTGATGCTTCGAGCCAGATCGGCGAGTGCTTGCGTCGTCGCCGCGTCGCCTCCCGTCAGCCCGGAGAGGCGGCTGTATGCCTGGCCGGCCCACTCCTCCGCTGATCTGAAGCTGCTCATTGCTTCGTCGGTGCTCATAGTTCGACGATGCCACGCCGCCCTGATTCGGCACTCCGGGGCCAGGGTGAACTCCGACGGCCCTTGTGGCGGCAGGCCCTGGACCTGGGCAGTTGCCCGAGAGTTACCCCCGAGAGCACGAGAAACGGCGACCGACGCTGCACGGCGTCGCGAGACGTAAGCGCAGGTCAGCCGCCGTTTCGGCGACACTGCCAGGCCCTACCGGGCCCAGGGATCAGATGTCGTAGGTCAGACAGTGATTTAGCCTCTGACCTGCGCAGACACCTCGGTTTCGGGCGGGAGTTCCACACTGGTTACACGAAGCAGCGAGTCGACGGCCTTCCGTGTGCGCTTGTCGCTGCCCGGCATGAGGTGCGTGTACGTCCGCAGCGTGAAGCCGGGGTCCGAGTGACCCAGGTACTCGGAGACGGCCTTGATGCTCTCGCCGTCGTGCAGGAGCGTGCTCGCGTACACGTGGCGCAGCATGTGGCAGCCGTTGTCCCGCTCGACAGGGACACCAGCCTTCTCCAGTGCCTTCTTCCAGATCAAGCGCGCCGCTTCGCGGCGCGGTCGGCGGGGCCCCGCGACGGGGACCCCCGCGCTCCGGGCGCTGCGCGCCCTGCGCGCACCCCCGCTGCACCCCGCCGACCTAGAAATCTTTGAGTCTGACTCCGAGCTGTTCTCGCTCCGCCACGGCGCGGTCTCGCGGAAGCCATTCGATCTCATACCGGCCGACGTGGCTGTGCTTACGGCCCGTGATCCTCCCGGAGCCACCATCCCAGTCGAGGTAGCCCGCGCGCATCTCCGCCACATACGTCCACGGCGCGTAGTCCTCGATCGACTCCTCCTTCGTCCCGTCGCTCCACACCACCACGAGCCATATCCACGGCTGACGGCCGCCACGGGTGGTGAAATAGCCCAGCGAGGACGCCACATGGCCGACGGGCTCACCGTCGCGCAGTAGAACCGCCAGCCCGTTGTGAAACCGCTCCAATTCCGGCCCAAAGTCGGGCTCAGGCAGAGGCTCTACCCGAGGCGTGCGACGGAACCACATACCGACCTCCCTGCTCCAGATTTCAACGCCTCCCTCCCTGCTCCAGATTTCAACGCCTCCGGCGGGCACCGCAGGAATCAAGAGGATCGAGGGAACGCGGTGTCCCTGGTCCTCCGTCATCCGTTGGCTTCACCGGGACCCTGACACCGAACCCGCCGGCAGTGCAACAGGTCCCGCCGCCCGAGCGCACCGCGTCACCCAGGCTCGATGGGGCGGGACCTGTTGCACTGACGGCAGAACCGATGTCCGAGACGTGCCCCGCGCCAACGGATGACGGAGGACCAGGGACCCCGAGCCGGGAGTATGGCCGGGTCGACGACCCGCGCGAGGCGCCACCGAGGAACGCGCCGGGGGAGCGGGACCGCCCGGGGGGGTACACGAGAGTTACACAGGAACACGAGAAACGGCGGCTAACGCTGCACAACGTCGCCAGACGAAAGTGCAGGTCAGCCGCCGTTTCGGGGCATCTCAGCAGGTCACGAGGGACCGGCCGTCAGATGTCGTAGTAGAGCTCGAACTCGTGCGGGTGCGGCCGCAGGCGGATCGGGTCGATCTCGTTCTCGCGCTTGTACGCGATCCAGGTCTCGATCAGGTCCTCCGTGAACACGTCACCGGCGGTGAGGTACTCGTGGTCGGCCTCGAGCGCATCGAGGACGCCGCCGAGCGACGTCGGGACCTGGGCGATCTGCGCGTGCTCCTCGGGCGGCAGCTCGTACAGGTCCTTGTCGACCGGAGCCGGCGGCTCGATGCGGTTCTTGATGCCGTCCAGGCCGGCCATCAGCATCGCGGAGAACGCCAGGTACGGGTTGGACGACGGGTCCGGCGCGCGGAACTCGATGCGCTTGGCCTTCGGCGACGTACCCGTGATCGGGATACGGATCGAGGCGGAGCGGTTACGAGCCGAGTAGACGAGGTTCACGGGGGCCTCGAAGCCCGGGACCAGGCGGTGGTACGAGTTCACCGACGGGTTGGTGAAGGCCAGCAGCGACGGGGCGTGCTTGAGCAGGCCGCCGATGTACCAGCGAGCCAGGTCGGACAGGCCGCCGTAGCCCTTCTCGTCGTAGAACAGCGGCTCGCCGTTCTTCCAGAGCGACTGGTGCGAGTGCATGCCCGAGCCGTTGTCGCCGAAGATCGGCTTCGGCATGAACGTGGCCGACTTGCCGGCCTCGAAGGCGACGTTCTTGATGACGTACTTGAACTTCATCAGGTCGTCGGCGGCGTGCAGCAGGGAGTTGAACTTGTAGTTGATCTCCTGCTGGCCGGCGGTGCCCACCTCGTGGTGCGCGCGCTCGACGGAGAGGCCGACCTGGCCGAGGGTCTTGACCATGTCGTCGCGCAGGTCCGCGAAGCGGTCGCTCGGGGAGGTGGGGAAGTAGCCGCCCTTGTAGCGGGTCTTGTACCCGAGGTTGCCACCCTCCTCCTCGCGGCCGGTGTTCCACGCGGCCTCGACGGAGTCGATGGAGTAGTAGCTCTCGTTCGACGCGGTCTTGAAGCGCACGTCGTCGAAGACGTAGAACTCGGCCTCGGCACCGAAGAAGACGGTGTCGGCGATGCCGGTCGACTTGAGGTAGGCCTCGGCCTTCGCCGCGATGTTGCGCGGGTCGCGGGCGTAGGCGTCACCCGTGAACGGGTCCACGATCGAGAAGTTCACGATCAGGGTCTTGGCCTTGCGGAACGGGTCGATGTACGCCGTCGCGATGTCCGGCACGAGCTTCATGTCGGACTCGTGGATCGCCTGGAAACCGCGGATGGACGAACCGTCGAACATGAGGCCCTCGCTGAAGGCGTCCTCGTCGAACTGCTCGACCGGGATGTTGAAGTGCTGAGTGACACCCGGCAGGTCGATGAACCGGACGTCGACGAACTCCACCCCCTCGTTGCGGGTGAAGGCAATCGCCTCCTCGGCGTTGTTGAACATCTGCGCTCCTTGCTCGCTCGATAAGTCCAGGGGGAGTCCGTCGCACGACGCCGAACGGCTGGGCAGGCTTGCACGCGGATCGCCACGAACCTAAGGGCAGGTGGTTTCTCTCGGGTTACTGATTGTTGCCGGAGTGTTTCTCGCGCCTCTCGACCGTGTAACCGTGGGGAGATGTGCTGGTGGTAGCTCCGGCAGCGTTATCACAGCGTGCCAGAACTCACATGCCGCGGCCCGACGGCGTCCGTCCATCGGACGGCGGTGGGCCGCGCAACGGAGTACGCACGAGGGGCGCCTCCCGGACAGGAGGCGCCCCTCACGAGGTCAGGTCGGTCAGCGACCGCGCATGCCCTTGCGGTCGGGACGGGCGCGGGTCGGGTCGATGCCCTTGGGGATCGGCAGCTTCATGCCGCCGATGGCCTTGAGGCGCTTGCTGATCTCAGCCACCTCGGCCCGGGTCAGCGTCGACTTGAGGCGCGTGACGGCGCGCGCGACCTTGGTCAGCGGCACCTGGCCCTCGCCGTCGCCGCACTGGATCACGGTGACCGGCACGTTGGACAGGATGCGGCTGACCCGCTTGCGCTCCTGGTCGAGCAGGCGCGTCACGCGGTGCGACGGCCCCTCGGAGACCAGCACGACGCCGGCCCGGCCCACACCCCGGAACACGAAGTCCTGGTTGCGGGCGTCGACGGCCACGGGCTCGTCCTCGAACGTCCAGCCGCCCCGCACGGTGCCGAGCGCGGCGCGGGCCGCGCCCGGCTGGCCGGCGATCTGCGTGTACGCGGCCTTCTCCGCACTGCGCGACAGCACGAACATCGCCGCCAGCACGCCGAACGGCACGCCGATGACGAGCGCGTAGACCCACGGGCCCGCGAGCACACCGATGAGCAGCGCGACCGCCACCACACCGACGAACGCGGCGAGCATCCACCAGGTGACGAGCGGGTTCTGCTTGCGGGTCATCTGGTAGACGTCCCACAGCTGGTGATACCAGCGGCGCTTCTTGGGCTTCTTCTGCTTGGTGACGGACGCGTCGTCGCGCGCTTCGCCTCCGGACGAGGTTCGGGCCATGGTCATCGATTCTAGTGCGCTGCGAGGGGTCGGCGTGCCGGGTCAGCGCGCCAGCAGGCTCGCCGCCTCCTGACGGGAAGTGGTGGGCTGTGCGAGGTGCGAGAGCGCCTCGGGGATCGCGCGGCCGTGCTTGGTCATCGCCTGGCCCCACAGCCGGCCCGCGCGGTACGACGAGCGCACCAGCGGTCCCGCCATGACGCCGAGGAAGCCGATCTCCTCCGCGGTCTCGGACAGCTCCACGAACTCCTCCGGCCGCACCCAGCGGTCCACCGGGTGGTGGCGCAGCGACGGGCGCAGGTACTGGGTGATCGTGATGATGTCGCAGCCGGCGTCGTGCAGGTCCTGCAGTGCCTGCTTGACCTCGTCGACGGTCTCGCCCATGCCGAGGATCAGGTTGGACTTGGTGACCAGGCCGGCGTCGCGGGCCCGGGTGATGACGGAGAGCGACCGCTCGTAGGTGAACGCCGGGCGGATCTGCTTGAAGATGCGCGGCACGGTCTCCACGTTGTGCGCGAGCACCTCGGGACGCGACTCGTTGACGGCGTCGAGCAGCTCGGGGATGGCGTTGAAGTCCGGGATGAGGAGCTCCACGCCGGTGCCGGGGTTCAGCGCGTGGATCTGGCGGACGGTCTCCGCGTAGAGCCAGGCGCCGCCGTCGGCCAGGTCGTCGCGGGCGACGCCGGTGACGGTCGAGTACTTCAGGCCCATGGTGCGCACGGACTCCGCGACGCGGCGCGGCTCGTCCTTGTCGAAGTCGGCGGGCTTGCCGGTGTCGATCTGGCAGAAGTCGCAGCGGCGCGTGCACTGGTCACCGCCGATGAGGAACGTGGCCTCGCGGTCCTCCCAGCACTCGAAGATGTTGGGACAGCCGGCCTCCTCGCAGACCGTGTGCAGGCCCTCGCCCTTCACGAGCGATTTCATGTCGCGGTACTCGGGTCCCATCACCGCCCGGGTCTTGATCCACTCGGGCTTCTTCTCGATGGGCGTGGCCGAGTTGCGCGCTTCGATGCGCAACATGCGTCGGCCTTCAGGTGCGATGGTCACGCAGATCCCTCCCAGGTCAGCGGGTGCGCCCAGCCTAAGCCTCGGGCGACCGGCGTCGCGCGGCCGTTCCGGGGGCGGCACGTGTCGTTCGTCACGTGCCCGGGCGAGCGATGGGTCACGCCGTCGCGGCGACGGCCTCGGCCGGCGCGGCGTCCCGCGCGAGCAGCGGTGCGAGACGCTCGATCAGGGCCGCCTCCAGCAGGGGCCGGACCTCGTCGACGGTGATCCGGCGGCCGGCCTCGGCGGTCAGCGAGGTGACGTCGGCGTCCTCCGCCGGGATGCCGCACGGCACGATGTGGTCGAACGCGGCCAGGTCGGCGTCGCAGTTCAGGGCCAGGCCGTGCATGGTGACGCCCTTGGCGACGCGCGCCCCGATGGCACACACCTTGCGTTCGAGCCGGGGGTCGTGCACGTCGGGGGAGTCGGCGGCGACCCAGACGCCGGAGCGGCCCTCGACCCGCATGGTCTCCACACCGAACGCGGTGCACACGTCCATCACGGCCTGCTCCAGCGTGCGGACGTACTCGACGACGTCGAACGGCTTGGCCAGCTTGATGATCGGGTAGGCCACGATCTGGCCCGGCCCGTGCCACGTGATCTTGCCGCCGCGGTCGACCTTGATGACCTCGGTGCCGTCGGTCGGGTACTCGTCGCGGTGCGTGCGCGCGCCCGCCGTGTAGACCGACTCGTGCTCCAGGAAGAAGACGGTGTCGGCCAGGTCCTCCACGCGGACGCCCTCGTGGGTGCGTCGCTGCAGGTCCCAGCCCTCGTGGTACTCGACGTGCCCGGTGAGGTGTCGGATGTCCATGGCCGCAAGCCTAGACCCGCCCCGCAGGGCCGCCGACGGGCCGCCGCGGGACTCCGTCAGCACGCAGGGGTGAAGCCCCGTCAGGACGCCGGGAGGGTCTCCGCCGGGCAGCTCGTCAGCACGTCCTCCATGGCGGCGTGCTCGGCGGGCGTGACCCACAGCTCGTACTTGGCCTTGACGGCGATCTGCCGGGCCACGTACTCGCAGCGGTAGGCCTGGTTCTCCGGCAGCCACTCGGAGGCGTCCTTGGCGCCCTTGCCCATGTTGGCGGGGCCGTCCGAGGCCACGAGGTTGAGCGGGTCGTTCGCGATCGAGACGCGCTTGTCCTTGTCCCACTCGGCCGCGCCGGTGGTCCACGCGTTCATCAGGGCGACGACGTGGTCGATCTGCACGTCGCCGGAGTTCTCGCCGCGCTCGAACTCGATGGTCTCGCCCGTGTACGGGTCGTCGAGCGTGCCTGAGGCGACCTCGCACGAGTCGCCCTCGGTGAGCACGAAGTCGTCGAGGTCCCGCTGGAGCATGTCGTTGCGGGTGTCGCAGCCGTTGTCGTCGACGTCCTGCCAGGCGCTGCCGAAGTCGGACTCGCGGTCGTAGCCGTCCTCGGGGGCGGCGTCCTGCACCTTCAGCGTGTCCAGCGCCGCGAGGGCCGAGCCCTGCGCGCCCTCGGCGGGGGCGACGTCGTCACCCAGTGACTTGACGACGAAGTTGCCGGCGAGCACGAGCGCCGCGACGGCGATGAGCACGAGCTGCAGGGTCTTACGGGTCTGGCTGGACTTCTTGGCTGTGGCGGACACGAGCCCCTCAATCTGTCGGCCGTTGGTCCGGACCGCAGATGGCCGGACAAAGTCTAAGAACGTGCGAAACGCACCTCTTGCCCCAGTCTGCCAGAGTTGTGTTACGGGGATTAAGCGGCTGACCAGTAATCTCGCGTCGCTGCGTCCCGCGGGGCACGATGGGGCCATGGCACTTCGGATCGGGATTGTCGGCTACGGCGGCGCGGGCAGGCAAATTCACGCTCGGCTGGCGCGAGCTGCGGGTATGTCGGTAACCGCGGTCGTCGCGCGCGACTCGGGACGGCGCGTCCAGGCCGCCGGGGACTGGCCCGGCGCGCGGCTCTTCAACGACCTGCCCTCGATGCTGGCGGAGCCGGGTCTCTACGACCTGGTCGTCATCGCCAGCCCCTCCTCCCTGCACGCCGAGCACGCGAACGCCGTCTCCGCGGCGGGCAAGCCCTTCGTGCTGGACAAGCCGATCGCGACGACGGCGGCCGAGGCGCGCCGGGTGGTCGCCGCGGCGTCGTCGTCCGGCACGCCGTTCACCGTGTTCCACAACCGCCGCTGGGACCCCGAGCAGCTCACGCTCAAGGCCCTGCTGGACCGCGGCGACCTCGGCAAGGTGCACACCTTCGAGCGCCACTGGGAGCGCTGGCGGCCCAAGCCCCAGCAGCGGTGGAAGGAGAACGACGTCGTGGGCGGCGGGCTGCTGCTCGACCTCGGCCCGCATCTCGTGGACTCGGCCACCCAGCTGTTCGGGCCCGTCGTCTCGGTGTACGCCGAGACCCGCTCGCTCTCGACGCCCACCGAGGACGACGTGTTCCTCGTGCTGCACCACGCCGCACCGGGCACCAGGCCGGGTGTGGTCCCGGGGCGCGCCGCGGCCGCCGACGTCCTGTTCGGCGTCGAGCCGCCCGCCAAGGGCGTGGTCTCGCGGCTCTGGGCGGGCTCCCTGGTGGGCGCGCCCGGCCCGCGCACGCGCGTGCTGGGGGACGGCGGCGCGTACCTGGTCAACTCGTTCGAGGGCGACGCCTCGCCCTTCGACGTGCTCGACGACGACCAGCCCGACGGCACCCACGGCTGGCTCACCCGCGGCCGCGAGCGGACCGCCGTGCCGCAGCCCCGGGGCGGGCACGGCGACTTCTACTCCGCGGTGGCCGAGTGGCTGGCCGGCGAGGCCGACGTGCCCGTCGATCCCGCCGACGCCGTCCGGACCGCGGAGGTCCTGGACGCGGCACGCGTCTCGGCCAAGGAAGGGCGGCTCGTCGACGTGTGATTCCCCGCGTGTGCCCAGGAGTTCACCCACAGGGCGTCGAATTCGGCAAATCCTGTGGATAAAGAGCGGGCTCCGATGCAACGGAGTTCTCATGATCGGGTGCACTACATCGAATCCGCGGAACTGGTCCGCGTAGCCGTCCCCACCGAGGCCGCGGCACGGGAACTTCTGGTGCGCCGCCTGGACACCCTCGCGACACTTGACCACCCCCATCTCGTGCCGCTCATCGCCATCTCGCCCAACGGCCCGGACAACCTCGACGTCCGCCTGTCGCGGACCGGCGCGGTCGACCTGCCGACCGCCGTCGGCTCGCGCGGCCCCCTGACCGCCGCCGAGGGCGCCGGGATCACCGTCGCCATCGCGCAGGCGCTCGCGGCGCTGCACGCCGTGGGCCTCGTCCACGGCGGCGTGCGGCCCACGGACGTGCTGCTGCGCAGCGACGGCAGCGCCGTGCTGCGCCCGCGCGTCACGCTGCCGGACCACAGCGACGACCCGGTCGACGTCACCTCGCTGGCCACGCTCGTCGAGTCGGTGCTGGGCTTCCCCGGCCCGAGCCTGGACTCCAAGGCCGACCAGGCGCTGCGGGCCGTCCTGGCCCGCGCCCGGGCCGAGGACCCGCGCGACCGGCCCGAGCCGGGCACGCTCGCTGCCCTCGCGAACGACGCCGTGAAGCCGGAGCCGGTGCGGCTCCCGGACGCCTCCGCCCTCGTCTCGGCCGCTATCAGCGGTCCCGTGCCCATCGCGGGCCACGTACCCCTCGGCGCGCACACGCCGTCCGCCTGGCGCTCCGCCGCCAAGACCCTGACGGGGTCCATCGCCGCGGTCGACGCGCGCTCCTGGGCGACCGGCGGGCGGCGCCGGGCGACGATGCCGGTCACGGGCCGGGCCGCCGGCGCGCGACCGGGCGCGAAGGCCGCCGAGCCGCGCGTCACCGCGGGCTCCGTGCTCGCGACGGTCATGATCGCCGCCGGCGTGGTCACGGGGATCACGGCGGGGGTCGTCGCTCTGCCCGAGGCGTTCGGCGGCGAGGAGCCCGCCGTCGCGGCACCCTCGCCCGAGTCCTCCGCCCCCGTCTGGGGCGGTATCAACCCGGTCAGCAACGCCAAGGACCCGGCAGGTGCCGCAGTCGAGCTCACGGAGCGCCGTCTCGCGCTGCTGGCCGGCGCCGTCTCCGACATCAGCACGGTCAACCTGGAGGGCTCACCGGCCTACCTGGCCGACCAGCAGATCCTCGACGAGCTCAAGCAGAACCGTTCCCAGGTGGTCGGCGCATCCGCAGAGGTGGAGTCCACCGAGGTCGTGACGCAGGGCCCGGGCGCCGCCTCGGCCGTGCAGAGCGCGACCACGGCGTCGCGCAAGACGGTCCAGACGTCGGACGACGCCGAGGGGCAGACGTCCGGCAAGAAGGTGCCGATCGAGGCGATCGTGCGGATCCAGTACACGATCACGGCGCACCGCCAGGTCTCCGCCGACGGCGAGACCGCGGTGCCCGCGTCGAAGGAGTCCGCCGACCTGACCCTGGTCTGGACGCCGGGCGGCTGGCGGGTCAGCGAGGTCCGCTGATCCGGCGCGGCTGAACCGGGCCGCGCCGGACCGGTTCAGCGCCCGGCGACCCAGCGCGCCGCCTCCTCGGGGGCGGCGTGCGTCCAGGTGAAGCCGGTGCGGCTCAGCACCGCGGGGACCACCCGCTGGGAGGCCACGAGGTCGCCGGCGAACTGCCCGAGCGCGATCCGCAGGGCGAACCGGGGCACCGTCAGGGCCGCCGGCCGGTCGAGCGCCCGGGCGAGTGCCCGGGTCAGGTCCCGGTTCGTGGTGGGCTCGGGCGCCACGGCGTTGACGGGGCCGCGTACGTCCGCCCCGATGACGTGCCGGATCGCCGCGACCTCGTCGGTGAGCGTGATCCAGCTCCACCACTGCCGGCCGCTGCCCAGCGGGCCGCCGACGCCCAGGCGGAGGAGCGGCAGCAGCCTCCCGAGCGCCCCGCCCGACGGCGCGAGCACGATGCCGCTACGCAGCCAGACGACGCGGGCCCCGGCGTCGGCGGCGGGTGCCGTGGCGTTCTCCCAGGCCTTGACCAGGTCCGCGAGGAAGTCGTCGCCGCGTTCCGACGCCTCGGTCAGGACCTCGTCCCCGCGGTCCCCGTACGCCCCGACCGCCGACGCGTTGACCAGCACGGGCGGCCCGTCCAGGCGCGCGATCGTGCGGGCGAGCAGGCTCGTGGTCGTGGTGCGCGAGCCCAGGAGCTTCTGCTTGTAGGCCGGGGTCCAGCGGTGGTCGCCGATCCCGGCCCCAGCCAGGTTCACGACGGCGTCGGCGCCGTCCAGGGCGGCCGGGTCGAGCTCGCCGGTGCGCGGGTCCCACGGCACGTGCCGGACGCCGGACGGCGCGGCCGACTCGGCAGTGCCGGACGACTCGCTCCCGCGCCGCACCAGCCGGCGCGCGCCGTGCCCTCGGGCGACGAGGTCCGCGACCAGCGCGGAGCCGATGAGGCCGTGCGACCCGGCCACGACTACGTCCATGCCGCGAATCTAGCCTGCCCGACGGCGCCGCACCGGCGGGCAGGACACAGCACGGCAGCCGTGCGCAGACGGCTGTGGCCGGTCCCGAACCCGGAACCGGCCACCACCCGCTGCTGCGGGGTCGACGTCAGGCGCGTGAGCTACCCGGCCGACCCGTTGGTCCTCGTCAGAGACCGACCTCGGCCTCGAACGCGCCCTCCTCGATCCGGTTCTTGATCGCGGTGAGGAAGCGCGCGGCGTCCGCACCGTCGACCAGGCGGTGGTCGTAGGACAGGAAGATGTAGGCCATCGAGCGCACCGCGATGCTCTCGTTGCCCTCGGCGTCGGTCACCACGACCGGGCGCTTGGTGATGGTGCCCGTGCCCAGGATGGCCGCGTGGCCCAGCGGCACGATCGGCGTGTCGATGAGCGAGCCGCCCGAGCCGGTGTTCGTGATGTTGAACGTCCCGCCCGAGAGCTCGTCCGGCGTCACCTTGTTGGCCCGGGTGCGCGCACCCAGGTCCTGGATCTGCCGGGCGATGCCCGCAAGGTTCAGGTCGCCCGCGTTCTTGATGACCGGGACCACGAGGCCACGCTCGGTGTCGACGGCGATGCCGACGTTCTCCGAGCCGTGGTAGGTGATCTCGCCCTTCTCGGTGTCGATCGTGGCGTTGATCTTCGGGTACGCCTTGAGCGCCTCGACGGCGGCCAGCGTGAAGAACGGCAGGAAGGTCAGCTTGGCGCCCTCGCGTGCGGCGAACGACTCCTTGGCCTTGGCCCGGAGCTTCGCGACGCGGGTGACGTCCACCTCCAGCACCGTGGTCAGCTGGGCCTGCGACTGGACCGCCTCGAGCATGCGCTCGGCGACGATCTTGCGCAGGCGCGACATCTTCTCCGTGGTGCCGCGCAGCGGCGACACCTCGAGCTTGGTCGCGGCCGGCGCCTTCGCGGCGGGCGCGGCAGCGGCGGCGGGCGCCGGGGCGGCCTTGGCCTCGGCGGCGGCGAGCACGTCCTCCTTGCGGATGCGGCCACCGACACCGGTGCCCTTCACCTCGGCGACGTCGACGCCCTTCTCCGCGGCGAGCTTGCGCACGAGCGGGGTCAGGTACGAGCCGGCGGAGCGACCGGCCGCGGGCGCCGGAGCAGCCGGGGCAGCGGGCGCGGGAGCCGGGGCGGCGGGAGCCGGGGCGGGGGCCGGAGCCGCCGGGGCAGGGGAGGCTGCCTGGGCCGGCACCGGGGAGTCCGCGGCAGGGTCCGGGACCGGGGTGGCCTCGGCCGGGGCCTCGGTCTTCGGAGCCTCGGCCTTCGGCGCCTCGGGAGCGGCCGGGGCCTCGGCCGCCGGAGCGGCGGCGCCGGAACCGACGCGGGCCAGGATGGCGCCGACCTCGACGGTCTCGTCCTCCTTGACCAGGATCTCCTGGAGCGTCCCCGCGACGGGCGACGGGATCTCGGTGTCGACCTTGTCGGTGGAGACCTCGAGCAGCGGCTCGTCGACGGCGACGTCGTCACCGACCTCCTTGAGCCAGCGCGTCACGGTGCCCTCGGTGACCGACTCGCCCAGCGCGGGCAGCGGCACGTCGGTGCCGCCACCGGCCGGAGCCGGGGCGGGGGCCTCGGCCGGAGCCTCGGCGGGGGCGGGCGCGGGCGACTCCGCAGCGGGGGCCTCGGCGAGAGCGGCCTCGGCCGGCTCAGGCGTCGCCTCGGGCGCGGGGGCCTCCGCCGCGGCGGGCTCGGCGGCGGGGGCCGCCGGGGCGGCACCGGAACCGGAGCCGTCGCCGATGACGGCGAGGGTGGCGCCGACCTCCACGGTGTCGTCCTCCTGGACGAGGATCTGCTCGAGCACGCCGGCGATCGGCGACGGGATCTCGGTGTCGACCTTGTCGGTCGACACCTCGAGCAGCGGCTCGTCGACGGCGACCTCGTCGCCGACAGCCTTGAGCCAGCGGGTGACAGTGCCCTCGGTGACGGATTCGCCGAGGGCCGGCAGCTGCACGTTCTCAGACATGACCTGTGGGGTCTCCTTTGTCGTTATGGTCAGTTGTGGGCGTGCAGAGGCTTGCCGGCCAGTGCCATGTGTGCCTCTCCGAGTGCCTCGTTCTGGGTGGGATGTGCGTGGACGAGCGAGGCGACGTCCTCGGGGAACGCCTCCCAGCCGACGATGAGCTGGCCCTCGCCGATCAGCTCGCCCACACGCGAGCCGATCAGGTGCATACCGACCACGGGTCCGTCCTTGCGGCGCACCAGCTTGGCGAAGCCCTGGGTACCCAGGATCTTGCTCTTGCCGTTGCCCGCCAGGTTGTACTCGATGGTCTCCACCCCGTCCGGGCCGTACAGCTCGGCGGCCCGCGCCTCGGTGACGCCGACCGACGCCACCTCCGGCTCGCAGTAGGTGACCCGCGGGATCGTCGCCTCGTCGATCGGTGCGGGAGACTTGCCCGCGATCTGCTCGGCCACGAAGATGCCTTGCGCGAACCCGCGGTGGGCAAGCTGCAGCCCGGGCACGATGTCGCCGACGGCCCAGACCTGCCCGCCGGCCGGCGTGGTGACGCCGGTGCGAAGCAGCTCGTCGGTCAGCACGAACCCACGGTCGACGCGCACACCGGCGGCCTCGTAGCCGAGGTCGGCGGTCCGCGCTCCACGCCCGACGGCGACGAGCAGCAGCTCGGCGTCGAACGTGGTGCCCGACTCCAGCTCGACCTGGACGCCGTCGTCGGACTGCTTGGCCTGGGCGAAGCGCTCGCCCAGGGAGAACTTGATGCCACGCTTGCGGAACGCGCGCTCCAGCGCCTTCGAGAGAGCGACGTCCTCGTTGGGGACGAGGTGGGGCAGCGCCTCGACGATCTGCACGTCGGCGCCGAAGGACTTCCAGACGCTGGCGAACTCCACGCCGATCACGCCGCCGCCGAGCACCACGACGGACTTCGGCACGGTCTCCAGCGTGAGCGCCTGGTCGGAGGTGAGGATGCGGCCGCCGAGCTGCAGGCCGGGCAGGGTCCGGGCGTACGAGCCGGTCGCGAGCACCACGTGGGTGCCGGTGACGCTGCTCGTCGCGCCGTCCGCGGCGGTGACCTCGACGACGCCGGGGGAGGCGAGCGTGCCGTGCCCCTCGACGACGGTGATCTTCCGCGAGGCGATCAGCCCCTGCAGGCCCTTGTACAGGCCGGCGACCACGGAGTCCTTGTAGGCGAGCACGCCGGGCATGTCGATGCCGTCCAGCGACGTGCGCACGCCGAACTGCGCGCCGTGCGCGGCGGCGTCGGCCACCTCGGCGGCGTGGAGCAGGGCCTTGGTGGGCACGCAGCCCACGTGCAGGCAGGTCCCGCCGAGCTTGCCCTCCTCCACGAGGGCCACGCTCAGGCCCAGCTGTGCCGAGCGGAGCGCGGTGGCGTAGCCACCGCTTCCCCCGCCGAGCACGACGACGTCGAACGTGGTCGGGCTGTCATGCGTAGGCACGTGCTGGCTCCTCGTTGACTCCGCGGAGGTGACCGCGTCGGCTGCGTCGGCTGCGTGGGTTGTCGCCGCATGCCATCTTGACACTTCAGCGGGCGTGGCCCCAATCGTGTACCGGGCTTGTCGGGTGTGACCGTGGCGACATTGACGCTCCGGCGGCCCTGTGACAGGTCGGCCCGCGAGCAGGGCCCGCGAGCAGAAGGTGCGAGTTTCCTGCGATGTGCGTGGAGATGCCTAGGACAGCGCCGGTCTCGCTAGTACCCTCGGTGCATGCCCCGCCAGTCCCGTAGCTCGCTCGCGCGCTTCTTCCAGCGACGCTCCGCACCCGGTAGCGCCGCGCGTCCCACCGGTAACGACGCGCGCCGCCAGACCCTGGCGCACCTCGGTGAGTTCATCGCCTCGCGGGTCGGGGTCGAGGCCTACGTGGAGCCCCCGACCACCGACATCCCCAGCACCATCCTGCTCGTGGCGAGCACCGGGGAGTGGACGCGCCGCCGGGTGCCCGACGAGCGCACCGCGTTCGACCTCGCGAACCAGCTCGGGGTGCCGGTGTACAACGTGCGGTTCACCGGCTACCCCCAGCGGATGCGCGACTGGAACAGCGCCCAGCGCAGGAAGTAGCTACTTCGCGGCGGCCCGGCCCTCGACGAAGGCCAGGAGGGTACGGACGCCGACGCCGGTGCCGCCGCCGGACGTGTAGCCGTGCGCGCCGCCCTCGTTGAACGCGGGGCCGGCGATGTCCAGGTGCGCCCACGGGTGGTCGCCCACGAAGGTCTGCAGGAACAGGCCGGCGTTGAGCATGCCGCCCCAGCGCGGGCCGGAGTTGGCGACGTCGGCCACCTTGGACTTGATGTTGGCCTTGAGCTCCTCCGGGAGCGGCATCGGCCAGAACAGCTCGCCCGAGGCGTCGGCGGCGGCCTTGACCTCGTCGCGCACCTCGTCGGTGCCCATGACGGCGGACGTGCGGCTGCCGAGCGCGACCATCTGGGCGCCGGTGAGCGTGGCGATGTCCAGCACCACGTCGTGGCCGTCCTCGACGGCCGAGACGAGGCCGTCGGCCATGACGATGCGGCCCTCGGCGTCGGTGTTCAGCACCTCGACGGTCTTGCCGCCGTAGATCGTGATGACGTCGGCGGGGCGCTGCGCGTTGCCGCCCGGCATGTTCTCGGCGAGGCAGAGGTAGCCGGTGACGGCGACCGGGAGGTTCAGCTTCGCGGCGGCGATCACCGTGGACAGCACCGCGGCCGCGCCGGCCATGTCGGACTTCATGGCCTCCATGCCGGCGGCCGGCTTGATCGAGATGCCGCCCGAGTCGAACGTGATGCCCTTGCCGACGAGCGCGACCTTCGCGTCCGGCTTGGCCGGCGCGTAGGCGACCTTGACCAGGCGCGGGCCGCGCGACGAACCCTGACCCACGGCCGTGAGGCCGCCGTAGCCGCCCGAGGCGAGCTGCTTGTCGTCCAGCACGGTCACCTTGACGTGCTTCACGTCCTTGGCCGCGGCCTTCGCCGCGTCGGCGAACGTGGCCGGGTACAGCTCGTTGGGCGCGGTGTTGACGAGGTCGCGCGTGGCGTGGACCGCCGCCGCGAGGATCTCGGCCCGCTCGGCGGCCAGCTTGGCCTTCGCGTTCTTGTGCAGCGGGGTGAGGATCTCGATCGCGGCGACCGGGTCCTTGCCGTTCTTCGCGGCGTCCTTGCCGGCGGCGGCCTTCGCACCGTCCTTCGCGGAGCCCTTGCCGGCGGTGCGGTAGCGGTTGAAGGCGTAGGCGCCCAGCAGCGCGCCCTCCGTGACGGCGGTGATCTCGGCGTCGTCGGACGCCGGCAGGGCGATCGCGGCGGACGCGAGGCCCGCCAGCTCGCGGGTCGCGGCGCCTGCCGCGCGGCGCAGCGTCTCGGCGGCGAACGTGCCGTCCTCGGCGCGCTCACCCAGGCCCGTCAGGACGAGGACGTCGGCGGCGAGCTTGTCGCCGGCCGGGATCTTGCGCACCTCGTCGCGGGCGCCGGTGACGCCGAGCTGCGGGGCGAGCGTCTCGAGCTGCGTCAGCAGGTCCGTGGGGAGCTGGTCGGACACGACGGCTACGCCGTCCGACGTCTGGGCGGTCGCCACCACGAGCGCTTCGGCCTTCACGGCGGTGGGATTCTTGCTGGAGAGGGTCACGTCGGTCACGCTGCCGATGGTATCCCGGGCCTCCGACAGCCGGGCCGGGCCCCATCGAGGCGCAGGTCACGCACGATCCGATTGCCGCCCCACAGGGAGCGCCCGGTAGTCTGCAGGACGTGATCCCTGCCCTCCTGCTCCTCGTGGTCGCGCTCTGCGTGGTCCTGGCCGGGTGGGCCGGCTGGTTCGTCGCCCGCGACCGCGCGGTCATCCTGAACCAGCTCTGGGGCGGTGCCGTCATCGAGCTCTTCCTGCTCGTGCAGGGCGTCGTCGCGATCGTGCAGGGTGCGAGCGGGGGCGGGGCGAGCGACCCGGTGCTGTTCTGGGGCTACTTCGCCACCACCCTCGTGATCCTGCCGGTCGCCGCCGCGTGGGCCTTCGCCGAGCGCACCAGGTGGAGCTCGGTGGTGCTGCTCGTGGCCTCGCTGACGGTGGCGTTCCTGGAGTGGCGCATGTGGCAGATCTGGACGGGGGCCTGATGACGATGCCGGAACGGACAGCCGGACGACGGACCGGGCGGGGCTTCGGCCGCGTGCTGGTGACGATCTACGGGGTCCTGGCGTTCGCGGCCATCGGTCGCTCGTCGTACGAGCTCGTCGTGAAGTTCGGCGAGGCGCCCGTGGCCTACACGCTCTCCACGCTCGCCGCGGCGGTGTACGTGGTCGCGACGTTCGCGCTCGCGATCGGCACCCCCGCCTGGCGCGTGACCGCGTGGATCACCGTCGGGATCGAGGCGGTCGGCGTGGTCACGATCGGGGCCCTGTCGCTCGCCGACCCGGACGTGTTCGGCGAGTCGACCGTCTGGTCCGGATTCGGCCAGGGCTACGGTTACGTGCCCCTGGTCCTGCCCTTCGTGGGCCTGTGGTGGCTGTGGCGGACGTCGCGCAGCACGTCCGAGGAGAGGACTGCATGAGCTGGCCGTACTCGTTGTTGTTCAACGGCGTCTTCCGCCGGATGGACCCGGAGCGTGCGCACGAGATCGCATTCTCGCTGATCGAGCGCGCCGGGAGCGTGCCGGTCCTGCGGGACGTCGTGCAGGGCGCGCTCGCCCCCTACCTCGGCCAGCGCGCCGGCGGGCCGGGCAGCGTGCGCCTCTTCGGCCGCGTGGTGCCCGCGCCGTTCGGTCTGGCCGGTGGGTTCGACAAGAACGCGCGCGCCGTCCGGGGCCTGACGATGCTCGGCTTCGGGTTCGTCGAGATCGGCACCGTGACCGCCCGTCCCCAGCCCGGCAACGAGAAGCCGCGCATGTGGCGCGAGCTCGACGTGCGGGGCGTGCGCAACCGGATGGGTTTCAACAACGAGGGCGCCGCCGCCGCCGCGGACCGGCTGCGCGCGCTGCGCCGCACCGCCGCGGGCCGGGCGATCGTCGTCGGCGCCAACATCGGTAAGTCCAAGGTGACGCCGCCCGAGTGCGCCGCCGCCGACTACGCGACGTCGGCCCGGCTGCTGGCCCCCTGGGCGGACTACCTCGTGGTCAACGTCTCGTCCCCGAACACGCCGGGCCTGCGCGACCTGCAGGCGACCGAGTCGCTGCGGCCCATCCTGGAGGCGGTCCGCGCCGCCGCCGACGAGGCCACCACCGGGACGGCCGCGGGCAAGGGCACGGGCCGCAGGATCCCGCTCCTGGTGAAGATCGCCCCCGACCTCGCGAACGAGGACGTCGATGCCGTCGCCGACCTCGTGCTGGAGCTCGGGCTGGACGGCGTGGTCGCCGTCAACACGACCATCGGCCACGACCGCGGCCCAGGCGGGCTGTCCGGCCCGCCGCTGCTCGGCCGGGGCATCGAGGTCGTCGCGCGCCTGCGCGAGCGGCTCGGCACGGGCCCCGTCATCATCGGCGTGGGCGGCATCACCCGGGCCGACGACGTCCGCGCCTACCTGCGCGCCGGAGCCGACCTGACCCAGGGGTACACGTCGTTCGTCTACGAGGGGCCGCTGTGGGCGTCGGAGATCAACCGCGCCCTGACCCGGTCGGCCGGCTCGACGGCTAGTGGGAGGTACGAGTGATCCGTCCGCAGTGGGAGTGGGCCCTGGACGACGCCGAGGGGCGCCGCCTGAGCGAGCCCGTCACGCCCGTCTTCACCGCGCAGTACGACGCCGAGCAGTGGCTCGGTGAGCACTGGCGCGAGCTGGCCGCGGCCGGCGCCGTGCAGGCGAGCCTGCTGCACGACGGCACGCAGGCCGCGCCCGGCGTGGAGCTGCGGATCCCCTAGGCGCTGTCAGCACCTGCGGGTCACCACCACCTCCGGGTCATCGCCGCGACCTGCCGGACGGCACCACCCGGCTCCAGGCCCGGGCGAGCCGCGGCACGGCGTCGGCCAGCTCGGCGGGGGACCGCGTGAAGGTGAGCCGCACACGGGACGCGGAGCCGGTGCTCTCGGGGCTGAAGATCGGCCCGGCCGCCACGAGCGCGCCCTCAGCGGCGGCGGCAGCGGCGAACGCCTGCGCGACCGGCCGCCCCAGGTCGACCCAGCAGAACAGCCCGCCCTGCGGCGTCGGCACGTCCCAGGAGGGGAAGGTCCCCCGGAGCCGGTGGACCAGCAGGTCCCGCCGCTCGCGCAGCATCCGGCGCCGGCCCGCCAGCACCTCCTCGTGGCGCCCGAGCAGCTCCACCACGGCGAGCTGTTCGAGCACGGCCGTCGCGATGTCGGCCGACTGCCGCGCCCGCGCGAGGTGCGAGATCACCTGCGGGTGCGCCCGGACCCAGCCGACGCGGAGCCCGCCCCAGAACGCCTTCGACGCGGAACCCACCGTGACCACGTGCGGCGACGTCCCGTCCCCGGCGAACGCCGGCGGCAGCTCGACGTCCGACAGGTTGAGCTCCACGAGCGTCTCGTCGCCCACGACCGTGACGCCGTACCGGTCCGCGATCTCCCGGACCGCCGCGCGCTCGTCGGCGGACATCACGAACGCCGTCGGGTTCTGGAAGTCCGGCACGAGGTACACCAGCCGAGGCTGGGCGCGCCGCACCGTGGAGGCGAGCAGGTCGACGTCGAGCGGCCCCGTGGGCACGCCGACCACCCGGCCCCCGGCGTCGCGCATCGACTCCATGGCGTGGAAGTAGGTGGGCGACTCCACGACCGCCCGGTCACCCGGGTGCAGGTGGGTGTTCGCCAGCAGCGCGATCGCCTGCTGGGCTCCGGTGGTCACCAGGATCTCGTCGGCGGTGGTCGGCACGCCGCGCTCGCGGTAGCGGGCGGCGACGGCCTCGCGCAGCGGCGTGAGGCCGTGCGGCTCGTACCCGCCCGAGTCGAGGTACGCGGGCAGGCGCTCCAGGGCCCGCGCGAACGCCTCGTGCAGCTCCGGCGGCGCGGGCGGGGTCGCCTGCCACAGGTCCAGGTGCCCGACGGCGGACGGCAGGCCTCCGGGCGTCACGGCCCGCAGGGCGTCGTCGGCCACCGGGGCGTCGCCGCCCGCCGGCCTCCCGGGGGCGGGATCGGCGCTGCGCTGCGGCAGCGTGGCGACCGTGCCCGACCCGACGCGGCTGACCGCGAAGCCCAGCTCGCGCAGCCGCGCGTACGCGCCCGACGTCGTGGTGCGCGACACCTTGAGCGTCGCCGCGAGCTCACGTTCGCTGGGCAGCCGGGTGTTGGGGGCGAGCGTGCCGGACAGGACGGCAGCGCGCAGGGCGTCGGCGAGCGCCACGTAGGCGGGCCCGCCCGCGTGCCACGAGCCGAGCAGCCGGGCGGTCGTGGCGGGGGAGAGCTGGCGCAGCACGGTCGGGGTCGCGGCGGACATAGGGGCCACTCTTGCGCGATTGGCCCTGGATGACAAGGCCAATGGAGCCGCACCATGGGCACATGACGACGACCACCGGCCGCCCGGCCGAGCCTGCCCCCGAGACCGCGGCCGTGTCCGCACCCGACGTGACCACCGCCGAGATCGCCGCCGGCGCTCCCGGTGCCCCCGTGCTGATGCGCCCGGTGCGCCGCGGCGTCCAGCTCCTGCTCGGGCTCGTGGGCTTCGGCGTCGCGACCGCGATGATGCTGCACTCGGGCCAGGGCGCCATGCCGTGGGCCGTGCTGGACCAGGGCATCGTGGACCGGACCGGGCTGGCGTACGGCTGGGTCGTGCTCGGGGTCGGGCTGCTGGTGATGCTCGCGTGGATCCCGCTGCGCCAGAAGCCCGGGATCGGCACGATCGCCAACATCATCGTGATCAGCCTCGTCATCGACCCCTCGCTGTGGGTGCTCGAGCGGCTGCTGCCCGAGCCGGCGCTCGCGACCGGGATCGCGCTCGCGCTGGCCGGGACGGTGCTCCTCGGCGTGAGCACCGCGGCCTACGTCGGCGCCCGGCTCGGGCCCGGGCCGCGCGACGGCCTGATGACCGGCATCGTGCAGCGCACGGGCTGGCCCGTGTGGCTGGTCAAGACCGTCATCGAGGTCACGGTGGTCGTGGTCGGCGTGCTGCTGGGCGGCACGTTCGGGTGGGCGACCGTGGTGTTCGCCTTCGGGGTGGGCCCGGTGGTCCAGGTCGCCGCGCGCTGGCTCGCGCCGCGCGGGCTCGTCGGGTGATCGCGCCGGCCGGCCTCGCCGTCGGCGGGTAAACCTGCGAGCCTCGGTGACCGTGGTGGGGGACATGAGCACCGACACGGACGAGACCGGTCAGACAGGGGCAGGACACGCGGAGGACGGGATCGCGGACACCGAGCACGCCACCGTCCGCGTGGCCCGGGCACCCGACGACGACTTCGTCGCGTTCGTCGAGACGGCCGGACCCTACCTGTACCGCACCGCGTACCTGCTGTCCGGTGACACCCACCGGGCCGAGGACCTGGTGCAGACGGCGTTCGAGCGCACCTACCGCGTCTGGGACCGGGTGCGGGACCGCGAGCCGCGGGCCTATGCCCGGCGCGTCCTGGTGAACCTGCGCATCGACACGTGGCGGCACACCCGGCGCGAGGTCGTGCCGGGTGACGACCACCTCCCGGTGGGCACCACCCCGGACCGGGCCGCCGAGGTGGAGCTCCGGGACGCCCTCGTCCGCGCGCTCGCGCGGCTCGCGCCGCAGCAGCGACGCGTCGTGGTGCTCCGGCACCTGCTGGACCTCTCGGAGGCGGACGTCGCGGCCGAGCTCGGCCGGAGCGTCGGCACGGTCAAGGCGACCAACGCCCGCGCGCTGGAGCGGCTGCGCGGGTTCGTCGCCGAGGCGGACCTGGACGCCGTCGACGCGCCCGCCCTGGACGGAGCCGCGGTGCTGCGGGGCAGCAGGGCGGCGCTGCGCCGTCGCCGGGCCGCGCAGGGCGCGACGTCGGGCGTCGCCGCGGTCCTGCTGGTGTGGTTCCTGGTGGGTCCGGTACGGGTGCCAGGCCTGGGGGAGGTCGCGCTGCCGGGCAGCCAGTGGTTCCGAGAGGTGACCGGCATCGAGCGGCTGCTCGAACGGCGCGACGACGCGGCCCCGGGGCCGGGCCTGACCACCGCGCCGGTCGGCACCGCCGAGGTGGAGCCACTGCTGGAGACCTTCGCCGTCGCCTATGACGGGACCGCCACGGCGACGCTCGCGGAGGACGGCTCGTACTTCATGGTGAAGCAGTTCGAGGAGTCCGGGGACCCCGACCTGCCCGAGGGTTCCGGCTCGTCGGTGATCGAGAGCGTGGAGATCCAGGGGGACGGGATCCCGCACGCCGTCGAGTACGAGGCCTCGACCGCGCTCGACGGCCAGAGCACCGTGGTCACCGCGGCAGCACGCCAGGACGACCGGCTCGCATGGGTCCAGTCACCCGTCAGCGACGGCGCCTCGGGCGTGTGGGCGATCCGCGTGCGGGAGCCGGGCTCGGGCGCGGTGACCGTGGTGGAGCACAGTGCGTCGGACCACGCGGAAGACGGTGCGGCCCTCGGTGACCCGTGGCTCGGGCTCACCGCCGGGCGGGTCGCCTGGCTGACCGAGACCCCCGGACCGGACGGCAAGCTCGTGCGCGCCGTCTCGGCGACGGCGCTGGACGGCCCTGGCAGCGGCGGCGGCACCGGCGGCGAGCAGGACGTCGCGACAGGGGTCCGCACGTTCGCGACCCACGACGACGAGCTGGTGGTCACGACCGTGGAGCGGGTCGCCGACGGCACGTTGCGGTACGCCATCACTTCTCACCGCGACGACGGGCGCACCGAGACCCTGCGGCCCGCCGCCCCGGTGCCGCCCGGCACCGGCGCCTACTGGGGGCGCGAGCTCGCGGCGTCCGACCAGCTCGTGGCCTGGAACGACGGCGCGACGATCCACGTGCTGGACCGTGCGACAGGCCGGGAGCGGGTCTTCGAGCCGGAGGCCGCCGAGGAGGTCGTGACCTCGCTGGACGCGTCGGCGGGCGACGTGGTGTGGAGCACCGACGGGAACGAGGGCACCACCGTGTACCTGGTCGCCGACGCGGTCGGAGCCGGGCGGCCCCAGGTGGTGGACCGGCTCGAGATCGTCCGCAACGACGCCGCGTCGTCCGCGGCGGTCGCGGGCGACCTCGTCGCCTGGCAGGTGGAGAGCGCGGGCGCCGGCACGGCGTCGCTGTACCGGGCCAGGTTCACGCCCTGAGCGTCCGAGGTCGGGCCGCGGTCAGCACCCAGGGCGGACGTGGCCATTCCGCTGCGCGAAACCGGGTCAAAGCGATTCGATCGTTGTCATAGGCTGATGCCATGGTCAACTACCGGTACCTCGGCAACAGCGGTCTCAAGATCTCGGAGATCACGTACGGCAACTGGCTCACCCACGCCTCGCAGGTGGAGAACGACGTCGCGACGGCGTGCGTCCGCGCGGCCCTCGACGCCGGCATCAGCACCTTCGACACCGCGGACGCGTACGCCAACACGGCCGCGGAGCAGGTGCTCGGCGACGCGCTGCAGGGCGAGCGCCGCGAGTCCCTCGAGATCTTCACCAAGGTGTACTGGCCCACCGGGCCGAAGGGTCCCAACGACGTGGGTCTGTCCCGCAAGCACATCCTGGAGTCGATCAACGGCTCCCTGACGCGCCTCGGCACCGACTACGTCGACCTCTACCAGGCGCACCGCTACGACGTGGAGACGCCGCTGGAGGAGACGATGCAGGCGTTCGCCGACGTCGTCCGCCAGGGCAAGGCCCTCTACATCGGCGTCTCGGAGTGGACCGCCGACCAGATCCGCGCCGGCGCCGCGCTCGCCAAGGAGCTCGGCTTCCAGCTCATCTCCTCGCAGCCGCAGTACTCGATGCTGTGGCGCGTCATCGAGGACGAGGTCGTGCCCGCCTCGAAGGAGGTCGGCGTCTCCCAGATCGTGTGGTCGCCGATGGCTCAGGGCGTGCTCTCCGGCAAGTACCTGCCGGGCCAGGCCGCCCCGGCGGGCTCGCGGGCCACGGACCAGAAGGGCGGCGCGCAGACGATCAGCCGCTTCATGAGCGACGAGACCCTGACCGCCGTGCAGAACCTCAAGCCGGTCGCCGACGAGCTGGGCCTGTCCATGGCGCAGCTCGCCGTGGCCTGGGTGCTGCAGAACGACAACGTGGCCGCCGCGCTCGTGGGCGCGTCCCGCCCCGAGCAGGTCGCGGAGAACGTCAAGGCGTCGGGCGTGACCATCCCGGCCGAGCTGCTCAAGCAGATCGACGAGGCCCTTGACGGCGTCGTCGAGCGCGACCCGGCCAAGACCCTCGAGGGCATGCCGAAGAAGCGCCCCGCCTGACCTTCGGCTCCCGGAGCTGAAAGACCTGTGGCGAGGCGGAACCCACCGGTTCCGCCTCGCCACAGGTCTGTGGTGTCAGTTCCGGGTCATTCCGGGTAGTTGCCGCGCTTCTTGCTCATCGGCTTGGGCAGCCGCGACCGGCGCAGCTGGTAGGCGCGCGTGACCGTGTACATCACGAGGCCGCGCGGGACCTCGCCGAACTTGGCCGTCAGGCGCTTCTTCAGCGAACGCCACAGCAGCCACACGTCGATGATCGTCAGGAACAGGAACCCGTACAGGCCGAGCATCACGAAGATGCTGAGCTGCGGGTACTGCGTCGTGAAGAACGTCGCGAACAGGAAGATGAACGCGACCGGCAGGAAGAACTCGCCGAGGTTCCAGCGCGCGTCCACGAAGTCGCGCACGTACCGGCGCACCGGGCCCTTGTCCTTGGCCGGCATGTACCGCTCGTCGCCGGTCTGCATCGCCTGGTAGGAGCGCTCCCGGTCGATGCGCGACTTCTCGCGCTGGGCCTTGCGGGCCGCCCGGCGGTCGTCCGGGACCAGGGGACGCTTGTTCGCGGCCTGCGCGACGTTGCGCTTGGGCGTGGGCCGGCCCTTGCCGGCGGCGGCGCCCGACGTCGGGTCGGACGTCGGCGTCACCTCGTCCGGGGAGTCGCCCACGGGGGTCACGCCGTCTGGAGTCGAAGTCTTGCTGCGGGAGAACACCCTCCCAGCCTAATCGCTCCCGGCACTGGCCGGTTCCGAGCCGTTAACGTGGGGCCGTGACCACCGATACCACCGCGGCCCTCCGGGCCCGCGTCACCGAGCTGTTCCCCGCCCTGCAGGCCGACCTCGAAGCGCTCGTGCGCATCCCGAGCGTCTCGGCCGCCGCGTTCGACCAGACGCACGTGGCCGCCAGCGCCGCCGCCACGGCGCAGCTCCTGCGCGACGCCGGACTGCCGGACGTCCAGATCCTGTCCGCCCCGCGCCCCGACGGCACGCCCGGCGCGCCCGCCGTCGTCGCCCGCCGCCCCGCGCCCGAGGGTGCGCCGACCGTGCTGCTGTACGCGCACCACGACGTGCAGCCGCCGGGCGACCCCGCGACCTGGGACACCGAGCCGTTCGAGCCCACCCAGGTGGGGGAGCGGCTCTACGGCCGGGGCGCGGCCGACGACAAGGCGGGCATCGTGGCCCACCTCGGCGCGCTGCGCACGCTCGGCCTGCCCGACGGCGCGGACCTGCCCGTCGGCGTCACCGTCTTCCTGGAGGGCGAGGAGGAGTCGGGCTCGCCGTCGTTCCGGGCCTTCCTGGAGCAGTACCGCGACCTGCTCGCGGCCGACGTCATCGTCGTGGCCGACTCCACGAACTGGAAGGTGGGGGTCCCCGCCCTCACGACGTCGCTGCGTGGCCTGGTCGACGGCGAGATCGAGCTGCGGGTCCTGGACCACGCGGTGCACTCCGGCATGTTCGGTGGGGCGGTGCTGGACGCCGTCACCCTGATGTCGCGCCTCGTCGCGTCGTTCCACGACGCGGCCGGCGACGTCGCGGTCGAGGGCCTGGTCACCGCGCCCGAGCCCGAGGTCGACTACTCCGAGGCCGAGTTCCGCGCCGACTCCTCGCTGCTCGACGGCGCGGAGCTCGCCGGCACCGGCACGCTCTCGGGACGGCTCTGGTCCAAGCCCGCACTGTCTGTCATCGGCATGGACGTGACGTCCGTGGCGGAGGCGTCCAACACGATCGCGCCGCGCTGCGCCGCGAAGATCTCGCTGCGGCTCGCGCCGGGCCAGGACCCGGTCGCGGCCGACGCCGCCCTCGCCGCCCACGTGGCCAAGCACGCGCCGTTCGGCGCGCACGTCACGTGGCGCTCGGGCGAGCAGGGCAAGCCCTTCCTCGCCCCGGGCGACACGGCGGCGATGCGGGCGGCCCGCGCCGCCTTCACCGAGGCGTGGGGCACCCCGCCGGTCGACGTCGGCGTGGGCGGGTCCATCCCGTTCATCGCAGACCTGCTCGAGATCTTCCCGGACGCCGCGATCCTCGTGACCGGCGTCGAGGACCCGGACTCGCGGGCGCACGGCGCGAACGAGTCGGTGCACCTCGGCGAGCTGCGGAACGTCGTGCTGGCCGAGGCCCTGCTGCTCACCAAGATCGGCGAGGGCCTCTAACCCTTGGTGGCGGGCTCGCGCGGTGCGACATCCATCGCGCGGGCCCAGGCCGCGACGTCCTCGGGGAGCGCGGGGGAGGGCAGGTCCTGCCCGGTCGCGTCCCGGACGACGTCGAGCGCCGAGATCCGGTTGCCCTTGCGGTCCAGGAACCGGCTGGCGACGATCCCGCGGGCGCACAGCTTGTCGCCCCGTGTGAAGACCTGCTCCAGGTAGAAGACGCGCTCGTCCCAGCCCAGGATCCGGGTCGTGATCTCGAACCGCTCGAACGGCTGCAGGGAGCGCCGGTACTTGATGGTCGACGCCGCGACCACGGGGGCCCAGCCCTTCTCCTTGGCGATCGGGAACATGCCGAGGTCGGCGATCTGGTTGTTCCGGGCCACGTCCATCATCTGCAGGTACGTGCCGTTGTTGACGTGCAGGTACGAGTCGAGGTCCAGGGGCCCCACACGCATCCGGGTGACCGACGGGTCGAGCAGGGTCTGTCCGGGGCGGGCCTTGCGCGGGAAGAGTCCGGTCCAGGTGAGCTGGAGCATGCGAGCCATGCGTCGAAGGTTATACCGGGAACCGGCAGTATCAGATACCTTGTCCGGCCCCTGTGGATGGTCCGGCGTCCGTGGAATGTCCGGCGCTCGTGGATCAGGTCGTGCCGGGCGGCGTCGCCGGGTGCTGGATCGCGTTGCGCACCAGCCGCCCCACGGCCGGCGTCTCCAGGCGTTCCACAAGGTGGAGCGCCATGTCGATGCCCGAGGAGACGCCCGCGGACGTGATCACGTCGCCGTCGTCCACGTACCGCGCCTCGGTGTCCACCAGCACGCTCGGGTCCAGCTCGGTGAGCTCGTCGTAGTGCTCGTGGTGCGTGGTGGCGGGCCGCCCCGCGAGCAGCCCGGCGGCGGCCAGGGGCAGCGCGCCCGTGCAGACACTCGCCAGGATCGGGGTCTGCTTGCGGATCTGACGCAGCCACTCCAGGTGCCCGGGCTCGGCCAGCAGCGGCCGCGTGCCCAGGCCGCCCGGGTAGACCAGCACGTGCAGCGGGCCTATGTCGTCCGCGCCGTGCGCGGGCAGGATCCGCAGCCCCTTGGCGAGCCGCACGCCGGCGCCGTCCCACGAGAACGTGCTCACGGTCGGCCGCAGCTGCGAGTGGGAGCCCCACTCCGCGAAGACCTCGAAGGGCCCGACGACGTCGAGCTCCTCCGCCCCGTCGAAGACGAAGATCCCGATGCGCAGCCCGCCGTTGCCGCTCACACGCTCAGCCCGGTCAGATTCCGGGAAGGGCCAGCATCTGGTCGAGCGCCACGCGCGCCCAGTGGGCGTCGTCGGCGTCCACGACGATCCGGTTCACCATGCGTCCCTCCACGAGCGACTCCATGGCCCACACCAGGTGGGGCAGGTCGATGCGGTTCATGGTGGAGCAGAAGCACACCGTCGAGTCGAGGTAGTGCACCTGCTTGTCGGGGTGCGCGCGGGCGACGCGGCGGACCAGGTTGAGCTCCGTGCCGATGGCCCACGAGGAGCCGGGCTCGGCGGCGTCGAGCTGCTTGATGATGTACTCGGTCGAGCCGACGTAGTCGGCCGCGGTGACGACCTCGTGCTTGCACTCGGGGTGCACCATCACGTTGATCCCGGGCACCGCCGCACGGATGTCGGTGACGTTCTGCTCCGAGAAGCGGCCGTGCACCGAGCAGTGCCCGCGCCACAGGATCATCCGGGCGTCGCGCAGCTCCTGGTCGGTGAGCCCGCCGTTCAGCTTGCGCGGGTCGAACACCACGCACTCGTCCAGCGACATCGCGAGCTCCAGCACCGCGGTGTTGCGGCCCAGGTGCTGGTCGGGCAGGAAGAGCACCTTGCCGGTGCCGTCGATGCCGCCCACCTGGTCGAACGCCCAGCGCAGCGCGACCTCCGCGTTGGAGGAGGTGCAGACGGTACCGCCGTGGCGCCCGGTGAACGCCTTGATGGCGGCCGACGAGTTCATGTAGGTGACGGGGATCGTCGAGTCCGCGACGCCGACGTCCTGCAGCACGGCCCAGGCCTCCTCGACCTGGCCGATCGCGGCCATGTCGGCCATGGAGCAGCCGGCGGCGAGGTCAGGCAGCACGACCTGCTGCGCGTCGGAGGTGAGGATGTCCGCGCTCTCGGCCATGAAGTGCACGCCGCAGAACAGGATGAACTCGGCCTCGGGACGGGCAGCCGCCTCGCGCGCGAGCTTGAAGGAGTCACCGGTGACGTCGGCGAAGTCGATGACCTCGTCGCGCTGGTAGTGGTGGCCCAGGACGAACGCGCGGCTGCCGAGGGCGGCCCGCGCCGCGCGGGCCCGGTCCACCAGGTCCGGGTCGCTCGGTGCGGGCAGCTCGCCCGTACACTCCACGCCGCGCTCGGAGGCCAGGTCACGCCCCTGGCCGAGCAGCAGCAACGGGGACGACGCGGGCTCGGAGAAGCCGGAGTATTCAGCCAGCAGGGTGCTCACGGTCACCATCATGACACGCGGTGGTGACACCTTGACCGGACGATGCCACGATGCCTCTCGTGCACGTGCTGCTGCTTGCCGAGACCCTGCCCGACGCCGAGCGACTGGCCTCCGCGTGGCGTGCCGCCGCGCCGCACGCCGGCACCGAGGCACGGGCCGTCCGGGTGCCCGCGGCTGCTGCCGTGCCCGCAGCTGGTCCGGGTACCGGGCACGACGACGGCGCGGGCCGCGGCGTCCTCCTCGCGGGTCCGGCGATCCCGGTCGGCCGGCCGGCCGCCGTCGGGCCGCAGGACGTGGGGCCCGCCCACCCCGGGCCGGCCGCGCCCGGCCCCGCCCCGTCGGCCCTGCCGCGGGCGGAGCAGGCGGCGCTGACCGACGCCGCCGCCCGCGCCGACGTCGTCGTGGCGTACGTCACGCTGCTCGACGGCGAGGGGCTGCACCGGGGGGTGGTCGTGGAGGCGGCGGCCGCCGCCGCGCCGCACGCCGTCCCCGTCGTCGTGCTCACCGGACGCAGCCAGGTGAGCAGGCGGGAGTGGTCCACGGCGGGCCTCAGCGGGGTGCACGAGGTGGCGGACGACGACGTCGCGCGTGTGGCCCGGACGTGGACGCCGGGCTGGGCCCGGTGACCGCGCGGGTGACGCCGCGCACGTGGAACGGTGATGGGCTCGGGCGGCACCTGGGCGTACGATCTGAGAACAGACCGGAACGCGGGAACAGACGGACCAGCCGATGAGTTGGCAACGTTCAAGGATCGACTACCGGTATGTCGAACACGATCGGGAGATGACATGACCGACACCACCACGGACATCGCTACCCACGGCGTCAACGTCACCGACGTCGCCGCGGGCAAGGTCCGTAGTCTGCTCGAGCAGGAGGGCCGCGACGACCTGCGCCTCCGCGTAGCGGTGCAGCCGGGTGGCTGCTCCGGGCTGATCTACCAGCTCTACTTCGACGAGCGGGTGCTCGACGGGGACGCTCTGCGCGACTACGACGGCGTCGAGGTCGTCGTGGACAAGATGAGCGTGCCGTACCTCGAGGGCGCCACGATCGACTTCAAGGACACCATCGAGCAGCAGGGCTTCACGATCGACAACCCGAACGCCGGCAGCGCATGCGCCTGCGGCGGGTCGTTCTCCTGATCGAAGCTCGCTGAGCGCAGTCTCGGCACGACGGGCCGGTCACCCCAGGGTGACCGGCCCGTCGTCGTCCCCGGTTGTCCCCATTGAGGCCCGGGTTTCTTCGCTTTGGCGCCGTCCAAAGCGAAGAAACCCGGGCCTCAAAGGGGAGTTCACAAATCAGCCGAGGCGGACCGTGACGGCCCAGCCGTCCCAGTCGTCGTCCTGACCCTGGTCCTTGCTCCGGTGCTGGTCGTTCGGGTCCTGGTCCGCCGGGTCGTGGGCCCGGTGCTCCCGGGTTCCCACGTGCTCGTGGCCGCGCATCCGGCACCACGCGGGGACGTCGTGCTTGGCCGCGGGGTCGGTCGACAGGACGGTCAGCTCCGTGCCCGCGGGCAGGCCCTTCGCGGCCGCGGCGAGCCGGATCACGGGCAGCGGGCAGCGCAGCCCGCGGGCGTCCACCAACGTGTCAGACACACGGGTCACTCTAGTGACCTGTACGTCTGACACGGGCGACGTTCGTCAGAGACCGCCGACGCCCAGCATCTCGCGGACCTTCGACACCGCGCCCGGGAGGACCGCGCAGAAGCGGTCGACCTCGTCGGCCGTGGTGGACCGGTCCAGGGCGATCCGCACGTTGCCGTGGGTGAGCACGCCCATCGCCGCCAGCACGTGCGACGGCTCCAGCGTGCTCGCGGTGCAGGCCGATCCCGAGCCGACGGCGAACCCGTGCCGGTCCAGCTCCGTCACGAGCGCCTCGCCGTCCACGTAGAGGAACGAGAACGTGGCGACGTGAGGGAGCCGGTCGTCCGGGTCGCCCACCATCTCGACGTCGGGGATCCGGGCCACGGCGGCGCGTACCCGTTCCACCAGGGCTCGACGCCGCGCGTCCTGCGCCACGCGGTCGGACTCGACGGCCTGCAGCGCCACCGCGGCGGCGAACGCGAGCGGCACGCTCACGCCACCCGGGGCCCACGGGTCCTCGTCCTCGGGTCCGACGGGCGCGGTGCGCACCCGCTGCCGGACGGCGAGGACGCCGACACCGGCGGGGCCGCCCCAGTCGGCCGGGTCGGCGGCGAGGAGGTCCCAGGTGTCGGGCACCGCCACGTGGCCGACGCTCGCCCCGGCGTCGACCAGCAGGGGGACGCCGGCCGCGCGGGCGGCGTCGTGCACCGCCTCGACCGGCTGGACCGTGCCCACCTCGCCGTTCGCGTGCTGGAGCGCGGCCAGCGCGACGCCGGGCGCCCCGACCGCCGCGACCATGGCGTCGACGTCGACCCGCCCGAGCCGGTCGACGGGCACGGGACCGGCCGGCACACCGGCACCCCCAGCACCAGCATCCCCAGCACCAGCACCACCCGCGGCGAGCGTCGCCGCGTGCAGCACGGCGGCCCGCTCGACCGCGCTGACGACGACCGCGGAGCCGGCGCGCCGCCGGGCCGCGGCCGCCGACGCGACCGCCGTGTGGAGGGAGGCGGTGTGGCTCGGCGTGAACCGCACCTCCTGGGTGCGCGCGCCGAGCACGGCGGCGATCGCCTCGCGGGCCCCGTCGAGCAGCCGGGCCGCACGGCGACCCTCGGCGTGCAGCCGGCGCGGGTCGGCCCAGCCGTCGGCGAGGGCCTGCTCGAACGCCTGCCGGGCGAGCGGGTGCCACGGGGCGCGTCCGCCGTTGTCGAGGTAGACCCGTTCGGGGATACCGGGGGTGGCGTGGCTCACACGTCCTCCTGCTGCTGTGACCTGGCTCGTCCGGCGGCTCACCGGAGGCCCGATCGGGGCCTGATCTCGGGTTCTGACGGCGGCCCGCGGCGTGCCGCCGCCGTCGTCCACCTGATCCTCGCACCCCCGCCCGCCGGTCCGTCGCGGCGATCGTTCTGACACGACCTGGGTGGGTGTCCTGAACAGCGTCGATGTGTGCCCGAGGTGCGGAGTGCGTCACGTTCCCGTGCGGGCCTTCCGGGCATCATCAGGCCCCGGAGCGCGCTAGGCTGCATCCCATCGAGGACGAAGGTTCTGCGTGGAGCTCGGGAGGAAACCGGTGCGACGCGCCGGACGAGACGTGAAAGGCCTCCCTTGCACTCGAAGCCACCTACCCGCACCCGGCGGGCCATCCTGCGTGCGTCGGCTCTTGCCGCCGCAGTCGCAGTGCTGGCCTCCGGCTGCGCAAGTGAATCCGTCCAGCGCGGATACCTGCCCGGCTACAGCGACGGGGAGGTGACTAACCAGACCGAGCGCATCACCGACCTGTGGGTGGGCTCGTGGATCGCTGCTCTCGCCGTGGGGATCGTGACCTGGGGCCTGATGCTGTGGTGCATCGCGGCCTACCGGAAGCGCAAGGACGACCACCAGCTCCCGGTGCAGACGCGCTACCACCTGCCGCTCGAGCTCATGTACACGGCCGTGCCCATCATCATGGTGCTGGTGCTGTTCTGGTACACCGACCGCGACGTGACGGCCATCAAGACCGTCGACGGCACCGCGACCGAGCACATCCAGGTCATCGGCAAGCAGTGGAGCTGGGACTTCAACTACCTCGACGCCGACGTGTACGACTACGGCGAGCACGAGGCGGACCCCGGCAGCGTCACGGCGGAGGACGAGCTCGACGGCGCCGTCGGCACCTCGACGTCCTTCCCGACGCTCTACCTGCCGGTGAACGAGACGGTCGAGTTCACGCTCGACTCGCGCGACGTCATCCACTCGTTCTGGATCCCCGCGTTCCTGTACAAGCAGGACATGATCCCGAACCGGACCAACACGTTCCAGGTCACGCCGACCCGTGAGGGCACGTACGCCGGCAAGTGCGCCGAGCTCTGCGGCGAGTTCCACTCCGGCATGCTCTTCAACGTGAAGGTCGTGTCCGCCGAGGAGTACGACGCCCACATGGCGGAGCTCGAGGCGAAGGGTCAGACCGGATCGCTCGGCATGGACCTCGCCCGCACCGCCGGCCCGGTGGAGGACCCGGCAGAAACCCTGGAAGAGGAGGCTGGGCACTGATGGCCGCAGCGACCACGACCGAGCTGATCCCGGGCCTGGCGCCCGGGAGGCAGACGCTCGGCCGGACCGTCATCAAGTGGATCACGTCCACTGACCACAAGACGATCGGGTACCTCTACCTGATCACGTCGTTCATCTTCTTCTGCATCGGCGGCCTGATGGCCCTGCTGATCCGGGCCGAGCTCTTCGAGCCGGGCATCCAGCTCGTGCAGAGCAAGGAGCAGTACAACCAGCTCTTCACGATGCACGGCACCGTGATGCTGCTGCTGTTCGCGACCCCGCTGTTCGCGGGCTTCGCGAACGTGATCATGCCGCTCCAGATCGGCGCGCCCGACGTCGCGTTCCCGCGCCTGAACATGTTCGCCTACTGGCTGTTCCTGTTCGGTGGCCTCATCACCACCGCCGGGTTCCTCACGCCGCAGGGCGCCGCGTCGTTCGGCTGGTTCGCGTACGCGCCGCTGTCGACCACCACCTACAGTCCAGGGTTGGGTGGAGACCTCTGGGTCTTCGGTCTGGCGCTGGCCGGCTTCGGCACGATCCTCGGTGCGGTCAACTTCATCACCACGATCATCACGATGCGCGCGCCGGGCATGACCATGTTCCGCATGCCGATCTTCACCTGGAACACGCTGGTCACCAGCCTCCTGGTGCTGATGGCGTTCCCGCCGCTGGCCGCGGCCCTGTTCGCGCTCGGTGCCGACCGTCGTCTCGACGCGCAGATCTTCAACCCGGAGAACGGTGGCGCCATCCTCTGGCAGCACCTCTTCTGGTTCTTCGGGCACCCCGAGGTGTACATCATCGCGCTGCCGTTCTTCGGCATCGTGTCCGAGATCTTCCCGGTCTTCAGCCGCAAGCCGATCTTCGGCTACACGGGCCTGGTCTACGCGACCATCGCCATCGCCGCTCTGTCGGTGACGGTGTGGGCGCACCACATGTACGTGACCGGCGCCGTCATGCTGCCGTTCTTCGCGTTCATGACGATGCTCATCGCGGTGCCGACAGGAGTGAAGTTCTTCAACTGGATCGGCACGCTCTGGCGAGGAAAACTCACGTTCGAGACACCGATGCTCTGGTCCATCGGCTTCCTCGTGACCTTCCTCTTCGGTGGCCTGACCGGCATCATCCTGTCGAGCCCGGCGCTGGACTTCCAGCTCTCCGACTCGTACTTCGTGGTCGCGCACTTCCACTACGTGGTCTTCGGCACCGTCGTCTTCGCGATGTTCGCCGGGTTCTACTTCTGGTGGCCCAAGATGACCGGCCGCATGCTGTCGGAGCGCCTGGGCAAGGTGCACTTCTGGATGCTCTTCGTCGGCTTCCACACCACGTTCCTCATCCAGCACTGGCTGGGTGTGGAGGGCATGCCGCGCCGTTACGCGGACTACATGCCGCAGGAGGGCTTCACCTGGGAGAACCAGGTGTCCACGATCGGCGCGTTCATCCTCGCCGCGTCCACCCTGCCGTTCTTCTGGAACGTCTACATCACCTGGCGCAAGGCGCCCAAGGTCACGGTCGACGACCCGTGGGGCTACGGCCGCTCCCTGGAGTGGGCCACGTCGTGCCCGCCGCCGCGGCACAACTTCGCCTCGCTCCCGCGCATCCGCTCGGAGTCGCCGGCGTTCGACCTGCACCACCCCGAGGTCGTCGCGATGGAGCACCCGGAGTACAACCGCGGTGTGCTCGACAACATCTACGGCGAGGCGGACCGGCGCGGTCAGGACAAGCAGGCCCAGCAGCGCGCCGCGAACGGCGGCGGCGAGTCGGGTCAGAGCAGCACGACCATCGTTGACCAGCCGGACGAGGGGACCAGCAAGTGAAGATCGAGAGCCGGCTGTTTCTCTGGGGCACACCCTTCTTCGTCCTGGCCGGGGTGGTCTACGGCTTCATGACGGACTGGCAGGAGCCGGTCGGCTACCTGGGCATGCCGCTGGTCGGCGCCCTGGTGGCGATGATCGGCGCCTACCTGACGCTGACGGCCCGGCGCATCGACGCCCGGCCCGAGGACGACCCGAACGGCAACATCGAGGACGCCGCGGGCGACCAGGGCGTGTACGCGCCCTGGAGCTGGTGGCCGCTCGCGATCGCCGGCTCCGCCGCGATCTGCTTCCTCGGCCTGGCCGTGGGCTGGTGGGTCCTGTACATCGGCTTCTGCGTGGCGATCATCGCCCTCGTGGGCTGGGTCTTCGAGTACTCGCGGGGCATCCACTCGCACTGAGTGGTCCCACGCGGCCCCTCCGCGACCAGGCAAGCGCCCCCGGACAGAGCTTCTGTCCGGGGGCGCTGCTTTGTTGTCGCGTTCGTCAGCGGCTGGCGGCGATCCAGCGGTCCAGGGTGGCCTGCGCCGCCCCGGAGTCCACGGCCTGGGCCGCGAGGCCGATGCCGGCGGTCAGCCGCTCCACGAGCGTCCCGGAGCCCGTGCCGGGCAGCGTGCCGTCGGCGACGAGGCCCGAGGCCGCGTTGAGCAGCACGGTCTCGCGGACCGGCCCGTCCTCGCCCGCCAGCACCGCCCGGGCGACGCCCGCGTTGTAGGCCGCGTCGTGGCCGCGCAGGTCCTCGACCTTGATGCGGGTCAGCCCGAGGTCGTCGGCAGGGTCGATGCGGTGCTCGGTGACCGTGCCCCCGGACACCTCCCAGACGGTGGCGCCCGCCGTCGCGGCGAGCTCGTCCAGCCCCTCGTCCCCGCGGAACACCAGCGCTGACTTGCCCCGCTCGGCGAAGACGCCCGCCATGAGCGGCGCCATCCGCGCGTCGGCGCAGCCCACCGCGGCAGCGCGGGGCTGGGCCGGGTTGGTGAGCGGGCCCAGGAAGTTGAAGGCCGTGGGCACGCCCAGCTCCTTGCGGGTCACGCCCGCGTGGCGCATGGACGGGTGGAACGCCGCCGCGAAGCAGAAGGTGATGCCTGCCTCGCGCGCGATCTGCGCGACCCGCTCCGGCGGGTGGTCCAGCCGGATGCCCAGCTCCTCCAGCACGTCCGCGCTGCCCGACGACGACGACGCCGCCCGGTTGCCGTGCTTCACGACCCGCAGGCCGGCGCCCGCGATGACCACGGAGGCCATCGTGGAGATGTTCACGGTGTGCGCACGGTCGCCGCCGGTGCCGACGATGTCCACCGACGGCCCGGGCACGTCGATGCGCACCGCGTGCTCGACCATGGAGTCGGTCAGGCCCGCGAGCTCCTCGACGGTCTCACCCTTGGCGCGCAGTGCCACCAGGAAGCCGGCGAGCTGGACGGGGGAGACCTCACCGGTCATCACCCGGTCCATGGCCCAGCGGGCCTCCTGCTGGCTCAGGTCGGCGCCGGTCATGAGCCCGGCCAGCAGGCCGGACCACGTGGGTGCCTCGAGGTTCACGCGGTACCCGCCGTCGAGGGGGCGAGCAGGCGCGCGACGGCCTCCTGGACCTTGATGGCGTCGAGCGGGCGCGCCACCACGCCGTCGGCCAGCGACCAGGTCGCGAGCCAGGCGTCCGCGGGTCGGCCCGTGAGGACCAGCACCGGGGGGCACTCGTAGATCTCGTTCTTGAGCTGGCGGCACAGGCCCATGCCGCCGGCCTGGTCGGCCTCTCCGTCGAGGACGAGCAGGTCCCACGTCTCGTTGTCGGCCTTGTCCACCACGGCGGCCGCGGTGGCGGCCTCGGCCCACACGATGTCGGGCTCGCCCGCGTGCAGGCGCGGGCCCACGGCGAGGCGTACCTGCTCGCGCACCGTGCGGTCGTCGCTGTACAGGAGGACTCGCGGGCTCGACGTCGCGCTGGGGGAGGGCGTACCGCTCGTGCCTGCGCTGGTCACATCCGTCGTCATGCCGGTCATGCGTCGATCGTGGCACAGACCCCGCCCCGGCGGCAGATGTGTCCGCGCCCTTTTCATGGCACTCTCTTCAATCGCGTCAGCAAGTGACAGCCCACGTAGGGCGTTGAAAGGACTTTGTGAGATTCGACGCGAGCGTCTGTGACGGTTCGGCGTTCGGGACACCCGAACGTCGGCCATAATGGCTGTCGTGTCGACCGCAACGGCTGCAGCCACCCCCACGCACCAGCACGTGACAGTCAATCGTCCGAACCCGGTCTCGGTCGGGACGATCGTCTGGCTCGCGAGCGAGCTCATGTTCTTCGCAGCGCTCTTCGCGATGTACTTCACCGTCCGGCAGACCATGCCGGCCGAGGAGTGGGCGCTACAGGCGGACAAGCTGAACATCACCTTCTCCACGATCAACACGATCGTCCTGGTGCTGTCCTCGTTCACCTGCCAGTGGGCGGTCTTCAAGGCCGAGCAGTTCAAGCCGTCGCGCTCCGGGAAGCTCTTCCAGTTCTGGACCTGGGGCATGCACGAGTGGCTGACCATGACCTACCTCATGGGCGCGTTCTTCATCGGCGGCCAGATCTTCGAGTACACCGAGCTGGTGCACGAGGGCCTGACCATCTCGTCCAGCCCCTACGGTTCGGTCTTCTACATGACCACCGGCTTCCACGGCCTGCACGTCACCGGCGGCCTGATCGCCTTCCTCTTCGTGCTCGGCCGCTCCTTCGCCGCCAAGCGCTTCGGTCACCACGAGGCCACCACCACGATTGTCACGTCCTACTACTGGCACTTCGTCGACGTGGTGTGGATCGCGCTCTTCGCGGTGATCTACCTGCTGCGCTGACCGGTCGCGCGGCCGCCCCCGGGCAGCCGCGCCTCACGGCCACGTGCGGTGGCATAGGTTCATAACAGAGAAGCTCAACACTCACAGCGAGACGAGGAAATTTTCGTGAAGGCACTCGCCGCCCGCAGGCATCACCGGCTCGCGCCGGTCGTTCTCCTGCTGCTGGCGCTGCTGACCACGGGCGGCGTCTACGCCGCCCTGGCTCCGAGCACGGCTAAGGCCGAGACCGTCAGCACCGCGGACATCGAGACCGGTAAGAAGCTGTTCCAGGCCAACTGCGCGACGTGCCACGGCGCGAACGCCGAGGGCACCGACGGCGTGCCGTCCCTGGTGGGCGTCGGCGCTGCCGCCGTCGACTTCCAGGTGTCGACCGGCCGCATGCCGATGCAGATGAACGGCCCGCAGGCCGAGGCCAAGCCGCCGCAGTTCGACGCGGAGCAGACCGCGGCGCTGGCCGCGTACGTCGCCTCGCTGGGCGCCGGCCCCGCCATCCCGACCGACGAGCAGGTCGATCCCGCGCTGGGTGACCCCTCGAACGGCATGGCCCTCTTCCGCACCAACTGCGCCATGTGCCACAACGCCGTGGGCGCCGGCGGCGCACTCTCGGAGGGCAAGTTCGCCCCCGCCCTCTGGGAGACGTCCGAGCGGAACATCTACCAGGCGATGCTCACCGGCCCGCAGTCGATGCCGGTGTTCAACGACGCGAACATCACGCCGGACGAGAAGCGCGACATCGTGTCGTTCCTCGTCGAGCAGCGCGAGGGTTCGGCCGGCGGTAACGCGCTCGGCGCCCTCGGACCGGTGTCCGAAGGTCTCTGGGCCTTCGTGATCGGCCTCGGCCTGCTCATCGGCGCCGCAGTGTGGATCGGAGCGAAGTCCTCGTGAGCGAGAACCAGAACAACCCCGCCGACACCTCGCGCGAGGTGACGGTCACCCCCGAGGCGGGTACCGCCGTCGGGCACCCGGAGCGGTTCCCGGACCCGGGCGTCCCGGAGCACAAGCACCGCCTGACGGACACCGACCCGCGCGCCGCCAAGCGCGCCGAGCGGACCGTCACCATCCTGTTCGTGCTGTCGATCCTGGGCACGGTCGGCTCGATCGTCGCCTACGTGATGGTCCCGCCGGACGGCACCACGTCGGGCGTCCGCCTGTCGACCCTGCTGCTCGGCCTCGGCCTCGCGGTGTCGCTGCTCGGCATCGGCATCGCCGGCATCCACTGGGCCAAGTCGCTCATGGGCGACAAGGAGATGGTCCAGGAGCGGCACCCGCTCGCGACGAACGACGAGGACCGCGCCATCGCGGTCCAGGACCTGAACGATGGCCTTGCCGACTCGGGCGTCGTCGGACGCCGTGGTGTGCTCAAGGGCGCTTTCTTCGGTGCCCTGGCGCTGTTCCCGCTGGCCATCGCGGTGCCGCTGATCGGCTCCGTGGGCGGCGACTGGAACGTCTCCAAGTTCAAGCACACGATGTGGAAGAACGGCACGCGCCTGGCGATCGACCCCTCGGGCCGGCCCATCAAGGCCGCCGACGTCACCGTCGGCTCCGTCTTCCACGTGATCCCGGAGACCACCGAGGAGTTCCGCTCGACGCACGAGTGGATCAACGAGAAGTCCAAGGCCGTGGTCCTGATGGTCCGCCTCAACCCGGAGGACCTCCGTACGGACCAGTCGCCCGAGGGCGAGACGTGGTCGCACGAGGGGATCGTCGCCTACTCGAAGATCTGCACGCACGTGGGCTGCCCGGTGGCCCTGTACGAGCAGCAGACCCACCACCTCCTGTGCCCCTGCCACCAGTCGACGTTCGACATCGCGGACAGCGCGAAGGTCGTCTTCGGCCCGGCCAACCGCCGGCTGCCGCAGCTGCCGATCACGGTCGACGACGAGGGCTACCTCGTCGCGCAGGACGACTTCGCCGAGCCCATCGGCCCGAGCTTCTGGGAGCGCCTGAAGTGAGCACCGCGACCCACGACACCAAGCCCGAGGCACCGGCCAAGCCGACGACGACCGTCGGCAAGGCCGCGGACTACCTCGACCAGCGCACCTCCATCGGCGTCGCCGTCAAGGAGTTCGCGCGCAAGGTCTTCCCGGACCACTGGTCCTTCATGCTCGGCGAGATCGCCCTCTTCTCGTTCGTGGTGCTGATCATCTCGGGCTTCTTCCTGACGATGTTCTTCGAGCCGTCGATGGCGCTCACCACCTACGAGGGTGAGCACCCCGCGACCATGCACGGTCAGCTCATGTCCGTCGCGTTCGCCTCGACCCTCGACATGTCGTTCGAGGTGCGTGGCGGTCTGCTCATGCGGCAGATCCACCACTGGTCGGCCCTGATCTTCATGGCCTCGATCGTGGTGCACATGATGCGCGTGTTCTTCACCGGCGCGTTCCGCAAGCCGCGCGAGATCAACTGGATCGTCGGCATCCTGCTCATGATCCTGGGCCTGGCGGCCGGCTTCACCGGCTACTCGCTGCCGGACGACGTGCTCTCCGGCAACGGCCTGCGCATCACCGACGGCGTGGTCAAGTCGATCCCGCTGATCGGCTCGTTCATGTCGTACATGATCTTCGGCGGCGAGTTCCCGGGCCACCACATCGTGCCGCGCCTGTTCACGCTGCACATCTTCGTGGTGCCGGGCATCCTGCTGGCGCTCATCGCGCTGCACCTGTTCCTGATGGTGCTGCAGAAGCACACCCAGTACCCGGGCGGCGGCCGCACCGACAAGAACGTCGTCGGCTACCCGGCCCTGCCGGTGTACGTCGCCAAGATGACCGGCAACTTCTTCATGGTCTTCGGCGTGCTGGCGCTCATGGGTGCCACGATGTCGATCAACAACGTGTGGAACTACGGGCCGTTCGACCCGTCACCGGTCTCCGCGGGTGCCCAGCCGGACTGGTACATGCTGTTCCTGGAGGGCTCGCTGCGACTGATGCCGGGCCAGGGCACGGAATGGGTCATCTTCGGCTACACGTTGCCGCTGAACGTGCTGATCCCTGCCGTGGTCATCCCGGGCATCCTGTTCACGTTCCTCATCGTGTACCCGTTCCTCGAGGCACGGGTGACCGGCGACGACCGCGAGCACCACGTGCTGGACCGCCCGCGCAACAAGCCGGCGCGCACCGGCCTGGGCGTCGCGTTCCTGACGGCGTTCATCATCCTGGCCCTGGCCGGGTCGAACGACCTCATCGCCACGCACTTCGCGCTGTCGATCAACGCGATCACCTGGGTGTTCCGCGTCCTGTTCTTTGTGGGGCCGGTGTTCGCGTACTTCGTCACCAAGCGCATCTGCCTCGGGCTGCAGCGCAAGGACCGCGAGCTGGTGCTGCACGGCCACGAGTCGGGCCGCATCGTGCGCTTCGCCACCGGCGAGTACATCGAGGTCCACACGCCGCTCGACGAGCAGGAGCGCTGGCTGCGCGTCAACTACGACGCGCCCGCCCCGCTGGCGATCGCCCCGAAGACGGACGCCCGCGGTGTGAAGCGCAAGGGTTACGGCGCCGACAAGCGCTGGCAGGGCCTGTCCCGGTTCTTCTACGAGGACCGTGTCTCGCCCGTGACCCCGGCCGAGGTGGCCGCCGCGCACTCGCACGGCGAGCACGACGAGCTGCACGGCTCCGAGCGCCAGGCCGTAGAGGCCGGCGCAGGAGCCACCTCGCGGGAGCACTGAGCGACCTGCGACACCAAGCGATGGCCTGTGTCTCCTGGTCCGCGTCTGCGGACAGGGACACGGGCCATTGCCGTCCCGGCGGGCACCACCTCGGCGCACGACCAGGACGGCGTCCCACCCTGCGCACCGTCCGGTGTGCGGACCGATCCTGGAGGTACCTCAGCAATGGCTGTTTACACGCTCCCTGACCTGACCTACGACTACGCCGCGCTCGAGCCCCACATCTCGGGCAAGATCATGGAGCTGCACCACTCCAAGCACCACGCGACGTACGTCAAGGGTGCCAACACTGCCCTGGAGCAGCTCGAGGAGGCCCGCGAGACCGGCAACCTCGGAGGCGTCAACAAGATCGAGAAGGACCTCGCGTTCAACCTCGGTGGTCACATCAACCACTCGATCTTCTGGACGAACATGGCACCGGAGGCCGGCGGCGAGCCGACCGGCGAGATCGCCACGGCGATCGACGAGCACTTCGGCTCGTTCGAGAAGTTCAAGGCGCACTTCACCGCCGTTGCCGCCGGTGTCCAGGGGTCCGGCTGGGCCGTCCTGGCCTGGGACTCCGTGGGCCAGAAGCTGGTCGTGGTGCAGCTGTTCGACCAGCAGGGCAACATCCCCTTCGCGCTCACCCCGGTCCTCATGCTGGACTGCTGGGAGCACGCCTACTACATCGACTACCTGAACGTCCGCCCGGACTACATCAAGGCCTGGTGGAACCTGGTGTCGTGGAGCAACGTCTCCGAGCGCCTGGCGCGGGCGAAGACGCAGACCGCGGGTCTCGTCGTCGCCTCTGCCTGACGGCTTGACCACCGGTCCGGCGCATCCCCAGGAGTTCTCTCCCGGGGATGCGCCGGACCTGTCGTGTCACGTTCCGGGGCCCCGATTCGTCGCCGAGGGTGGAAGCAAAGCCCGGCACGGTGTCTACTGGAGGTCAACGGTAGAGCCCGCGCCGCCGAACCCAGGGGTGATGACGTGGCAACGAAGCAGCGTCCGAGTACCGCGATCGGAAAGACCGCCGACTACCTGGACCAGCGCACCACCATCGGGGTGCTGGTCAAGGAGCTGGCACGCAAGGTCTTCCCTGACCACTGGTCCTTCATGCTCGGCGAGATCGCCCTGTTCTCGTTCGTGGTGCTCATCGCGTCCGGGTTCTTCCTGACGATGTTCTTCGAGCCGTCCATGGCGCTGGTGCGCTTCGAGGGCGACTACCCGCCGTCGATGCACGGGCAGCTCATGTCGGCGGCGTTCAACTCCACCGTGGACATGTCGTTCGAGGTGCGCGGCGGCCTGCTGATGCGGCAGATCCACCACTGGTCGGCGCTGATCTTCATCGGCTCGATCGTGCTGCACATGTTCCGGATCTTCTTCACGGGCGCGTTCCGCAAGCCGCGCGAGATCAACTGGATCGTCGGCCTGACGATGCTGATCCTGGCCCTGGCCGCCGGCTTCACCGGCTACTCGCTGCCCGACGACGTGCTGAGCGGCAACGGCCTGCGCATCATCGACGGCGTGGTCAAGTCGATCCCGCTGATCGGCGCCTATCTGTCGTTCCTGGTCTTCGGGGGCGAGTTCCCGGGCGACCACATCATCCCGCGGCTGTTCACCCTGCACATCTTCGTGATCCCCGGGATCCTGATCGCCCTCATCGCTCTGCACCTGTTCCTGATGGTGCTGCAGAAGCACACCCAGTACCCGGGCGGCGGCCGCACCGACAAGAACGTCGTCGGCTACCCGGCCCTGCCTGTCTACGTGGCCAAGATGACGGGCAACTTCTTCATCATCGCGGGCGTGCTGACCCTCATGGGCGGCACCATGGCGATCAACAACATCTGGAACTACGGCCCGTACGACCCGGCGCCGGTCTCGGCCGGCACGCAGCCCGACTGGTACATCCTCTTCGTCGACGGCGCGCTACGACTCATGCCGGGACCGGGCTGGGAGTGGGTCATCGGCGGCTACACGCTGAGCATGAACATCCTGATCCCGGCGGTCGTCGTGCCGGGCATCCTGTTCACGATCCTCTTCGCGTGGCCGTTCCTCGAGGCCCGCGTGACCGGGGACCACCGCGAGCACCACGTGCTGGACCGGCCGCGCAACCGGCCGGTGCGGACCGGCATCGGCGTCGCACTGTTCGTCGCGTTCCTGGTGTGCGCCCTGGCGGCGACGAACGACCTCATCGCCACGCACTTCGCGCTGAGCATCTTCGCGATCACCTGGGTGCTGCGTGTCCTCCTGTTCGTGGGGCCCGTGTTCGCCTTCTTCGTGACGAAACGGGTGTGCCTCGGGCTGCAGCGCAAGGACCGCGAGCTGGTGCTGCACGGCCACGAGTCGGGCCGCATCGTGCGCGTCGCCAACGGCGAGTACGTCGAGGTGCACACCCCGCTCGACCCGCAGGAGGTGTGGCTGCGCACCCAGCACACGTCCCCGAAGCCCCTGGAGATCAAACCCGCGACGGATGCCCGCGGCGTCAAGCGCAAGGGCTACCGGTCCGACCGGCGCTGGCAGCGGCTGTCCGAGTTCTTCTACGAGGACCGCGTGGAACCGGCGACGCCCGCGGAGCTCGCGGCCGCCCACTCGCACGGTGAGCACGACCAGATCGAGGCCAGGACCCCGGCGTCGCTGGGCTCCGGGACCGGCTCCGGCGGGCAGGGCACGGCTGGGCCCCGGACGGCTGGGCCCCGGACGGCCGGGCCAGGGACGACTGGACCGCGAACCTCCGGGGAGGGCCCCGCAGGACCGGGTGACGGGGCACGGGACGCCGGACGGGGCGAGGCCCCGCGGTAGCGGGGCCGTCGTGACGGGGGGTTCGGCAGCTTCGGCTGCGGGGCCGAGCTAGTCGTCGAGCCCCAGGGCGAACGCCTGCTCCAGGTCCGCCTTGGAGAACGCACGGAACGCGATGAGCGTCTCGGTGTTCTGCACGCCCGGCACCTTGTTCACCGTGTCGGAGACGACGCCGGCGAGCTGCTCGTGCTCGGGCACCCGCACGATCGCCACGAGGTCGGTCTTGCCGGTCACGGAGAAGACCTCGCTCACACCATCGATGTTCGCGACCTCCTGCGCGACCTCGGGAATGCGGGACGTCTCGGCGTCGATGAGGACGATCGCGGTCAGCATGCCGTCATCGTATCCACGTGCCGCGCGTTCTCGGGTCCCCGGACGACGGCGGTTCCGTCCGCGGTCTCGGCGTCGGCTGCCGTGCCGGCATCCGCGACGGCCGCAGTGCCGGCCGCAGCGCCGGCCTCCGCGTCGGCCGGACCCTCCGCCGCGCCGATCTCCGTCCGCACCCGCTCCGACGCCCAGGTCAGGTCGGCGTGCGCCCCCGCCGCGCGGACCGGGCACGCCCAGGTGTCGCTGACGTGCACCAGCCGGACGCCGGGGGAGTCGAGCCAGCCGAGCAGCAGGTCGGTCTCCTCGGGGTGCGCGGCCGGGGCCGGGGCGACGGGCGGCTCGACGTGCTCCGCCGTCGTGCGCAGGGCGTCCACGAGGGGGAGCGGGCTGGCGCCCGGGGCCGACACGTCGGTCGCGGCCAGCCGGCCGTGCTTGATCACCACGATCTCCCAGCCGCCGGGCTTGCCCGGGGCGTCGCCGATGCCGGACGGCCGCGCGGCGACCAGCTCGGCGCAGGCCGCCAGGGGTCCGAGCCGCTGGGCCCGGTGTGCGCCCTGCACGAAGGCCCGCAGACGCCGGGTGACCTCGCCGGCCTCCTCGTAGCGTTCCTGGTGGGCGAGCGTGGCGATCCGGTCGGAGAGGGCTCGCACCACGGGGGCGGGGTCGCCGGTCAGGGCGTCGCGCGCGGCGTCGGCCACGTCGGCGTAGGACGTGTCGGGCGCTTCCGTGGCCACGCACGGGGCCGAGCAGCGGCCCATCCCCGCCAGGGCGCACGGGCTGCCCGGGCGCTTGGAGACGAGCGGGATGCGGGCGGTGCACTGCCGCAGGTTCAGGGCGTCGTGCAGGGCGTGCACGGCCTCCTGTGCGGTGCGCCGGGACCCGAACGGGCCGATGTGCGCGGCGCCCGCCACGACGCCGCTCACGACCGACAGGCGCGGGTACGCCTCGTCGGTCAGGCGCACCCACGAGTGCCGCTCCGGGAACTTGGAGCGCCGGTTGTAGCGCGGCGCGTGCTCAGTGATCAGCCGCAGCTCCCGCACCTGGGCCTCCAGCGGCGTGGCGCACGCGACGGGGGTGACCCGCTCGGCGATGCGCACCATCTCCGTGATCCGCCGCCGCTTCTCGGCAGCCGTGAAGTACGAGCGCACCCGCTTGCGGATGTTGACCGAGGTGCCGACGTACAGCACCTCGTCGCCCGGGCCGCGGAACAGGTAGACGCCGGGCGACTCGGGCAGGCCGTCGGCCAGGTGCCGCTTGCGGCGCACCTCGGGCGGCACCGGGTCGGCCGCCGTGGCGAGGTCCTCCAGGTGCGTGACGCCCATCGGCGCGAGGCGTTCGAAGAGGGCGTGCAGTACGTCGACCGTAGCGCGCGCGTCCGCCAGTGCCCGGTGGTCGGGGGACACGGTGGCGTGGAACAGGTTCGCCAGCGTGGACAGCTTGTGGTTGGGCGCCTCGTCCCGCGTGACCAGGCGGCGGGCCAGCGGCACCGTGTCCACGACGGTGAAGCCGGGCCACGGGTAGTCCAGCCGGGCGCACATCGCCTTGAGGAAGCCGACGTCGAACGGCGCGTTGTGCGCCACCAGCACCGTGCCGTGCGCGAACTCCAGGAAGCTCGGCAGCACCAGCGCGATGTCCGGCGCCGTGGCGACCATGGCGTTCGTGATGCCGGTCAGCCGGGCCACGAACGCCGGGACGGGCTGCCCCGGGTTCACCAGCGACTGGAACTCGCCCAGCACCTCGCCGCCGCGCACCTTGACCGCGCCGATCTCGGTGATGCCGCCCTCTGTGGCGTTGGTCCCCGTGGTCTCCAGGTCCACGACGACGAAGGTCACGTCACGCAGCGGCGTGCCGAGCTCCTCGAACGTCGCCTGGTAGGCCGACTGCTGGACGGATGCCGCGGTGCTCACGAGGCCGAGGTTAACGGGAGACACTGACACGCTTGTTCGAGCCGCGCCGCCGGGCGGGGAAGGCTGCTGTACGGCCTTGTTCGTGAGCCCAGCAAGGAGCTACGAATCGGATCAGGCAGGTCGCCCGGATGGCGCGCTGTCCACAGGTGCGGGAAGCATGAGCACATGAACACAGACCTCGACCTGGACGAGACCGTCACCGAGTCGGAGCTCGGCACCGGCGCTGCCGAACTGCTGACGCGCGTCAGTACGGAACACTTGAGGGTCGGGGTCGTCCGCGACGGCGAGGTCGTCGCTGTCCTCATCGACCCCGACGACGCTCGCATCCTCGAACGCTTGGAGCTGGCTGCCGAGGAGAAGTGGGCCGCAGAGCGTGACTCCGACGACGGGCAGCGTTTCAGCCTCGACGAACTGGCACGAGACCAGGACGCCTGATGGGCCGGTACAGGGTCGAGGTGACGAACGCCGCTGCGCGTGAGCTGCGCAAGCTGGAGAGACAGGATGCGGACCGCGTCAGCAGTGCGATCCGCAAGCTGGAGGACGACCCGCGACCTCACGGGGCAACCAAGCTGTCGGGCAGGGACGAGTATCGGATCCGGTTCGGTGACCACCGGGTGATCTACGAGATCGACGACGACAAGGTGGTCGTCACCGTCATCAAGATCGGCAACCGCAGAGACGTGTACAAGGGGGCCTGGTAGCGAGGCGGAAGTGTCCGAGGCGGGCATGATGACGCGTGTGCGGCTTGCCCAGCGGCCAGTCAGGCCCAGCGTTCGCCCGTGAGCTGCTCGTAGATCTCGACGTAGCGCGCGCGGGTCTCCTTGACCACGTCGTCCGGGATCTCGGGTCCCGGGTAGGTGCGGTCCCAGCCGGTCAGGGTCGAGGACCAGTCGCGCACGAACTGCTTGTCGTAGGACCACTGCGCGCGGCCCGGCTCGTACTCGCTCGCCTTCCAGAACCGCGAGGAGTCCGGGGTGAGCACCTCGTCGGCGAGGGTCAGGACGCCGTCGGCGTCGAACCCGAACTCCAGCTTCGTGTCGGCGATGATGACGCCGCGCTCGCGCGCGATCTCGGCGCCGCGGTCGTAGATCGCGAGCGTCAGCTCGCGCAGCCGGTCCGTGGTCTCCGTGCCCAGGTCCTGGGCGATCTCCTCGACGGAGATGTACTCGTCGTGCCCCTCGTCCGCCTTGGTGGACGGCGTGAACACCGGCTCCGGCAGGCGGTCGGCCTCGACCAGGCCCGGGGGGAACGCCACGCCGGACACGCTGCCGGTCGCGTTGTAGCTGTCCAGGCCGCCGCCCGCGAGGTAGCCGCGCGCGATGCACTCGACCGGGACGATGTCCAGCTTCTTGCAGCGGATCGCGCGGCCCGCCCACTCCGCGGGCACGTCCTCGCTGATCACGTGGTTGGGCACCAGGTCGGCGAACTGGCGGAACCACCACAGCGAGAGCTGGGTCAGGATCGCGCCCTTGTCGGGTACGGCCGTGGGCAGCACGACGTCGTACACCGACACGCGGTCGGAGGCCACCAGGATCACATCGTCGCCGTCCGCGTAGACCTCGCGAACCTTGCCCTTCCGGATCAGTTCCACGGGGCCAAGGCTAACCCGGTACGCGGAATGGACCGGTGCGCGTACCGGGTGCCGAGCACCGGAGGCGCCTACGCGCCCGCGAGGTCCAGCACGGCGTAGCCGTGCCCCTCCAGGTGCACGACGTCGCCGGCCTCGGGCGCGCCGACCTCGCTGCCACCTGCCTCGCTGCCACCTGCCTCGCCGCTGGCCGCCTCGCCGCTGCCCGCCTCGACCCGGAGGCCCCGCGCGACCAGCGGCCGCGCGCCCGCGGCGCCGTCCAGCGGGAGCCGCACGGCCGCGCGGCCCGGGTTGAGCACCACGGCGAGCGAGCCGGCGCGCACGAACGCCAGGGGATACCCCGTGGCGAGCACCTCGGTCGGCGCCGCCACGTCGAGGCGCTCGTCGCCGTGCCGCAGGGCGATGAGGTCGCGCACGAGGCGGAGCAGCGAGCCGTCGTCGTCCACCTGGGCGGCGACCGTGGGCCGGTCGGGGTCCGGGTCCTGCGGCAGGTACGTGGAGGTCGCGGGCTTGCCGGGCCCGTACGGGTCCGCGGGCAGGTCGCCCCACTGCATCGGGGTGCGCGAGCCCGACCGGTCGTAGGTGGGGCCCAGCCGGGAGCCCTCCAGCGTCGGCGTGCCCGGCACGTACCGCATGCCGATCTCGTCCCCGTAGTAGACCGACGGCATCGCGGGCCACGTCATGGTGAGCACGTGCGCCACCCGCGCCTGCTCGGCGTCGCGCGGGCCCGCGACCAGCCGCGTGAAGTCGTGGTTCGACGTCGGCAGGCCCACCACGCCGCCGCGGCCGGCCGCGGCGATGGCGTCGGTCGCGGCCCGCCAGGCCTGGACGAACGTCGCGGCGTCGCCCGCCCCGTCGCCGTCCGCCCACGGGGAGAGCTCGCCCCACCCGGGGCTCACCGTGCCAGCGCCGTTGTTCCACAGGGAGCGCAGCGGCAGCCCGTCGTCGTCCCCGCCGAACTGGAGGAAGAAGTCGGCGTGGAAACCCGCGGGGACGGCCACCTTCGGGTCGCCCCACTCGCTGATGATCACGCGGCCGGGCCACTCGCGGTCCAGCCAGGCGCGCATCTCGTGCCACAGCCTGGCCGTCTCCACGTGGCCGGGGTCGTCCTTGACCAGGGACGCCGCCATGTCCACGCGGAACCCGGCCACTCCGAGCCCGAACCAGTGCGCCATGATCTCGCGCAGCGCGGCCCGGTTGGCCAGCGGGCCCGGGGCGTCGACGGGCTGGCGCCACGGCTCGGCCGGGTCGGTGCGGGCGTAGCCGAAGTTCAGCGCGGGCTGCACGGGGAAGAAGTTGGGCCTGTAGTACCCGCCCCGCTTGCCCGGGCCGGGCTGGAAGCCCTCGGCGGGCACGTCGCTCCACACGAACCGGTGGTCGTCCGGGTCGTCGGCCGACGCGCGGAACCACGGGTGCTGGTCCGACGTGTGGCCGGCCACGAGGTCGAGCAGCACCGAGATGCCGCGCCGCCCGGCCTCCTCCGTGAGGCGCGCCATGTCCTCGTTCGTGCCGTAGCGCGGCGCCACGGTCAGGAAGTCGGCGACGTCGTACCCGGCGTCGGCGAAGGGGGAGACGAAGCACGGGCTGAGCCAGATCGCATCCACCCCGAGCCAGGCGAGGTAGTCCAGCCGCTCCGCGATCCCGGCGAGGTCGCCCATCCCGTCGCCGTTGGAGTCCGCGAAGGACTGCGGGTAGATCTGGTAGAGCACGGTGCGCCCGAGGCGCGGGGCGAGGTCGACGGAAGCCAAGGAGCTACTCCTTCGTGGGTGGTGCGGAAGTTCCAATGTGTCAGACGCTCAGGTCCCCCGGGGGACCTGAGCGTCTGACACGTCGGGGGGCTAGGGGGTGCTAGTCGCGGCCGACGGCGAACGTCTCCATGGCCATCAGCGGGCGCACCTCGCGCTCCAGGGCGCCGGGCGCGACGTAGCGGCGCATCGCGTCGTCGGCCAGCTCGTTGCCGAGCGCGGCCATGATCATGCCCTGGTCCAGCGACAGGTACCGCTGCGAGACCTGCCCGCTGCGCACGGCGACGGCGTCGTAGAAGCCGCCCGGGCCGTACGCGTCGAAGTCCGTGGCGATGTTCCGCAGGTTGGTCATCGCGGCACCGTGCGCGTAGCGCAGCGCGAGGAACGACGCGTGCGGCGTCACCACGCCGTCGCCGTACTCCGTGGGCGCCGGCGAGCCCTCGCGGCAGCCCTCGTACGGCTGGTCCACCGTGGTGCGCTCCTGGTCGGACGTGTAGCCCGGACCGTCCATCCCGAGCTGGTCCACGCCGTACTCGCGGTACCCGCCCGCCGGGTTGTTGGACGGCGAGAAGCCCCAGTACCCGTAGTCCGCCTCCCGCAGGCCGTGCTCGATCTGACCCTGCACGTACAGCGGGTGGTTGCGGCCCCACGACCGCGGGCCCCACGTCTCCTCGGGCACGAACAGCGGCACCATGAGCGCCTCGAACATGCTGCCGCCCCAGGTCGGGACCACCCGCATCCCCCGGTACGGCAGCGCGCCCTCGAAGACCGGCACCCCGAGGTGCTCGGCCCACTGCCCGACCGGCCGGGTCTCGGTCCACGACCAGTCGCACGTGTCGGGGAACGTCCGGTACGTGCCGAAGTAGTGCTCCGCCGGGATCTGCCCCTCGGCGATGCCCAGGTACGAGGCGATCCGCGGCTCGGTGTTGAACGCGCCGTAGTGGTGGCCCGTGTACCAGACATCGGCGCCCATCTCGCAGTAGTCGCCCGCCACGGGCGCGGTCTCCTGCGGGTCCACGTCCCAGAACCCGCCCCGGATCTGGTTCTGCGCCGGGTCGTAGTAGCAGCCGAAGTCCATGTCCTCGCGGACGGCGTCCGCCGCGCGGGCCAGGGAGGGCTCCGCCCGCGCGGTCAGCAGCAGACCCGTCGCGAGCCAGCCGTTGTCCACGCTCGACAGGAACGGCTTGATCCGGTCGCCGCTCGTGGGGAACGTCAGGAGCTTGTCGCCCGTCGCCGGGTCGTACCAGTTGTAGAACATGCCGCTGGGCTCGTGCTTCTCCAGCCCGGCCACGGTGTGCAGCGTGGTCGCCAGGCGCTCGCGGGCCTCCGTGCGCCCGATCAGGCCCGTGTCGCGGGCCACCACCGTGCTCCACAGGTACGCGCCGATGTTGGTCGGCGAGGTGTAGCCGCCGCGGCTGGCCGGGTCCAGGTCGCCGCCGATGTTGTCGTCGGGCAGGCCGGTCTCCTCGTCGACCAGGGCCTCGAACGAGCGCCAGGTGTCCGCGGCCCAGGTGCGGAGCTGACGGCGGTCCTGCGCGGAAGTGCTCTGGGCTGCGGCTTCCGGGGCCGCCGTCGCCCCCGTGGCGCTCGCCGGCAGTGCGGTGAACGCCAGGGCGGCGACGGCGGCCGTCGCGATCGTGGTGCGGATCCTGCTCATCGGGTGTCTCCTACGTCGTCGTAGTGGTGACAGGTGCGGTGCTCTGGTCAGGTGCGGTGCTTCGGTGTGGTGGTGACGCGCAGTGGCGCCGCCGGGTCAGGCGGGCAGCGTGCCGGTGCGCGCGACCCGGCCGAGCCACGCGAGGCTCGGCTTGGGCGTGCGCTCGAACGTGGTGCGGTCCACGGCGATCAGCCCGAACGTGGGCCGGAACCCGCTCATCCACTCGTAGTTGTCGAGCAGCGACCAGTGCAGGTAGCCGTCCACCCGGCAGCCGGCGGACATCGCGCGGGCCATACCCTCGAGGGCGCCGGTCGTGTAGTCGATGCGGCGGGCGTCGTCGGACGTGGCCATGCCGTTCTCGGTGACGATCATCGGCACGCCGCCGGTGATCTTGTGGGTGTACTCCAGCGCCTCGCCGAGCGCCTGCGGGTAGTACTCCCAGCCGGTCAGCGTCTTCTCGACGTCGTCGCCGAAGGGGATGGGCTCGCCGTCCGCCCCGATGATGGTGCGCAGGTAGCTCTGCACGCCCACGAAGTCGTCGCCGCGCGCGACCTCCAGGAAGAAGTCCTCGCGCGGGTAGGCGTACGCGTCGCGCGCCTCCTGCGCCCCCGGCGCGGCCTGGAACACCTGGTTGGCGATGGTCCAGCCGGCCTGCACGTGCCCCAGCCCGTGCAGGATGTCGACGGCGCGACGGTGGGCCGTCGCCTGGATCTCGGAGGCCGCCTGGTCCGGGGCCGCGAGCCCGGCGGCGTCCAGGTTGGTGCGCCGGCTCGCGCCGAGCATCATCGAGGTGATGTTGGGCTCGTTGATCGTCACCACGTGGCGGACGTCGTCCAGGATCTGGCTGGCGGTCTCGACGTAGCGGCTGAACAGGTCGACGGCGTCGGGTGCGAACCAGCCGCCGCGCTCGGCGAACCACCGCGGCAGCGTGAAGTGCAGGAGCGTGACCACGGGCGTGACGCCCGCCGCGAGGCAGGTGTCGATCATGCGCCGGTAGTGCGCGAGCTGAGCCCGCGAGAACTCGCCCTCGGCCGGTTCGATGCGCGCCCACTCGATCGAGAAGCGGTACGCGTTCAGGCCGGCGTCCGCCAGCAGCGCGATGTCCTCGCCGTAGCGGTGGTAGCTGTCGACGGCGTCGCCGGAGCTCTCCGCGCACAGCGACCCGGCGACGTGCTCCTTGGCCCACCAGTCGCTGTTGGTGTTGCCGCCCTCGATCTGGTGCGCCGCGGTGGAGGCGCCCCACAGGAACTCGGGCGCGGTGGGCAGCGTGATCTGTTCGGTCACGGAAGAACTCCTACTTCAGGCCGGTGGTGGAGATGCCCTGCACGATGTGCCGCTGCAGGGCCAGGAAGACGATCAGGATGGGCAGCACGATGACGGTCGCGCCCGCCACCAGCAGGCCGTACTGCACGGTGTTCTGGCCCGTGGAGTACAGGGCCAGCGCGACGGGCAGCGTGTACTTGTCGGCCGACTGGACGGCGACCAGGGGCCACAGGAAGTTGTTCCAGGACCCGAGGAACGTCAGGATGCCGAGCGTCGCCAGCGCGGGCTTGGTCTGCGGCAGCACGACGGCGAAGAACGTGCGGAACTCGCCGGCGCCGTCGACCCGGGCGGCGTCGAGCAGCTCGTCCGGGATGTCGAGCATGAACTGGCGCATCAGGAACACGCCGAACGGCGCCGCCAGGAACGGCAGGATCAGCGCCGCGTAGGTGTTGATCAGGTCGAGGTTGGCCACGAGCACGAACAGCGGCACGAACGTGACCATGCCGGGGACCATCAGCGTGCCCATGATCAGCAGGAACAGGGCGCGGCGGCCGGGGAAGTCGAGCTTGGCCAGGGCGTAGCCGACCATGGCGCTGAACAGGACGGACCCGACGGTGACGACCAGCGCCACGATCACCGAGTTGGCGAAGAACCGCGGGAAGTCCAGCGACGCGAACAGCTCGGTGTAGTTGTCCCACGTGAGCTGCTCGGGCAGCAGGGTGGGCGGGAACTGCCGGATCTCGCCCTCGGGCTTGACCGACGAGACGACCATCCACACCAGGGGCCCGAGCGAGGCCGTCAGGCCCAGCAGGAGCACGACGTTGAGCAGGATCGCGCGCGGGGTGAGGCGGCGTCCGGCGGGCCGTCCGGGGGCGGAGGGGTGCGAGGCGGCGCGGCGCGTGCCGGACCGCTCGGTGAGGACCGTCATCACTTCTCCGTCCTGAGCAGGCGGAACTGGAGGTAGGACAGGATCACGATGGCGACGAACAGCACGTAGCTCATCGCGGCCGACAGGCCGTAGTTCCCGAACCCGAACTGGTTGAAGATCTCGTAGGCCACCGAGTTGGTGGCCCCGAGCGGCCCGCCCTGCGTCATGACGAACGGCTCCTCGAAGAACTGCAGGTAGCCGATGCCGGTGATGACGGCGCAGAACAGCAGGGTGGGCCGCAGCAGCGGCACCGTGATGGACCGGAACTGCCGCACGGCACCCGCGCCGTCGATGGCGGAGGCCTCGTACAGGTCGCGCGGGATGCCCTGCAGCCCGGCCAGCAGGATCACCATGGAGTACCCGACGTTGCGCCAGGTCGCCATCATGATCAGCGCGGGCATGGCCCACGTCTCGTCGGTGAGCCAGCGCGGCCCGTCGACGCCGACCAGGCCGAGGGCCGAGTTCACCAGCCCGAAGTCGGGCTGCAGGAGGAACCGCCACACCACCGCCACCGCGACGATCGACGTCACGACCGGGGCGTAGAAGCCCACGCGGAACACCGACCGGAACCAGGTCAGCCCCGAGTTCAGCAGGACCGCCAGCAGCAGCGCCACCCCGAGCGTGAGCGGCATGGCCACCCCGACGAAGTAGAGCGTGTTGCCGGCGGCCTGCTGGAACTTCGGGTCGGCCAGCACGGCCGCGAAGTTGTCGAACCCCACGAAGTTCACGGCCCACGGCGTCCGGAGGTCCGAGCCGTGCATGTCGGTGAACGCCATGTACAGCGAGGACGCCACCGGGACGAGCATGAACACGGCGAACAGGATCGTGAAGGGCAGCGCGAAGCCCCAGGCGGCGAGGCCCGTGCGACGGCGGCGTGCGGAGCTGGCCACGGGTCAGTCCAGGCCCGTCCCGATCGAGGTGGCCGCTTCCTGCATCGTGGCGGCGGCTTCCTCGGGGGTCAGGTCGCCCGCGATGGTCTGCTCGATGATGAGGTCGAGCTCGTGCTCGATCTCCGACCAGGTGGGGATCGCGGGGGTGGAGCGCGCGGTCTCCAGCACGCCCTGGTACACGGCCACGGCCTCGTCGTCGGCCAGCGCGGGGTCCTCCCACGAGCTCTGGACGGCCGGCAGGTCGTTCGAGATGCCGAACCAGTCGACCTGGGTGGCCGGGTCGGTGGCGAACTGCACGAACTTCCAGGCCGAGTCCGGGTTGGCGGCGTCCGCCAGGACGGCGAGGTTGGAGCCGCCGATGAACGACGCCGTCGCCTCGTCCGCGGGCAGCGGCACCACGCCGAACTTGTCGGCGAAGTCGTCACCCGCGGTGGTCAGCAGGTTGGCGCGCTCCCAGGGGCCCGAGACGAACGAGCCGAGCTTGCCGTCGATGAAGTTCTGTACCTTCTCGTCCTCGACGAGCACCGGCGGGGCGAGCCCGTCGCGCATGAACGAGGAGTAGTACTCCAGCGCCTTGACCTGGGCGTCGTTGTCGAGCGTGAACTCGCCGGCGTCGTCCAGGATCTCGCCGCCCGCCTGCCAGTAGAACGGGAAGTACATCAGGGCGGTCGAGTTGCCGCGCGTCTGCAGCGCGATGCCGTGCTCGGCCCCGGCGTCCTGCAGCCCGGCCGCGAAGTCGGTGAGGCCGGCCCAGTCCTGCGGCGCCTCGACGCCCGCCTCCTCGGCGAGGTCGGTGCGGTAGTACAGGACGCGTGACTCCACGTACCACGGCACGCCGTACGAGGTGCCGTCCACCTCGGTGGTCTCCCAGGCGCCCGGGAAGAACGCGTCGGAGTCGATGTCCTCCGGCGTCGGCGCGAGGCCGTCCAGCCCCACGAAGCCGCTCATCAGGGTGGTGCCGACCTGCATGACGTCGGGCACCTCGCCGGTGGCGATGGCGGTGTTGATCTTCTCGGTGGACGACTCCCACGGCACCGGGGTGACGTTCACCGTGACGTCCGGGTTGTCGGCCTCGAACTGCTCGGCGAGCTCGGGCAGCAGCTCACCCTCCGTACCCATCGCCCACACCTCGACGGTGCCCGTCGCGGGGCCCTCCGAGATGTCGCTGGCGCTGTCTGCCGTGGTGCCGGCCTCGTCGCTGCGTCCGCACCCGGTCAGGGCGAGGGCCAGCGTGAGGGTCGACGCCGTCGCCGCTGCGGCGAGGCGAGGTGTCCTGTTCACGATCACTCCTTTGTTGACCTGCTTCCGAAATTTCGAAGCCGAATCTCGGAAAGACCCCGGGAGGTTAGACGTGCCGCAGGGCGGTGTCAACCAGCCCACGGCCTCTTTTCGGTTGGTTTGCCGGGGCACGCGGCGCCATGGGCTACCATCCTGATTTCGGAAACGCTCGCTTCTCGCTTCACCGATGTCCGACGGAGGACCCATGGCAACCGACCAGCCGCACATCCCGCTCGCCGTCGTGGCGGCCGAGGCGGGCGTCTCGGTCCCAACGGTCTCCAAGGTCCTCAACGCACGGCCCGACGTGTCCGGCAAGACCCGGGCGCGCGTCACCGAGGCGCTGGCGCGGCACGGCTACGAGGTGCGCCCGCCGCAGGCCAAGCCGACCGGCATGATCGACGTCCGCATCGTCGACTTCGAGGGGACCTGGTCCGAGGCCGTGGTCCGGGGCGCCGTCGCCGGCGCCCGCCGGTTCGGGCTCGACGTGATCCTGGCCGTCGAGCCCGACCCCGACGACTGCAGCGCCTGGGTGCGGCACGCGCTGGAGCGCGGCACGGACGGGCTGGTCAGCATCGTCGCGGTGCCCGACGCCGAGGCGCGGCGCGCCCTGGAGCAGACCGGCACGCCGCTCGTCGTCGTCGACCCGCGGCAGCGGCCGCCGGAGGGCATGCTCAGCGTGGGCGCCACCAACTTCCAGGGCGGGCTGGAGGCGACGGCGCACCTGCTCTCCCTGGGCCACACGCGCATCGCCACCATCACCGGCGCGCTGGAGCAGGACAACGCCATCGCCCGGCTCGCGGGCTATCGCGCCGCCATGATCCGGGCCGGCCTGACCACCGACGACGACCTGGTCCACGTGGGCGCCTACGGCGTGACCTCCGGGTACGAGGGCGCGCAGCGCCTGCTGGCCCTGGACGACCCGCCCACCGCGATCTTCGCGAGCAGCGACGACACGGCGCTCGGCGCGCTCCGGGCCCTGCGTGAGGCCGGGCTCGTCGTGCCGCGCGACGTCTCGCTCGTGGGCTTCGACGACCTGCCCATCGCGCCGTGGATCGACCCGGCGCTCACCACGGTGCGCCAGCCGCTCGCGGAGATGGGCGCCACCGCCGTCGACCTGGTGCACCGCGCCCGCACGGCGAGCGGACACACGCTGCGTACCGAGCTCGCGACGAGCCTCGTGGTGCGGAGCTCGACAGCGGCGCCGGCGCGGTAGCCGGCCGCGGCCGTTCCGGGCCGGCCGGCGTCAGCGCTTCGGTCGACGCGGCTTCTCGACCTCCGGCAGGGGCAGGCCGCCGGGGCCCTCCTCCGCCGTCGGGATCGCCGGCTCGCCGCGGGCCGCGCGCTCCTTGGCGCTGGCCGCGTACGCGTCCACGTACTCCTGGCCGGACAGGGCGAGGATCGCGTACTCGATCTCGTCGGCGACGGCACGCAGCACGAACTTGTCGCTCTCCATGCCCTTGTACCGGCTGAAGTCGAGGGGCTCGCCGATCACGGCGCCGAGCGGCATGAACGTGGGGATCGTCCTACCCACCGGCTGGGCGACGTCGGTGTCGACCATGGCGACGGGGATGACCGGGGCGCCCGACTCGAGCGCCATCCGGGCCACGCCGGTCTTCGCCTTGTAGAGGCGGCCGTCGGGGCTGCGGGTGCCCTCGGGGTAGATGCCGAACAGGCTGCCCTCGCGCAGCACGCGCAGTCCGGTGCGCAGCGCGGCCTCGCTGGCGGCGCCGCCGGAGCGGTCCACGGGGATGACGCCGATGCCCGTCATGAACCAGGCGACGATCTTGCCCTTGAGGCCCTTGCCGGTGAAGTAGTCGGACTTGCCGAGGAAGGTCACGCGGCGCTTGATCAGCAGCGGCAGGATGAACGAGTCGATCACCGCCAGGTGGTTGCTGGCCACGATCGCGGCGCCGCTGCGGGGCACGTTCTTGCCGCCGACGACCCACGGCTGGTACGCGAGGCGCAGCAGCGGGCCGACCAGCACGTTCCTCATCACCCAGTAGAACAAGATTCCTCCTCAAGACCCGCCCCCGCGGGCCCGTGTCCGACAATAGAGTGTGCCCATGGCCGCATCGAACACCGACGACCGAGACGACGACGTGCCCGGCGACACCCCACGCGAGCTGGGCGACGACGACGTGGCATCGCGCTGGGCCGACATCGTCGCCACGCTCGGCGACATGGACGTCTCTCGGGCCGACGGGGAGACCGACGGCGCGGAGAAGTCCGCCGAATCTTCTCAGACATCGCGGCCCGGTGACGAGGGCAGCGACGACGACGGGCGCGCGGACGGCGACCGGCCGGGCGGCGGGTCCGGTGACGCGGGCGCCGGCCGCGCCGGCCGCCAGGTGGGTGGCTGGTCGGACGGCGGCTGGGCCGGTGGCGACTGGACGAGCACCGGCGACCCGGGCCCGGCCGACGAGCCGGGCGCGGGACGGGGCTCGTCGTCGGACCCCTCTGCGTCGCGTACGCCCTCGGGCCCGCGCGACTGGCCGCTGTCGCCCGACGCCGAGGCGCTCGAGGAGGCGGAGTCCCACTTCACGCCGCCGGAGCCGCCCGCGCTGCTGTCCCGCGACCCGCTGCTCACGATGGCGTGGAGCTTCGTTGTCGGCGTGCCCGTGCTCGCGGTGATCGGCATGATCGTGTCCGCCGCGGTGCCGGCCGTCTCGATCCCGCCGCTCGCGGGCCAGATCGGGCTCGGCCTGTTCGTCGCCGGCCTGGGCGTGCTGATCTGGCGCATGCCGCACCAGCGCGACCCGGACGACGACGGCCCGGGCGCCGTCGTCTGAACCGGAGCGGAGCCGCAGGTTCAGACGACAAGAAGCATCGTGTAGCCAGCTTTCACACCAACGTGTCAGACCCTCAGATCACCCGGGTGATCTGAGGGTCTGACACGTTACGGGGAACGAGTCAGCGGCGCGCGAGGTCCGCCGCGCCGACTATGCCGGCCTCGTTGCCGTGCTCGGCCAGCTCGATCTTGGCCACGGGCCGGTGGCCCATCGCCGAGAGCTGGGCCTCGAAACCGCGCCGCACCGGGCCGAGCAGCAGGTCGCCGGCCGCGCCGACGCCGCCGCCGATCACGATGAGCTCGGGGTCCAGCAGGGCCGCGACCGACGCGGACCCCTCGCCGATCCAGCGCCCGAGGGTCGCGAGCAGCTCGATCGACAGCTCGTCGCCCTCCTGGGCGGCCTCGGTCACCATGCGGCCGCGGATCTTCTCCGGGTTGCCGCCCGCGAGCTCGAGCAGGCGGTCCGCCTGGTCCACCCGGGCGACGGCGGCGTGCTGGGCGTCGCGCTCCAGGGCGCTGCCCGACGCGTACTGCTCCCAGCAGCCCTCGTGGCCGCACCCGCAGTAGTGGCCCTCCGGCACGACGCGCATGTGCCCGACCTCGGCCGCCATGCCCCACTTGCCGCGCACGAGCTCCCGCTCGGAGATCACGGCGCCGCCCAGGCCGGTGCCGACCGTGAGCATGAGCATGTCGGTGGCCTCGCGGCCCGCGCCGAACCGGAACTCGGCCCAGCCGGCGGCGTTCGCGTCGTTCTCCACGACGATCGGCAGGTCGGCGTCCACCAGCTCGGCGACCTTCGCGGCCAGCGGGTACTCCCGCCAGGCGATGTTGGGCGCGAAGTTCACGGACGTGCGGTCCGGGCTGACGAAGCCGGCCGCGGCCAGGCCGATCGCACCGACCTCGTGCTCCTTGACGAGCTCGTTGCACGCGTCCGCGATGGCCCGGTCGATGTGCGCGACGTCGTCGGCGTCGGTCTCCCGGCGCACCTGGGCGAGGATCTTGCCCTCCTCGTCGACGACTCCCACAGCGATCTTGGTGCCGCCGATGTCGACCCCGATGGCGTGCATTCGTCCTCACGTTCTCTCGTTGCGCGACGGCCGCGAGGACCGTCGAAAAGGGGGCTGCACCAAGAAGGTGCGCACAACCAGGGTAGCGACCGCCGGGAGTGCAACACGCGGCGTCCGTTTCCCGGTATCTTTGCAGGCACGGTCAGTACTGCCACTGGAGTCAGAATGGACGAGATCTTCAGCCCGATCCTCATCGAGCTGCCCCCCACCTCCAATCTCAACGATGTGCTCGCCGAGCGGGTCGGCGCCGGCGCCGACAAGCCGATGATGGAGGTTCCTGCGGGGAAGGGCGAGCCCTGGCGGGTCGTCAGCGCCGGTGAGTTCGACGCCCAGGTGGTCGCTGTGGCGAAGGGCCTGGTGGCCCGTGGGATCGAGCCCGGGGACCGCGTCGGCATCATGTGCCGCACGCGGTACGAGTGGGCCGTGCTGGACTTCGCGGCATGGGCCGCGGGTGCGGTGCCCGTCCCGGTCTACGAGACCTCCTCGGCCGAGCAGGTCGAGTGGATCCTCTCCGACGCCGAGGTGAAGCTGGTCTTCGCCGAGACCGCGGCCAACGCCGCCACCGTCGCCGAGGTGCGCGACGCGACCCCGCTCGTGACCGACGTGCTCGTCATCGACGACGGTGCGCTCGACGCGGTCGCGGCCGAGGGCACGGACGTGTCCGACGACGAGATCGCCCGGCGCCGGGGCCTGTCCGGCCTCGACGACCTGGCCACGATCATCTACACCTCGGGCACCACGGGTCGCCCCAAGGGCGCCGAGCTGACGCACCGCAACTTCGCGTCGCTCGCCGTGAACGCCGTCGAGGCCGTGCCGGAGGTGTTCGCCAAGGAGGGCGGACGCACCCTCCTGTTCATCCCGATGGCGCACGTCTTCGCCCGCTACATCCACGTGCTCGCGGTGGCCGGCGGCGTCGTCACCGGGCACTGGGGCGACACGTCGACGCTGGTCGACGCGCTGGGTGAGTTCAAGCCGACCTTCATCCTCGCGGTGCCGCGGGTGTTCGAGAAGGTCTACAACACGGCCGAGCAGACGGCGGCGGCCGGCGGCAAGGCGAAGATCTTCCACTGGGCCACGGCGACGGGCATCGCGTGGTCGCGGGCGCTGGACACGGCGTCGGGCCCGGGGCTGGGCCTGCGGCTGCAGCACGCCGTCGCGAGCGCGCTGGTCTTCTCCAAGCTGCGCGCCAAGCTCGGCGGGCGCGCGGAGTTCGCGGTCTCGGGCGGCGGCCCGCTCGGCGAGCGCCTCGGCCACTTCTACCGGGGTCTGGGGCTGAAGGTGCTGGAGGGTTACGGCCTCACGGAGTCCACCGCGCCGACCAGCGTGAACCGTCCGACGGCGACGAAGATCGGCTCGGTCGGCCTGCAGCTCCCGGGCTGCGGCGTCAAGATCGCCGAGGACAGCGAGATCCTGCTCAAGGGCCACCACATCTTCCGGGCGTACCACAAGAACGAGGCCGCCACGGCGGAGGCGTTCACGGAGGACGGCTGGTTCCGCACGGGCGACCTGGGCGTGCTGGACGACGACGGGTTCCTCACGATCACCGGCCGCAAGAAGGAGATCATCGTCACGGCCGGCGGCAAGAACGTGGCGCCCTCGATGCTGGAGGACCGCATCCGCGCGCACGCCCTGGTGAGCCAGTGCGTCGTGGTCGGCGACGGCAAGCCGTTCATCGGCGCGCTCTTCACGCTCGACGCCGAGGGCCTGCCGGGCTGGCTCAAGATGCACGGCAAGCCGGCGATGTCGGTCGACGAGGCGCGCAAGGACCCCGACGTCCTCGCGGCCCTCGACGGCGCGGTGCAGCGGGCGAACAAGGCGGTCTCCAAGGCCGAGTCGATCCGCAAGTACACGGTGCTGGCGGGCGACCTGACGATCGAGAACGGGTACCTCACGCCCAAGCAGAGCGTGAAGCGGGCGGTGTTCCTCAAGGACTTCGACGCCGACGTCGAGCGCCTGTACGCCGACAAGAACAAGGACAGCCTGCACCTGCTCAACTGAGGATCTGGGGTAGGGGCGCGCGACTTCGGTCGGTTGGTTCGAGATCGGTCCGACGATGGACCGATCTCGAACCGACCGACCGATCTCGTTCCTGGCTGGTCGTTCCTAGCTGGTCGTTCCTAGCTGGTCGTTCCTAGCTGGTCGTGAACGAGATCCAGGTGTCCGGAGGCAGGTCGGGGCGGCCCGGGACCGGGCGGTGCTCCTCCGTCCAGGCCGCGCCGACGGCGTCCGTGGCCACCGCCCGCCAGAACCGCACCGCGGGCGGGTTGGCGTCCTGGAACGCGACGTCCCAACGGCCGGGGAACGCGGCCAGCACGTGCGCCGCGAGCTCCCGCCCGACGCCGATGCGCCGCACGGCGCGCACCACGAAGAACGAGCTGAGCACCCGGATCGGCCCGTCGAGGCCGCGTACCAGCGCGAACCCGACCGGCGACGGCGGTGCGCCGGCGGGCTCAAGGTGCGCGACGACGCCGCGCCAGCCCGGGTCGGTGAACGCCGCGTCCAGCCGCTCGCGCCGGAACTGGCCGGTCGGATCGGGCAGTGCTCCGGAGACCTCGGACATGTCGTGCCGGAACAGGAGCCAGAGCCGTTCCAGGACCGGCTGGTCGGCCGTGGTCGTGGGCCGGATCGTCAGTCGGGCGGGCGGGGTCTGCGGTGAGCTCGGGATCACGGAGTTCGTCATAACGGAAAGCCTCCCGGGCCACTAGGCACCGGGAGGCTCGCACGCATTCTCTCACGCGCGGGCCGCGCTCCGACAGGGTGCTCAGTCACCGGACGTGCCGAGCGCGACCCTCACCGCTCAGTAGGATGACGACGAAGGGTGCCGCGCGGGCGAACGCCGGCCGCGGTGCCCCCGAAATTTCCCTGATGAGAGGTGCTCCTCCGATGGCTGTTCGTCGTGTGGCCCTGCTGACCGCCGGCGGCTTCGCGCCCTGCCTGTCGTCCTCGGTCGGCGGTCTGATCGAGCGTTACACCGAGCTCGACCCCGAGATCGAGATCATTGCCTACCTGCACGGCTACCACGGCCTGCTGACGGGCAACAAGATCGAGATCGACGACGAGGCTCGCAAGCAGGCTCACGTCCTGCACAAGTTCGGCGGCTCGCCGATCGGCAACTCGCGCGTGAAGCTGACCAACGTCAAGGACGCGGTCAAGCGCGGCCTCGTCCAGGAGGGCCAGGACCCGCTGCACGTCGCCGCGGAGCAGCTCAAGGCCGACGGCGTGGACGTGCTGCACACCATCGGTGGTGACGACACCAACACGACCGCCGCCGACCTCGCCGCCTACCTGCACGAGAACGGCTACGAGCTGACCGTCGTGGGCCTGCCCAAGACGATCGACAACGACGTGGTGCCGATCAAGCAGTCGCTCGGCGCGTGGACGGCCGCCGAGGAGGGCGCGAAGTTCGCGGCCAACGTCATCGGCGAGAACCGCGTGGGCCCGCGCATGCTGATCGTGCACGAGGTCATGGGCCGCCACTGCGGCTGGCTGACCGCTGCCACGGCGCAGTCCTACCGCGGCTGGCTCGACGAGCAGGAGTGGGCCCCCGCCCTCGGCCTGTCGCGCGAGCGCTGGGACGTGCACGCCGTGTTCCTGCCGGAGCTCGAGATCGACCTGGAGGGCGAGGCCAAGCGCCTGCGCGGCGTCATGGACGAGATCGGCAACGTCAACATCTTCCTGTCGGAGGGTGCGGGCATGCACGAGATCGTGGCTCAGCTCGAGGCGGCCGGCGAGACGGTGGAGCGCGACCCGTTCGGGCACGTGAAGCTCGACACGATCAACCCCGGCCAGTGGTTCGCCAAGCAGTTCGCGGAGAAGCTGGGCGCCGAGAAGGTCATGGTGCAGAAGTCCGGCTACTTCTCGCGCGCCGCGGCCGCCAACTCCGAGGACCTGCGCCTCATCAAGTCGATGACCGACTACGCGGTCGAGTGCGCGCTGCGCGGCGAGTCCGGCGTCATCGGCCACGACGAGGAGGACGGCGACCGGCTCAAGGCCATCGCGTTCCCGCGCATCGCCGGCGGCAAGGCGTTCGACGTCTCGCAGGAGTGGTTCGGCCAGATCCTCGCCGAGATCGGCCAGCCGCTCGTGCCGGCCGCTCCCGCGGAGCACTGAGCACCGTGCGGGCACCACTGGCGTCACAGGTGGCACCGGCACCGCTGGTCGCACCGGCGGCACCGGCACCGCGGACGGCGGCGGCTCGATGAGCACCGTCGCCGACCCGGCCGAGCGCGCCGCCGGTCCGGCGGGGCTGGACCACTACCGCACGCTGGAGGCGCGCCAGCAGCCGACGTGGCCGGACCCGGCCGCGCTGGCGGCCGCCACGGGCCGCCTGGCCCAGGCCGCGCCCATCGTGGTGCCCGCACAGGCCGACACCCTGACCGAGCGGCTCGCCGCCGCCGGCCGGGGCGAGGCGTTCCTGCTCCAGGGCGGAGACTGCGCGGAGACGTTCGCCGAGGCGAACGCCGACCGCATCCGCAACAAGATCCGCACCATCCTCCAGATGGCGGTGGTGCTCACGCACGGCGCGAGCACGCCCGTGGTGAAGATGGGCCGGATGGCGGGCCAGTACGCCAAGCCGCGCTCCAGCGACACCGAGACGCGCGACGGCGAGACACTGCCCGCCTACCGCGGCGACATGATCAACGGGTTCCCGTTCACGCCGCAGTCGCGGATCCCGGACCCGGAGCGGCTGGAGCAGGCGTACCGGATCTCGTCGGCCACGGCCAACGTCGTGCGGGCCTTCACACAGGGCGGCTTCGCCGACCTGCGGCAGGTGCACGAGTGGAACCGCGGCTTCATGAGCAACCCCGCCTACGCGCGGTACGAGAAGACGGCGGACGAGATCGACCGGGCCATCCGGTTCATGCACGCGTGCGGCGCCGACTTCGACGCGCTGCGCTCCGTGGAGTTCTTCCTGAGCCACGAGGCCCTGGTGCTCGACTACGAGCGGGCGCTGACCCGTACGGACCAGCGCACCGGCAACGCCTACGACACCAGCGCCCACTTCCTGTGGATCGGCGAGCGCACGCGCCAGCTCGACGGCGCCCACGTCGACTTCATGTCCCGGATCGCCAACCCGATCGGCGTGAAGCTCGGCCCGACGACGACGCCGCACGACGCCCTGGCGCTCACCGAGCGGCTCAACCCGGACAACGTGCCGGGGCGCCTGACGTTCATCACGCGCATGGGCGCCGGCCGGGTGCGCGACGTGCTGCCGTCGTTGGTCGAGGCCGTGACCTGGTCCGGCGCGAACGTCACCTGGGTCACCGACCCCATGCACGGCAACACCATCACGTCGGACAGCGGCTACAAGACCCGCCGGCTGACGGACGTGCTCGACGAGGTGGCCGGGTTCTTCGAGGTGCACAAGGCGCTGGGCACCGTCCCGGGCGGCCTGCACATGGAGCTCACGGGTGACGACGTCACCGAGGTGCTCGGCGGCAGCGAGGAGATCTCGGACGCCGGCCTCGCGCTGCGCTACGAGACGCTCGTGGACCCGCGGCTGAACCACCAGCAGTCGCTGGAGCTGGCCTTCCAGGTCGCGGAGATGCTCCGCGCCTAGCTGGTCCTGCGGCCGCCCCCGAGGGCGGCCGCGGGAACGGTCAGAGCAGCGTCTGCGCCACCCGGCGCACCGCGGCGCGCTTGCCGCCGATCAGGGCGTCCACGGGCCGCTCACCGAGCTCGTCGTTGGGCGTGAACAGCCACTCGAGGATCTCCTCCTCGGTGAACTGCGCGTCGGACAGCACCATGATGGTGCCGCGGAGCGTCGGGATCACGCCGGGGCGGCCCTCGACGTCGGGCAGCACGAAGACCGCCGGGACCTGGAAGGTCGTGCGTTCGCCACGCTTGATGCCGACGACGTGCCGGTCGCTCACCAGGCCGCGGGCCTTGCCGACCTCGATGTCGAGGGCCTCGGCGAGGTCAGGGAGGGTCAGCCATTCGCCCACGAGGGCGTCGAGATCTGTCACGGGAGAAGCCTAGGCGACGCGGCCCGGACGGGAGACACGGCAACGATCCGGCAACGGCCCGCCGTCCGGTATGCGCGTTCCGGCCGGGCCGTGGGTGGTCACCCGTACACTCCCACCCGTGGCTCAGGTGACGGCAGACCCTCTCATCGGCCGCCTGGTCGACGGGCGGTACGAGATAGTCGCGCGCGTGGCGCGCGGAGGCATGGCCACGGTGTACCGCGCCCACGACACGCGGCTGAACCGTGAGATCGCGCTGAAGGTGATGCATCCGCACCTCGCGGAGGGCGAGCAGGCCGCGAGCTTCCGGCAGCGCTTCGAGCGCGAGGCCCGGTCGGCCGCGGGCCTGCAGCACCACGGCGTCGTCGCCGTCTACGACCAGGGCACCGACGGCGACATGCGCTACCTGACCATGGAGTACGTGCCGGGCACCAACCTGCGCCAGCTCATCCGCGACGGCGACCTCACGCTGCGCCGCTCGTTCGCGATCCTCGACGTGGTGCTCTCCGCGCTCGCCGCCGCGCACGCCAAGGGGATCGTGCACCGCGACATCAAGCCGGAGAACGTGCTGCTGGAGGAGGGCACGGGGCGGCCCAAGGTGGCGGACTTCGGCCTGGCCCGCGCCATCTCCGAGGTGTCGAACACGACGACGGGCACGATCCTCGGCACGGTGGCCTACCTCGCGCCGGAGACCATCGCCACGGGCCACGTCGACGCGCGCGCCGACGTGTACGCCGTCGGGATCCTCGCGTTCGAGCTGTTCACCGGCCGCCTGCCGCACGAGGGGGAGGGGCCCATCCAGGTCGCGTTCGCGCACGTCAACACCGACGTGCCGCCCGTGAGCGCGTTCGCCGGCCACCTGGGCCGCCCGCTCGACCTCCTGGTCCGCGCCCTGACCGCGCGCGACCCGGACCGACGCCCGCACGACGCCGCGGTGGCGCTCGACGCCCTGCGCAGCACGTTCCGGCAGATCCCGAACGAGGTGCTGGACATCCCCGCGAAGGCGGCGCCGCCGCCGTCGTCCGCCGCGGTGAAGGCGGCGCGCACCGCGGTCGTCGAGCGGCCGCCGGCCGGCCAGTGGGTGGTGGCGCAGCAGCAGACGCCCCCGCCGCCGCCCCCGCCGCCGCCCGCGCCCCGGCCGCGGCGCGGCGGCAGGATCCTGCTCGGTGTCGCGGTGGTCGCGGTCCTGTTCAGCGCCTGGTGGTACACGGAGCACGGCCCGGGCGCCTACGCGGTGGTCCCCGACGGCGTGGTGGGCGTGGCCGCGGCCCAGGCCGAGGAGGCGCTGACCGAGGCCGGGCTCACGCCGTTGAAGGTGCCGCAGCACGACTCCGACGTGCCCGAGGGCGAGGTCATCTCGGTGGCCCCCGACGAGGGGCGGCGCTCGCTGCGTGACGAGCCCGTGCGCCTGGTCGTCTCGCTCGGACCGGAGCTGGCCGAGGTGCCGGCGGGGCTGGTGGGCATGACCGAGGAGCAGGCGCGGGCGGCGCTGCGCGACGTCGGCCTCGTCGACGTCGAGGTCTCGCGCGAGTACTCCGCCGACGTGGCGCGCGACCAGGTGATCTGGGCCTCCGTGCGCGACGGCGGCACGGTCCCGACCGACGAGACCGTGCGGCTCACCGTCTCCGACGGGGCCCCGCCCGTCACCGTGCCTGAGCTGACGGGCCTGTCCGCGGCCGAGGCGCAGGACGCGCTGGCCGCCCAGGGCTTCGACGTCGTCCGGGAGGACAAGTTCGACAAGAAGGCCGAGGCCGGGACCGTGATCCGCACCCAGCCGGGCGGGGGCAAGGGCGCCGAGCCGGGCAGCACCGTCACGATCGTGGTGAGCTTGGGCGCCCAGGGCACCGTGCCCGATGTCGTCGGGATGTCCGTCGAGGACGCCCAGGCCCTGCTCGACGAGGCCGGCTACTCGTCGGCGGTGCGGGGGTTCGGCGAGCTGTTCGACGAGGGTGTCAAGGAGACCGAGCCCGCCGCGGGGGAGAAGCTGAAGAAGGGCGAAGAGGTCACAATCTGGACGTGGTGAGGCTCGACCTCGGGAGGCTCAGGCCGTCCGGTCGACCGCCGCGTGGGCGAGATCGGTGAGCAGCCCCCGGCCCGGCTCCGCCAGGTCCGCCAGGTCCAGCAGCGCGTGACCGCGCACGGCGAGGTCGGCGATGAGCTGCTCCACGGCGTCCAGCGCTCCGGAGCCGACGATGACCTCACGCACCCGCGCCACGTCCTCGTCGGACAGGTCGGGGTTGCCGAGTGCGGCGACCAGGACGGCCGCCTCGGGGCCGTCGGTGTCGGGCAGCAGCGCCAGCGTGCGGGCGACGACCACCGTGCGCTTGCCCTCGCGCAGGTCGTCGCCGGCGGGCTTGCCCGTGACGGCCGGGTCGCCGAAGACGCCGAGCACGTCGTCGCGGAGCTGGAACGCCTCGCCCAGCGGCTTGCCCGCCGCCTCGATCCCGGCCGCCGCCTGCGGTCCGGCGCCGGCCAGCAGCGCACCCAGCGCGAGCGGGGCGGCCACGGAGTAGCTCGCGGTCTTGGCGCGCAGCACGTTCCGGGCGCGCTCCTCGTCGGCGGCGGGGTCCTGACCCCACGGCTCCGCCTGGACCAGCACGTCGAGGAACTGGCCCACCACCACCTCGCTCTGCATCTCGTCGAAGCGGGCGCGGGTCGCCTCGGCGACGTCCGCCGGCAGGGGCGCGAGCGCCGCCGACAGCTCGCGCTGGGCGGCCAGGAGCACCAGGTCGCCGATCAGGATGGCGGCGGAGTCGCCGAACCGCACCGGCTCGCCGGCCCAGGCCGCGCCCGCGTGCCTCGCGGCGAACGCGCGGTGGGCCGTGGGGCGGCCGCGGCGCGTGTCGGAGTTGTCCATCACGTCGTCGTGCAGCAGGGCCGCGGCCTGGAACAGCTCGAGCGCGGCGCCCACCCGGACGGTCGCGACACGGGCGGGGTCGGCCGGGTCGGCGGAACCGCCGTGCGCGCGGAACGACCAGTAGCAGAACGCGGCCCGCAGCCGCTTGCCGCCTGCCAGCAGCCCGGCGGCCTCCTCGACCATGGCCTCGGCGCTCGGGCTGATCGCGCCGACCTCGGCCGCCAGCCGGGCGAGGTGGGCGCTCACGGCGGCGTCCACGTCGTCGCGGAGATGCTCGGCGTCCACGAGGGCGGCGGGGTCCAGGGGGGTGGGGCTCAGAGCGGTGGGACGGGCAGGAGAGACGGGCACGACACCAGCCTATGGGGTGCGGACGGTGCCGCTGATCGAGCCGAGGCGCCGCTCGCCGTCGTCGAGCACGCCCACCACGAGCGACTCCTGCACCTCGCCCGACTTCTCCTGGGTGATGCGGAGGAACGCCGTCTGCGCGGTGAGACCGCTCGCTTCCGGCGCGTCGATCCGCCGGAAGCCCTGCGCCGTGAGGATCTTCTCGGCCTGCTTGATCACCTGGTCGGTCGGGCGGCTCGACGACAGGTTGAGCGTGACCTGGGTCATCGGGACGCTCTTCGTCTTCGACCCCTTCGACCCCGCGGCCGCGGGCACGGGCTGCGCCGACGAGGCGAGCAGCGTCGCGTCCTTCGGCATCGGGAAGAGCTCCGGCGGGAACCCCTGCGCATAGGTCGCCACCGCGGACGACGGGTCGAAGGTCGGCAGCTCGGTGGGTCCGCCGGTCGCGACGTCACTCGGGCCGGGGCTGCTCGTGGTGCTGCCGTCGGTGGTGGTGCTGCCCGTCGCGGACTGCTCGGTCCCGGCGCCGCACCCCGTGGCGGCGAGCGCCAGCCCGATGGCGGCGGCGAGCGCGGCCGTGCGGCGGGCTGTGGCGAAGCGGGGCACGTCGCACACCGTAGCCGCACAGGCCCGGGTGACGACAGCGTGCGGTGATGAGAGCGTGCCGTGACGAGACCGTCGGGACGGGGCGGTGCGGGAGCGAGCGCGACCACAGGAAGCGCGTTGTCCACACGGCCCGACTGGGCGCGCAGCCGTCGATCCGGCGGGCTGAGATCGTCCACATGAACCCCGACAACGGCACGGTCCGGGACGGCGTCCCGGACGACAGCTCAGCGCACGACAACTGCGTCACCGACAGCCCTGCGCACGACAGTCCCGCCAATGACAACTCCCGTCGCGACCTCGCGGGGAACGCCATCCCCGGGTACGGCATCTCCCCGGACGACCTCCGGCGGTCGGCGGTCCCGAACGGCCGACAGGTCCCGGCCGCTCTGGTGGTCCGCGTGGCCGGGCCCGAGGACCTCCTCGCCTACGTCCCGTACCGGCTCGGTTTCGAGCCGGTCGAGTCCGCGGTCGTGGTGAGCCTGAGCGGCCCGCGCCAGCGGGTGGGGCTCGTGGCCCGGGTCGACCTGGCCGACCTCCGCCTGCGCCGCCCGGGCGACCCCGACGGTCCCGACGGCGCGGCCACGGCCCGCTGGCTCGCCGACCACGTGGTGGCCGACGGCGCGGACCGGGCGGTCGTGGTGCTGTACACCGCCACGGACGTCACCGCGCCTTCCGGTGCCGCACGGCGCGCCGCGGACCTGCTGCGGGCACGGCTCGACCGGCGGCTCCCGGGAACCGAGGTCTGGCTCGTGACGCCGACGGGCTTCCGGGCGCTCGACTGCACCGACCCGATGTGCTGCCCGGCGCAGGGCCGGCCGCTGTCCGCGCTCCAGGGCACCCGTGTCGCCGCCCACATGGTCCTGGAGGGCCGCACCGTGGCCGGCACCCGCGAGGAGCGGTACACCCTGCGGCCCGCGCCGGAGGCCGCCCGGACACAGGCGCGACGGGCCGCGGCGCGCTGGACCGACACCTACCGCCGGCTCCTGACCCGGACCAGGTTCCCGAACGGCGGCGCGATGTTCCCGAACGGCGGCCTGGTCGACGGCGCGGCGTTCGGACCGCGGCCCGCGGGAGGCGGCGCCGGAAGTCCCGCCGGAGGTACGGCCCGAACCTCCGGCCGAGGCATCGCCGTGCGGGCCGAGCAGGTCGCGCAGGCCGAACGGGCGCTCGCCGACTGGGGTGCGGAGAGCCTGAGCCTGTGGCGCGCCGCGGTGCGGGCCACGTCGCGCGCGGCGCCGGGGGAGCACGTGCCACTCTCCCCGGTGGACCTGGGCAAGATCGGTGCGGCGCTCGCGGACACGCCCGTCCGGGACGCGGTGCTGCTCAGCCTCGTACCGGGCACGGCGGAGACGGCGCTCCGCACCGCGCGGCGGGAGGCGGACGGCGACACGGACCGGTCCACCGGGGCGGTCATGGCGCAGATCATCGACCCGCAACGGGGCATCCCGCCCGACGAGGACATCACCCGGCCGGCCCGCGCCGTGCTGGAGGCGGTGGTCAGGCACGTGCCCCGCAACCGGAGGGCCCCGGCGTACCTCCTGCTGGCGCTCGTGGCCTGGTGGCACGGCGACGGTGGCCTGGCGGCCGAGCGGGTGACGGACGCACTCGGGGTGGACGCGGACTACCGGCTCGCGCTCCTGCTGCGCAGCGCGATCGTCGGTGGGGTCCCGCCGGGCTGGGTGCGGCGGGAGCAGGCCCTCTTCCACGGTGACTCCCGCGGCGACTCCGGCGGCGACTCCGGCGGCGACCCCCGTGGCGACTCCCGTGGGGACGCGGGTTCGGACGAGATGGCCGCCGTGTGAGTGCGGTCCGCGCGCCGTGTGCGGCATCGACGGGGCCGGGGTGTGGGGTAGCGTCGGCTGACATGACGATCGTCGTCGGCCACCTCGCCACGTCCGAGGGCCGAGAGGCCCTCAGCACCGCTGTCACCGAGGCCCGGGAGCGCAGTGCCCCGCTGGTCGTCGTCACGAGCGGGAAGCGTCCCGTCGACGAGTGCCAGGCAGAGCTCGACGAGCTCATGAGCGGCCCGGCGGCCGGGCTCGACGTGCGCGTCGAGGAGGGCACCGGCGATCTCGCCGAGGACCTGATCCGTACGGCGACGAGCACCGGCGCCGAGCTGATCGTGATCGGCCTGCGCAAGCGCAGCCCTGTCGGCAAGCTCATCCTCGGTGCGGGTGCGCAGCGGATCCTCGTCGAGGCGCCATGCCCGGTGCTCGCCGTCAAGGTCTGAGGTCCCGGCGGCTGATTCCACGGAACCCGATCCCGCGGAACCCGATCCCGCGGCGCCCCGTCTCGCGGCGTCGGGCGGCGTCGGCACATCCGGCCGCGGGTGAGCCGGGGGTGAGCTGCGGGTGATCCCGAGGCGGTGTTCGTTCCGGCGCGGGCCCGGTCAGGTGTCCGGGCCCAGGCCTGGTCGAGGCCTGCCCTGACCAGGCGCATCAGACCCTGACGGGTCCTGGCCAGCCGGACCGCCGGCCCCGCGGCGGGTCCCGTGCCTGGTCCAGGACGGATTGGCCGCAGATTCGCCGAACTGGGAATGGTGCACGGGTGCCAGTCGTTGACTCTTGGCACGCGAAATCAGAAACCCCGTGGGATGGTCCCGCCCGACGTGACTTCGCACTGACTTTGCCCATATCACCGCGTTCGTCGCGGGGTACAGGGAGGCCGACGGTACAATATATATGTTCGCCGGCGGAAGAAGAAGGTCCAGTGACGGCCCCGCCGGCGGTACACCGCCCCCTCGAATGCCGAAAGGTCGGTTTGTGGCGCCCACTCCGCTGAAAGCCCCCCAGGACACCGCTCCTGTCCCTGCACGCGACAACCTGCCCCGTGAGTTCGAGCATCCTGCCTTGCAGGAGCTCCTCGCTCGCGGTGCCGCCGACGGCTCGGTCGACGCCGAGAACTTCCGGCGTGCATGCGAGACGGCGCAGGTCGGTGACGCCAAGCGGCTGAAGGCGGTGCTGCGCGCACTGGCCAACGCCGGTGTGCAGGTCGGGCTTCCCACTGTTACCAAGGTGGCCGCGGCGTCGGCCACCCGTTCCACAGCGGTCGCCGCCAAGGCGCCCGCCGACGAGGCGGAGGCCTCCGCGAAGCCGGCCCGGCGCACCCGGGCGACGGCGGCGAAGACCACGACCGCCAAGAAGTCGACCCCGGCGAAGCCGAAGGACGACGACGAGATGCCCGACGACGTCGATCTCGAGTTCGACGACGTCGACGAAGACGATGACGAGGCAACGACGAGCACGCGCAAGAAGCCGGCGGCCAAGGCCGGCGCCAAGAAGCCTGCTGCTCGGGGCAAGTCGAAGTACGACAACATCGAGCCCGACGGCGTCGCCGTCGAGGACCCCGAGGACGAGACCGACTCCGGTCCCGAGACCGTCACCAAGACGACTCGTGGCCGAGCCGGCAAGACGGCCAAGGAGGGCGACGAGAGCTCCGGCTTCGTCGTCTCCGACCGGGACGACGACGACCAGCCCGCACAGCAGGTCGTCACCGCCGGTGCCACGGCCGACCCGGTCAAGGACTACCTGAAGCAGATCGGCAAGGTCGCGCTGCTGAACGCGGAGCAGGAGGTCGAGCTCGCGAAGCGCATCGAGGCCGGCCTGTTCGCGGAGGAGCGCCTCGCCACCACGGAGTTCAACCGTGACGACAAGGACCAGCGCCGCTTCGAGCGCGACCTGAAGTGGATCGCGCACGACGGCAAGCGGGCCAAGAACCACCTGCTGGAGGCCAACCTCCGCCTCGTGGTCTCGCTCGCCAAGCGCTACACGGGCCGCGGCATGCTGTTCCTGGACCTGATCCAGGAGGGCAACCTCGGTCTGATCCGTGCGGTCGAGAAGTTCGACTACACCAAGGGCTACAAGTTCTCGACCTACGCTACCTGGTGGATCCGGCAGGCGATCACGCGTGCCATGGCCGACCAGGCCCGCACCATCCGCATCCCGGTGCACATGGTCGAGGTCATCAACAAGCTGGCCCGCGTCCAACGCCAGATGCTCCAGGACCTGGGCCGCGAGCCCACTCCGGAGGAGCTGGCCAAGGAGCTGGACATGACTCCCGAGAAGGTGGTCGAGGTCCAGAAGTACGGCCGCGAGCCCATCTCGCTGAGCACCCCGCTCGGCGAGGACGGCGACAGCGAGTTCGGTGACCTCATCGAGGACTCCGAGGCCGTCGTCCCCGCGGACGCCGTGTCGTTCACGCTGCTCCAGGAGCAGCTGCACCAGGTTCTCGACACCCTCTCGGAGCGCGAGGCCGGCGTGGTCTCCATGCGGTTCGGTCTGCAGGACGGCCAGCCCAAGACGCTCGACGAGATCGGCAAGGTCTACGGCGTGACGCGAGAGCGTATCCGGCAGATCGAGTCCAAGACGATGTCGAAGCTGCGCCACCCCTCGCGGTCGCAGGTGCTGCGCGACTACCTCGACTAAGCGACTCCACCACCATCCCGGGCACGAACCGGGACTGACGCCGGGCGGGTGAACTTCTGCGGAAGCTCACCCGCCCGGCGTCTTCGTGTGGGAGCGTGCCCGATGTGTCCACCTCGATCAGCGCCGCTCCCGGAGCACGACGTGCCCGGACGCTCGCGGCAGCCCTCGTCTCGTGTCTCACCGCCGTGCTCCTCACGGTCGGCCTGTCCGCCGTCCCCGCCGCCGCGGCGGGGTACACGCTGACGGCGTCCGGCACGGCCACGACCACGGCGGCCACCGCCAAGACCCTCTCGGTGGTCTACCGGTACAACGGCGTCGCGCGGAAGAACGCGTCGGTGGCCGTCCAGCAGTACCGGGACGGTGCCTGGGTGCGGATCAAGACCGTGACCACGGGCTCGACCGGCAAGGCGACGACGTCGGTGAAGCCGTCCGTCACCACGAAGTACCGGTTCAAGACGGTCAAGGCCACCAGTGCCACGCTGACGGTGACGGTCGTGCCGGGGTCGTGGGCGATCGCCGGCTCGGGCAACGGGCACGGCGTGGGCATGGCCCAGTACGGCGCCTACCAGATGGCGCGCACGGGTAGCACGGCGGCGCAGATCCTGGGCTACTACTACCCGGGTGCGACCGTCGGCACCGCCAACAACCCGCGGACGTCGATCGACGTCCAGGTGCTCGGCAAGGCGGCCGACCCGACCACCACCACGATCAGCCTGTCCGCGGGCTCGTGGCGGCTGCTCGACGGCGCGCAGGCGCAGCTCGCCACCGGCACCTCGGCCCGCAAGCTCTCGATCGCCCGCACGACGTCCGGCGTGACCGCCAAGATCACCGAGAACGGCACGGTGCGCCAGACGATCAGCGCCCGCCGCACGCTGTGGCTCGAGTGGACCGGCACCGACTACTGGGCCGGTACCGCCGGGACCGTGACCGTCTCCGGGGCGCAGGGCAGCTACCGGCACGGCCGGCTGCGGCTGACCAGTCCCAACCCGCGGCCCAACGTGGTCAACCAGGTGGTTCTCAACGACGAGTACCTCTACGGGCTCGACGAGATGCCGTCCCTGTGGGGCACGAGCGGCTACGGCGGCGCCGCCGCGCTCCAGGCGCAGGCGATCGTCGCGCGCAACTACGCCATCCTGGCCAAGACGGCGGGCCTGAAGACGTCGTGCGACTGCCACCTCTACGACGACACGAGCAGCCAGAACTACACCGGCTGGAAGAAGGAGGGCGGCGAGGCGGGCTCGACGTGGCGCGCCGCCGTGGACGCCACCCGGCAGGACGCCGCCTCGACCGTCTCGATCGTGCGCAACCCCGCGGGCGAGATCGCCGAGACGCCGTACTTCGCCTCGACCGGCCGCGGCGGGAGCTACTCGGGCACCACGAACAACCAGGACGCCTTCGGCACCGCCCCGCAGTCCCACCTCGCGCACGTCGCCGACCCCTACTCGGCGCAGGCGCCGGGCAACCCGAACACGTCCTGGACCGGGACGCTGACGCAGACGAAGGCGAAGGCCGTCTTCGACCTGGCCTGGGTCAAGTCGGTCAAGGTCACGGCCCGCTACTCCAGCGGCCAGATCAAGACGATGCAGGCTGTGTCGGTCCAGGGCACCACGCGGAACCTGACCAAGACCGCGGAGGGCTGGCGCACCACGCTCGGGTTCCGGGCCTCGTGGGCGGACACGGTCACGGCGCGGAAGTGAGCCCGTCGGTGATGAGCGCGAGGGGCGCGATGGGAATGAGCTGAACGTGGGGTAGGCGGCGCGACGGCCGGACGTTACGGTAGCCCCTGGCAACGATGCCTCCCTGTTGCCGACCGTGTTCGGGACCAGAAAGGTGACGCCGATGTCGCTAGCAAGGTCGCACCACACCCCGTCGTCCGCCCGCCCCGCACCAGCCGACGTCCGACCTCGTCCGGGCCGCCGCGCCCGACGTCGCCTCGGCGCGGCCCTCGCGGCCCTGGCCACAGGCGCCGTGCTCGCCGTCGTCCCGGGGACGGCCGCGCCGGCCGCCACCCCGGACGCGAGCCCGGGTGCCAGCCGGCCCGCGACCCAGGCGACCTGGCCGGTCAGCGACGCCCACCTGCCCACCCCGTGGACGCAGCAGGTGACGCCCGACAACGCGCTGCCGGAGTACCCACGGCCGCAGCTCACGCACGACCGCTGGGAGAACCTCAACGGCCTGTGGGAGTTCGCGGGAGCAGCTGAGGGGGAGGCCCCGCCGTTCGGCGAGACGCTCGCCGAGGAGATCCTGGTGCCCTACCCGACGGAGTCGGAGCTGTCGGGTGTCGACCGGCACGAGGACCACATGTGGTACCGCCGCACGGTCGAGGTCCCGGCGTCCTGGCGCACCGGCGGCCAGCGCGTCGTGCTCAACTTCGGTGCCGTGGACCACACGGCCACGGTCTGGGTCAACGGGCAGGAGGTGGCCCACCACGAGGGCGGCTACGGCCGGTTCTCCGCGGACGTCACCGACGCCCTCACGAGGTCGGGCCCGCAGGAGGTGCTGGTCGGGGTCACCGACCGCACGGACGCGACCTGGCAGCCCGTCGGCAAGCAGCGCAACGTCCCGGACCGCGGCATCTTCTACGAGGGCGCGTCCGGGATCTGGCAGACCGTCTGGATGGAGCCGGTCGCGCCGGGCCACGCCACGAAGCTGGACATGACCACCGACGTCGACACCAGCACCCTCACGCTCACGGTCGAGGGCAGCGCGGCGGCCGACGGCAGGCGGGTCGACGTCGTCGTCCGCGCGGGCGGGAAGGGCAAGGCCGTGGCGCAGACGGCCGGGACCGTGGGCGACGCGCTCTCGGTGCGCGTGCCGCACGCCCACCTGTGGACGCCGGACGACCCGTACCTCTACGACCTGGAGGTCCGCGTCCGCGACACGCGCGGCAAGGTCGTCGACACGGTCGGCTCGTACTTCGGCATGCGCGAGATCGGGATCGCGCCCGGCGCGGACGGGCGCAACCGCGTCACGCTCAACGGCGAGGTCGTCTTCCTGCTCTCCACGCTCGACCAGGGCTACTGGCCGGACGGCATCTACACCGCGCCCACGGACGAGGCGCTCGCGTTCGACCTGGAGCAGCACAAGGAGCTGGGCTTCAACACGGTGCGCAAGCACATCAAGGTGGAGCCGGACCGCTGGTTCTACCACGCCGACCGGCTCGGCCTGCTGGTGTGGCAGGACATGCCGGCGATGAAGCCCGGCCGTCCGCCGGTCGAGGCGCAGGAACGGTTCGAGCGCGAGCTGCACGAGATGGTCGACCAGAACTCGAGCTGGACCTCGGTGATCGGCTGGGTGCCCTTCAACGAGGGCTGGGGCGAGTGGTCCCAGGAGGCGACCGGGCGGATCGCCCGCGAGGTCAAGGCCCAGGACCCGACCCGCCTCGTCAACGCCCACTCCGGCGTCAACTGCTGCGACTCGCTGGGGGACAGCGGCGCGGGCGACGTCATCGACTGGCACCAGTACGTGGGCCCCGCCCAGCCGGTACCGGACGCCACGCGCGCCTCGATCGACGGCGAGCACGGCGGGTTCGGCCTCGAGGTGGACGGGCACATGTGGTTCGAGGACGGCCACGCCTACGAGATGACGCCCGACGTCGCCACGCTCACCCGGCGCTACGTCGAGAACCAGGAGGACGTGCTCATCGCCGCGCAGCAGTGCGGCATCAGCGGGTCGATCTACACGCAGATCACGGACGTCGAGCACGAGGTCAACGGCTTTTTCACCTACGACCGGCAGGTCGAGAAGATGGACTTCGGGCAGGTGCGCGCCGTGAACGAGTCGATCATCGAGGGCGCGGACGGCTCGGGCGCGGAACCGCCCGTCGTCGACCCCGGGACCCCGGGGCTGGCCGGGGTGCACGCCTGGGGCTTCGACGAGGGCACGGGCACCGTGGCCGCGGACGGCGTCGGCGACGCCGACGCGACGCTGACGGGCACCACCTGGGCCGACGGCGTGGCGGGCGGCGCCCTGTCGTTCGACGGCGCCGGCGAGGCCGACACGGGGCGGACCCTGGTGCGGACCGACGGCTCCTACAGCGTCTCGGCGTGGGCGCGGCTGGACGTGGCCGACGGCGGTTTCCAGACCGTCGTCAGCCAGGACACCGGCGGCAACAGCGCGTTCTTCCTCCAGTACTCCGGGCAGGACCAGCGCTGGGCGATGAGCTTCGTGGGCGCGCGTGCGCTGTCGCCCACCAAGCCGGAGCCGGGCCGCTGGTACCACCTGGTGGGCGTGCGCGACGCCGCGACGGGGGAGCTGTCGCTCTACGTGGACGGCGAGCGGGTCGCCACGAGGAACGTCTGCACCGCACCGGAGACGCAGGGGCCGCTCGTGATCGGCCGCGGCCAGTACGGGGGCAACGAGGTCGACCACCTGCGCGGGGACGTCGACGACGTCCGGGTCTTCGACCGGGCCCTGACCGCCGAGGAGGTCGCGCAGCTCGCGGCGGGCTGAGGCGCCGGGCCCGAACGGAACCGTGCCCGGACATGACGACGCCGGCGGTGGGTCACCCTTCGGGGTGGCTCACCGCCGGCGTCGGTCTGTCGGCGTCTGTGGTCCGGTGGTCGTCCGGCCTGGGTGTCAGGCCTGGCCGTGCTCCGCGTGGAGCCGGTCGGTCTCGTCCTGGACATGGGTGGCGACGTCCGCGTAGGCGGACGCGTGTGCGCGCGCGTGGTGGCCGCAGAAGAGCAGCTCGCCCACGGGCAGAACGACGCGCACGTAGGCCTGCGCGCCGCAGCGGTCGCAGCGGTCGAGGGCGGTGAGCGGTTCGGTCGTCAAGGTCGTCACATCTCCATCCAACCATTCGCTCGCGCGGTTCATGCCGGCCCGGGTGGGCGGTTCGCTGCGAGCATAGCGGCGTCGCTCACACTTCTGGTGCCGTTCCGCCCCCAATTGCGCTGAAAGGGTAATTTCCGTCATGGGGTGAAAACTGGCGTCACACAGCCGTTCGCAGGGCGTTCGGGCCACGTCGCGGGGCGCCTGACGTGGGTTGTCGGTGACCTCGTCTACGCTGTCGCCGTGACCGCAACGTCCGAGTCGTACACCGCTCGCCACCTGTCCGTCCTCGAGGGCCTCGAGGCGGTGCGTAAGCGTCCCGGTATGTACATCGGGACCACCGACTCCCGTGGCCTGATGCACTGCCTCTGGGAAGTCATCGACAACTCCGTCGACGAGGCCCTGGGCGGCCACGCCACGAAGATCGGCGTCGTGCTGCACGCCGACACCTCGGTGACCGTCTCGGACGACGGGCGCGGCATCCCCGTCGACATCGAGCCCAAGACGGGCCTGAGCGGCGTCGAGGTGGTCTACACCAAGCTGCACGCGGGCGGTAAGTTCGGCGGCGGCTCCTACCAGGCGTCCGGTGGTCTGCACGGCGTCGGCGCCTCCGTGGTGAACGCGCTGTCCTCCCGCCTCGACGTCGAGGTCGACCGCGGCGGCAAGACGCACCGCATGACCTTCCACCGTGGCGAGCCGGGCAACTTCTTGGACCCGGCGTCCGGTCCCAGCCCCGACGCGCAGTTCCAGCCCTTCGTGGACCACTCCGAGCTCGCCGTGGTCGGCAAGGTGCCGCGCGGCCGCACCGGTACGCGCGTGCGCTACTGGGCCGACCGGCAGATCTTCCCCAAGTCCGCGGTGTTCAGCTACGACGAGCTGGTCACGCGCGTCCGGCAGACCACGTTCCTGGTGCCGGGCCTCGAGATCGTGGTGCGGGACGAGCGCGGCCTGCCCGGCACGCCGGGCGAGAACGGCCCGCACGAGGAGTCCTTCAAGCACACCGGCGGCGCCGCCGACTTCGTCGAGTTCCTCGCCCCCGACACGCCCGTCACGGCGACGTGGGTGCTGCAGGGCTCGGGCAGCTTCACCGAGACCGTGCCGGTGCTGGACGAGCGCGGCCACATGTCGCCGCGCGAGGTGCAGCGCGAGTGCGAGGTCGACATCGCGCTGCGCTGGGGCACGGGCTACGACACCGAGGTGCGCTCGTTCGTCAACATCATCTCGACGCCCAAGGGCGGCACGCACCTGACGGGCTTCGAGCAGGGTCTGCTCAAGGTGATCCGCAAGGGCGTGGAGACCAACGCGCGCAAGCTCAAGGTCTCCACCAAGGACGGCGCGGAGCGCATCGAGAAGGACGACGTGCTCGCGGGCCTCACGGCCGTGGTCACCGTCCGTCTCGCGGAGCCGCAGTTCGAGGGCCAGACCAAGGAGGTGCTGGGCACCGGCCCGGTGCGCCAGATCGTCTCCCGCGTGGTCGAGAAGGAGATCCAGGCCCGCCTGACCTCCACCACCCGCGACGGCAAGACGCAGGCCTCGCTGCTCCTGGACAAGATCGTCGCCGAGATGCGCGCCCGCATCACGGCCCGCAAGCAGAAGGAGATCTCGCGCCGCAAGAACGCGCTGGAGACCTCCTCGCTGCCGGCCAAGCTCGCGGACTGCCGCTCGAACGACGTCGAGCGGTCCGAGCTGTTCATCGTCGAGGGCGACAGCGCGCTCGGCACCGCCAAGCTGGCCCGGTCCAGCGACTTCCAGGCGCTGCTGCCGATCCGCGGCAAGATCCTGAACGTCCAGAAGGCGTCGATCAGCGACATGCTCCGCAACGCGGAGTGCGCGGCCATCATCCAGGTGCTCGGCGCCGGCTCCGGCCGGTCCTTCGACATCGAGGCGGCGCGCTACGGCAAGATCATCATGATGACCGACGCCGACGTCGACGGCGCCCACATCCGCACCCTGCTGCTGACCCTCTTCTACCGCTACATGAAGCCGATGGTGGAGGCCGGCCGCGTGTTCGCGGCGGTGCCCCCGCTGCACCGGGTCGAGGTGATCGGCAACGGCCGGCGCAAGAACGAGTACATCTACACGTACTCCGAGGCCGAGCTGGGCGTCACGCTCAAGAAGCTCGACCGCGCGGGCCGGCGCTACAAGCCGGACATCCAGCGGTACAAGGGCCTGGGCGAGATGGACGCCGACCAGCTCGCGGAGACCACGATGGACCCGCGCCACCGCACGCTGCGCCGCGTGACCGCGGAGCACGCCGAGGCCGCCGAGCGGGCCTTCGAGCTCCTCATGGGCACCGACGTCGCGCCGCGCAAGGAGTTCCTCATCGCGGGGGCCGCCGAGCTCGACCGGTCGCGGATCGACGCCTGAGACCGGGCCGAGTCCGACGCCTGAGTCCGACGCCTGAGATCGGCGCCTGAGACGGCGGCGCCGTCGTGTGCACGCCGACCTAGACTGGCCGGCGTGAACACGACTTCCCGCCATCCCCTCCGGACCGTCGCCTCCGCGGCGGCCGCCCTTCTCGTCGCCGGCCTGCTCGCGGCCTGCGCCGGTACGGCGGCGGAGCCGGAGCCGATGGTCTCGGCGACGCTGGGACAGCAGTCGGCAGACGAGTCGTCGCCGTCTGCCGAGGCCTCGCTGTCGACCGACGCGTCGGGCGAGGTCGAGGGCCTCAGCTACGGCGGCCGGACCGGCGCGACCGCCCTGGAGCTGCTGCTGGAGGCCGACCCGTCGGCCGAGGTCACGGGGGAGGGCGCCAACGCGTTCGTCACCGCGATCGGCGGCCGGGTCGCCGACGACTCGAAGAGCGAGTTCTGGTCGCTCGCCGTGGACGGCGAGCTCGCGCAGGTCGGCGCCGGGGCGCTGGAGACCGAGGACGGTCAGGAGATCACGTGGACCCTCGAGACGTACTGACGCCGCCGTCGGACGGACGCGACGAGACGGCCCGCGAGGTGCCGGGGCGTGCCCCCGCTCGACGTGACCCCGCTCGTCGTGAACCCGCGCGTCGTGACCTGACCGTCCGGGAGCTGGCCCACCGCTGGTGGCGGCCCGCGACCGTGGTGCTCGTGCTGGCCGCCGCCGTGGGGTGGCGGCTGGTGGCGCCCGGCCTCGGCGCGCCCCCGAACCTGGAGATCGCCACCGCGGCGACCTTTCTCGCCGTGCTCCTGCTCCGCAACCGGTGGGCGGCCGTGGTGCCGTTCGCCGTGGTCGCGGTGAGCGACGCGGTGCTCGGCAACACGCAGATCATGTGGTTCACCTGGTCGGCGTGGGCCGTGGTGGGCGCCGGCGCGATCCTTGCGCGGCACCTGCGCGGGCCCCGGCGGTACGCGGCGGCGCTCGGCGTGGGCGTCGTCGGCTCGCTGTGGTTCTTCGCCTGGACCAACTTCGGCGTCTGGCTGCTGGACGGGATGTACCCGTCGACCCTGGACGGTCTGCTCGCGAGCTACGTGGCGGGCCTGCCGTTCCTGCGCACCATGCTGCTCGGCAACCTGGTGCTGGTGCCGTTCGCCGCGCTGCTCGCCGGCCTGGTGGAGCGCGCCGAGACGGCCGCGTCGGCGGCCCCCGCGGTCGCCCGGGGCTGAGCCGCGGGCCGCTCGCGGCTGAGCTCAGCTGATCGCCGGGCAACTGTTCCTGACCTCGGTCCGTTGCACCGAGATCGGTCCGTCGCACCCAGATCGGTCCATCGAACGACCGACCTCGGTGCAACCGACCGATCTCGGCGGTCCGGGGGCGGGCAGCCAGCGTGCTACCCAGGCCGAGCGCGCCAGCTGAGCCGTGCGTGCCAGCGTGCCAGCCGTCGACCGCATGGCTGGGCTCCGGTCCGGGAGCGGACTTTTCTGTCCGGATGCTGTTGTCTCCGTGCTATTGCGGTTAGAGTCAGTAGCGGCCCGCTCGCGGGTGCGGGCGCTCAACGCCGAGCGTCCGAGGACCTCACCGAGGAGATCCGATGCCGCTCGTCCACCACTCGCACGTCTCGCACCTGTCGTCCGCCATCCCGAAGGCCGTTCCCGACACCGTCCGCGAGAGGGGCCGCAGGGCTGTTTCCTCGGCAGTCCGGCGTCGAGCTCGACTGCGCTGGACAGCCGTCGTCGCGGCCGTGACCGTGCTCGCTCTGCCCGCGGTCGCCGTCCCGGCCGCGGCGACGTCCGACCCGTCCGACCCGTCCGTCCAGCCCGGCGCCGCGTCCGTCTCGTCCGGCCCGTCCGACCAGCCCGGCCCGTCCGACCAGGCCGACCCGGCGTCCAACCCTGTGTCCGACGTGCCCGACGTCCCCGTCGTGCCGAACCAGGCCGTCCCGCTCGACGACTTCTACACCCCGCCGACCCCCCTGCCCGACGGCGCGAACGGCGAGGTGGTGCGGTGGCGCGAGGAGCCCCGGCAGCTCAGCGCCCGCAACTACCTGGTGATGTACCACTCGACGAACGCCACCGGCCAGGACATCCCGGTGACCGGCCGGGTGCTGGTGCCCACCACGCCCTGGCGGGGCGAGGGGCCGCGGCCGATCGTGTCCGTGGCGAGCGGGACGCGCGGCGTCGGCGACACGTGCGCGCCGTCGCGCTGGCTCGACTACGAGCGGCCCTTCATCGAGCCGATGCTGCTGGCCGGCTGGGCGGTCGTGGTGACCGACTACGAGGGGCTGGGCACGCCGGGCGGGCACACGTACGTCGTCGGGCAGTCGGAGGGGCGCACCGTCATCGACATCGTGCGTGCCGCCACGAACCTGCCGGCCACCGGCTTGCAGGCCGGGGGCAAGGTCGCGTTCTCCGGGTACTCGCAGGGCGGCGGGGGAGCGATGTGGGCGGGCGAGCTGCAGCCGGAGTACGCGCCGGAGCTCGACCTGGTCGGCGTCGCCGCGGGCGGGGTGCCCGCCGATCTCAGCGAGGTCGCGGACGGGCTCGACGGCCAGGTCGGGTTCGGGTTCCTCCTCTTCGCTGCCTACGGGCTCGACGCCGCCTACCCCGAGCTCGATCTCGGGTCGTACCTCAACGAGCGGGGCCGCGCGACGTACGAGCGGGAGAAGGACGCCTGCGTCGAGGCGACGATCGCCCACGCGTTCCAGAACATCGGGATGTTCACCTCGACCAACCCGCTCCGGTCGCCGCAGTGGCAGGCGCGGCTCGCCGAGAACCGGCTCGGGGCCAACCCGCCCGACGTCCCGATCCGCCTCTTCCACGGGACGCTCGACGAGATCGTGGCACCGGGCCAGGCCAGGGCGCTGCGGGACGAGTACTGCGCCGCCGGCGCGGAGGTCCAGTGGGAGTGGCACCTCGGCGAGCACGTCTCGACGATGGTGACCGGGGCACCCGGCGTCATCACGTTCCTCGACCGGCGGTTCAAGGACCGGCCGTTCCTGGTGCACTGCTGACGGCGCTGCCGAGGGTGAGGCACCGCTGAAGTCCATGCAAAAGCGCAGGTAAGACCCACTTTTTGTGCCGCCGACGACGGGTCCCGGGTGATCCCCGGGCCCGTCGTCGCCATGCCGCGTGCCGTTCCCCCGCTGTTCACTCCGGCGTCGCCGTCCGGTTAGTCCCATTGATGACGATTGCCGGGTACGTGAGTCCGTCCGAGAACGACCAACGCACGAGGGGTTCTGTCATGGCCAACATCAATGTGACCTTCCAGCAGATGGAGGACGCTTCCCAGCGCATGAAGCAGGAGGCGGACGACATGCAGCACAAGCTGGACCAGCTGCGTTCGATGGTGGACAACCTGGTGCAGGACGGTTACGTGACGGACAAGTCCTCCAAGCGGTTCGACGAGTCCTACAAGGAGCTCGACAAGGGTGGCAAGCAGGTCATGGAGGGTCTGACCGGTATCGGTGAGTACCTGAAGCAGGCCGCCGAGGCGCTCCGCAAGACCGACGAAGAGCTCGCGAACGCCCTGAACAAGTAGTCCCGTGGCCGACCTCGTAGTCACGTCGGTCGCCGTCGACGAGGCCGCCGAGCAGCTGGCGGCGATCATCGACGAGTTCAAGAACATGGGAAAGCTGTGGGAGGACGGCACCGTCTGGGGCCACGACACGGTCAAGAAGGCCATGGACGACTTCGTCGAGGACTGGTGGGTCAAGCGGGAGAAGCTGACCACCAACCTCTCGGACCTGCAGAAGAAGATGGCGCAGGCCGCGGAGCAGTGGAACGACCTGGAGATCGAGCTCGCGGCGTCGTTCGACGAGCAGTAGCTAACGAGCCAGTAGCAGACGAGCAGCAGGAGGACGACGAGGATGGGCGACACCCGGGCCGGGGAATGGCATCTGCTCGACTACGACTCCGACCCCGTCCCGGCCGACGTGGCCGGGCTGGACCCGGTGATCAAGCACTACGAGGACATCGCGCTGGCGATGTCGACGCAGGCCAAGCTGCTCAAGAAGATCGGCGACGGCGACGAGACCCTGCTCAAGGGCAAGGCTGCCGACGCCATGCGCAAGCGCTCCCGGGAGAGTGCTGACGCGCTGAACAAGGCGTCCGGCCGGTACGACGACATCCGGGACGCGCTGCGCACCTTCCGCCCGGAGCTGGAGTACGCACGCTCGGAGACGGGCCTGGCACTGACGGCGGCCCAGGACGCGGCCGCCGCGCAGAAGGGTGCCGAGGGCCTGCCCGACCCGGTGAACGCCGACCGGCCGGACGACGCGCCGCCGCTCACCGACCAGGAGAAGCAGGAGTCCGAGAGCCGCGCCGGCAAGATCAACGAGGCCAGGGGCGACCTGGAGGCGGCCAAGGCCAAGGCGCGGGCAGCCATGGTCAAGTTCGACGCCGCGGCCACCGCCGCCGCGAACAAGATCCGCGAGAACTGGGGCGACGACGGCCTGCACCACAGCGGCTGGGAAGCGTTCCTGCACAAGCTGAACAAGTTCCTCAAGAAGCTGGTCGAGATCCTGATGTACATCGGGATGGCGCTGGCGATACTCAGCATCCTCATCCCGGGCCTCGGCATGCTCACGCTGCTGAGCGTGATCGCGACCGTGGTCTCCGTCGCGGCGAGCTTCATCCTGGCCGTGCAGGGTGAGGGCAGCTGGCTGAGTGTCATCATCGGCATCCTGAGCCTGGGCCTGATCGGCGTCGCGGCCAAGATGGCCGGCTCGCTCAAGACCATCCAGGCGGCCCAGCTCGGCTCCAAGGTGAAGTTCACACCGGGGGCGATCAAGGAGCTGAACAGCCTCGCCAGCCGGCTGGCCATCTACTCCAAGAACCCGATGCGTCCGTTCGACCGGTTCATGACCGGCAAGCTCGGGGCCCAGATCAAGCCGTTCACGAACTGGGGCAACTTCATCCAGACCACGCGCGTGTCACCGGGCTGGTGGCAGATCGGCAAGCCGAACGCGTGGGTCAAGGGCGACTTCAGCAAGTTCGGCGCGTGGTTCAAGAACGACTCGAGCCGCTTCCTGGCCGCTGTCAAGGGCGGCCCGTGGCGCTGGGACCGGCTGATCGGCATCAGCGACATCAAGGACGTGCAGAAGATCAACGCGGCGCTCAGTCAGCTCGGGATCACCGGGTTCGCCATCAAGCCGTGGATGTACATCGGCCCCGTCTCGTACACGTTCGGCTGGTCCATGCGGCCGTTCAGCCTGATCAACCCGTCGAACTTCAACCCGACCGACCCGCGCTGGAGCCTCGACGGCTGGCGCGACGCCGACTACAGCGGCCTCTACTCGGAGCAGACGGGCCTATGAGGACACCGGAGACCCGCACGACCCGCACGACCCGCACGACCCGCACGACCCGCACGACCCGCACGACCAGCCCGTCCCGTGCCCTGGCGGCGTCCTGGGAGTGGCGGCTGGACCTGCCCGACGGCTGGCTGGAGGTCCCGGGCGGCATCACCGGGGCCGCCGAGGACCTCGCCGCCTGGGAGCGCGGGGCCAGGGCGGTCGTGCGGGAGTCGCTCGAGCCCGTACCCGACGAGTCGGGCACGCCGGTCGAGCTGGACGACGACGCACGCGCCCAGCTCGACCAGCTGGCCGCGATCTCGGTGGCGAACCTCCGGGAGTTCGCCGACGGCATGGCCCCCGGCGACCATCGCGTCGTCGCGGCCCTCGGGGTGCTGGGACGCAGCCCGGTCCCGGTGCTCGTCGCCGTCGGGATCAGTGACCCGGCCGCGCCCGACGACGACCTCCTGGCCGCGCTCGGCGCGACGGGCGGCCACCCGGCGGCGCCACCCGCCGTCGAGTACCCCGACATGCCCGACGGCGACGGGGTGCGGGTGATCCGCCTCGACATCGGCGAGGAGAGCGGGGGCGCCTGGATGAGCGTGGGACTGGGGCGCCGCACCGAGCACCCGGACGCCGTGGTGGACACGGTGCTGGTCTGGCGCACCCAGGACCTCGTGCTCGGCGCGGCGATGGTGGAGCTGCTCGACGAGCTCATGCCGGCCGTACGGATCGACCGGGCCGCGGCATGACCGGGCCCGCGGCAGGACCGGCAACGGGGCCCGGAGCAGGACCGGCCGCAGGATCGCCGGCGACGCCGACCGACACCTGGGCCTTCCTCCTGCCCCCGGGATGGGCGCGGTTCCCGCTCGGCGAGGGGCGCGGCAAGGAGCGCGACGCCGCCGTCGACGAGGTGGTCGCCCGTGCGCTGCCGGAGGACCGGGCGCTCGGCGGCGGTCCGCAGGACACCGGCGTCGCGGCGCACCGGGAGCTGCTCCGGGCCGCGCTCCGCGTGGCGCTCGCCGGCACGAGCACCGGCACGAGCACCGGCACCAGCATCGGCACCAGCACCGGAGCCGTCTACCTCCCGACCGTCCCGATCGCGGGCATCGCCGTCCCGGCGTCGATCACCGAGACCGAGCTCTTCGGCGAGGTGGGGCGCAGCCCCGCCGACGTCGCGGAGCGGGTGCTGGGCCGGACCCACGACACGTGTGAGGCGGTTGACCTGGACGGACGTCCGGGTGCGCGGGTCGTGCGGACCGGGCACGATGTGCACCGAGAGGGCGGTCGGCCGGCACGCTCCACACGTGAGGTGACGTATGTCGTCTCCCGGGACGAGGCGGCCGGCGACTGGCTGGTCCTGTCCTTCAGCACCGGCTGGACCAGCCGGGACACCGAGCGGCTGGCCGAGACACTGGTCGAGTTCTTCGACGCCGTCATGGCCACGTTCCGCTGGACCGGACCCGGTTCGAACCCCGGGCACCTGCCCGGACGAAGGGTCCCCGGATCCGCGTAAGGGATTACCCGAAGATTCACCCCAGGGGTGTCCGGTTCATGTACGATCGCCCTGTTTTCCACGAGGCAACCCGAGAGGACCGATCATGGCCAACATCAATGTGACCTTCCAGCAGATGGAGGACGCTTCCCAGCGCATGAAGCAGGAGGCGGACGACATGCAGCACAAGCTGGACCAGCTGCGTTCGATGGTGGACAACCTGGTGCAGGACGGTTACGTGACGGACAAGTCCTCCAAGCGCTTCGACGAGTCCTACAAGGAGCTCGACAAGGGTGGCAAGCAGGTCATGGAGGGTCTGACCGGTATCGGTGAGTACCTGAAGCAGGCCGCCGAGGCGCTCCGCAAGACCGACGAGGAACTCGCCAACGCGCTGAACAAGTAGTCGTCAGATGGCCGACCTCGTCGTTACCTCGATCGCCGTCGACGAAGCTGCCGAGCAGCTGAAGTCGGTGCTCCATGAGCTCGAGAACATGAAAGAGCTCTGGGACGACGGCGACCTCTGGGGTCACAGGACGGTGAAGAACGCCATGGGCGACTTCGTCGACAGCTGGTGGGTCAAGCGGGAGAAGCTCCAGGAAAACCTCAAGGACCTCCAGGACAAGATGGAGAAGGCCGCCGAGACCTGGAACAACACCGAGATCGAGCTGGAGAAGTCGCTCACGCCCGAGAGCTGAGCCGACGGACCCGAGGCTCGACAGACCCGAAGACCTGGTCGCCGCCGGACGGCGCGGCCAGGCCCGAACTATGAGGAGGCCGGATGAGCGCCGCCCGCGTGGGTGAGTGGCATCTGCTGGACTACGACGACGACCCTGTTCCGGCCGAGGCGTCCGGTCTGGATGCGGTGATCAAGCACTACAAGGACATCGCCGAGATGATGACCACGCAGGCGGCGCTCCTCAAGAAGATCGGCGACGGCGACGAGACCCTGCTCAAGGGTGAGGCGGCCGACGCCATGCGGGGACGCGCCGGGGAGAGCCACGAGCACCTCGCCGCCGCCGCAGGTCGGTACGACGACGTCCGCGCCGCCCTGGAGGCCTACCGTCCCGAGCTGGAGACCGCGCGCTCGGAGACGGGCAAGGCCCTGGCGAAGGCCGAGGACGCGGCCGCGGCCCAGAAGGGCGCCGAGGGCCTGCCGGACCCGGTGAACGCGGACCGGCCGGACGACGCGCCGCCGCTCACCGAGCAGGAGAAGCAGGAGTCCCAGAACCGGTCGAACAAGATCGAGGGCGCCAAGGGCGAGCTGGCGGCGGCCAAGGCCATCGCCGTCGCCGCGATGTCGGCCCTCGACTCGGCAGCCGAGCGGGCGGCCGCCAAGATCAAGGAGAACTGGGGCGACGACGGGCTCAAGCACAGCGGCTGGGAAGCCTTCGTGCACGGGTTCAACAAGTTCCTCAAGGGGCTGGTCGAGATCCTCGGCTACATCGGCATGGCGCTCGCCGTGCTCGCGATCCTCCTGCCCGGGGTGGGGGCGTTGGCGCTGGCCGGCCTGATCGTCGGCGTCGTGAGCCTGGTCGCCTCGATCGTGCTCGCGGCCCAGGGCGAGGCGAGCTGGATGGGCGTCATCCTCGGTGTCATCGGCGTCGCGGCGGCCGGCGTCGGCATGGTGGTCGCGAAGTCGATCACGGCGTCGGTGAAGGCGGCACAGGGTGCGGTGCTCGCCGGCAAGGGTGGCTCGAGCACGTTCATCGGCACCCTGGGCGGTTTCATCATCAAGCCGATGCAGCTGCAGAAGATCTCGATCATGATCACGAACAAGCTGCCCGGCTGGGCCTCGATCGTGTCCCCGATCAAGTCCTGGTCGCTCAGCGGCGCGCTCGGCCTCGGCGGGCTCAAGGAGCTCAGCCTGCTCGGCCTGTGGGGCGCGAAGTTCACGATCAAGCCGTGGATCTACGTCGCCGGTCCGGGTGCCATGCTGTCGGGTCTCATCAGCGGCCTCTGGGGCGCCGTGCCGCCCACGAGCTTCCCGGGCGAGGACCGCCGCGGGGACTGGACCGGGGAGACCGACTACGAGTACAACCACCTCACCACCTGAGCCAGGAGCCGATTCAGTGTTTGCGACTTCGTGTGCGACTCCGCTGTGTGCGACGAGACGTAGGGGGCCGGCATGAGCGGCGTCGGCGTCCAGGACTGGACCTGGACCATCGAGCCGCCGGCCGGCTGGCTGGTCGTGCCCTCCACGGTGACCGAGCCCGCCGAGACGGTGGGCGCGTGGCAGGGAGAGGCCGTCGAGCTCCTGCTCACGTCGTTCCTGCCGGAGGAAGCGGACGGCGGGACGGCGCAGCCCGACGCCGGCCACGTGGAGCTCGTCCGCGACTCGCTGGCGCAGACGGTCGCGAGCCTGGTGGCGTTCGCCGACGGGGCGGCGACCGAGGGCGCCCGGGCGGTCGCGGGCCTCGGCCTGCTGGACCGCGGCCCCGTCCCGGTGCTCGTCACCGTCGGCATGATGGACCCGGACGAGTCGGACGACGCACTCATGACCGTGCTCGGCGCGACCGGCGGCAACCCGGTGAACCCGCCGAGCATCGAGTACCCCGAGCTGCCCGACGGCGACGGCATCCAGGTCACCCGCGTGGACATCGACGAGGCGGGCGGTGCCTGGGTGACGGTCGCCGTCGGCCGGCGCACCGAGCACCCGGAGACCGTGGTGGACACGGCCCTGATCTGGCGCAGCCAGGACCTCGTGCTCGTCCCCACGATCCTGGACACGCTCGTCGGCCTGCTGCCGGCCGTGAAGATCATCCGGAGCGAACCGTGAGCGAGAGTCCCGTGAACGAGAATCCTGTGCGTCAGGCCCCCGCGAGCCAGGCTCCCGCGAGCGAGAACCCCGGGCGGCCGGGCGGCAAGCCGACCGACGCCTGGGTGATGCTCCTGCCGCCCGGCTGGGCCCGGTTCCCGACGGGTGAGGGCCGCCAGCGCGAGCTGGACGAGGCGGTCGAGCAGGTCGTCGCCCGGTCCCTCCCGGACTCCCTGCCCCGTGACAAGGCCGAGCCGTTCCGGCACATGCTGCGCGACGAGCTGCACAAGACGCTGGGCCAGGCGCGCGACGCCGGCACCGGCGCGGTCTACCTGCCGACCGAGCCCATGGAGGGCGTGATCGTCCCGGGCTCGATCGCGGAGATCGAGGTGGTCAGCGACGTCGGCACCGACCCGACCCGGATCGTCACCAGCATCCTGAGCGACGGGTACGAGCAGAGCGAGCTGGTCGAGATCGACGGCCGCCCCGGCGTCCGCGTGGTGCACACCGAGCACGGCGTCAAGAGCGAGGACCTGGAGCTGTCGACCCGGCAGGTGCTGTACGCGGTCTCCCGGGACGAGACCGACGGCGAGTGGCTGGTGCTGTCGTTCACCACGATCTGGAACAGCGAGAACACGGAGCGCCTGGCCGAGGCCATGGTGCTCTTCTTCGACGCCGTGATGACGACGTTCCGCTGGGCCGGCCCCGGCACGAACCCCCTCAAGCTGCCGGAACGCAGCGTTCCCGGCTCGGCCTGAGCGACCTCCTGAACGACCCTGAGCGACGTCCTGAACGACCCTGCACGACCCGGGCCTGAACCACCCGGCGCACCACCCCTGACTGACGCGGCTCACCCTGGAGCGCGACACATCTGAAGACGGAGCAACTGTGCAGCACGCACCCCGCATCGCCGCCGCTCTCGCAGCGGCGGCCCTGTTCACGACAGCCGTCACGGTTCCTCTCGCGGCCGCCGCGCAGGCGGCCAGCACGGGTCCCGTTCTCGTGGGCGCAGCCCACACCACGGTCCACGCCGGCCCTGCCGCGCACGGCTTCGCCGCCCACGGCTTCGCCACTCATGACCTCGCGGCTGACAAGCTCGCCACGGCCACGAAGGACGGCGAGAAGGTCAAGTACTACGTGGTCCCCGCCAAGCCGGAGGGCCAGCAGGAGTTCCTGTTCGACATCGCCCAGCGGTTCCTCGGCGACGGCAACCGGTACAGCGAGATCTTCGAGCTGAACAAGGGCCGCACGCAGCCCGACGGCAACGCCCTGGTCGACGAGACCGTCCTGCTGCCGGGCTGGGTCCTCCAGATGCCCGACGACGCTGCGGGCGAGGGCATCGAGACCGGCGTGCTGCCGACGGGGCCCGCCGCGGGCGCCGGCGAGGCGAGCCCGTCGCCCGAGGCGTCGGTCGCGCCGTCCGTGCCCTACTACGTGATCGCGACGACGCCCGAGGGCGAGCCGGAGTTCCTCTACGGGATCGCCGAGCGGTTCCTGGGCGACGGCGAGCGGTACACGGAGATCTTCGAGCTGAACGAGGGCCGCACGCAGCCCGACGGCGGCAAGCTCACCGACCCGGAGACCGTGACGGTCGGCTGGGTGCTCCAGCTGCCCGAGGACGCCAAGGGCGAGGGCCTGCAGAACGGCCCGCTCCCGGGCCCGAGCGCGCCGCCCGAGCAGAACGCCCCGACCGAGGCGACGGACCCGGCCGGCGCGGCCGGTCCGGATGAGCAGTCCACCGGCGGGTCCGGGCTCGAGCCCGTGCTGATCGGCATCGGCCTCGCCGTGGTCGCGGCGGCCCTCGTGCTCCTCGTGGTCTACGCGGTGCGCCGCTCGCGCTCCGGCCGCGCGGAGCCCTTCGACGACAGCCTGCTGCGCACCGACACGTCGGCGTCGTGGATGGTGGACCGCGCCCTGCGGGTGCTGCTCGCGTCGTGCGAGCGCGACGGCGTCGAGGTGCCGGGCGTCACCGGCGTCTTCATCGAGGGCGGCGCGATGCGGCTGCGGCTGGCCGGACCGGTCTCGCCGGCGGCCGAGCCGTGGGTGGCGAACGAGGACGGCCAGAGCTGGTCGGCACCCCTGGCGCGGCTGCAGGCGGCGCCCGCCAGCGAGGCCTCGACCGCGCAGTTCTCGCGGCTGGTCACGATCGGTGTGGCCGAGACCGGCCGGGTGCTGGTCGACTTCGCCCGCGCCCGCGGCGTCATCAGCCTGGACGGTCCCACCCGCGCCCGGCACGAGGTGCTGCGCCGCTGGCTGGGCGAGCTGACGGGCAACCCGTGGTCGAACGACCCGCGCGTGGTCATGGTGGGCAACGGCCTGCCGCAGCCGGAGCAGGTCGAGCACCTGGCGGCGATCGAGCAGGTGATCCCCGAGCTCGACGCGACCGCCGGCGGCGTGCTCGTGCTGTCGCAGGCGCCGTCGGTGGCGCAGCAGGACCTGCTGGCCGCCCGGTTCGCCGACCCGCGCTTCGCCTGGGTGGTCATCGTGCTCGGCGAGTCGACGTCGGCGAAGTGGCGGATCACCGCCGGCGACGACGGCTGGCTGCGCAGCGGCTTTCTGCCCGACGTCCGCTATACGGAGCAGACGGCGGTGCGACGGGCCGGTGAGTGAGCGACTGACAGGGGTCGCGCGCCGCGTCCTGGCGACGACCCTGGTGACCGCGCTGCTCGTCACGCTCGTCGGCACCGTTCTCCCGGGGGTCGCGCCGGCGCGGGCGGCGGAGGACCCGGTGCTGCTCTCGCAGGGCAGGCCCGCCGTCGCGTCGTCGCTGGAGAAGCCCGAGTTCCCCGCGCGCCAGGCCGTGGACGGCAACCCGAGCACCCGGTGGTCGAGCGCGTTCAGCGACCCGCAGTGGATCCGGATCGACCTGGGCCGGTCCACGACCGTGCACCGGGTCGAGATCGACTGGGAGGTCTCCTACGCCACGGACTACCGGATCGAGCTGTCGAACGACGGCGAGTCCTGGGAGACGCACTGGTTCGGCCCGGGCGACGGCGGCAACGACGTGATCAACATCCTCGGCGAGGGCCGCTTCGTGCGGATGTACTCCGGGGCGCGCGTCGGCACGGCGGGCAACTCCATCTGGGAGATGCGGGTCTACGGCGAGCCGGAGCCGACGCCGACCCCGACGCCGTCGCCGAAGAAGCCGGACCCGAGGCCGAGCGTGACGCAGCAGGCGGAGGCCACCCCGACCCCGACGCCCACGCCGACGCCCGTGCCGAGCCGCAGCGGCCCGCCGGGCTCGGTGCTGTACTACGTGGTCCGGGCGACGCCCGACGACAACGTCGAGAAGCTCAACGACATCGCCGAGCGGTTCCTGGGCGACCGGGAGCGCTGGCCGGAGATCGCCGCGCTGACCGAGGGGCACCGGCAGCCCGACGGCGAGTACCTGACCGACCCGAGGACCCTGACGCCCGGCTGGGTGCTCCGGATGCCGAAGGACGCCGTCGGCAAGGGCCTGAAGTTCGGCCCGCTGCCGGGGTACGAGGGGCCGTCCCCCTCGCCGTCGGCCACGCCCTCGCTCGAACCGACCGCGGCCCCGGCGTCGACCGGCGACGTGGCCGGGGCCGCGGACGCGGCCTTCACCGTGCCCGTCGTCCCGGTCCTGCTGGTCGTCGGCGGGCTGGTGCTCCTCGCGCTCCTGGGGCTGGTGCCGCTGTGGCTGGTGCGCCGGCGCAAGCGGCACGAGCCCTTCGACGACAGCCTGCTGCGCACCGACACCTCGGCGGCGTGGACCGTCGACCGGGCGCTGCGTGTGCTGATGGCGGCCTGCGAGCGCGACGGCCTGGAGATACCCGGCACGACCGGGGTGTTCATCGAGGGCAGCTCGCTGCGGTTGCGGCTGACCAACCCGGCCTCCCCGGCCCCGGCCCCGTGGCAGGTGAGCGAGGACGGGCAGAGCTGGTCCGCGCCGCTGGCGAAGCTCCAGTCCGGGGCGGCGTCGGAGAACCCGACCACCCGGTTCGCGCGGCTGGTCAACCTGGGGATCGGGGAGACGGGCCGGGTGCTCGTGGACTTCTCCGTGGCCCGCGGCGTGATCAGCCTGGACGGCCCCACGAGGGTGCGGCACGAGGTGCTGCGCCGCTGGCTGGGCGAGCTGACGGGCAACCCGTGGTCGAACGACCCGCGCGTGGTCATGGTGGGCAACGGCCTGCCCCGGCCCGAGCAGGTGGAGCACCTGGCAGGGATCGAGCAGGTGCTGCCCGAGCTGGAGGTGGGTGACGGCGGCGTGCTGGTCCTCTCGCAGGCGCCGTCCGCGGCGCAGCAGGACCTGCTCGCGGCCCGGTTCGCCGGCCCGGAGTTCACCTGGGTGGTGATCGTCCTCGGCCAGGCCCCGTCCGCGAAGTGGCGCTTCACCGCGGGGGACGACGGCTGGCTGCGCAGCGGGTTCCTGCCCGACGTGCGCTTCGACGAGCAGACCGCCGTGCGGCGGGGAGGCGAATGACATGCACGCTCTGATCACCGTGCGCCACGGCGCGCGCGAGACGCTCCTGTCCCTGGACCTGGACGAGCGCACCAAGGCGGCCGACCTGGCCGAGCGCTTGGCGGCCGAGGTGGGCGCGCCCCGCGGCAGCACCATGTACGTGGACGGCAGCGCCGTCCAGGGCCACGGGGTGCAGGACCGCTCCGTGCACGGCGCCGCGACCACGGCCACGACCACGACCACGACCACGACCGGGACCGCGCCGGGCGCCGAGCTGCTCGTCGCCGACTCCGGCGTCCGGGACGGGGCCGTCGTCACGTTCACCGAGCCCGGGATCGGGAACGGCTTCGCGGGCGGCCCGGTCGACCTGTGCGTCACGGGCGGCATCGGCACGGGCGCGGTCGCCCGGCTCGGCGTCGGCGAGTCGATCCTGCAGGTGGGTCCCGACGGCCGGGTCCGGGTCGACGAGCCGCGTGAGGGCGGTCTCGCCGCCGTCGCCGTCGTCGTCGGCCTGGACGGCGCCGTGCGCGTGCGGCGCATGCCGGACCCCCGCTCGGTCGGCCGCCTGGTCCACCTGGACCGGTCGGAGGACCCGCTGGGCGAGGACGACGCGCCGTGGCCCGCGGGCACGCAGCTCCGGATCGGCCCGAGCGTGCTGACGGTCCAGCCGGCCACGCGGCCCGACGCCGACCTGCGGCCCGCGACCGAGCCGGGGCACCTGGACTACAACCGGCCGCCCCGCCTGCTGCCGCCGATGCCGGCGACGCACTTCCGGCTGCCGGCCGAGCCGGCGGCGCCCAGCCGCAACCCGCTGCCGTGGCTCGGCATGGCCATGCCCGCGGTGCTGGGCATCGTGATGGCGATCGCGCTGAAGCAGCCGTACTACCTGTTCTTCGCCCTGGCCTCGCCGCTGATGGGCTGGGGCAACTGGTGGATGTCCAAGCGCAACGGCGTGACCACGCACAAGGAACGGCTCAAGCAGCACGCCGAGGAGCGGGCGGCGCTGGAGGAGGAGGTGCTGGACGCGGTGCGGCGCGAGCAGCACCGGCGCCGGGTCTCCAGCCCGGGTGCCGCCGAGCTGCGCCTGATCGCCACCACGCCGACGCGGCGCCTCTGGGAGCGCCGGAGCACCGACAGCGACCACCTCACGGTCCGGCTCGGGCTCGCCGACGCCACCAGCCAGGTCGAGGTCGAGGACAGCGCCGAGCCGGAGCACCGCCGCAAGACCCGCGCGACCGTCCGGTCCGTCCCGGTCACGGTGTCGCTCAAGGAGGCCGGCGTGGTCGGCCTCGCCGGTCCGGGGGACTGGCCGCGTCGCCGGGCCCGCTGGATGGTGGGCCAGCTCGGGGTGCTGCAGAGCCCGCGCGACGTGCAGGTCTACGTGCTGACCAGCTCCGAGCACGTGCAGGACTGGGCCTGGGCGGCCTGGCTGCCGCACGCGCGTCCGGCGTTCGGCCAGGACGCCGTCGCCCTGATCGGCACGACGACGGACACCCTCGCCGCCCGCGTCGCCGAGGTGAACTCCCTGATCACGCAGCGCCGGGCCGCCATGGAGGGGGCCGGCGGCAAGGTCATGTCCGGCCCGCAGGTCGTCGTGGTGCTCGACGGCGCCCGCCGCCTGCGCGCCCTGCCCGGCGTCGTGTCCATCCTGCGCGACGGCCCCGGCGTCGGCGTGAGCGTCGTCTGCCTGGACGGCGACGAGCAGCTGCTGCCGGAGGAGTGCACCGTCGTGGCGCTCGCCCGGGTGGACGGCGGCATGACGCTGCGCCGGCAGGACGCCGACGACCTGCGCACCATCCTGGTCGACGAGGTGAAGGACGACTGGTACGAGCCCGTGGCCCGCGCCGTCGCCGCGGTGCACGACGTGACGGCCAGCGAGGGCGAGGGCCTGATCCCCGACTCGGCACGCCTCGTCGAGGTGCTCGACATCGAGGAGGTCGACGCCGAGCAGATGGTGGCGCGGTGGCGGATGATCTCGACGAGCGGCAAGGGGAGCACGGCGGCCGTCGTCGGCGTGTCCCTGGACGGGCCGTTCGTGCTCGACATGGTGCGCGACGGGCCGCACGCCCTGGTGGGCGGCACGACCGGCTCCGGCAAGTCCGAGTTCCTGCAGACCGTCGTCGCCTCGCTGGCCGTGGTGAACACGCCGGAGACCATGAACTTCGTGCTGGTCGACTACAAGGGCGGCGCGGCGTTCAGCCAGTGCGAGCAGCTGCCCCACACGGTCGGCATGGTCACCGACCTCGACACGCACCTGGTCGAGCGTGCGCTCGACTCGCTGCGCGCGGAGCTCACCTTCCGGGAGCACGTGCTGGCGGCCGCCGGTGCGAAGGACCTGGAGGACTACCTCGACGCGCAGGGTCGCGGCTACGTCGGCCCCACGCTGCCGCGCCTGATGATCGTGATCGACGAGTTCGCGTCCATGGTGCGCGAGCTGCCCGACTTCGTCACCGGCCTCGTCAACATCGCCCAGCGGGGCCGCTCGCTCGGCATCCACCTCATCCTCGCCACGCAGCGCCCGTCCGGCGTCATCTCCCCGGAGATCCGGGCCAACACGAACCTGCGCATCGCGCTGCGGATGACGGACAAGAGCGAGTCCAAGGACGTCATCGACGCGAACGAGGCCGCGGAGATCGCCAAGTCGCAGCCCGGCCGCGCCTACGCCCGGCTCGGGCACTCGTCGCTGGTCCCGTTCCAGTCGGCACGCGTGGGCGGACGGCGCCTGTCGCTGTCCGACGCCGGGCAGGTCGAGGCGCCGTTCGTGGCGCGGATCCCCGTGACCGACCTGGGCGCCCCGGTGCCCAGCCGCCCCCGGGTCAAGCGCAGCGAGGACGTCGAGACCGACCTCGCGGCGCTGGTCGAGACGCTGCGGGAGACGGCACGCGTGGGTGGCTGGGACGAGCCGCGGCGGCCGTGGCTGCCCGCGCTGCCCGACCTGCTGCCGTTCGGCCGCCTGGTGCAGCCGAGCCCGCAGTCGCAGTTCGCCTGGGCGCTGGAGGACTCGCCGTCCGACCAGCGGCAGGGGCCCGCCGTGATCGACCTGGACGAGTTCGGACACCGCTACGTGGTGGGCGCGCCGGGCAGCGGGCGCTCGACGGTGCTGCGCACCAGCGCGTTCGCCGCGGCGAGCCAGATGTCGGTGGCCGACCTGCACCTGTACGCGATCGACTGCGGCAACGGCGCGCTGACAGTGCTCAACGAGCTGCCGCACACCGGCGCCGTCGTGCAGCGCGGACAGGCCGAGCGGGCCAAGCGCCTGCTCACGCGCCTGCAGGCCGAGCTCGGCCGGCGCCAGCAGGTCCTCGCGGCCGGCAACTTCGCCAGCGTGACCGAGCAGCGTGAGCTCGCCGAGCCGGGCACCCGCCTGCCGCGCGTGCTGGTGCTGATCGACCGCTGGGAGAGCTTCATGAGCACCTACGGCGAGGTCGACAGCGGCAAGCTGGTCGAGATCGTCCAGGAGCTCCTGCGCGACGGCGCGAGCGCGGGCATCCACCTGCTCGTGTCCGGCGACCGCAGCCTGCTCTCCAGCCGGATGAGCGTGCTGACCGACGACGCGCTGGTGCTGCGGCTCACCGACAAGTTCGACTACGGGATGGTCGGCATCGACCACAAGAAGCTGCCCGAGGAGATCCAGCCGGGCCGCGCGTTCCGGTCGGGCAGCGGGCTCGAGGTGCAGGTGGCGATCCTCGGCGACGACCCGTCGGGTCGCGCCCAGACCAGCGCCGCGCGCCTCCTGGCCGCCACGGTCCGCGAGCGGGAGGACGTGGTGCCCGGCACCGGCCCCTTCCGCGTGGACGACCTGCCCTCGACGATCACGGTCGACGCCGCGTACCAGTACGTCGGTCCCGAGGCCGCGCAGCCCATGTGGGCGCTGCTCGGCGTCGGCGGCGACGACCTGACCGCGTTCGGCATGGACCTCGCCGGGGACGCGCCCGCGTTCCTGGTGGGCGGACCCTCCAAGTCGGGGCGGTCCACCATGCTCGCCGTCATGACGGAGTCGCTGCTGCGCGGCGGTACCCAGGTGGTCATCCTGGCGCCACGCCCGAGCATCCTGCGCGACCTCGAGGGCAGGGAGGGCGTGCGCGCCGTCCTGACCGGCACGGAGATCACCGAGGAGGACCTGGTGCCGCACCTCGCCCCCGACGGCGAGCCCGTGGTGCTCGTCGTCGACGACGGCGAGCTGGTCGCCGACGTCCCCGCCAAGTCCTGGCTGCGCGCGTACCTGCGCACGGCCGCCGACAACCGGCGCGGCCTGATCCTCGGCGGCGACGCCTCCGAGGTGGCGAGCGGCTTCTCCGGCTGGCAGGTCGACGTCAAGAAGAGCCGGCGCGGCGCGCTGCTCAGCCCGCAGGACCGGTTCGACGGCGACCTCGTCGGCGCGAGCCTGCCCCGCTCGGCGGTCTCGACGCAGGTGACGCCGGGCAAGGCGCTGGTGCACCTGGGGTCGGGCGAGCTGATGACGGTGCTGGTGCCGACGCTGTAGCCGCTTGACGCGGGCTGTCGCGAGCCGGGACCGGGATGCCGGTCCCGGCTCGCTCTTCTCTGTCTCCGTGTCTGTTCGCCGGTCGTTCGCGGACCGTTCATCCCCGTGGTGGATGGTGCCCCGCGTGCGTCGCTCTCTGACCGTCGCGGCCGTGTCCGCGCTCACCGCTCTCGTCTCGCTCCTCGTCCTGCCCGCCCTCGCCGCCCCGGCGGGCGCGCACGGCTTCACCTCCACCGTCTACGCCGACGCCTCGACCCCCGAACCCGGCGTCGTGCGCACCGAACTCGCCCTGGAGTACGACCTGCTCGTCGTCTCCGCCGCCGAGTACCAGGACGACCGCGCCTTCTTCGACGAGGGGATGGCCCTCTGGGAGACCGACGACGAGCCGACGGCGCTCGCGGCGCACACCGACACGGTGCTCGGCTACGTGACCGACCGGTTCGAGGTGACGGCCGACGGCGTCGCGTGCGCCCCGGCGCAGGTCGGCGACTTCGAGATCACCGACCGCGAGGGCGTGCCGTACGCCGTGCTGGTGCTGGACCACGACTGCGGTGCTGTCCCCGGCGGTGCTGTCCCCGACGGGGCGGCGTCCGGCGACGCCGGAGGCGAACCCGTCGACTACGAGGTGCGCAGCACCCTCTTCGCCGACGACGAGGGCTACGTCACCGGCACCACGACCATCCTGGACTACGAGCTCGACGGCGCCGCCGGCAGCGCGGCGCTCACGCAGCACACGCCGTCCTTCTCGACGGTCGAGCACTGGTACGAGCGCATGGGCCACTTCTTCGTGCTGGGCGCGGAGCACCTGCTGGGCGGCCCGGACCACCTGCTGTTCCTGCTCGCGCTCATCGTCGGCTCGCGCCGCCTGCGGGACGTCGTGCTCGCCGCGACGTCCTTCACGCTGGCCCACTCGGTGACGTTCCTGCTGGCCGCGCTCGGTGTGGTCAGCGCGCCGGCGGCTGTGGTCGAGCCGGTCATCGCGCTGTCGATCGCGGTGGTGGCGGCGTGGCACGTGTGGGGGATGTGGCGGGGGCGGGGAGCGCTGCATGCCGGAGTCCTGGAGCCGGCCCGGGCCGGGCGGCTCCAGCTGGAGCGCGCCGACTGGTTCCGGCTCGCCGTCGTCTTCGCCTTCGGCCTGGTCCACGGCCTCGGGTTCGCGGGGGCGCTCGGCATCGACGAGCCGTTCTCGTGGACGCTGCTGTGGTCGCTCCTGGTGTTCAACGTGGGCATCGAGGTGGTGCAGCTCGGCATCATCGCCGTCGTCTTCCCGCTGCTGATCCTGCTGCGCCGCCGGGCACCGCGCACCGCGCTGTGGACGGGCGTCGTGGTCGCGGCCGGGGTGACGGTCGTCGGGCTGTTCTGGTTCGGCCAGCGGGTGCTCGGGCTGGGCTGACCAAAGATCACCCGCCGTCACGCCGCATGTTCATCTGCCGCTCATCCCGGCGTCGGCACCGATTCGTCTCCCGGGGCAAGTGTCGGCTCGGCGCCGCTCGGCGCTCCCTTCACTGGAGGACTCATGCAAGCGAATGACCATCGCCCGGCCGCGTCCGTGCGCGGCTGGGGTCGTTCAACCGTCGCGGCGGTGGGGCTCGTCTCCGTCGTCGCGGGCGGCCTGACCTACGCCGCGACGTCGGCGGGCGCAGCAGACCTGCCCTCGACGTTCCTGGGCGGCACGACCACCTGGGCGTACTCGGACGACAACACCGACCCGGCCGCGGGCAGCAGCGACCGGCTCACCTGGACCTACGCCGGGTTCGACGACGCGGGCTGGCAGCGCGCCACCGGGCCGTTCGGCGCGAAGAACGGCTCGGCGACGCCGGACCTCGGCTCCGGCTTTCCCGTGACCACGGTGCTCGACCACTACGTGGACCCGGCCGCGGCGACGAAGGTCGCGATCCCCACGTACCACCTGCGCACGACCTTCGACGTCACGGCGGACCAGCTCGGTCAGATCGCGTCGCTGCGCGGCGACGTGACGTTCGACGACGCGGTGCAGATCTTCGTCAACGGCACCAAGGTGGCCGGTTTCGTGGACGAGCGCGTCGAGGCCGTCCCCGACGCGCAGAAGAACCTCACCTACGCCGGCGCCAGCGCCGGGAACCCGGTGAACCAGCAGTTCAGCGTGCCCGCCGACGTGCTCCAGGCCGGCGCGAACACGCTGGCGATCGGCCTCTACAACGACCGGGCGAGCAGCTCCGACGTGTACCTCGACCTCAGCTCGCTGGTCCCCGTGGAGGTGCCGGTGGAGGAGCCGACCACCACGGTGACCGACCTCGTGCTCGGCATCGGTGCGACCCAGGCCGAGCGCAACCTCGCCTGGTACTCGGACCAGGACACCGAGCAGGTCGCCCAGATCGCGCCCGCGGGCGAGGTCGTGGACGGCGCCTTCCCGGCCGACGCGGTCAGCGTCGCCGCCACGGGCGGGCCGTCGTCGAGCGGGGAGTTCTACCGCCACGCGACGTTCACGGGGCTCCAGGAGAACACCGCGTACTCCTACCGGGTGGGTACTGCGGGTGCGGCCGGTACGGAGGGCGCCTGGTCGGCGGTCTCGACGTTCCGCACGCAGGACTTCGACGGCGACTTCGACTTCCTGTTCTTCGGCGACCCGCAGCTCGGCTCGTCCGGCAACGTGCCGCGCGACACCGAGGGCTGGATCGACACGCTCGACGTCGCCACGGCCGCCTACCCGGACGCCGAGATGCTCTTCTCGGCCGGTGACCAGGTGGAGTCGGCGAGCAGCGAGGCGCAGTACGAGGCCTTCCTGTCGACGGACCACCTGCGCCAGATCCCGTTCGTGGCGAACAACGGCAACCACGACGTCGGCAACAAGGCGTACCGCCAGCACTTCAACACGCCGAACCTCGACGAGAGCGCCGGCCCCGGTTCCGGCACGAGCTCGGGCGGCGACTACTGGTTCGTCTACAACGACGTGCTGTTCCTCAACCTCAACTCCAACAGCCGGGACTACGCCTCGCACGAGCGGTTCGTGCGCGACGTCGTCGCGGAGCACGGCGACGAGGCGAAGTGGAAGGTCGTGTCGTTCCACCACTCGATCTACTCGGTGGGCCCGCACGCGACCGACAGCGACGTGATCGACCGCCGCAACACGTGGCCCACGCTCTTCTCCGAGCTGGGCATCGACCTGGTGCTCCAGGGCCACGACCACAGCTACGCCCGCTCGTACCTGATCCGCAACGGTGAGAAGGCCGACCCCGCCGAGGAGGCGGGTGCCGACGTCCTCACCCCGGGTCCCGGCGGCGTGCTGTACGTGACGGCGAACTCGGCGTCCGGCTCGAAGTACTACTCGGCGAACGCGGCCGGCTCGTGGTGGCTCTCGGCCTTCAACCAGGAGAACGTGCGCAACTACACGGCCGTGGAGGTGTCCGACGACGCCATCTCGGTGCGCACCATCCGCTCCGAGGCCAAGGACGCCGACCGCCCCGTGAACTCGGTCGTGGACCAGGTGACCATCGCCAAGCCGGTCGACCCGAACACCCAGAAGCTCCAGGTCGTGGTGCCGCAGGGCGCCCCGGGCGAGTTCGTCTGGAGCATCGACGGCGCCAACACGCTGGTCGACCTCGGCACCGCCGAGGCCGCCGGCGACCACTACGCCGCCGAGGGTTCGATCAACCCGATCCGGGTGACCGACACGCGCCGCGGCGGCCCGCAGTGGTCGCTCTCGGCCCAGGTGGGCGACTTCACCTCCGGTGACCGGTCGTTCTCCGGCAAGTACCTCGGCTGGACCCCCGACGTGATCGAGGCGGGCGGCGGCTCCCTCGCCGGCGCGCAGGTCGCGACCGGGTTCGACGGCGGACCGGGCCTGTCCGAGTCGGCGACCCTCGGCCGCGCCGCGGCCGGGCACCCCACGGGTTCGGCGCTCTTCGGCGCCGACCTCGACCTGAAGATCCCCGTCGACGTCACCGACGGGACCTACCGGGCGACGCTCACGCTCACCGCGCTGAGCTGACCGAGGCAGGACCTGCCGCGCGCCAGGCGGGCGGCGCTCTCACGAGGAGCGTCGCCCGTCCGGCGACCCGGGTCGATCCCCGTCCCGAAAACCTGTCTGTCCCGCACCACCGAAGGAAGTTCCATGTCCGTGCCCGCCGCCCGCGCGACCACGCGTCGTGTCGCCGCTCGCTCCTCGGCCGCGCTGGCGGCCCTGTCCGTGGGGCTCGCGGCCCTGGTCGTCGCCCTCGGGACAGGGCTCGCGGGGCCGGCTGCCGCTGGGCCGGCTGCCGCTGCGCCGACCGCTGCTGGGCAGTTGAGTGCTGCGCCGATGACTGCTGCGCCGATGATTGCGGCGCCCGCGACCGCGCCCACGGACGACGTCACCTGGGGCGTGCGCACCGCGACCAACGACCACGGGGCCGAGCGGGAGAACTTCCGCTACACGGTGGATCCGGGTGCCAAGGTGTCCGACGAGCTCGTCGTCACCAACCACGGCGAGACCCCGCTGAAGCTCGACATCTACGCCGCCGACGGCTACACGACGACGGCGGGGCAGCTCGACGTCCTGACGCGGGAGACCGGCGCCGAGGACGAGGAGACGGGTTCTGATGACACCGGCTCTGCCGACACCGGTTCCGTGCACGTCGGCTCCTGGCTCGACCCCGCCGTCGACCAGGTGCACCTCGCGCCCAGCGAGAGCGCCGACGTCCCCTTCACACTCCGGGTGCCCGACGACGCGACGCCCGGCGACTACGCCGGCGCGATCCTCACCTCGCGCACCGTCACCGCACAGGAGGCGGGGCTGGACTACGAGACCCGGTCCGGGATCCGCGTGTACCTGCGGGTCGCCGGCGACCTCGCGCCGAGCCTGACGGTCACCGACGCGCACGTCGAGTACCACCAGACCCTCAACCCCTTCGGGCCGGGGGACGCGACCGTCACGTACACCGTCCGCAACGACGGCAACGTCCGGCTGGCCGCGAACCAGGACGTCGGCGTCGCCGGCCCGTTCGGCTGGCTCGCCGCGCAGGGCGCGGCCGCCGACGTGCCCGAGCTCCTGCCGGGCGAGTCCTGGCCGGTGTCCGTGCCGGTCGACGGCGTGGCGCCGCTGTTCTGGCTCGGCGCCGACATCGTGCTCGTCGCCCAGCTGCCCGACGTCGAAGGTCCGACCCCCGGCGTCGCCCCCGTCGAGGCCCACGCGTCCGGCTGGGCCGTGCCGTGGCTGCCGCTCGCCGTCGTCCTGCTGCTGGTCGGGGCCGTCGTCGTGATCGTGCGCCGCCGTCGGAGCCGCGGGCGGCGCGAGGACGCCCGCGTCCAGGCCGCCGTCGCCAAGGCGCTCGCGGAGCGCGCGGCGGCGGAGGGCGTTCCTGCGGAGGGCGTTCCTGCGGATGAGGCGGAGAAGGAGGGCGCGGTGGAGGAGGGCGCGGCGGGGGAGGCCGCGGCGAAGGGAGGTACCGCGGTCGGGGCCGGGCGGTCGGCCGGCTCCGACCAGGCAGCTCCCGAGGAATCCGGGACGCCGAGGACCGGGGCGGTCGCGCCGTGAGGCGCCCGGCAGCCGGACTCACCGCGACCCTGGCTGCGGCCGCCGTCGCGCTCACCCTCACCGCGTGCGGCGCCGTCGCGCCCGGCCCGACCTCGGACGGCGCCGCCAGCCCGCCGCCCCTGACCGGGTTCGCAGCGCGGTTCGTCGGGTCCAGCCACGAGCCGGCGCCGGAGGCGACCGTCCGCCCCACGCCGGGCACGTGGGACGACGTCGCCGTCCCCGCCGGGTACACGATCGCCGTCGTCGCCCGTGGTGACGACGGCGCGACGGCGACCCTCACGGACGCCGTCGAGCACTACGCCGCGGAGCACGGGGCGGACCTGACCGTGCTGGAGGCGCGGAGCGACGACGACGTCGAGCGGCGTATCGACGAGGCCGTGGCCGGCGCGCCGGATCTGGTGATCGGTGTCGGCGACGGCGTCGTGGACGTGTTCTCCCTGATCACGGCCCAGTACCTGGAGACCGACTTCCTGGTGGTCGGGGCGCAGCTGCCGGAGCCGACCCACAACGTGACCGCCGTCGTCTGGCCGGGTGCGGAGTTCCGCGGGACGGGGCTGGGCAACGACGACGCCCACCCGGCCGCCGTCACGGCGGAACGTGCGCGCGAGGCCGTCGCCGCCGGGACGGCGAGCGTGCTGCACGACCTGACGGGCATCGTCATCGAGCTCGGCTAGCTCCTCCGCGGTGTCGGTGGGCCCGGATACAGTCGGGAGATGGCACGGGACCGGATATTCGGCATGAGCTTCGCGAGCATCTACCCGCTCTACGTGCAGAAGGTGGAGCGCAAGGGCCACACCACGGCCGAGCTGGACCAGGTGCTCACCTGGCTCACCGGCTACGACGACGCCGGCCTGCTGCAGGCGATCGACAGCGGGGTGGACCTGGAGACCTTCTTCGCGCAGGCGCCGGCGATGAACCCGAATGTGTCCCTGATCAAGGGCGTCATCTGCGGGTACCGCGTCGAGGACATCGAGGACCCGCTGATGCAGCAGATCCGGTACATGGACAAGCTGGTCGACGAGCTGGCGCGCGGCAAGAAGATGACGTCGATCCTGCGGGGGAGCGCGCCGGTCGCGCGCTGAGCCGAGGGTCGCGGGTCTCGTCGGCCCGGGGGTGGCGTGCGCACGCTCCTGTGACGCCGCGTGAGGGCAGGTGGAACCTGAGTCTGTTATCACCGAGTCCGGTCCCTTCTGCTGAGTGATGACGAGCCTCTGCAGCGTGGCTCTCGGGCCAGCGTATGCCGTGCCGGGCTTGATGAAGAGTTATCCACAGATTACAAGTGCACCTCGCGGTGCGTATGAATGTTCGAGATAATGGTGTCAGGCGGACAACGAGGGCAGGGGGTGGCGTCGGTGGAGTCGATGGAGGGAACGGGCTTTGAGGGTGCGCCCTCAGCGGGTGCGGGTGGCGTGGCGTCGTTGGAGCAGGTGTTGGACCGGATCGAGGCCGCGGTGGGGGAGCTGGCGGGTCTGGTCGCTCCGGAGGTCCTGGAGGGTTGGGGCGCTCCGACGATCACCCCGTTGATGCAGGCCCATACGAGGATCCGTAAGGTGACCGCTCGCCTGGAGGGTGTGCGGTTCACGGTGTTGCCGCGGATCGAGGACGACGGGGCGTGGCGTTCGGGCGGGATGTCGCGGACGTTCGCGTCGTGGTTGCGGTTGCGGGAAGGCGTCTCGGCGTCTACGGCACGCAAGGACGTGACGACGGCTCGTCGTCTGGCGCAGGCTCTCCCGGTGACGCGTGAGCGTCTGGTCGCGGGCGCCCTGGGAGCGGATCATGCCCGGGTGATGGCGGAGGTCGCGCCGACGAGCCGGACTCGTGAGGATGCGTTGGCGTGGTTGGTCGACACCCGTACGGGGGAGACCACGACGCCGGAGGCGTTCGTGCAGACCGTCAGTGTCGACTTCCCCGACCCTGCCGATGACCCGGAAGGAGTGCGTACCCGTGAGCGGGTCACCGAGGTCTTGGAGACCGCGATCGGTGAGGGGACGTTGGTTACGGGGGAGGGTCTGGTTCTGCGTGAGGCTTCGGTGTTGAACGCGGACCAGTTCCGGGTGGTGGCGCGCCGGTTCGCGACCGTGACGGACCCGGACACGGATGACGTGGACGATGACAGGGCGGCCCGGGGTGAGTTCCTGGATGTGTCCAAGACGCTGGGCGGGTTCCACGTGGCGGGGTTCCTGACGGATGAGCACGGTCTGCTGCTGACGACGGCGGTCAAGGCGCTGGTCGGTGCACCGGCGGTGGGCGATGACCGGAGCCCGGGGCAGCGTCGTGCGCAGGGTCTGGCGGATCTCGCGCGTGTGGTGCTGGACACGAATCAGGCTTCCTCGGGTGCGTCGATCCGTCCGCACCTGAGCGTGACGGTCTCGTGGTCGGAGCTGGTCGCTCAGGTCACTCGTACGCGGGGCGGCCTGTGCCTGACCTGCGGGCAGGTTGTCCCGGGCCGGTCGGGCGTGACAGGGGCGGGCTCAGCCGGGCCGGCGCCTTCGGCAGGAGTTGCGACCGGGCCGAGTCCGATCGTCGGACCTGGCGTCCTCGGCTCGGGTGCTGGTGCTGGTGCTGGTGCTGGTGCTGGTGCTGGTTCGGCTGTCGGGCCGGGCCTGTTGGGCTCGGGTGGTGCGGTGTTCACGGAGTCCGGTGGTCGGGTGCCGGTGGGTTTGTTGCGTCGGTTGGCGTGTGACAGTGCGGTCACCCGGGTGGTGTTCGGTGCGGATGGTGCGGTGCTGGATGTGGGGCGGGCGCAGCGGACGGTGTCGGGGCAGATGCGGCGTGGGGTGATCGCTCGGGATGGGCATTGTGTGTTCCCGGGGTGTGATCAGCCGCCGTCGCGGTGCGAGGTCCATCATGCGGTGACGCACTGGGCCCAGGGTGGTGGCACGTCGGTGGCCAACAGTGCGTTGTTGTGCTGGTTCCACCATCAGCTCGTTGATGCGCGGGGGATCGGCATGTCCTGGGCGGGTAAGCCCGCGACCGGTAACACCGCGGGGGGTGTGTTGGTGGAGACGGGGTGGGTCTTCACTGATCCGCGGGGTCACCGCATCCGAGTGCCCGAACCCATCGACCCCGCACCCATACCCGGCGAGGCCGCCGTTCCCGACGACCCGTCCGCCGTGCCACCCGCGACGGCGGCATGACGGATGCGATCCGCCGGCCGGTCAGACCGCGTCCGGGGTCAGCGCGTTGAAGACGACCTCGCGTTCGGCCCCTGTGGCGATGCGCCAGACCGCGTCGGCGAGGTCGTCGGGGTCGAGCACCGGCATGGGGGCCGAGCTGGCAGCCGAGTCAGGAGCCGGCTCAGCAGCGGAGCTAGCAGCCGAGTCAGCAGCAGGGTCGGGCGGCAGATCGAGCACCGGTTCGGGCGCCCCTGTCAGCGCACCCGCCCCTGTCAGCGCACCCGCCCCTGTCAGCGCACCCGCCCCTGTCAGCGCATCCGCTCCTCCGACGCTCGTGCCCGCCCGGCCCGCGGTCAGCATCCGGTGGATGTCGCCGCGTTCGATGAGCCCGCCCACCACGAGCGAGCCCACGTGGACGCCGTCGGGCGCGGCAGCCGCGGCGAGGGTCAGGGCGTAGGTGCGCAGGGCGGCCGAGGCTGGCGCGAACGGCCCGAGGAACGGCAGCGGGACGACCGCGCTGAGCCCCGACACGTAGACGATCGCGCCGCCGCCGCGCTCGCGCATGCCCGGCAGCACCAGTCCGGCGAGCTCGACGGCGGGGTCCACGACCTGGGCGGCGGCGGCGCGGACGTCGTCGGCGCGCGTCTCGAGGATGCCGATCGGGGCGGCGGCCGGGTTGTCGGCGCCCGGCCCGTGATAGACGACGTCGACAGGCCCGAGCCCGGCCTCTACCTCGGCGACCGCATGTCGCAGTCCGCCGGGCCTGCGCACGTCCGCGGCGACGGCGGCGGCGCGGACGCCGGCCGAGCGGAGGTCGTCCAGGTAACCGGGGTGGCGGTCGGCACTGCGGGAGACCAGGCCGACCTGGTACCCCTCCTTGCCGAACCGCCGGGCCACCGACATGCCGAGGCCTGGCCCGGCGCCCAGGACCAGCAGGGTGGGGTGAGTGCTCATTCGTGTCTCCTCGTCGTCTCGCCGTCGAGCTGCCTCGACGTGACCGTTGGATACGGTGACGTCATCGATCCTCACGGCACCGCGGACGTCTCGAAAGAAGGCACTTTCATGTCAGATGGGAACACCGGTGTGCCCCACCCCGACGGCCACACCGATGCCCACCCCGACGCCCACATGGTCGCCGCCGCCGTCGGCGGCAAGCTGCCGGGGCGGGTCCCGACCGAGGACTATGAGGCGTGCCCCGTCACGCACACCGTGCGGATGCTGGGCGACAAGTGGACGCTGCTCGTGCTGATGCTGCTCGCCGAGCGCGCGCACCGGTTCAACGAGCTCCACCGGCGCGTCGACGGGATCAGCCAGCGGATGCTGACCCGGACCCTCCGCGCGCTCGAGGACGACGGGCTGGTCTCCCGGACCGTCTTCCCCACGATTCCGCCCGGGGTCGAGTACAAGCTCACCGAACGGGGCCGCGAGCTGCTGGTCCCGCTGTCGGCCCTCGCGGACTGGGTCGTGCGGGACCGGGCGGCATAGACGCCCCCCGCGCGTCCGCGCCGCCACCGCACCGCGCTTCCCGGCCCCTTCCCTGACCTTTCTGTCACGTCTTGAGCGGCGGAATTCCGCCGATTAGCGTCACGTCGGACGCGCGACGGCGGCGTCGCGCCCGGAACGGAGGTCGTGCCCATGACAGGTCCAGCGAATGGATCTCCCGTCGACCGGCGGGCGGTCCTGGCGGGTGCCGCCGGGGTCGCCGGCTCCCTGGTGGCGGGCCTGGCCCTGCCCGCCGCGACCGCCTCGGCGGCGTCCGCGGCAGCACCGGGCCGCACGCCCGGGGGAACACCAGGCGGCGCGACCGCAGAGGCGGCACCCGGTGCGGCGACGTCGTCGGGCCACCCCGCCGGCCGCTTTCCAGCGAACTGGCCCGATCCGGAGCCTTACGGCCTCGCGGACACCCGGCCGGACCTCTGGCCGCGTGACGACAACTCCTTCGTGCTGCCGCTGGAGCTGCGCCCGCGGGACCGGGAGCTCGGCCGGGTCTGGATCCGCGACACGTACGTGAACTGCTTCGTCGTCGACGGCAAGCCCGTCTACGTCGCCACGGGGACCACGCGGGTACCGGGGCTCCCGGCGGCCGGTCCCTGGAACGACGGCATCTTCCTGTGGCTGGCCTCGTCGCTGCGCGGGCCGTGGCGGCTCGCCGACACGTCGGCGATCCGGCCCGATTCCGGTCGAGGGGCCGCGCCGGGCGCAGAGCGGGGCAAGGTCTGGTCGCCCGAGTTCGTCGGCGAGAACCGGCCCGGCCGCACCGTCGTCGCCCCGTGGCAGGAGTACTGGGACGACCACGGCCAGTTCGGCAAGCGCGGCAACGCCTGGGCGCCGGAGGTGCACTACTTCCGCGGCACCTGGTACATCGTGGCCTGCATGGGCGACCACTCCACGAAGGTCGGCTCGTTCCTGCTGATCAGCGAGGGCGGCCCCGAGGGCCCGTACCGCCTGGCCGAGGGCAACGTCGGCAAGCCCTTCGGCGACTCGTTCATCGGCGGGCCGTCGTTCATCGCGCCCGGGGCGTACCACCACATCGACGGCAGCATCTACACCGAGGACGACGACGCCTGGCTGGTGCTGCACAACCACCTGTACGCGCCGTTCCGCGACGACATGGAGGACATCGTCCCGACGACGGGCCTCCCGCTGTTCCAGCAGACGCCGTACACGCCCGAGCCGTACCTGGAGGGTGCGTACGTGTTCAAGCACGGGGGCAAGTACTTCCTGGTGCACGCGGCCTGGGACCGCACGTCGACCAACCCGGACGGAACGACCCGGAACGCCTACGACACGGCCGCGCCCGGTCGGGTGCAGTACCAGTACGACGCCGTCGTCGCCGTCGCCGACCGGTTCGAGGGCCCGTACTCGGAGCGCTGGACGGCGGGGGTGGGCGCGGGGCACAACAACTTCTTCCTCGACCACCACGGCCAGCCCTGGGCGACGTTCTTCCGCAACCCGGCCGCCGGCTACTGGGCCGACCCGTCGCGGGTCGGTGACGCGGCGGCCGCCGGCGTCGTCCGCCTGGAGTGGACGGGACCGGAGGGTAACCGCCTGTACGTGGCCCGCCGCACCCCCCACCCGCCCCACGACTGAGAGCCCGGCGGCGGTCGAACGTAGGGTCCGTCGGCGCACGGGCGCCCATGCGCCGACGAAACCTACGTTCGACGGCCGGGACCTCCTCAGCGGCGAGGCGGTCCCGGCTCGGGTCAGTTCAGCCCTGGCGGTCCGCCAGGGCCGTCTCGTACTCGTCGCGGATCGTGTCGCCGCCGCCCTTGGCCCACGCCGCGGCGGCGTCGGCCCAGGCGGTGACGGGCTTGCGCCCGGCGAGGATGTCGCCCTCCACGGAGGCGAGCTTCTCGCCGAGCTGGCCGCCCTTGCGGCTGGCCGTGTCACTGAACAGGCCCTGCACCGGGTTGCGTACCGCGGTCGGCACCACGGCGGCCTGGGCGTCGTGCTCCGCCTGCGCGACGTCGGGGTCGCCGGCCTGGAAGTTCACCCAGGGGCCCTCGACCACGTACTTGAGCCCGAGCTGGATCTCGGTGCGGCCCTGGTCGGTGAGCACCGGGTCCGTGCCGTCGAGCTCGTGGTGCACGCCCTCGACGCCGTAGGTGCGGAAGAGGTGCTCCTCGGAGCCGAACGGTGCGGCGAGGTAGTTGATCAGGCTGAGCAGCGCCTCGACGCGGCCCTCGGACTTCTTGCTGATCGACGTGATGTTCTGGACGGGCGCGCCCAGGTGGATGCCCGCCATGCCGCCGCCCTCGGCGAGCGGGGGCGCCGCGACGGCGAGCCGGAAGTTCTCGTCGATCGGGTAGTTCGAGAAGTCGGGCCACGCGCTGAACGTGTCGTCGAGCATCCGGATGGTGCCGTTGACCAGCCAGGTCTTGCGCTGCGGCTGGGTGGCCGGGACGCCGTCCGGGTGCACGAGACCGTCAGCGACCAGACGCCGGCCGAGCTCCAGGGCGTCCTGCTGGCGTTCGTGCAGGTTCGCGCTGGTGAGCTTGCCGCCCTCCTCGGACCAGCCGTTCGGGATCTCGTACATCTGGCGCAGGTACCCCAGCGGCACGCGCCCGAGCGCCCAGGTGTTGCCGCCCGAGAGCTCCTTGCACAGGTCGTAGAACTCCTCGGCGGACGTCACCTGCGGGTCGATACCCTCGGCCTCGAACCAGTCCTGGCGCGCGTAGAACACGGTGCTCTGCGCCGGCCCGCGGGGGACCGGGACGGCGAAGATCTTGCCGTTGTAGACGCAGGACTGCCAGCTCTCCGTCGGGATGTTCGCGAGGAACGGGTACTTCTTCACGGCGTCGCCCGAGAGGAGCTCGGTCAGGTCGGTCGCCCGCTCCTCCAGCAGGCTCGGCAGGCCGGGGACCTCGCCGGGGAACATCTCGAAGATGTCCGGCAGCCGGTCGCCGGCCACCGTCGTCTGGAACCGGTCGGAGTAGTCGCCGGCCGGCGTGAGCGCGATCGTCAGGGCGAAGCCGAGCCGTTCGTGCAGCTCCTGCCAGTAGGCGTTGTTGTCGACCGACGGCGGCACCGGCGTGTTCGTCAGCCCGAAGATGCCGACATCCTTGCCGTCGCCGACCGTCCCCTCCGTCACCTTCTGGGGGCTGGCCGGATACTTCAGCATGGTGTCGGGCACGCCGTCGGTGCCCTTGATGTCCATGGGCACGCCGTCGTACGGGACGTACGTGGGGAGGGCGACGCTGGCGCTGCCGGTCAGGGCACCGCCGCCGCGACCCTCGTTGCTGCAGCCGGCGAGGCCGAGCACGGCGAACGCGCCGAGGCCCATGCCTCCCATCAGCAGGCTGCGACGGCTGATGTTCGTCTCCGTGAGCAAACGGTTCATGACTACTCCTCATCGAGCGGGGTGGAGCGGGGGCAAAGCGGGGGGCAAAGCAGAGGGAATGCAGGAAAAGCAGAGGGAATGCAGGGTCGGGATGTCGGACGGCGCAGGCCGGGTCAGCCCTTGACCGCGCCCGTGAGCATCCCCTTGGCGAAGTGGCGCTGCAGGAAGGGGTAGACCAGCAGCACCGGCACGATGGAGACCACGAGGATCGCCATCTGCAGCGACGTCTGGGGTGGCAGGGCGGCGGCGTCGATGCCCAGGTCCTGGGAGCCGAGCTGGGCGCCGTCCACCACGTAGGTGCGCAGCACGAGCTGGAGGGGCCACTTGCTCGCGTCCGACATGTACAGCAGCGCGTTGAAGAACGCGTTCCAGTAGCCGACGCCGTAGAACAGGCCGACGACGGCGAGCACCGGCTTGGACAGGGGCAGCCCGATGCGCCAGAAGAGCTGCCACTCGGTGGCGCCGTCGATCCGCGCGGCGTCGATCACCTCGTTCGGGAGCTGGACGAAGAACGCCCGCACGACCACCACGTTGAACGCTGAGACCGACGTCGGGATGATCAGCGCCCACAGCGTGTCCAGCAGGCCGAGCCGCTGGACCACGAGGTAGCTCGGGATGATCCCGGGGTTGAAGAGCAGGCTGATCAGCACCACGAGCAGCATCGCCCGGACGCCGAACGCGCCCTTGCGGCTCAGGGCCCAGCCGAGCGTCGTCGTCAGCGCGAGGCTCAGCGTGGTGCCGATGCCCGTGACGACGACGCTGATCCACAGCGCCTGCGTGACGACGCCGCCGGCGAAGATCATCTGGTAGGCGCTCAGGTCGATCCCGGTGGGCAGGAGCACGAAGCCGCCCGCCTCGGTGACCTGCTCCGGCGTGGCCAGGCTGGTGGAGATGATGCCGACGAACGGCAGGATCACCAGGGCGCAGGCGATCGTCAGGACGACGCCCTTGACAGTGCGCTCCAGGGGGCCGGGCATCGCCACGCCGTCGATCACGGGGCGCGTGCGGCTGCGCGGCCGGCTGTCGTCCCTCTGGGGGCCCGGCGTGGTCGGGGCCGGTCCTGCGGTGGTGGTCGCGCTCATGCTCGGTACACCCCTTCCTCGCCGAAGGCGTGGGCGGTCTTGTTGGCGACGAGGACCAGGACCAGCCCGATCGCTCCCTTCACGAGGCCGACGGCGGCCGCGACGCCCCAGAACCCGCCCAGGACGCCCTGGTTGTAGACGTAGGTGTCGAGCACGTCGGACACACCGAGCCCGACCGCCTGCTGCTGGAGGATCAGCTGCTCGAACCCGACGCTCAGGGAGTCACCGAGCTTGAGGATGAGCAGCATGATGATGATCGGCCGCATGCCCGGCAGCGTGATGTGCCAGGTCTGGCGCCAGCGCGACGCGCCGTCGACGGCGGAGGCCTCGTACAGCGACTTGTCGATGCCGGCCAGCACCGCGAGGAACAGGATGGTGGCCCACCCGGTGTCCTTCCAGATCACCTGCGACGTGATGAGCGCGTAGAAGGCGTCGGAGTTGCCGATGACGTCGATGGGCTGCCAGCCGTGCGACCGCAGGAAGTTGTTGATCAGCCCGGCGCCGCCGAGGATCTGCTGGAACACCGCGACCACGATCACCCAGGACAGGAAGTGCGGCAGGTACAGGATCGACTGCACCCACTGGCGCACGCGGTTGGATACCAGGCTGTGCAGCAGCAGGGCCAGGATGATCGGCGCGGGGAAGACGAAGACCGTCTGCAGCAGCGTGATGACCAGGGTGTTGCGCAGCGCGGCCAGGAACTCGGGGTCGCCGGAGAACAGGATCTGGAAGTTATCGAACCCGACCCAGAGGCTGCGCTCGATGCCGAGGTACGGCTGGTAGTCCTGGAAGGCGATGACGTTCCCGCCGAGGGCCAGGTACTGGAAGACGACGATGACCGCCATGCCGGGCAGCGCCAGCAGCAGCACCGCGCGGTCGCGGGCCAGCCGCCGCCACCAGGGCAGGGGCCTGCGGATCCCCGGCGCTCCGACAGCTCCTCCGGCACCTCCTCCTGCCGTGCGACGGCGGGAGGACGCGCGTCCCGCGCGGGCCTCGTCGACCGCGGTCATCCCGCGGTCCCCGGCACGTCACGCACGTGCGGCGCGTTGTCAGGCATGGTGTCGCTCCTCGGTGAACGGACTGATGGTTTCGTCGCTGCTTGGTACATCGTTGTTCCACGGGTGATCTCGGTGCGACGGCTTGCTCCATTGCCACGGGGCTGCACCATTGCAGAGTGATCGATCACCGCTTGCGGGTTAGGCTAGGAGGTGATCGATCACTTCGCAAGGGCCTCTCCTGCGACGACGATCTGTGCCGGTGATCCGCGGGGCCGTGCCAGAATGCCCGCGTGCCACACGGACGCGGGCGCTGACCAGCGGTGATGAGCAGCGGTGATGAGCAGCGAGGACGGGGCATGGCGAACGAGAGCTCGACCCACACGGTGGCCGGCGGCGCGACCGAGAAGCGGCGCGCGACGATCTGGGAGGTCGCGAAGGCGGCCGGGGTCTCTCACCAGACCGTCTCGCGCTACCTGCGCAACGACGCCAAGATGCGCCCCGAGACCGTGGCCCGCGTGCGCCAGGCCGTCGAGGAGCTCGACTACCGCCCCAACCTGACGGCCCGGTCCATGCGCACCCGGCGCAGCGGCCGGGTGGCCGTACTGCTCCCGGCGGTGGCCACGTACGGCCCGCCGCAGATCCTGAGCGGCGTGATGGAGGTGGCCCACGAGCACGGCTACACCGTCGAGGCGCTGAGCGTCGAGGGGACGCCGGCCGACCGCTTCGAGCGCGTGCTGGAGCTCGCCGACTCCGGTCAGGTCGAGGGCGTCCTCGCCCTCGCGCCGTTGCCGCCCGGGTCCGGCGGGCGGTTCCCCGAGCGGGCCGCGATCGTCGTCTCGGCGGACTACGACGACAAGTTCCGGGGCGTCGGCGAGCTGGCCGACGGCTCACCCGTCGAGGACCTCGTCGTGCGTCTCGCGGAGCTGGGCCACCGCCGGTTCCTGCACGTGACCGGTGCGCTCGACTACGCCTCCGCCCGGGGACGCCGCGACGTCTTCGTGGCCACGGTCGAACGGCTCAGGCTCGGTCCGGCCGTGGTCGTCGAGAGCGACTGGTCGGCCGAGGGTGCCCGCGCCGCCGTCCTCTCCCTGCCGGAGAAGGACCACCCGACCGCCGTGATCGCGGCGAGCGACGTCGGCGCCGCCGGTGTGGTCCTGGGCGCCCGGGAGCGCGGGTGGACCATCCCGGGCGACCTCAGCGTGACCGGCTGGGACAACAACCAGCTCGGGGCGTACCTCGAACCCACGCTCACCACGGTCAACGTCGACCATCGCAAGCTCGGGCGGGCGGCCATGGCGCGGCTGGTCGCCACGCTCCAGCCGGAGACGGCGGCCGCACGCGAGGCCGAGGCGGCCTCGGACGGTCCGCTGAACACGATCATCTGGCGCGGCTCGACGGGCCGGGCGCCGTCCTGACGTCAGCACCCGCCGCCCGCCACAACCGCCCGCCTCAGCCGCCCGCCTCAACCGCCCGCCTCAACCGCCCAGCCCTGTTCGTTGAGTGCTGGCTATTTGCGGTTCTGACGTGCAGAACAGCGCAAATAGCCAGCACTCAACGAACGGGCGGGTCAGGTGGAGCGGGTCAGGTCAGGGCGGCGGTCAGGGTCGCGGCTACGTCGGCCGGGGTGGGCATGGCCGCGATCTGGGCAGCCACCTTTCCGGCTGACTCGGCGTAGGTCGGGTCGGTGCGGAGGGTCACGACCGCCTTGGCCACCCTCTCCGGGACGTCCGGTCCGGGCTGTACGGCGATGCCGGTGCCGGATGCGCTGACCACCGCGGCCTGGAGGAACTGGTCGGCGCCCTGGGGCACCACGACGAGCGGCAGGCCACGCGCCAGCACGCCGAGCGTCGTGCCGGCGCCGCCGTGGGTGACCACGAGGTCGACGTCGTGCAGCAGCTCCGCGAGCGGGGTGAAGGTCGCGAAGGTGATGCCCTCGGCCGCGGAACCCGTGCCGACGGAGCCCGTGCCTGCGGAACCCGTGCCTGCGGAGCCCGTGCCGGCAGAGCCGGCGACGGCGTAGTCCGCGGCGCTCGCGGTGAGGCCGAGCGTGACGACGAGGTCGACGCCGACGGTGCGCAGCTCGGCGAGGATCGGGGTCAGCGTGGCCGGGTCCGAGAAGTGCGTGCCGAACGTGACCAGCACCCGGGGGCGGTCGCCGGACGCGCCGGTACCGGCGTTCGCCGCTTCAGTGCTCGTGTTCGTGTTCGTGTTCGTGTTTGCGGCGGCGCCCGGCCCCTGGTGCGGCTCCGGTCGGACGGGGAGCCGGTTGGCGGGTGCCTGCCAGCCGGGCGGCTGGAGGAGGTCGGGGCACGGGTCGATCTGCCACCGGGCCGGGACCGGCGTCAGGCCGCGGTCGGCGTACCGGCTCGCGACGAGGGCGGTCATGCCTTCGGTGAACTCGGCGGGGATCGCCGGGCCGAACGCCATCGTGGCGACCGGCACGTCCAGCGCGGCGGCGACGAGGGGCCCCACGAAGTCGAGCGCCTCGGCCACGATCAGGTCGGGGGCGAAGGCCCGGGCGGCGGCGACGGCGTCGTCCGCGGTCAGGTCCACGCGGGTGCCCGCGAAGAAGTCGGCGACGGCCTCCGGCCGGGGGTCCGCGGCGGCGTCGACGCCGGTCCGGCGCCCCGACTCGGCGAACAGGACGTCCGCCGTCGGTCCGGCGGGGAGCAGCTTGATGTTCTCGGCGTCGAGCAGCGGCGCGAACGCCGCCGCCGTCAGGACGGCGACCTGGTCGCCGCGGTCGCGGAACGCGCGGGCGAGGGGGAGCAGGGGCAGCAGGTGCCCGTGGGCGGGAGTACTTGAGAAGAGTATGCGCACATTCATTAGTGTAGGACTACTGCGGATTGCCGAAACCCCGGCATGTCCCCTGGGCCAGGCCCTGGTCAGGATCCGGATCAGGCCCCGAGCAGCGCGAACTCGACCTGCTCCCGCAACCACGCGCGGCACGTCTCCGGGTCCCAGCCGAGGGCGCCGAGCCGCAGCCACGACTCCGGGCTGAGGTAGTAGGCCAGGACGTCGGTCGCCCGTTCGGCGCCCAGCCCCTCCCGCAGCGCGCCCAGCGTCTGCAGCCGGGCCGCGATGAGCCCGAACCGTTCGCGCAGCAGCCGTTCGGTGCCCTGGAACGTCGCGCCGATCTCCGGGTCTGCCGACGCGTTGGCGATCAGCAGGGTCATCAGCCGGCTGTGCCGGTGGACGACGTCGCCCGTGCTGTGCAGCGTGAGGGCGATGATCTCGTGGGCGTCGTCCGAGCCGGCGATCGCGGCCAACGTCTCCTGGATGCTGTCCTCGCCCGACGCCCGCTCGGTCAGGCCGCGCACCAGGCCGAGCTTGGTGCCGAACGCCACGTACACGGTGTTCGGGGACACCCCGGCCTCCTGTGCGATGCGGCCGATCGTCACCCGCGCGTAGCCGTCCTGCGCGAAGAGCGCCTCGGCCGCGTCCAGGATCGCGGCCCGTGTCGCGGCCGCCGCCTGATCGCGTACGGCGGACCGGTAGGGGCGAGATGTCATGCGGCCCAGCCTAAGGAGCGGCGGCCCGCGGCGGCCGCACGGGCTGGGCCGGACAGGGCAACGGGTTGGGGCGGACAGGGCAGGGCTGGACAGGGCAGGGCTGGACAGGACCGCCTGCCTGCGCTGAGGTAACCCGCATGAGGTGGCGCAACGGCGAGCAGGGCTACGGCATCGTCACGAAGGTCCTGCACTGGCTGACGGTCGCGCTCCTGGCCGCCCAGCTCGCGGTCGGGTACGCGATGGACGACGACGGCGACGTGCCCGACGTCGACTGCGACCCGCCGGGGGAGGACCGCAGCGGCGGCGACACCACCGACGCCGAGGAGGACCGGTTCGACCAGCTCGAGGAGGCCTGCGAGCAGGCCCAGGACCTGCGCGAGCAGGACGCCGGCGACGCCGTCGGCTCGGCGTGGTCGGACCTGTGGTCGGGCGGCGGGACCGGCAGCGGAACCGGCGGCGGGACCGGCGGCGGGACGGGCGACTGGGCGGGTGGCCTGTTCGACGGCCAGGGCGGGCTCGCCCTGCCGGCGTGGCACGTCCTGCTCGGGCTGGCGATCATCGCGATCGGCGTGCTGCGCGTGGTGTGGCGCAGCTCGACGCCGCTGCCACCCTGGGACCCGCGGCTGACCCGGACCGACCGGAAGGTGCTGCACCACGCCGAGCGGATCCTGCTCGCGATGCTGTTCGTGGTCCCGGCGACCGGGATCGCGCTGATGGTGGGCAGCACCGACCTCCTGCCGCTGCACATCGCCGCGCACCTCTGTTTCTACGCGGCGCTGGTGGCGCACGTCGGCGTGGTGGTCCGACGGCGGGTGGTGGGCCGGATGCTCTGGGGGCGGCCGACCGTGGGGCGGTGAGTTTTCCGCCCGACGTGCGCCCCGCCCCCGGGGCACCGACGATCGGGGAATGAGCACAGGCTCGGCGACACCGCCGTCAGGAACCGGACCGGACCCGACACCTCCCGCCGCCGTGGCGGGCGACCGGCGGTTCTTCGGGCATCCCCTCGGACTGATGACGCTGTTCACGACCGAGCTGTGGGAGCGGTTCAGCTACTACGGCATGCGCGCGATCCTGGTCTACTACCTGACCGACACGATCGCCAACGGCGGCCTGGGCCTCGACCAGACACTCGGCGAGGCCGTCGTCTCGATCTACGGCACCGGCGTCTACCTGCTGTCCGTGGTCGGCGGCTGGCTCGCCGACCGGGTCATCGGCGCCCGGCGCTCCACGCTCTACGGCGGCATCATCATCGCCGCCGGCCACGTATGCCTCTCCGTGCCCGCCGCCGGGTTCTCCTACCTGGGCATCGTGCTCGTCGCCCTCGGCACCGGCCTGCTCAAGCCCAACGTGTCCTCGATGGTGGGCTCCCTGTACGACCGGCAGGACCCGCGCCGCGAGTCGGCGTTCTCGATCTTCTACATGGGCATCAACATCGGCTCGTTCTTCTCGCCGATCATCGTCGGCGCCGTGCGCGCCGTCTGGGGTTACCACGCCGCGTTCTCCGTGGCCGCGATCGGCATGGGGATCGCGCTGGTGTTCTTCGTGCTCGGCCGCAAGAACCTGCACGGCGCGGGCGACGTCGTCCCCAACCCCATCCTGCCGGGAGAGCGGCCGGCGCTGGCGCGGATGTTCGCGATCATCCTCGGCGCCGTGGTCGTGGTGTACGTCATCGCCGTGCTCGTGGCCGGCGGCTGGGGCGTGCACGCCCTCATCGACGCCCTGAGCTACATCGCGTTCCTCGCCCCCATCGCGTTCTTCATCATGATGTACCGCTCGCCGCGCGTGACCGACGCCGAACGCCCCCGCCTGGTCGCCTACATCCCGCTGTTCGTGGCGGCCATGCTCTTCTTCATGATCTTCGAGCAGGCCGCGACGACGCTCGCGACCTTCGCGGCCGACCGGACCTCGCGCGAGGTCCTCGGGTTCACCGTGAGCCCCGAGTTCTTCCAGTCGATCAACCCGGCCTCGATCATCATCCTGGCCCCGGTGTTCGCCTGGCTGTGGGTCCGCACCAAGGACCGGCCGCCGACGCCGTACAAGTTCGCGATCGGCCTGGCGCTCGCGGCCCTCTCGTTCCTGGTGCTGGCGGCGGCGTCCGCCATCGCGGGCGACGACCTCACGCCCGGCTGGGTGCTCGTGGTCGTGTACGTGATCCAGACGCTCGGTGAGCTGTGCCTCTCCCCGGTGGGCCTGGCCGCGACGACCCTGCTCGCGCCGCGCGCCTACCAGGGGCAGGCCATGGCGCTGTGGTTCCTCGCGCCCGCCGCCGGGCAGGCCATCACGGCGCAGCTCGTCCAGGCGACCGAGGGCGCGTCCGACACCGCGTACTTCGGCGGCATCGGCCTGGTCGCCCTGGGCTTCGCAGCCGTCCTCGCGCTGCTCGGGCCGTGGGTCACGCGGCACGTGCGCCGCGCCGACCAGCTCGAAGGGGTGCACACGAGCGGGGAGTAGCGGGGAGCAGCGGGGAGTAGCGGAGAATAGGGTGGCGCCATGCCGACCATCGAGACCCTCGTCGCGTTCACGGTGCTCAAGCTGCTGGGCGCCGGCTACCTGGTCTACCTGGGTGTGCAGGCGATCCGGCACCGGCGCGACGGCGTGGGGCCGGACGGCGAGGGGGCCGGCGCAGCGGTGCGCCGGGCGCCGTCGCACGGGGCGATCCTGCGCCAGGGCTTCGTCGTGGGCGTGACCAACCCCAAGACGATCGTGTTCTTCGTGGCCGCGCTGCCCCAGTTCGTCGACGTGCGCGCCGGGCAGGTGCCGCTGCAGATGATGGTGCTCGGCCTGGTGTTCACGCTGGTCGCGCTCGTCCTCGACAGCCTGTGGGCGCTCCTGGCGGGTGCGGCGCGCACGTGGTTCGCGTCGTCGCCGCGCCGCCTCTCGGCGATCCGGGCCACGGGCGGCGGCATGATGATCGGCCTCGGCGGGACGCTCGCACTCAGCGGCAGCAGGGCGTGAACGAGCAGGGCTTGAACGAGCAGGGCGTGAACGAGCAGGGCGTGAACGAGCAGAGCGTGACCGGGAGCACCGGTACCCGCCTCGCCGTCGTGCGCGGACCGTCCGGGGCGGGCAAGTCGACCGTGGCTGCGGAGCTGCGCCGCAGGATGGGCCGGGGGACGGCGCTCGTGCAGCAGGACTACCTGCGTCGCATCCTGCTGTGGGAGAAGGACGTGCCCGGCGGGGTCAACATCGGGCTGATCGACACCGTGGTGCGCCACTCGCTCGACGCCGGCTACTCCGTGGTGCTGGAGGGCATCCTGGCGTTCGACCACTACGGGCCCATGCTCACCGCCCTGGTCTCCGACCACGCCGGGACGACGGCGTGCGTGTACCTGGACGTGCCGTTCGACGAGACGATCCGCCGGCACACGACCCGCCCGCAGGCTGCCGACTTCACGCCCGAGCAGATGGCGGACTGGTTCGCCCCCGACGACCGGCTGCGTGTCGCGGAGGAGTTCGTCGTGGGGCCGGAGTCGTCGGCCGAGGAAACCGTCGGGAAGCTGTTGGCGGCGCTGGATGGCAGCCGGGTTCGCGATGAGAAATCACCGGCGGGAAAAGTGCGCCCACAGGGGATGAATTGATCTATACCATTGCCGACTTTCCGCGCAATCCTGCGGGTGAGGGCTAAATCCCACCTGATACGTTGCAATAGGTAGTTGCCGTGTCTGGGACGGGGACTATCGAGCGACCCCCTCCGCAGAGGGCCCCTGCGGAGGGGCAGAACGGGTCTGCGCGTGGACGTGTCCGTGGTGTGGGCGGCTCTGCTGTGGGCGGCCCAGGGGTGGGCGACGTGGGCGGCTCTGGCGCGCGCCCGTGCTCCCGTCGCGCCGGTACGGTCTGTCCCACGCGTGCGGTCTGATGCACGCGTTGCCCGTCGACCGAAGGAGGAGATCGTTGCGCACCAGCGAGCTGGCGGCCCTCGCCGGCGTGACGATCCGTGCCCTACGGAACTATCACCGCATCGGGCTGCTCGAGGAGCCGGGCAGCCTGGTGGACGACGACGGCGATGCGGCCGACGACTCCGCAGCCGACGACTCCGCCGACGACGACCGCGAGTACGGCGTGCGCCACCTGGCCCGGCTGCTGCGGATCGCGCGCCTGACCGAGCTGGGCGTGCCGCTGGCCGTGCTGCCCGAGGTGCTCGACGACCCCGACGCCGCCGCGGACCTGCTGGACCGGCTCGACCGCGAGGCGGCCGCCGAGATCAGGCGCCTCGCCTGTCGACGGGCCGTGATCGCCGTGCTCAGGGAGCACGGGACCGTGCCCGACCTGCCGGCCGAGCGGCCGTCGCAGGTCGGGGCGCCGGTCCGCGACGGTCGGCACGTCCGCGCGCTGCACACCGTCGAGGAGCGCGGGCGGGGCGACTGACGCCGGCGCCGGTCGCGTCCGCGTCTCGCCTCGCCTCTCACGCCGGGCTCGCCTCTCACGCTGGGCTTCAGCGCCCGCGTGCCGCGCGGCGACGACGGCGGCGGGCCTGCGCCGCGCGGTCCTCGGCGTCGTCCAGCTCGTTCTCGACCGCGGTCAGGTCGGCCCGCGCCTCGTCCGCCTCCGCACGGGCCTCGTCGAGGGCGCGGTGCGCCGCGTCGCGCTCGGCGGTCAGCTGCGCGAGCTCCTCGTCCAGGCGCGCGGCCGCGTCCTTCGCGTGCTCGACGGCGGTGTCCGCGGCGTCCACACGGTCGCTCGCGTCGTCGCGCCGGGCCTCCAGCCGGTCGACCTGCGCGGAGGTCTCCTCGACGGCTCGTTCGGCAGCCGCTGCCGGGTCGGGCTCGGCGTCTTCCGCGGCTTTCCCCGGCTCCGCCGCGTCCGGCCGCAGCGGCACGAGGTCCGCCTCCTCGCCGTGCTCGTCGACGATCCCGAAGCCGGCGTGCTGCAGGCCGCGCGCCAGACGTCCGGCGCGGACGGCGGCGCCGGCGTCCGCGTCCATGACGGCGGCCGTCAGCGTCTCGGTGAGGCGGTCGAGGACGGCGGCCGACACCGGCCGCCCGCCGACCTCGCCGGCGTCCCGCACCGCGCTGACCAGCGCCTCGGTGCGCTCCCGGCGCAGGTGGTCCAGGGCCTTGATGCGGGCGCGGTCGCGGTCCTGCGTGGCGGCGCGGAGCTCGTCGCCGACCGCGGTCAGCGCCGCGACGTCGTCCGGGCGCTCCCGCACCACGTGGTTGATCACCCACGCCGCGACCGACGGTTTGGGCAGGCGCTTGATCCGCTCCGCGCCGAGCCGGTCGCCGTCGTCGGCCACCTGTCTGGCCGCGGCGTCGCGGGCGGCCACGAAGCCGTCGAGCGGCTGCGTGTACAGGGCGTCGACCATCGCGTCGAGATCCGTCGCGTCGGGATCAGGGGGTTCGGGCCGCGCTGTCACGGTCTCACCGTGGCACGGCCGCCGTCGTTCCGCCCGACAGCGTGCCGACGCCGGCCCCGCTTCCCCCGCCTACGCCGGCGCGCCGCCCCCGGAGCGGCGGTCCCGGTCGGCCCGGCCGGTCCAGTGCCCCACCCAGAGGGCGCCCAGCAGGGCCAGCACACCGATGAGGACCGGCGCCGCGGCCAGCGGCGCGATCGCGGCGACGGCCGAGACGAGCAGGGGCCCGCCGGTGTTGCCGATGTCGCCGCACAGCCGCCAGCCACCGAGGAACTGCGACCGGCCCTCCTCCGGCGCGACGTCGGCCCCCAGGGTCATGACGATCCCCGAGCCGAGCCCGTTGCCCAGCGCGATGAGTGCCATCACGAGGCCGACGGTGAGCGCCGAGTCGGCCAGGGGGAGCAGCAGGCAGCCGACGCCGACGGCGACGACCACGGGCACCGCCACGATCCGCCGGCCCTTGGTGTCGAGCAGCCAGCCGCCCGGGAGGGTCAGGGCGATGTCGATCGTCGCCGCGACGGCGAACAGCAGGGAGACGACGGCGGCGGAGATGTGCACGTGGTCGGCCCACAGCGGCAGCAGGCCGGTGCGCACCGACCGCGAGGCGCCGATGATGATGACGGCCACGCCGAGGGTGAGCAGGGTGCGGCGGTGCTCCCACAGCACGGAGTGCACCGGCAGCGGGACGGCGCCCCGGCGGACGCGGCCGAAGTCCGGCATCCGCGTGACGATCAGCGCCGACGCGACCGACGCGCACGCCGCGAGCAGGAACACCGAGCGCACGCCGAACAGGTGGATCAGGAGCGCGCCCAGCAGCGGGCCCACGAGGATGCCCAGGCGCATCGACCCGCCGAGCAGCGCCATGCCGCGCGCCCGGTGGCTCACCGGCACCGCGTCGATGAGGAACCCCTGCCGGGCCAGCAGGAACGCCGTCCAGCTCATGCCGCTGACGAAGACGCACACGCACAGCAGCCAGACCGAGGGCACGAAGAACGCGACCAGCATCGCCACCGCGTCGACCAGCCCGGCGATCACCAGGGTGCGGCGCTCGCCGAGCCGCGCCACGAGCGCGCCCGAGGGCAGCGAGTTGGCGAGCTGCCCGATGCCCAGCAGGGCGACGACGAACGCCGCCAGCGCCGTGCCCGCCCCCAGGTCGCCGGCGTGGATCGCCAGCACGGGCATGACGGCGCCGTGGCCGATCGAGCTGACGACAGACGGCAGGTAGGCGACGACGGCGATGTCGCGAAAACGGAAGTCCCGGTCGTCCCCGGTACCTTCCGCACCAGGACCGCCGCTACCGCCGTCGCTCGTCACACCGCCATCGTGCCAGATAGTTACCCTCGGCAACGACCTGGTCCGCAGTGTGGGCGGCACTCCAGCCCTACCCCTATTCGAGCACCGCCCCTATTCGAGCACGGCCCCCTTCGACGCCGACTGGACCAGCTTCGAGTACTTGGCGAGCACGCCCCGCTGGTACGAGTGCGGCAGCGGCGCCCAGCCCGCCGAGCGGGCCTCCAGCTCGGCCGGGTCGACCAGCAGGTCGAGCGTCTTGCTCGCCACGTCGAGGCGGATGCGGTCGCCGTCGCGGACAAAGGCGATGGGTCCGGCATCGACCGCCTCGGGCGCGATGTGCCCCACGCACAGGCCGGTGGTGCCGCCGGAGAAGCGGCCGTCGGTGATGAGCAGCACGTCCTTGCCGAGGCCCGCGCCCTTGATGGCGCCGGTGATGGCCAGCATCTCGCGCATGCCCGGACCGCCCTTGGGGCCCTCGTAGCGGATGACGACGACGTCGCCGGCCTGGATCCTCCCGTCCTCCAGCGCGTCGAGCGCGCCCCGCTCCCGCTCGAACACGCGCGCGGTGCCCTCGAAGACGTCGGAGTCGAAGCCCGCCGACTTGACGACGGCGCCCTGCGGGGCCAGCGACCCGTTCAGGATCGTGATGCCGCCGGTGCGGTGGATCGGGTTGTCCATGGCCCGCAGGATCTTGCCGTCCGGGTCGGGCGGCGCGATGTCGGCGAGGTTCTCGGCCATGGTGCGGCCCGTGACGGTCAGGGCGTCGCCGTGCAGCAGCCCGGCGTCGAGCAGCGCCTTCATCACCACGGGCACGCCGCCGATCCGGTCGACGTCGTTCATGACGTACTGCCCGAACGGCTTGAGGTCGCCCAGGTGCGGCACGCGGTCGGCGACGCGCGAGAAGTCGTCGAGGGTGAGCTCCACCTCGGCCTCGTGCGCGATGGCGAGCAGGTGCAGCACCGCGTTCGTGGACCCGCCGAACGCCATGACGACGGCGATCGCGTTCTCGAACGCCTCCTTGGTCAGGATGTCGCGCGCCGTGATGCCCTTGCGGAGCAGGTTCACCACGGCCTCGCCGGACCGGTGCGCCCAGGTGTCACGGCGGCGGTCGGCCGCGGGCGGCGCCGCGGAGCCGGGCAGCGACATGCCGAGCGCCTCGGCCGCCGACGCCATCGTGTTGGCCGTGTACATGCCGCCGCAGGCGCCCTCGCCGGGACAGATCGCGCGTTCGATGCGGTCGACGTCCTCCTGGCTCATCAGCCCGCGCGAGCACGCGCCGACCGCCTCGAAGGCGTCGATGATCGTGACCTGCTTCTCGGTGCCGTCGGTCAGCTTGACCCAGCCCGGCATGATCGAGCCGGCGTAGAGGAACACGCTGGACAGGTCCAGCCGGGCGGCGGCCATCAGCATGCCCGGCAGCGACTTGTCGCAGCCGGCCAGCAGCACCGAGCCGTCCAGGCGCTCGGCCTGCATGACGGTCTCGACGGAGTCGGCGATCACCTCGCGGGACACGAGCGAGAAGTGCATGCCCTCGTGCCCCATCGAGATGCCGTCCGAGACGGAGATGGTGCCGAACTCCAGCGGGTAGCCGCCCGCCGCGTGCACGCCCTCCTTGCTCGCCTGCGCGAGCCGGTCCAGCGAGAGGTTGCAGGGCGTGATCTCGTTCCACGAGCTCGCGACGCCGATCTGCGGTTTGGCGAAGTCTTCGTCACCCAGCCCGACGGCGCGGAGCATGCCGCGCGACGCGGTGGCCTCCAGGCCGTCGGTCACCTGTCGGGAGCGGGGCTTGACGTCGACCGGGGGGTTCTCGTCAGTGGTCATCCTGCATTGTGCCTCGCCTGAGCTGCCCCGCGCGCCTCGCGGGGCCCAGGGGAGCTGCCGACTGATCGTCCCGAACGTCCGTTCCGCGAGCCGCACTCGACGTGCTATACATCTGATGTTTTCGCCGGTGCTGTCCAGTCGGCGTCGTCCAGCCGGTGCCGTCGAGGAGGACCACACATGCTGACCACCGAGGTGCGCGCCACCGGCGTCCGGCTCACCACGCTCGGGTGCGGTGCCGCCCCGGCCGGCAACCTGTACCGGGCGACCACGGACGAGCAGGCCCACGCGACCTTCCAGGCCGCGTGGGACGCCGGGATCCGGTACTTCGACACGGCGCCGCACTACGGCCTCGGCCTGTCCGAGCGCCGGCTCGGCGCCTACCTGCGCACCCGGCCGCGCGACGAGGCGGTGGTGTCCACGAAGGTCGGACGACTGCTCGTCCCGTCGCCCGAGACCGCAGACCGCACCGACCCCGAGATGTTCGACGTGCCCGCCACCACGCGCCGGGTCTGGGACTTCTCCCGCGACGGCGTGCTCGCCTCGATCGAGGCCAGCCTGGAGCGCACCGGCCTGGACCGGTTCGACGTCGTCTACCTGCACGACCCCGACGAGCACTGGGCGCAGGCCGCCCACGAGGCGCTGCCTGCGCTCGTCGAGCTGCGCGACCAGGGCGTGGTCGGCGCGATCGGTGCCGGGATGAACCAGTCCGCGATGCTGACCCGGTTCGTGCGCGAGACCGACGTCGACGTGGTCATGTGCGCCGGGCGGTTCACGCTCCTGGAACAGCCCGCGCTGGCCGACCTGCTTCCTGCTGCGGCCGAGCGGGGCGTCGCGGTCGTCGCGGCCGCCGTCTACAACTCGGGGCTCCTGGCGCACGACCGGCCGCCGTCGGACGCGACCTACGACTACGCGCCCGTTCCCGCCGGGCCGCTCGACCGGGCCCGCCGCATCGCCGCGGTGTGCGAGGAGCACGGGGTCACGCTGCCCCAGGCGGCGCTCGCCTACGTGCGCACGCACCCGGCGGTGGTCAGCACCGTCGTGGGGCTGGGTGAGCCGGGGCACGCGGTGCAGGCCGCGCAGCGGGCGGCGGTGCGGGTGCCGGACGACCTGTGGCCGGCGCTGGCCGACGCCGGGCTGCTCGCGCCGGCGGCAGTGCCGGCCGCACGCTGACACTCAAGAACATCCGATCTATGTGCGCCCGGAGGCGGCATCGCGCGCCAAAACCACGCGAATATCCCGTAAAGCCTTGAGATGCATCCGATGTCTGCGGTTGAATGCCAGCAGTTGGCTGCGAGTGGTTGGACGCAAGTGGTTGGACGCAAGGCACGTACGCAAGGGAGCTCACGTGACGAACGGCCCGGTACTTCTCCGTGCCACGGGGATCAGCAAGTCCTTCCCCGGGGTGCGCGCGCTCGACGACGTCCACCTCGACCTGCGGCACGGCGAGGTGCTGGCGCTCGTCGGCGAGAACGGGGCGGGCAAGTCCACGCTCCTCAAGCTGCTCTCCGGGATCCACCGGCCCGACGCGGGGACCATGGAGCTCGACGGCACGCCGATGAGCCCTTCCGGGCCCCGGGAGGCCAACGAGCTCGGCATCAGCGTGATCCACCAGGAGTTCCACCTCATGCCCGACCTCACGGTCGCGCAGAACATCTTCATCGGCCGCGAGCCCCGGCGCGCCGGGCTGCTCATCCGGGACGACGAGCTGGAGCGCCGCACGGGCAAGCTCTTCGAGCGGCTCGGCATCCCGCTGGACCCGCGGCAGCCCGTGGCGCACCTCAGCGTCGCCGGCCAGCAGATGGTCGAGATCGCCAAGGCCCTCTCGTTCGACGCCCGCGTGCTGATCATGGACGAGCCGACGGCGGCGCTCACCGAGACCGAGGTCGCGACGCTGTTCCGGATCGTGCGCGACTTCGTCTCGCCGCGCACCGGCGTCATCTACGTGTCGCACCGGATGGACGAGATCAAGGAGATCTCCGACCGCATCACGGTGCTGCGCGACGGCCGGTACGTCGACACGCTGCCGACGGCGACCACCGAGACCCGGGACGTCATCGCCGCCATGGTGGGGCGGCAGCTCGCGACCGGGGTGCGGCCCGGGCCGGCGCCCGAGGTGGCGGACCGGGAGGTGGCGCTCGCGGTGCGTGGCCTCAGCACCCGCTCGCTCCTCAACGACGTGTCGTTCGAGCTGCGCCGCGGCGAGATCCTCGGCCTCGCGGGGCTCATGGGCGCCGGCCGCACCGAGGTGGCCCGGGCGATCATCGGGGCGGACCGGTCCACGGGCGTGGTCGAGGTGGCCGGGCGGCCCGTCACGGTGCGCAGCCCCGCCGACGCCGTCCGGCACGGCATCGGCTACCTCTCGGAGGACCGCAAGCGGTACGGGCTGCTGCTGGACCAGGACGTGGTGCGCAACGTCATGCTGTCCTCGCTGCGCGGCATGACGCGCGGCGGGTTCGTGCGGGACGCCGACGGGCGCCGGGTCGCCACTGAGATGGTGGACCGCCTCTCGATCCGGACGCCGTCGGTGACCCAGCGGACCAAGAACCTCTCGGGCGGCAACCAGCAGAAGGTGGTCCTGGCCAAGTGGCTGGTGCGGGACTGCGACGTGCTGATCGTCGACGAGCCGACGCGCGGGATCGACGTCGGCGCCAAGGACGAGATCTACACGCTGCTCACGGGGCTGGCCGCGCAGGGCAAGTCGATCGTCGTCATCTCGTCGGAGCTGCCGGAGGTGCTGCGGCTGGCCGACCGGATCGTCGTCATGTGCGAGGGCCGGGTCACCGGGACGCTCGCCAACGCCGACGCGACCCAGCACCACATCATGGAGCTCGCGACGCGGTTCGGTGCGGACCGCTCGCTCGTCACGACCGGAGGCGACGCATGACCACGACCATCTTGGGCAGGGCCGGGCTGGGCAAGAACGGGCTGGGCAACCGCCAGCAGCTCCAGCAGCTCCTCGCCTTCGGCGGGCTGGTGGTCATCTTCGTGTTCTTCTCGGTGGCCAGCCCGTACTTCCTGGACTGGGCCAACGTGAAGGGCATCCTGCTGGCCACGGCCGTCACCGGGATCATGGCGCTGGGCGCCACGCTCGTCATCGCCACCGGCGGGATCGACCTCTCGGTGGGCACCGGCATGACGCTGTGCTCGGTGATGACCGGCGTGTTCCTGGCCAACCTCGGCCTGCCGCTCGTCGTCGGGGTGCTGGGCGGGCTCGCGATCGGGGCGCTGATCGGCCTGCTCAACGGGCTGAACGTCGCCTACCTGCGGCTGCCGCCGTTCATCGCGACGCTCGCGATGATGATGGTGGCGCAGGGCCTGTCGCTCGTCATCTCGGGCACCAAGCCCATCTACTTCAGCGACGTGCCCGGGTTCGGCCAGCTCGCGGGCGGCGAGCTGCTGCCGGGGCTGCCGAACGCCGTCCTCATCTTCTTCGTCGCCGCCGTGCTGGCGGGCGTGACGCTCAGCAAGACGCTCACCGGGCGCTACGCCCTCTCCATCGGCTCCAACGAGGAGGCGACGGCGATCTCCGGCGTCGACGTCCGGCGCTGGAAGGTGGTCATCTACGTGGTGGCCGGCCTGTTCACGGGGCTCGCCGGCGTCGTCATGGCCTCCCGGCTCAACTCCGCGCAGCCCGGCCTCGGGCTGGGGTACGAGCTGGAGGCCATCGCCGCCGTCGTCATCGGCGGCACCTCGCTGCGCGGCGGCAAGGCGACGATCCTCGGCACCGTCATCGGCGCGCTCATCATGGCGACGCTCACCAACGGCCTGCGGATCATGTCGATCCCGCAGGAGTGGCAGAAGGTCGCCGTCGGCATCGTGATCGTGCTGGCGGTGTACGCCGACATGCTGCGGCGCGGCAAGGAGGCGTGACGAGGAGCCTGACGCCGCCGTCCGGCCTGCCCGAGCCGACCCTGCCCGACCCGACCCGCCCGACCCGACCCGCCCGACCTGAACACAGACGTTCGACCCGACCATCGAAGGAGCTGGACTCGGATGAACAGCAGCACCACACGCAGGCGCCTGACGGCCCTTGCCGCGGCCACCTCCGTGACCGCCCTCGTCCTCGCCCTCGGGGCGTGCGCCTCGGGCGGCTCGGCAGGCGGAGCGCCCGGGACGGGCGACAAGCCCTACGTCGCCCTGGTCTCCAAGGGCTTCCAGCACCAGTTCTGGCAGGCGGTCAAGCAGGGCGCCGACGACGCCGCGGCCGAGCTCGACGTCGAGGTCACGTTCGAGGGGCCGGAGACCGAGACCGAGGTGGAGAAGCAGCTCACCATGCTGCAGACGGCCCTGGACAAGAGCCCCGACGCGATCGGCTACGCGGCCCTCGACTCCGAGGCGTCCATCCCGATGATGACGGACGCGCAGTCGCGCGGGATCCCCGTCATCGCCTTCGACTCGGGTGTGGACTCGGACGTGCCCGTGACCACGGTGTCCACGGACAACCTCGCCGCGTCGGCCGAGGCGGCCAAGCACATGGCCGAGCTGGTCGGCAGCGGCAAGATCGCGATCGTGGGGCACGACCAGACGTCCCAGACCGGCCAGCAGCGCGTCGAGGGGTTCACGCAGTACATCGAGGAGAACGCGCCCGACATCGAGATCGTCGACACCCAGTACGCCGCGGGCGACCAGCTCAAGTCGGCCGACGCCGCGAAGGCGATCATGCAGGCCCACCCCGACCTCAAGGGCATCTACGGCACCAACGAGGGGTCGGCGATCGGCGTCGTCAAGGCGGTGCAGGAGTCCGGCCGGGCCGGGGAGCTCACGGTGATCGGCTTCGACTCCGGCACGGCGCAGACCGACGCGATCCGCGACGGGCTGATGGCCGGGGCGATCACCCAGGACCCGATCAGGATGGGCTACGAGACGGTGAAGGCCGCCGTCGCCGCGATCGACGGCGAGGAGGTCGAGCCCGTCATCGACTCCGGCTTCTACTGGTACGACGAGACGAACATCGATGACGAGGAGATCGCCGCGGTCCTCTACGAGTAGGTCCTGTCAGACCCCATCCACGTGTCAGACGTACAGGTCACCCGGGGGACCTGTGCGTCTGACACGTGGGCTCAGTCGTCGAGGTTCTCCGGCTTCGGCAGCCAGTCCTCGACGCCCAGGAGGTGGGCCGCCATCCGGATGCGGGCGGCCTCGGGATCACGTGCGGCGAGCGCGCGCCAGATGGCCTCGTGCTCGCCGTGCGTGCGCGCCTCGATGCCCTCGGCGTGCAGCACGCGCCACAGGCGCGCCCGTACGGTGCGGCCGGCGAACGACTCGATCAGGGCCTCCAGCACCGGGTTGCCGGTGTGCGCCGCGATCACGCGGTGGAACGCGATGTCCACCTCGATGAACCGGTCGTGGTCCACCTCCGCGCCGTCCAGCACCTCGGACACCTGGTCCAGGACGGCCCGGGCCTCGGCGAGCGCGGCGTCGGTCATCCGGGTCGCGGCCAGCCCAGCGGCCTCCGTCTCCAGGACGCGGCGGACGCTGTGGAACGCGGGCATGGCGCCGTCGTCCTGCAGGTCGAGGACCAGGGACATGGGGGAGAGCAGGCGCGCCGGGTCGAGGGAGGTGACGTACGTGCCGTCACCCTGCCGGGTGTGCAGCACGCCGAGGATCGACAGCGCGCGCACGCCCTCGCGCAGGGAGCCGCGGGAGACCTGCAGCTCGTCGGCCAGGTCCTTCTCGACGGGCAGGCGGTCGCCGGGGCGCAGCCTGCCGTCGAGGATCATCCTGCGGATGCCGTCGACGACCTCGTCAGTGCGGGACATGCTGGGAAGTATCTCGCACCCAGTACGTTCCCTGCGGGAACCGGAACCGGTCCAGCGACTCCTCGTACATCTGCGTGGAGTAGCCCGGCAGGGACGGCAGCACGTACGCCGTGCCGGCGCCGCGGTCCTCGACGACGCACGGGTCGGTGAAGTGCTCGTGCAGGTGGTCCACGTACTCGGTGACGCGGCCGGTGAGGTCGCCGCCGATCGCCACGTAGTCCAGCACCGAGACGTGCTGCACCATCTCGCACAGGCCGACGCCGCCCGCGTGCGGGCACACCGGCACGTCGAACTTGGCCGCGAGCAGCAGCACGGCGACGATCTCGTTGACGCTCGCGAGCCGGCCCGTGTCGAGCTGGCAGTAGTCGATCGCCTCGGCCTGGAAGAGCTGCTTGAACATGACGCGGTTGTGGCAGTGCTCGCCCGTCGCGACGCCGACGGGCGCGACGGCGCGGCGCACCGCGGCGTGCCCGAGGATGTCGTCGGGCGAGGTCGGCTCCTCGATCCACAGCGGGTCGAACCGCGCCAGCTCGCGCATCCACTCGATCGCCTGCGGCACGTCCCACACCTGGTTGGCGTCGATCATCAGGTTGCGGTCGGGGCCCAGCACCTCGCGCGCGATGGTCAGCCGTCGGACGTCCTCGGCGAGGTCCGCCCCGACCTTCAGCTTCACGTGCTGGTACCCGGCGTCCACGGCCTCCTGGCACAGCCGCCGCAGCTTGTCGTCGCTGTAGCCGAGCCAGCCGGCCGACGTCGTGTACACGGGGTAGCCGGTGCGCTCCAGGTGGGCCAGGCGCTCCTGCCGCCCCGGCTCGCGGTCCTTGAGCAGGGCCAGCGCCTCGTCGCGCGTCAGGGCGTCGGAGAGGTAGCGCAGGTCGGCGACGTCGACGAGCTGCTCGGGCGTCATGTCCACGAGCAGGCGCCACAGCGGCTTGCCCGCGCGGCGCGCCACCAGGTCCCAGGCGGCGTTGAGCACGGCAGCCAGCGACAGGTGCACCACGCCCTTCTCCGGCCCGAGCCACCGGAGCTGGCTGTCGGCGGTCAGGTCGCGGTAGACGGCGCCCATGTCCGCGGCGAGGTCGTCGACGTCGCGGCCCACGAGCAGCGCGGCCTGCTGGCGCGCGGCCTCGGCCACGATGTCGTTGCCGCGGCCGATCGTGAACGTCAGGCCGTAGCCGCCCAGGGTGCCGCCCGATCCGGCGGGGTCGCCGGGGTCGGTCCCGGCCGGGTCGGGCGCGTCGGTCTCCAGCACGACGTAGGCCGCCGAGTAGTCGGCGTCCTTGTTCATCGCGTCCGAGCCGTCGGCGGTGGCCGACGTCGGGAACCGCACGTCCTCGACGCGCACTCCGGTGATCGTGGCCATGCCGCTCCTTCGCAAACATCCGATGAAATGCCTGCAATCTACGGATGGAGGTGCCGAAGGTCAAGGTTGGAGTGGCGTCGGCGGGGCGATTGGTTCGATCAATGCGAGGGCGGTGCGGAGGCCCCGACCGATGTCGAGGGCGAGGGTCAGACCAGGACCTCGCCCTCCCGGGCGACGACGCGGCCGGCCGCGACGACGAGGGCCCGACGCGGGGCGCGGACCACGGCGTCGGGCACGTTCTGGGCGTCGACCAGCACGACGTCGGCGGGCGCGCCGACGACCAGGTCGTGCGTCGGGCGGCCGACGAACCGGGCGGCGTCCGCGGAGGCGACCCGTGCCGCGGTGACCAGGTCCTCGTCGCGGCGGAAACCGGCCAGGCGGGCGAGCTGCGTGGTCAGCGTGAGCAGGTCGCCGGTGCCGTACGGGGACCACAGGTCGCGGATGCCGTCGGTGCCCAGGCCGACGGGCACGCCGGCGGCACGCAGCGCGTGCAGCGGCAGGGGAGCGGCGCCGATGGGCGCGACCGTCGTCATGCTGATGCCCGCCTCACCCATCGCCGCGACGAGGTCGGCCTGGCGGGACCCGGCGAGCTGGCCGACGGCGAAGCCGTGCGCGACGTTGACCTTGCCCTGCAGGCCGGACCGGACGGTGCGGTCGATCATCAGCTCGATCTGGAACGCGCCCAGCTCGCCGCCGTCGTGCAGGTGCACGTCGATGCCGACGCCGCGCCGCTCCGCGATCGCGAACAGCCCGTCGAGCTGGCCCACGGGGTCGCGGTCGATGGACGCCGGGTCCAGGCCGCCGATGTGCTCGGCGCCCGCGGCCGCCGCCTGGTCGAGGAGGTCCAGCACGCCCGGGCGGCGCAGCACGCCGTCCTGCGGGAACGCCACGATCTCGGCGTGCACCGCGCCGCCCAGCGCGGCCACGGCCTCGCGCACCACCTCGATGCCGCGCAGCCCCACGCCCAGGTCGACGTCGACGTGCGAGCGGACGGCGGTGGTGCCGGTGCGGACGGACTCGCGCAGCACGGCGAGCGTCACGTCGACGCCCGGGATGCCGAGCTCGTCGCGGTGCGCGCGCTCGTGCGCGATGCGGCCCTGCGTGCCCGGCTCGCCGCCGTAGCTCATCCACGGCTTGCCCCACCACGACTTGTCGACGTGCGCGTGCGCGTTGACCAGGCCGGGCAGGGCGAGCAGGCCGGCGCCGTCGACGGCGCCGTCTCCCTGTGCCGCGGGGTCGTGGGGAACGACGGCGGTGATCACGCCGTCCGCGACGTGGAGGTCGCTGCGCTCGCCGCCCCAGGGGCGGACGTCGCGCAGCACGGTGACAGGGGTGGTACTCATCCAAAAATGGTATCCCATTTGGGATCCTGGCAGGATGGCGCCCATGAGCATGCCGCCGGACGGCGACTTCGAGCCCGAGTCGGTGCGCGTGGCGCGTGCCGTCCGCGAGCAGATCGTGGACGGCACGCGCGCGCCGGGCAGCCGCCTCGTCGAGCGCGACCTGGCCGCGGAGCTGGGCGTGAGCCGCATCCCCGTACGGGACGCCCTGCGCGCGCTCGTCGCGGAGGGGCTGGTCACGCCGCGTCCGCGCACCTGGGCCGTGGTGCGGGAGTTCACCGACGCCGACGTCGCGCACCTGCAGGAGGTGCGCGAGGCGACCGACCCCACCCAGTTCCGGCTCGCCGCCCAGCGGCGTACCGCCGAGCAGCTCGCGGCGCTGACCGAGGCGTGGGAGCGCGAGGACGCCGCCGCGCGCCGCGGTGACGCTCCGGCGGCGCGGCGGGCGGCGGCGGACTTCCACGAGGCGGTCGTCGCGGCGGCGGGCAACCCCGTGCTCGCCGAGCTGCACGCCGTCACCGCCAGCAGGGTGCGGTGGCTCCTGGCCCAGCACTCCGACCTGACGGGCATCGCCGACGAGCACCGGGCGCTGCTGGACGCCGTCCGCGACCGGGACGCTGAGGCGGCCGCGCGGCTCGCCCGCGCGCACCTGCGCACGAGCCGGTCGGCGGCGGCGGAACGGCGGGCGGAACCGACCGGCTGAGCTGCCGGGGCTGGTATCCGTACTGTGCCCTTTGGTAGCGTCCACGTTGTACCAAGTGGTTTGTCATGGTTCCGGCGTGTACGCACACAGGCGTGCGGGCGGGTGTCCAGGCAGAGGTGCAGGCAGAGGTGGGCGCCCGACGGAGTGAGGCTCATGGGTCATGCGTGACTGGGGATTTCTGTGGTCCTACCTGCGGCGCGAACGGCGTCGGACCGCGCTGCTCGGGGTGGTGCTCCTCGCGGGAACGGCATGCGGCCTGGCCAGCCCGTTCGTCGTGCGGGCGTTCATCGACAGCGTGACCGGGGGAGCGGGTCCTGCGCCTGCGGGTCCTGCGCCTGCGGGCCTTGGGCCGGCGGTGCACCTGGTGGGCCTCTTCCTGCTCGTCGGCGTCGTGCGGTTCGCGCTGCAGGCGGTGGAGGCAGGCCTCGCGGAGTCCGTGGCCTGGCGGTCGACCAACCGGCTCCGTGAGCACGTGCTCGACCACTGCCTCCGGCTGCCCGTCGCGTTCCACTACCGCACCACGCCGGGGGAGATGGTCGAGCGGGTCGACGGCGACATCGGGCTCCTGAGCAACCTCTTCTCCCGCTTCGTCGTCGCCGTGGCCGGGGAGGCGCTGCTCGTGGTGGGGGTCGTCGTGGCCATGTTCGCCGTGGAGTGGCGCATCGGTCTCCTGTTCCTGGTCTGCCTGGTGCTCGGCGTGGTGCTGCTGCGGCGCATCGCGGTGCTGGGCCGCGGGGCGCACGTCGGGTACCGCGCGGCGGTGGGCCGGTTCATGGGCTTCGTCGAGGAGCGCATCTCGGGGCTCGAGGACCTCAAGGCCTTCGGCGCCGTCGAGCACACGCTGCGCCGCTACGAGACCCTGAACTCCGCGCTGCTGCGCGGGGACCTGCGGGCCGCCCTCGTCGGCAGCAGCCTGGTGTGGGCCTCCGCCTCGGTGTTCACGGCCGTCGTCACCGCCCTGGCGATGGCGCTCGGCGGCTGGCGGTTCGGCACGGGCGCGATGACGATCGGCACGGTCTACCTGATCTTCGCCTTCGCGCAGCAGATCCAGGAGCCGCTCATCAACCTGTCCACGCAGCTCCAGGACTACCAGCGGGCCATGGCGGGCGTGCAGCGCACCCGGGCGCTCCTCGCGGTCGACGTCGAGCCGGAGGGCGGGGGCGCCCTGCTCGGGCCGAGCGACCCGAGCGGCCCGACCGGCACGAGCGGCCCGACCGGCAGAGCGGGCGAACCCCTGGCCGTCGAGCTCTCCGGCGTGACCTTCGGCTACACGCCGGGTCACCCCGTGCTGCGGGACGTGAGCTTCGCGGTGCCCGCCGGGACGAGCGTGGGCATCGTGGGGCACACGGGCAGCGGCAAGTCGACCATCGCGCGGCTGCTCGTCGGGCTGGCCCGGCCCGACGCCGGCACGGTGCGCCTGGGCGGCCGGCCCGTCGAGGACCTGAGCCTGCGGTCCGTCCGGGAGCACGTCGCGCTCGTCAGCCAGGACGTCTTCGTGCTGGACGCCTCCGTGCGCGACAACATCGCGCTGCTGGACCCTGACGTCGCCGACGAGCGGATCCTCGCCGTGCTCGGCGAGCTCGGCCTCGGGCCGTGGCTCGCGGAGTTCGAGCAGGGTCTCGACACCCAGATCACGGAGCACAGCCTGTCGGCCGGGCAGGCGCAGCTGCTCACCATGGCGCGCACCCTGCTGCGCGACCCGGCGGTGCTCGTCCTGGACGAGGCCTCGGCCCGGCTCGACCCGGCGACCGAGGAACGCCTCGACCAGGCGCTCGCCCCGCTGGTGCGCAGCCGCACGTCGCTCGTGATCGCGCACCGGCTGAGCACGCTCGCGCGCGTCGACCGCATCCTCGTGGTCGACCACGGCCGGGTCGTCGAGTACGGCCCGCGTGCCGAGCTCCTGGCCGACGGCGGGTCCCGCTTCGCGGCGCTGCTGAGGGAGGCGACGGTATGACCGGGCAGCGGTCGCGGCGGGACCTGGGCCGGCTCGGCATCCTCGTGCACGTCACGCGGCGTCACGTCTGGCTGTTCGTGGGCGACGTGCTGGTCGGGATCGTCTTCTTCCTGTGCGCCCTGGTGCCCGGCCTGGCACTGCGGGACTTCCTCAACCAGCTCCCCGGCAGTGACGCCCTCTGGGGCGTGCCGCTGGCGCCGCTGCTCGCCTACGTGGGCTTCAAGATCGCCAACGCGCTCGGCGCCGCCGCGTGGATGGCCGTCGACACGGTCTTCCGGTACCGCGTGTACACCGACGTGCGCACCACGCTGCTCCGGCAGATGTTCGCCCGGCCCGCCGCGCTGCCGCTCAAGGTGCCCGCGGGCGACGTGCTCACCCGGTTCCGCGAGGACACGGTCGAGGTGGCCGAGGTGCTCGGCAAGCGCGGGTTCCAGCTCGTCACCTCGGCCCTCGTGCTCAGCGGCGGTTCGCTCGCCGTGCTGTTCGTGATCGACGTCAGGGTGACGGTGCTGGCCGTGCTGCCCACCCTGGCGCTCGCGGTGATCGCGTTCGTGGTGAGCAAGGAGATCAAGCGGCTGCGGGCCGTCAACCTCGCGGCCGCCAGCAGCGTGTCCGCCTTCCTGCGGGAGTGCTTCGCCGGGATCGAGACCATCAAGATCTCCGGCGCCGCCGACGCGATCGGCAGCTGGGTCCGGGAGCTCAACGCGACCCGCCGCCGGGCCGCGGTGCGCGACGGCGTGTTCGGAGGCGTCCTCGCCTCGACCCAGGGGTTCGTGACGCTGCTGGGCTCCGCGCTGGTGATGGTCGTCGTCGCTGACGGCATCCAGGACGGTACCTTCCTGGTCGGCGACTTCGCCCTGTTCGTCTACACGCTCGGCAACCTCGGCACGCTGGTCGCCGCGATCGGCAACTTCGTCAGCCGGTACCAGCGCTTCTCCGTGACGCGGGGCCGCCTCGCGGAGCTCACGCCCGGCGGTACGGCGCGCGCCGTCGTCACTCCGGTCACGGAGCCGGCGCGGTACTCGGGCGCGGCGGATCCTGTGCCCGACGGCGCGGCGCGTCCCGCGCCGTCCGGCCACGCGAGGCCCGCGCCGTCGGACGACGTGCCGGTCATCGTCGTCGACGACCTGGCCTACGTGCACCCGAACGGCACGCCGTGCTTCTCGGGCGTCGGGTTCACGGGCGTCGCGGGCGACATCGTGCTGATCACGGGGCGGGTCGGCGCGGGCAAGACGACCCTGGTGCGCACCCTGCTCGGGCTGCTCCCCAGGTCGGCCGGGACGGTGACGATCCTCGGCGAGCAGCGCGGTCCGGGCGAGGCGTTCACGCCGCCGCTGGCGGGCTACACGCCGCAGGTGCCGCACGTGTTCAGCGGCCCGCTCCACGAGAACGTGCTGCTCGACCGGCCGCGCGGCGACCTCGACGCCGCCCTGGAGGCCAGCACGCTCTCGGGGGACCTGCCGCACCTCACCGACGGCGCCGACACGGAGGTGGGTCCCAGCGGGCACCGGCTCTCCGGCGGCCAGCTGCACCGGCTCGCGGCGGCGCGGATGCTCGCGCACCCGGCGGCGGTCCGGGTCATCGACGACCTGTCCGCGTCGCTGGACGTGGAGACCGAGCGGCTGCTCGTACGGCGGGTCGTCGAGCGCAGTCGCGACGGGGTGCTGGTCGTCGTCTCCAACCGGCCGCTGCTGCGCGGGTACGCCACGCAGGTGATCGACCTCGACCGGCACTGACCGGCGATGAGTCCGTGCCGCCGCCGTCGTCGGTACTCGCGGGCGCCCGTCCGGGGTGCCCAGGCCCGCATCCTGTGGAGGACATCATGACCGAGACGCCCGTCACGACCAGCGCTCCCGCCCGACCGCCCGTCGTCGACCGGGACGCGTGGCAGGCCGCCCGCGACGAGCTCCTGGTGCTGGAGAAGGCGCACACCCGCGCGGGCGACGCGCTCGCCGCCGCCCGCCGCCGGCTGCCGATGTTCGAGCTCGACGGCACCGTCCCAGTCACCGGGGCCGACGGCCCGGTGTCGTTCGCCGACCTGTTCCAGGGGCGCGACGAGCTCGTGGTCTACCAGCACATGTGGCACGACGGCGACCCGATCAGCGGGCAGTGCCCCGGCTGCACCATGAACGCCTGGCACGTCCAGCAGTCCGCCCCGTACCTCCGCGCCCGCGGCGTCTCGTTCGCGATGCTGACCGAGGGGCCCTGGGCGGAGGTCGCGCCGTTCGTGGAGTTCATGGGCTACACCGAGCCCTGGTACTCGGTACGCGACCTGCCCGCGCCCCTCGGCGTCGACATGGGCCACCTCGCCGCGTTCCTGCGCGACGGCGACCGCGTCTACTTCACCTACCGGACCACGAGCCGGGGCAACGAGCCGGCCGCCGGGATCTTCGGACTGCTCGACATGACGCCGTACGGACGCGGCGAGACCTGGGAGGACGTGCCCGACGGCTGGCCCGAGGGCCACACCTCGTGCTGGTACTGGGCCACCGACGCGGACGGCGAGCCGACCTGGGGGCCGACCAGCCGTCCCACGCCGCAGTGGACCCGGCCCGGGGCGACCCCGGTGGTGCCCGCCGACGGGCACGGGCACCACCACTGACGGTCGTCCCCCCGGGGACGCGTCGGCCTCAGGCCGGGAGCGTCCAGGCGCCGGCCGCCGCGGCGCGGCGGGCGAACACGTCGAACGGGGTCGCGGGCCGGCCGAGCACGCGCTCGACCGTGTCCGTGGTCGCCGTGTTGCGCCCGTCGAGCACCTCCTGGAAGAGCCAGGCGAGGCCCTCGGCCTCCTCGGGGTGCACGTCCGCGGCGGTGAGCTCGGCGACGAACTCGGCGGGCGTGAGCGGCACGTGCTCGACCGTCCGGCCGGTCGCCGCGCTCAGCACACCCGCGACCTCGGTGAAGGTCAGGGCCGCGGGGCCCGTCAGCTCCAGGACCTCCCCCGCGTGGGTGTCGCTCGTGAGCGCGAGCGTGGCGACGTCGGCGACGTCCTCCAGGCTGACGAACGGCTCGCGCACCTGGTCGGCCGGGACGGCGACGCGGCCGGCGAGCACGCCGTCGAGCAGGAAGTGCTCGCTGAAGTTCTCCTGGAACCAGGAGCAGCGCACCACGGTCGTGGCGGCCGAGGCGGCGAGCGCGAGGTCCTCGCAGGCCCGCGCGCCGTCCTCCCCGCGGCCGGAGAGCAGGACGATGCGTTCCACCCCGTGCCGGACGGCGCGCGCGGTGAACGCGTCGATCACCGCGTCGGCGCCGGGCAGGGCGAGGTCGGGGGAGTAGCAGACGTAGACGGCGGAGGTGTCGGCCAGCGCGGCGTCCCAGCCGGCGTCGTCGTGCCAGTCGAAGACGGCCGCGGGGACGGTCGAGGTCACGGCCGAGGTCACGGCCGAGGGCGCGGCGCCCGAGCGCGAGGCGATGCGGACCGGGTGGCCCTGGGCGCGGAGCCGGTCGGCGACGCGGCGGCCGGTGCGGCCGGTGCCGCCGGTGACGAGGACCGGGGCGGTGGTCGCGGTGGTCGTGGTGGGCTGTGTGGTGGTCTGTGCGGTGTTCTCCGAGGTGCTCATAGGCCTATCGAAGCGTCGGACGCCTGGACTCTGAATGGCTCAGGATCCACGTCTCATGTTTCAGCGTCTAGGGTTGGGGGATGGACCCGCTGTCGCAGCTCCTTGCGCACCCGCACGCCAAGGGCGCCTTCACGCTCCTGATGTCGATGCGCGCGCCCTGGGCGGTGCGGGTCGAGGACGAGGCCGCGCTCACGGTCGTGATCGTCACCTCGGGCGGCGGGCTGCTGGAGGTGGGCGACGTCGTGCACGAGCTGCGCACGGGGGACGTCGCGCTGGTCCGCGGCCCGCTGCCCTACCGGGTGGCCGACGCCGCGGGCAGCGCGACCGTCGCGATCATCGAGCCCGGCCAGCGCTGCGTCACGCCGGACGGCGCCCCGCTCGACCTGGCCCTCGCGCACGGGCTGCGGCACTGGGGCAACGACCCCGACGGCCCGGACCGGATGATCGTCGCGTCCTACGCCGATGTCGGCAGCGTGGGCCGGTTCGTCACCGAGGTGCTGCCCGACGCCGCCGTGGTCGAGGCGGGCGTGCTCGACCCGGCGCTCGTCGGACACCTGGCGCGGGAGATCGCGCGCGACGACCTCGGGCAGAGCGTGGTGCTCGACCGGCTGGTCGACGTGGTGACCATCGAGTCGATCCGCGCCTGGACCGCCGCGCACCCGCCGACCACACCGAGCTGGTTGGGCGGCGTCGGCGACCCCGCGGTGAGCGCGGCGCTGCGGGCGATGCACGCCGAGCCCGAACGGCCTTGGACCGTCGCGGACCTCGCCCGGCGGGCCGCCGTCTCCCGCGCGACCCTCGCCGCGCGGTTCACCGAGCGCGTCGGCACACCGCCGCTGCGGTACCTGACGAGCTGGCGGCTCGCCCTCGCGCGCGACCTGCTCGTGGACCGCGCGCTCACGCTCGACGCCGTGGCCCAGCGCGTCGGGTACTCCAGCGGGTTCGCGCTGAGCACGGCGTTCACACGCGCGTTCGGCGTCAGCCCGGCCGCGTACCGGCGTCGCCTCGCGGAGGGGCCGAGGCTGGTCGGGGCGACGGGGACGCCGGCTGGAGCTGCGACAGCGGCGGCGGGGGCGTCGGCGGGGAGGGCGTCGGCGGGGAAGCCGACGGGGCGCGCTTGAGCCCGGATTGCCCTGGCCGCGCCGAATGCCCCGCGGTACGGTCCCCCGATGCCCGCGCTCCCGAACTCTCCGCTCCCTGATCCCGTGCTCCCAGATCCTTCGCTCCCTGATCCTTCGCGGCCCCTGCGCCGGCAGTGCCGGGGCCTCCTCCTCGACGCCGAGGACCGCATCCTGCTCGTCGCGCACGCGATCGAGGAGGGCACCGTCTGGATCGGACCGGGCGGCGGGGTCGAGGCGGGGGAGACCGTGGAGGAGGCCCTGCGCCGCGAGCTCTTCGAGGAGGTGGGGCTCGTCGTGCCCGACGGGCCGCTCGCGCCGGTGTGGACGCGCCAGGTCGAGTATCCGGGGCCGGCCCGGTCCGACTACCGGGGCGTGCACGAGGACTTCTACCTCGTGCGCACCGAGGCCTTCGAGCCGACGTCGGGCCTCGCGCCGGGCACCCCGGGGCACCCGGACACCGAGGGGATCATCGACGCGCGGTGGTGGTCGCGCGCCGACCTGGACGCTCCGGGCGAGGAGGAGTTCTTCGGGCCGCGCGACCTGCCGTCCCTGCTCGCCGCGCTGCTCGCCGCCGAGCGGTCGGGCGCCCTGCCCGACGAGCCGGTCCGCATCGGGTTGTGACCGTCTGGCCGCAGGTCGAGGCGACGCTCCAGGCCTGCAACGTACACAACTACACGATCTTCGTGCTGGAGAACACGCTGTTCGCCTACTACGAGTACACCGGCGACGACCACGAGGCCGACATGGCCCGGGTCGCCCAGGATCCGGTGACGCAGGAGTGGTGGACGCACACCGACCCCTGCCAGACGGCGTTCGGCAAGGACGCCGCGCCGGGCGAGGGCTGGCGTGACATGCAGGAGGTCTGGCACCTGGCCTGAGGTCCGGGAAAGACGTCATTCCTTGGGGGTGGGTAACGGAGAAGTAGCAGTGCTACTTCTCCGTTACCCACCCCGTGGTGCAAGTACTTCCCCGGCCGCGCCGGCGGCGGCCCGGGACCAGGAGCCTCGCCGCGCCGAGCGCGGGGTCGGCCGGCACTGCGTGACCGTGGCCGAGGGTCGCGCACCGGGGTCGCCCTGACCGACCCCCGCTCACCAGAGGTCGTGCGGGATCCACCGGAGCACCACGAGCATGATGACGCCGCTGATCAGCAGCGGCGTCCACTCCTCGTGCCCGTTCGACACCTGGATCACGCCGATCACCAGGCTGGGCAGGGCGGCGAGGGCGACCAGCGCGATCACGGCCCGCATCCAGGTGGGGAGCTTGACCGGCTGGTCGGACGGCGCAGGTGTCGGGCGCGCCGACGTCGAGGACTCCGCCGCCGCACCGTCCTCGCCGGGCGCGGGCCCCGCTACGAGCCCGAGCCCGGCCAGCTCTTCCTCGTCGAGGATCGGGCCGAGCGGGCTGACGGCGGCGGCGCGCGGGCCGTCGTCGTGCTGCTCGATCGTGAAGGCGACCCGCTCGCCCCGCTCCAGCGCCTGGTCGCCGTGCGACCGGATCTCGACCTGGTGCACGCGCACGGGCGGACCGCCGCCGTCCGGCACGATCACGCCCCAGCCGCTCCCGGCGTCGTACGCCGACACGGTCCCCTCGGCCATCACGTGCCCCCTGTGCTGTGTGGTCGTGCGATGCGGTCGCCTGGCCAGGACGCTAGCGGGGGAGCGGGGCTGCGACAAGCAGGTCAGCCGCGCGGCGGGGTGGCGTCCAGCAGCGCACGGCCTGCTGCGGTGAGCTCGTGCGTGACCGTGCGTCCGACCCGGCTGCTGTCGATCAAGCCGGCGTCGCGCAGGATCGTCAGGTGCTCGCTGGCCGTCGGCTTGGTGACGCTGACCAGGTCGGCCACCACGGAGGTCTGCAACGGTGTGACGAGAGCGGCCAGGATCCGCGACCGGGTGGCGCCCAGCAGCCGGTCCAGCGACCGCGGGGTCACGGGCGCCGACCAGAGGTACCGGCCCGTCGCCGGGTAGCAGATCGCCGGGGACCAGTGGTCCGAGGTGGTGCACTGCACGCGGTCGGTGATGAACAGCGACGGCACGAGGATGAGCCCGTCCGGGCAGTCGACGCCGACGTCGACGGCCGACGTGATCGTGACGGTGTCGCCGTCGGCGCTCGCGGAGGGGTGCAGGCGCGGGAGCACGGCCCGCAGGCCCTCGCGGTTGACCTGCACCGCCCGGTCCAGCATCTCGGCGCGGAGCGCCTGCCGCATGGACGGCCACTCCGGTTCCACGGCCGCCTTCCAGAGGCGGCGCACCGCGGCGGCGGCCTCGGCGCGGGCGCGTCCGGGGTCCTCGAGCAGCCGGCGGCGGACGTCGTCGTCGTGCCCGGCGGTGGCGTCGACCAGCTCGGCGTGCACCTGGTCGAGCGGCGCGGCGAGCAGGGAGGCCAGTCCGTCGTCGAAGGTCGGCTCGCTGGACAGCGGCGACGGGTCCAGGAAGTCGGGGCGGTAGGCGCCGTCGGCCATGAAGACCGTCAGTGCCGACAGGTCCAGGCCCGTCAGCCGCTGCCGACGGCGGCGCAGCCACGGCTGGAACGCGGGGTGCCGTCGCGGCTCGGTGAGCAGCCGGGCGAGGCTGACCACCTCGTGGACCGGCGACATCGCCCACCGCACGCTCGCGGCGCCGGCGCCCAGTCGGTAGTGGATCACGGCCCCATTGTCGGGGTATCGCCGCAGGCAGGACCAGACCGTTCGGCCACGGCCGAATCGAGCGCGGGCGGGGTGTGCCGCCGCCGAGACTCGGGACATGACACAGCACATGACACAGGACACGACACAGCAGACCGGCGACCGGCTGATCCACCTCGGCGGCGGCGGCTCGACCATCGAGATCATCGCGAGCGCCGCCGAGACCGACGGGGCCCTGAGCCTCTACCGCTGGCGCCTGGCGCCCACGAGCAGGGGCCCGGCCCCGCACTTCCACACCACGTTCGGCGAGACCTTCGTGGTCGAGGACGGCGAGGTCGACTACTTCGACGGGACGGCGTGGCGCACCCTGCGCCCGGGCGACACGGCGCACTCCCCGCGCGGGACCGTGCACGGGCTCCGCAAGGCGCGCGACGAGCCGGCCACCCTGCTCATGGTGCTCGCGCCGGGTGTGCGCAGGGAGGACTACTTCGCGCAGCTCGCCGCGCTCCAGCACGCCACCGCCGAGGAGGCGGACATGGACCGGCTGCACGAGGCCCACGACAACCACTTCCTCGACGAGGACCGGTGACCGGCGTGCTCGCCGTCGTCGCCACCATTCTCGCCGGGCCGATCGGCGTCGCGATCGTGCTCCTCGGCGCCAACGGGCTCCGGGCGCCGCAGGCAGCCGTGGGTTTCGGCATCCCCGGCACCCCTGCCGACGACCCCGCCTTCCAGTCCTGGCTCGCCGTCAAGGCGGTGCGCGACCTCGCCTGCGGCGTCGCCGTGCTCGTCCTGGTGCTCGCCGTGCTGCTGTCCGCCGTGCCGAGCCACCTGCTGGGCTGGTACCTGGTGATCACCGCGGGCATCCCCGTGGGAGACGCGCTGATCGTGCTGCGCAGCGGCGGGCCGCGGGCGGTCGCCTACGGCGTCCACGCCGCCACCGCGGCGGTGCTGGTCCTGGTCGGCGTGGTGCTGCTCGTCGCGTGACGGCGGCCCCGCACGGCTAGGCTCACCCGGGCTACGAGAGAGGCGACCCGGATGAGTTTCAGCGAGACCGCGCGCGCGGCGTTCCGGCGCGGGGACGACGCCGCCGTCGCGCGCCTGGCGGACGACGAGGCCGAGCGGGCCCGCGCGGCGGACGACCTGCCCGCGCTGGTCGAGGCGCTCTACATGCGTTCCCGGCTCGCGATCCGGGGCGGCGACCTGACCGAGGCGGCGCGGATCGCCTCGGACGCGCTGGCGGTCGCCGTCCGCACCGGCGACCGCCGCCTGGAGGAACGCCCGCGGCACGTGCTGGCCGGCGTGACCCGGATGGCGGGCGACCTGCCCCGCGCCCGCGTGCTCTACCAGGAGAGCATCGACCTCAACGAGGCCCTGGGCAACGACGACACCGTCACCTCCGAGCTGCACAACCTCGCCTTCACGGAGCTGAGCCTCGGCGAGACCGCCGCGGCCCGCGCGCGGTTCGCGACGAGCCGGTCCCGGATCGTCGGCGGCGGGTACCGCGACTTCGTCCCGTACGCGTACGTCGGGGCCGCCGCGACCGCCGTGGCCGACGCCGACCTGGTCCGGGCGGCCCGCCTGCTCGGCCTCGCGCGGCGCGCGTTCGACGACCTGGGCCAGGTGCCCGACCCGGACGACGCCGAGGAGCTCGTCGCCGTCGAGACGGCCGTCCGCGCCGCGCTCGGTACGGAACGCGCCGACGACGAGGAGCGCGCCGGCGCCGGCCTCGACCCGTGGGCGACGCTGGTGCACGCGGTCGAGCACGGCACGGAACCCGCCACAGAACCGGCTACAGAACCCGCCGCGCAACAGGGCACGCAGCCCTGAACCCCCGCCCCGCCCCTAGTCGAACAGCCTCCGGAACACGTTCGTGTCGGCGAGGTCGACCAGTTCGTCACCCTTGCCGGACAGGATCGTGCGGATCGCGTACAGCGTGAAGCCCTTGACCTGCTGGGCGCTGATCGCGGGCGGGATCGACAGCTCCTGCTGCGCGGTGACGACGTCGACGAGCGCCGGGCCGTCGTGCTCGAACGCGGCGCGCAGGGCGCCCTCCAGGTCGTCGGGCTGCTCGACCCGTCGGCCGTGGATGCCCATGGTGTTCGCGACGTCGGCGAAGTTCGGGTTGTCGAGGTGGGTGCCGAAGTTCACGAACCCGGCGGCCTTCATCTCGACCTCGACGAAGTTCAGCGACGAGTTGTTGAACACCACGATCTTCACGGGCAGCTTGTTCTGCCGGATCGTCAGCAGCTCGCCCAGCAGCATCGCGAGCCCGCCGTCGCCCGACAGCGCGACCACCTGGCGCCCCGGGAACGCCGACTGGGCGCCGATCGCGTGCGGCACGGCGTTGGCCATGGTCCCGTGGTTGAACGACCCGATGAGGCGGCGCCGGCCGTTCATCGTCAGGTAGCGGGCGGCCCAGACCACGGGGGAGCCGACGTCGGGGATGAACACCGCGTCGTCGCTCGCCAGCTCGCTGACCAGCCGCGCGACGTACTGCGGGTGGATCGGCTCGCGGTTGCGGTCGTTGTCGGCCAGCTCGTCGAGGCTCTTGCGCGCCCGCGCGTAGTGCTTGAGCGAGGAGTCGAGGTGCCGGCGGTTGCTCTTGTCGTCCAGCCGCGGGAGCAGGGCCTCGATCGTGTCGCCGACGTCCCCCACCAGGCCCAGGTCGATCGGCGTGCGCCGGCCGAGCTGCTCGCCCCGCAGGTCGACCTGCACGATCTGCGCCTTGGACGGGTAGAACTGCTGGTAGGGGAAGTCGGTGCCGAGCATGAGCAGGGCGTCGCAGCTCTCCATGGCCCGGTAGCCGGAGGCGAAGCCGAGCAGCCCCGTCATGCCGACGTCGTACGGGTTGTCGTACTCGAGGAACTCCTTGCCGCGCAGCGCGTGCACCACCGGCGCCTTGAGCTTCTCGGCGATCCGGACCACCTGCTCGTGCGCGCCCTCCGTGCCGGCGCCGCCCAAGATGGTCACCTTCTTCGCCTCGTTCAGGATCTGCGCCGCGATCCCCAGCTCGTGCTCGCCCGGCCGCACCACCGGCTGGGTCGCCCGGATGGGCGCCGACTTCTTGCGGCCCGCGCTCTCGGCGAGGAACACCTCGCCCGGCACGACGACGACGGCGACGCCGCGCCGCTCGACGGCGGTGCGCATCGCGATCTCGAGCACCCGTGGGAGCTGCTCGGGCATGCTCACCAGCTCGGTGTAGACGCTGCACTCGCGGAACAGCTCCTGCGGGTGCGTCTCCTGGAAGTAGGTGCTGCCGATCTCGGCCCCGGGGATGTGCGCGGCGATCGCGAGCACGGGCACCCGGCTCCGGTTGGCGTCGTAGAGCCCGTTGATCAGGTGCAGGTTGCCGGGCCCGCAGCTCCCCGCGCACACCGCGAGCTCGCCGGTCAGCGCGGCCTCGGCGGCCGCGGCGAACGCCGCCGCCTCCTCGTGGCGCACGTGCTGCCAGGTCACCGCGTCGTTGCGCCGGATGGCGTCCGTGAACCCGTTCAGCGAGTCGCCCGGCAGGCCGTAGACCCGCTCGACCCCCGCGTCCTCGATGATCTCGACGATGGTCTCGGCAACGTTGGTCATGGCGTGAACGTATGCCCCGGTGAATCGTGTCGCAACGTCGGGCAGCACGTCACCCGCACTTGCGTGGAACCCGGGTGCGTCGCGTTCTAGTCTCGGCGTATGACCTCCTCGCGGGTGTCCGACGACGTGCTGGCCTGGCTGCTCGACAGCGACCCGGCCCTGCGCTGGCAGGTGGAGCGGGACCTGGTGCGCGCCCCCGACGCCGTCTGGCGGGCCACCCGGGACCGGGTGGCCACGGAGGGCCTCGGGGCCGGCCTGCTGGCCCGGCAGGACGACACCGGGACGTGGGCCGGCGGGGCGTTCTTCCCCGCGGGGTTCGACTTCTCCGGGCCGGAGGCCCAGCCCGGCGCCGGGCAGCCGTGGACGGCGACGACGTGGTCGCTCAACACGCTGCGCGAGTGGGGCCTGGACGCCGCGGTGCTGCACGACCGGGACACCGTGGCGCTGATCTCGGCCAACGCCCGGTGGGAGTACGACGACCTGCCCTACTGGGGCGGCGAGGTCGACGCCTGCATCAACGGGTTCACGCTGGCCAACGGCGTGTGGCTCGGCGCGGACGTCCAGGGGATCGCCGACTGGTTCGTGGCGCACCAGATGGACGAGGGCGGCTGGAACTGCGAGTGGGTCGAGGGGTCGACCCGCGCCTCGGTCCGGTCGACGCTCAACTCCCTCAAGGGCCTGCTCGCCTACGAGGAGGCCACCGGCGGCTCGGACGCCGTCCGCGAGGCGCAGGCGCGGGCCGAGGAGTACCTGCTGGAGCGGCACCTGATCCGGCGCCTGACGACGGGGGAGCCCGTCGCCGACTGGGTGTTCCGGCTCGCCTACCCGTTCCGGTCGTTCTACGACGTGCTCAGCGCGACCGACTACTTCCGCGCGGCCGGCGAGCTCCGCGGCACGCCGCCCGACCCGCGGGTCGCGGAGGCCGTCGAGCTGGTCCGCGCGCAGCGGCAGCCGGACGGCACGTGGCTGCAGGCGCGGCGCCACCCGGGCCGCGTCTGGTTCGAGGTCGACGTCGACGCGGGGCAGCCGTCCAAGTGGCTCACGTTCCACGCAGCGCGGGTGCTGGGCTGGTGGGACGACTCGGTGCACGGGAGCTGCTGAGCCGCGTCGCGGTGTCCACCAGATCGTCCAGCGCCGCCGACCGGACGCCCGCCGGCCAGGCGAGCAGCGTCGTCACCTCGGGGGCGTCGACGACCGGCACCGCCACGTGCTCCGGCCACTGCCAGGCCCGGCTGGAGCCCGGGATGACCAGCAGCGTGCGGCCGAGCGCGACGAGCTGCGCGAGCTGGGACTGGCTGCGGACCTCAGGCCCGGGGCCGGGCGGGTAGGTGCCGTCGTGCCGCGGCCAGCGCGCGATCGGCAGGCCGGGCACGTCGCTCACCTCGGCCATGGTCAGGCTGGTGCGCTGCGCGAGCGGGTGCGCGGCGGGGACGATCGCCACCTGGCCCTCGGTCACGATCTCCACGGTGTCGAGGCCCGTCAGCACGTCGAACGGCGCGTGCACGATCGCGACGTCCGCGCTCCCGTTGCGCAGGAGCCGGCCCTGCCCGCCGATCTCGCACAGCAGCACGTCGACCTCGACGGCACCGGGCCGTGCCGCGTAGGCGTCGAGCAGCCGCTTGAGCAGCTCGTGGGAGGAGCCGGCCTTCGTGGTCAGCACCAGCCCCGGCGTCGCCGCCGCCGCGCGCCGGGTCCGCCGGACGACGGCGTCCACCGCGTCGAGCGCGAGCCGCGCCTCCGCCAGCATGGCCGCCCCGGCGGCCGTGAGCGAGACGCCCCGGCGGTCCCGGTCCAGCAGCACGACACCGAGGCGCCGCTCGAGCTGCTGGACGGCGCGCGACAGCGGCGGCTGGGCCATGTTCAGGCGCTCCGCGGCCCGGCCGAAGTGCAGCTCCTCGGCCACGGCGACGAAGTACCTCAGCTCCCGGGTCTCCAGTCCGTCCACGGGCCCAGGCTATCGGTGGTCGGAGCGCCGCTGATACCGGTGGGGTATCAGCGGCGACCGAACCGGTCTTGGACGCCGCCGCGGTGGCGGCCGCACGATCGACGTCGGAGGCCGGGCGGCAGTACCCCGCCGTCGTCCGCGACCTCCACCGACGAGAGGCCACGACCGTGAGCACCATCGCTCCCACCCTGCCGGGCGGCACCTGGACCCTGGGCGACCTGACCGTCACCCGCTTCGGCTACGGCGCCATGCAGCTCGCCGGTCCGGGGGTGCTGGGGCCGCCCGCCGACCGGGACGGCGCCCTCGCCGTGCTGCGCGAGGTCGTCGACCTGGGCATCACCCACATCGACACCGCCGGCGCGTACGGGCCGCGGATCACCAACGAGCTCATCCGCGAGGCCCTGCACCCCTATCCCGACACGCTGCACGTGGTCACCAAGGCCGGCGCCAACCGCGACGCGCAGGGCGGCTGGCCGGTCGAGCGCCGGCCCGACCAGCTCCGGCGGCAGGTCGACAGCGACCTGGAGACCCTCGGGCTGGACACGCTGGACCTGGTCCACCTGCGCCTGGGCGACGGGTCGGGCCGCAAGGAGGGCTCGCTCGCGGAAGCCTTCGAGACGATGGCCGCGCTGCAGCAGGAGGGGCTGGTGCGACACCTGGGCCTGACCAACGTGACCGCCCGCCAGGTCGCGGAGGCCCGCAGCATCGCGCCGATCGTGAGCGTGCAGAACATGTACAACCTCGCCCACCGGGACGACGACGAGCTGATCGACCGGCTCGCCGCCGACGGCATCGCGTACGTGCCGTGGTTCCCGCTCGGCGGGTTCAGCCCGCTGCAGTCCGAGGCGCTGTCCGCCGTCGCGGCCCGACTGGGCGCCACGACGATCGCGGTGGCGCTGGCGTGGCTGCTGCGGCGTTCGCCCAACGTGCTGCTGATCCCGGGCACGTCGTCGGTGGCGCACCTGCGGGAGAACGTGGCCGGCGCGGGCCTGGTGCTCGGCCCGGACGACGTCGCGGAGCTGGACCGCATCGGAGGCTAGCGCCGGCAGCCCGGTGTGGGTTCTGCTGCCGGGCTGCGATGTGATTGCCTCGAGCCCTCAGGGGACATGCCTCAGGGGACATGCCTCAGCGGGTAAGCGGCGCCCGTTCCCGCGTCGATCAGCGCGGCGTGGGTCAGCGTGCCCGTGAGCGGGACGATCTCGTAGACCGCCTCCAGCACCAGCGGCGTCTGGTCGAGCCGGGCGCGGGTGGCCACGGTGACGTGCGGCGTCCAGACGCCGGGCGCGTAGTGCTTGTGCAGCACGTCGTCGCTCGCGCCGAGCGCCTCGACCACCCGCTCCTGGCGGGCCGTGAGCACGCTCGTCACCGCCGGGACCAGGCTCATCCGGCCCCGGCGGAACGCGGCGACGGCGTCGAACCGCACGGTGGTGGGGCCGGCGTCGGGCAGCGCCTCCATGGCGGCGCGCACCGTGCCCAGGTCCCAGGAGCGCAGCACGGCCAGCGACAGGTGCGGCACGTGCCGGCGGTGGGTGTGGCTCGCGAGCGTGGGCACGCCCTGGTCCTCGAGCCGCTGCCACAGCCGTCGCAGGACCCGCTCGGTGGGCCTGTCGAAGAGCAGGCAGACGGCCAGCGCCACGAGGACAGCCTAGGACGGCGGCCCCTCGGACCGGGCGCGACGCCGCCGTCCGCCCGCCGGGACGCCGCCGTCCGCCCAGCGCCTACCGCACCTGCTTGACCCGGGTGACGCTGATCGCGCCCAGCACACCGAGCAGGGCACCGCTGAGGAACAGGCCGGGATAGCCGAACGCGGCGATCAGGCCGGGTGCGGCGACCGGGATCAGCGACTGGGGGAGCGACTGCGCCAGATTGGCCACGCCCAGGTCCTTGCCGGCGGTGTCCGAGCTGGGCAGCACGTCGGCGATGAGGGCCAGCTCGACGGCGAAGAACGCGCCCAGGCCCGCGCCGAGCACGAGCTCGCCGAGCAGCACCACCTCGATCGACGGCGCCAGCGCGATGACCGTGAGCCCGACGATGGCGATCGCCGCGGAGATGATCACGAACGGCTTGCGGCGCCGGAGGCGGTCGGAGAGCCAGCCGAGCAGGGGCGCGACGAGGACGATGCCGACCGCGTTGGCGAGGATCGCCTGGAAGACCAGGGTGGGTGCCTCGGCGTCCGACACCCCGAACTGGGCGATGAGGAAGTACGTCAGGTAGCTGGTCGCGGTGAACTGCGTGGTGGTCAGGAAGAACCGCGTGAGCCACGCCCAGCCGAAGTCGGGGTTCTTGCGCGGGTCGAAGACGAACGAGCCGAGCAGGGCCCGCAGGCCGAAGGGCTCCCGGGTGCGCTCCGTGCGCACCCGGTCCTTGACGGGCGCCACCATGACGACCATCAGCACCACGCCGATCAGGCTGGGCACCAGGTACTGCACCAGCCCGGACGGGAAGAGCTGCACGAGGAACGTCGCGGCGACGCCGCCGACGTTCTGCGCCAGGCTGATGAACGACGCCACCCGTCCGCGCCGCTCGGGACCGACCTGGTCCGGGAGCAGGGCCACGAGCGCCGCGAGCGCGAAGTTCAGGCCGACCTGCGCGATGCTCCAGCCCACGAGCACCAGCGGCACGTTCGGGGCGAGGGCGATGACGACGATCCCGGCGTAGCCGACGGCGGCGCCCGAGTAGATCCACGGCTTGCGCATACCGAGGCGGCTGGTCGTCCGGTCCGAGAACCGTCCGGCCAGGGGGTTGGCGATGAGCGAGAAGACCGCGCCGACGCCGAGGATCAGGCCGAGGTCGGCGGCGGCGTTGTCCAGGTCCAGCTCGCGCAGCCGCAGCGCGATGGTGACGACGAGCGGCGGGACGAGGGCGATCGAGAATCCGAGGATCGCCAGCGGGATGGCGACCTGGGGATAGCGCGAGCGCAGTGTCCCGGCGGACGCCGGGGTCGGGGGAGCGGCGACGGCCGTCGGGCCGGCGTCGGTGGGCACGGGATGGGGGTTCTCGTCCACGTCGACTTCTCTCTGCGAGCATTCCGGGCTGCGGTGCCCGGGCAGGAGTCAACGTAACACCAAAAAGTTCCGCGTGGAACTTTTTGGGGGTCCGACCCTCGTCGACCGCCTCGCGCCCCTGTCCGGCCCTATCCCTCGGTCGGCCCCGCTGCCGGCGTCAGGAGCTCCTCCAGGAGCCTCATCCCCTCAAGCATGTCCACGTCCGGGTCGAGCAGCCACTGCGTCGAGAGCCCGTCCATGGCGGCGATCACCAGGGAGGCCGCCACCTGCGGAGAGATGTCGGACCGCACCGTGCCGGCGGCCTGCGCGACGCGCAGGATCGTCAGCGCCTCGTCGCGCAGCGACCGGTACCGCTCGACGAAGAACGTGCGGGAGTGCTCGTTGTCGGACTCCAGCGCCCGGGCCACCATGCTGTGCCGCAGCGCCATGAGACCGGGCGTCCGCCGGGCGTACGCCTCCAGGTGCGCGGTGAAATCGGTCGGGGCGGCGCCGCTCTCGCGGGCGTCGGCCAGCGCCTGGCGGTCCTTCTCGCGGAGCACCTCGAGGAAGAGCTCCTCGCGGGTCTCGAAGTACCGGCGCAGGGCGGCGTGGCTCACGCCGATCGCCTCGCCGATGGCGCGCAGGCTGGTGCCCTCGGACCCCAGCTCGGCGAACACCCCGATGGTGCGGTCGAGGATCTGCTGCCGGCGCAGGATCCCCTTGGGATACCTGCCGCGCGGTCGTGACCGGCCCTCCGGTCCCGTGCTCTCCGGCCCCGTGCTCACGGGCGCCTCGGCGCGCTCGCTCTGCGACACGTCCCACCTCCTGTTGCTCGCCGGACCTCAACCTATCAGCGTGAAAAGTTCCACGTGGAGCTTTTCTGTTACGGTGCCCTCATGAACGACAACGCCGTCCAGGTCGAGCACCGGGTCAACAACACGGTCCGCGACCTCCTCGTCCCCGCCCTCTTCCCGCGCAGGGCGCCCGTCCGCGTCACGGCCTGGGAGGTGCCCGACGAACCTGTGCCCTTCGCGGAGGCCGTGCGGCAGGACTTCACGCCGTTCGAGGTGGGCCAGGCCTGGAGCAAGCCCTGGGGCACCACGTGGTTCCACGTCACCGGCTCCGTCCCGGAGGGCTGGGGGCGGGCGGGCACGACCGTGCAGCTCTTCGTCGACCTCGGCTTCTCGCGCCTGATGCCCGCCTTCCAGGCGGAGGGGCTGCTGTACCGGCCGGACGGCTCGATCATCAAGGGCGTCGAGCCGTTCAACCACGTCGTGGACGTCGACGGCGACACGGTCGACGTCTTCGTCGAGGCGGCGTCCAACCCGAACATGCTGGAGCACTTCTTCGCCTCGGCCCCGCCCACCCCGGCAGCCGGGATGGCGGCGGCCCTCCCGGGGACCTTCCTGCCCGCCGGCGCCTCGCACATCGCGCGCCTGGGCCACAAGGCGACGGCCGGCACCGAGCCCGTCTACACGCTGCGCGACGTCACGCTCGTCGAGCGCGATCTCGACGTGGACGCGCTGCTGGGCGACATCGCCGCGCTCGTCGGCCTCGTGCGCGAGCTCGACCCGGGGCTCCCGCGCCGGGCCGAGATCCTGCGTGCGCTCGACCGGGCGTGCGACGCGATCGATCCCGACGACGTCGCACCGACCGTGGCGGCCGCGCGGGACGAGCTCGCGGGCGTGCTCGCCGCCCCGGCCCACGCGACCGCCCACTCGATCGTCGCCGTCGGCCACGCGCACCTCGACTCCGCCTGGCTGTGGCCCACGCGCGAGACCGTGCGCAAAGCCGCCCGCACGTTCTCCAACGTGCTCGACCTGATGGACGCCGACCCCGACTTCGTCTTCGCCTGCTCCAGCGCGCAGCAGCTCGCGTGGGTCAAGGAGTACTACCCCCAGCTCTTCGAGCGCATCCGGGCCCGCGTCGCCGAGGGGCGGTTCGTCCCCGTGGGCGGCATGTGGGTGGAGAGCGACACGAACCTGCCGGGCGGCGAGGCGCTGGTGCGCCAGTTCGTGCACGGGCAGGGGTTCTTCCTCCGCGAGTTCGGGACGCTGTCGCGGGAGGCCTGGCTGCCGGACTCCTTCGGGTTCACCGCTGCGTTCCCCCAGATCGCGCGCTCGGCCGGCACCGACAGCTTCCTCACCCAGAAGATGTCCTGGAACGACACCAACCGGATGCCGCACCACACCTTCCTCTGGGAGGGCCTGGACGGCACCCGGCTCTTCACGCACTTCCCGCCCAACGACACCTACGGCTCGGACCTCGGCGCCGCCGACCTCGCCAAGGCACAGCGGCAGCACGCCGAGAAGGCGACGTCGAACACCTCGGTCACCCTGTTCGGCTGGTCCGACGGCGGCGGCGGGCCTACCCGCGAGATGATCGCCGCCGCGCGCCGCACCCGGGACCTGGAGGGCTCCCCGCGGGTGACGCTCGGCGCGCCGGGCGACTTCTTCGCGGCGGCCAAGGAGAATCTGCCGCACCCCGCCGTCTGGACGGGGGAGATGTACCTGGAGACCCACCGCGGCACCTACACCTCCCAGGCCCGCACCAAGCTCGGCAACCGGCGCAGCGAGCACCTGCTGCGGGAGGCCGAGCTGTGGAGCGCGACGGCCGCCGTCCGCGGCCTGCTCGACTACCCCTACGAGCGGCTCGACACGATCTGGCACACGGTGCTGCTCCAGCAGTTCCACGACATCCTGCCCGGCTCGGCGATCGCCTGGGTCCACGAGGAGGCCGAGGAGGCCTACCGGCGGGTCGGCGAGGAGCTGGAGGACATCATCGCGACCGCCCAGCGGGCGCTCGCCGGCGAGGGGGGAGCCACCGTCGTCTTCAACGCGGCACCGTTCGCCCACGGGGACGTGCCGGCGCTGGGCGCCGCGGTCGTCGCCCCGCGGGACCCGGGCACGGGTTCGACGCCGGACGTGACCCCGGCCGCCGTCCCCGGCGGCTACCGCCTCGACAACGGCCGCCTCTCCGCGCGCTTCGACGCCGCGGGGCTGCTGGTCTCCCTGGTCGACCTGGTGTCGGGCCGCGACGTCATCCCCGACGGCGAGCAGGCCGGGCTGCTGCAGGTCTTCCGGGACCGCCCCAACATGTTCGAGGCGTGGGACATCGACCGCTCCTACGCCCACGCCGTCACCGAGCTCCGCACGCCGGACGCCGTCGAGGTCGTGGGCGACGCCCTGACCGTGACGCACACCCACGGCGGCTCCACGATCGTCCAGCGCTACCGGCTGGCGGCCGACGCCGGGGAGCTGCGGGTCGAGACGGAGGTCGACTGGCACGAGCAGGAGAAGCTGCTCAAGCTCGCCTTCCCCGTGGACGTGCGCGCCGACGCCTTCGCCTCCGAGATCCAGTTCGGGCACGTCATGCGCCCCACCTTCGCGAACACGTCCTGGGACGTCGCGCGGTTCGAGACCGTCGCCCACCGGTGGGTGCACGTCGGCGAGCCGGGGTTCGGCGTGGTCGTGGCCAACGCGTCCACGTACGGGCACGACGTGACCCGCTCCATGCGCGCCGACGGCGGCACGACGACCCTTGTCCGGCAGTCCCTGCTGCGCGCGCCGAAGTTCCCGGACCCGGAGGCCGACCAGGGGTCCCACGTCTTCCGCACCACGATCGGCCCGGCCGCGACCGTGCTCGACGCCGCGGCCGCCGGGTACCGGCTCAACCTCCCGGCGCGCCACGTGCCGGGGGACCCGGGCGCCGCCGTCGACCCGGTCGTGACGGTCTCGGCCCCGTCCGTCCTGGTCGAGTCGGTGAAGCTCGCCGAGGACCGGTCGGGCGACCTCGTCGTCCGGCTGTTCGAGGCGCAGGGCGCGCGGACGCCGGTCACCCTCGGGCTCGGCACGCCGTTCTCGGCGGCGTGGCGCACGGACCTCCTGGAGCGCGACCTCGGCGAGCAGACCTGGGCCGGCGGGGAACCGGTCGGCCTGGAGCTGCGCCCGTTCGAGATCGCGACCGTCCGCGTGCGGACGACGGCCTGAACCGTCAGGCCACGGGCACCGGCGAGGCGGGGGCCGGCGAGGCGGGGGCCGGCGGGGCGGGAGCCGGCGGGTCGGCCGGCCCTGCGCCCAGCGGGGTTCCGCATCCGTGGACCGAGTCCGGCCCCTAGGACGTCCCCGCCTCCTTCAGCCGGTAGAAGCGGAACGACGCGAAGTCCTCGATCGGCAGCACCTCGAACGCGCTGAACCCGGCGGCCGCGCCGTACTCCCGCAGCAGGGAGGGCCGCAGCACCGTCCCCGTGGCGGCGCTCGGCCGGCTGGAGCGGCCGTCGGGCAGGCAGATGAAGATGCTGTAGCCGTACATGAGGCGCTCGACGTCGTCGCCGTCCGGCGCGAACGCCTCGGCCACGGCCTCGTCCATCACGATGAGCGGGGCGCCCGGCGCGAGGGACTGGCGGACGGCGGCGAGCACCTCGACCGGCCGCGGCATGTCGTGGACGCACTCGAAGGCGAAGGCCGCGTCGTACTGCCCGGCGGGCAGGTGGGCGGCGTCGCCGTGGGAGAAGCGGACCCGGTCCTCGACGCCGGCGGCGCGCGCGTTCTCCGTGGCCATGGCCACGGACGGCGCGTCGATGTCGATGCCGTGGACCGTCGCGCCGGGGTAGGCCCGGCCGAGCGCGATGCTCGACCAGCCGCCGCCGGAGCCGACGTCGAGCACCCGGGCGCCGGGCCGCGCGAGCCGCTCGTGCAGGTCGGCGACGCCAGCGAGCGCGTCGGCCAGCCGGTGCTCGAACCACGGCCGGTTCACGTCGGACTGTCCCTCGCGCGCGTCGTCGCCGAGGTCGTCCCAGCTCACGCCGCCGCCGGTGCGGTAGGCGTCGAGCAGCTGGGGGAGCGCGGCGCCGATCGCGCCGAACATCCGCGCGATCGGCGCGTGCAGGTCGAGGCTGTGCGGGTCGGTCAGGATCTCCGCGGTGCCCGGCGGGATGCTGAAGACCCGCGCGTCCGGGGCGCCGTCGGAGTCGAGGCGCAACAGGCCGGTGACGGTCTGCTGCTCCAGCCACTCGCGGGCGTAGCGGGCGTCCGTGCCGGTGCGCTCGGCGAGCTGGGGCGCGGTCGCGGGACCGTCGTCGGCGAGCGACCTGTACCAGCCGAGGCGGTCGCCGAGGAACACCGACAGCAGGTCGACGGTGCCGAGGACGGCGCCGAAGAGGCGCTCGGCCACGGCGGCGGCCTCGGCGGACGCGGGGTCCGTCGCCGGGTCGGTCGGCGCTGCGTCGGTGCTGGGGTCCACGTCTCCACGGTCCGCCTGTCGCGCGCGGCGCACCACTGCGGGAGTGGGGGATCTTTCGGGGACGGCGCGGTGCCGGTGCGTCCTATGCGCCCGCCGACCCCCGGTAGTGCGCGTGCGCCCGCGCCTGAAGCTCCGGCGTCGCCGCCGCGCGGAGCGCGTCGAAGTACTCGCGCAGGGGCTGGCCGGTCTCGATCCAGCGCAGCTCCGCCTTGGACACGTAGTCGCCGCAGCCGGTGCAGAACGAGCGGTCGCCGTAGAGGAACGGGTTGGCGAGGTAGCTGCGGACGATCTCCTCGGGCATGCCCGTGCCCGCCCCGCAGACGAGGTGGCGATAGGCCTGGGGGACGCCGTCGAGCGAGCCCTCGTACCGGGCGTCGGGCGTCAGGGTCACGTGCTCCTTCTGCTGGCCGTCCCGGCGGCGCCGCTGGTGCCACCACGAGTGCAGGCGGAGCGTGGCCTGCGAGACGGCGCGGTGACAGAACGGGCAGGTGAGGCGTGCGGCGTCGGACATGCCGGACATGATGCCAGCGCTTCCGGACGGCTCAGGACCCTTGACGTCCCAGGTTTCGCCCTCGTAATATCCGAACCGCAAGACTGCAAGAACTTGACAGACAACGAGCACAAAGCAGTGCACGTACTGCAACTCTGCACTCTCGCCCCCGGTACGCGGCCCCTTCCCGGGCTGCCTCGGTGGCGCCGACCCGACCCACCCAGGACGTCGACGCACCAGCCGGTCGCGCCGTCGTCGGGCGCCGTTGCCCGCGGGTGGCCGAGCCCGCCGCGAGCGGGAGAACGAGGACGTTCATGAGAATTCCCTGGAAGCACACGGTCGTGACGGGCGCCGCGCTGGCGCTCGTCGCACCGCTCGGCCTGGCCGCCGTCGCGCACGCCGCGGACGCCACGAACCTCGCCCTCGGCAAGCCGATCACGGCGTCGTCCGTGACGCAGACCTACGTCGCGGGCAACGCCAACGACGGGAACACCGCCTCCTACTGGGAGGGCGCGGGCGGGCAGTACCCGGCGCACCTCACCGTCGACCTCGGGCAGGACTCCGACGTCGAGCGCGTCGTCGTCAAGCTCCCGCCGCCCGCCGCGTGGTCCCCGCGCACGCAGACGTTCAGCGTGCTCGGCCGGTCCGACGGCGAGTCGTCGTACCGCACGCTCAAGGCCTCCGCCGCGTACGCGTTCGACCCGGCGAGCGGCAACACGGTCGAGATCCCGCTCGACGCCGAGGCCGACGAGGTGCGCCTCGCGTTCAGCGCCAACACCGGCGCGGGCAACGGGCAGGTCTCCGAGCTCCAGGTCTGGGGCACACCCACGGGCGACCCGACCGACCCGCCGGACCCGACCGATCCCACCGACCCGACCGGCACCAACTACGCCCTGAACCGTCCGGCGGCGGCGTCGTCGACGGAGTGGACGTACGTCGCGGCGAACGCCGTGGACGGGCAGACCGGCACGTACTGGGAGGGCGCCGGCGGGCAGTACCCGTCGACGCTCGACGTCTCGCTGGCCGCGCCCACGCAGGTCAGCAGCGTGCGCGTCCGCGTCAACCCCGACGGCGCCTGGGGCGCCCGCACGCAGACCTTCTCGGTCTGGGGGCGCTCGGGGACGGGCGCGTGGCAGGAGATCAAGGCGTCCGCCGGGTACGCGTTCGCGCCCGGGAGCGGCAACCTCGTCGACATCCCCGTGAGCGGCACCGTCACCGACGTCCGCCTGCGCTTCACCGCCAACACGGGCGCGGGCAACGGTCAGGTGGCCGAGCTGGAGGTCTACGGCGCCCCGGCACCCAACCCGAACCTCACCGTCACGGCGGTGACGGCGTCCCCGGCGTCGCCCACCGCGACCACGCCCCTGACGCTCACGGCGACCGTGCAGAACACCGGCGACCGGGCCTCGGCGGCCACGACGCTGGACGGGAAGCTCGGCGGCAGCACGGCCGGCTCGGCGGACGTCGCCGCGCTCCAGCCCGGCGCGACCGCCCAGGTGCAGGTCGCCGCCGGCACCAAGCCCGCCGGCGAGTACACGGTCGGCGCCGTCGTCGACCCCGGCAACACGGTGGCCGAGCAGGACGAGACCGACAACGGCTTCACGGCCACGGCGAAGCTCGTCGTCGGCGAGGCGCCCGGACCCGACCTGGAGGTCGTCTCGGTCACCTCGAACCCGGCCAACCCCGCCGTCGGCGCGGCGGTGTCCTTCTCCGTGCAGGTGCGCAACCGCGGCAACCAGGCGGTCGCGGCCGGCTCCGTGACCCGCGTGGTGGCGGGCTCGACCACCCTGAACGGCACGACGCCGGCCGTCCCGGCGGGCGGCACCGTCACCGTCACGCCCTCCGCGACGTGGACGGCGACCAACGGCGGCGTCACGGTGACCGCCACTGCCGACGCCACCGACGTCGTCGACGAGACGAACGAGGACAACAACACCGGCACGCTCGCGGTGACCGTGGGCCGCGGCGCCGCCGTGCCGTACACCACCTACGAGGCCGAGGCCGGCCAGTACACGGGCGCGCTGCTGCAGACCGACCCGCTGCGCACGTTCGGGCACACCAACTTCGCCACCGAGTCGTCGGGCCGCGAGTCGGTGCGGCTGAACAGCACCGGTCAGTACGTGCAGTTCACCTCGACCAACCCGACCAACTCGATCGTCGTGCGCAATTCGATCCCTGACGCCGCCGGCGGCGGAGGACAGGAGAAGACGATCAGCCTCTACGCGGACGGCCAGTTCGTGCAGAAGCTGACGCTCTCCTCGAAGCACTCCTGGCTGTACGGGACCACCGACCAGCCCGAGGGCCTCGTCAACACCCCGGGCGGCGACGCCCGCCGCCTGTTCGACGAGTCGCACGCCCTTCTGAGCCGGTCCTTCCCGGCGGGCACGGTGTTCAGGCTCCAGCGCGACGCCGGGGACGACGCCGCGTTCTACATCATCGACCTGGTCGAGCTCGAGCAGGTGGCGCCGCCCACCTCGAAGCCCGCGCAGTGCACGTCGATCACCGAGTACGGCGCCGTCCCGAACGACGGGCTCGAGGACACGGCCGCCATCCAGGCCGCCGTCACCGCGAACCAGGAGGGCGAGATCGACTGCGTGTGGATCCCGGCGGGCCAGTGGCGCCAGGAGAAGAAGATCCTCACCGACGACCCGCTCAACCGCGGTACGCACAACCAGGTGGGCATCAGCGACGTCACGATCCGCGGCGCGGGCATGTGGCACTCGCAGCTTTACAGCCTCATCAAGCCGCACCTCGCCCCGGGCGTCATCAACCACCCGCACGAGGGCAACTTCGGGTTCGACATCGACGACAACGTCCAGATCTCCGACATCGCGATCTTCGGCTCCGGCGACATCCGCGGCAACAACGGCCAGGAGGAGGGCGGTGTCGGTCTCAACGGGCGCTTCGGCCAGAACACGAAGATCACGAACGTGTGGATCGAGCACGCCAACGTCGGCGTCTGGGTGGGCCGCGACTACACCAACATCCCCGAGCTGTGGGGGCCGGGCGACGGCGTCGAGTTCTCCGGCATGCGCATCCGCAACACCTACGCGGACGGCATCAACTTCAGCAACGGCACGCGCAACTCGCTCGTCTTCAACTCGTCCTTCCGCAACACGGGCGACGACGCGCTGGCCGTCTGGGCCAACCCGTACGTCAGGGACCGCAACGTCGACATCGGCCACGACAACGCGTTCCGCAACAACACGGTCCAGCTCCCGTGGCGCGCCAACGGCATCGCGATCTACGGCGGTTACGACAACTCCATCGAGAACAACCTGGTCTACGACACGATGAACTACCCCGGCATCATGCTGGCGACCGACCACGACCCCCTGCCGTTCTCGGGGACCACGCTCATCGCCAACAACGGCCTCTACCGCACGGGCGGGGCGTTCTGGAACGAGGACCAGGAGTTCGGGGCGATCACGATCTTCCCGCAGACCCACGACATCACCGGAGTCACCATCCGCGACACGGACATCGTCGACTCCACCTACGACGGCATCCAGTTCAAGAACGGCGGCGGCAACATGCCCGACGTCCGGATCACGAACGTGCGGATCGACCGGTCGAACAACGGCTCCGGCATCCTCGCGATGGGCGGCGCGCGTGGCAACGCGATCCTGTCGAACGTGACCGTCACCAACTCCGGTGAGGGGGACGTCGAGAAGGAGCCGGGTTCGCAGTTCGTGTTCACCGGGCAGTAGTTCGCCCGGGTACGTCTCTGCCTGGAGCAGGGGCGACGGCGGCGGGGCGTCGGCACGTGGTGCCGGCGCCCCGCCCTGGCCGTTCGGCGGCGGGCGGTGTCAGTGGCGCCGCGTACCTTCGGAACCACGGCCCTGCGATGGGAGGAACCATGGTGCTGCGACTCGAGGAACTGAGCGTCGACAATCTCGGCGACGTCCTGCGCCTGCCGCCGCAGGCCGGTGACGACGAGCCGGTCGCCCCCACGGTCTGGTCGGTCGCCGAGGCGTACGTCCATCCGACGGCCTGGCCCCGTGCGGTGACCGACGACGGCGTGGTGGTCGGCTTCGTCATGGCCAACTGGAGCCCCGAGGAGCCGGAGCCGGCCTTCCGCGCGGGCATCTGGCGGCTGAACGTCGCGACGGCGGCCCGCGGGCGCGGGGTGGGGCGGTTCGCCGTCGAGCAGGTCGCCGCCGAGGCCCGACGCCGCGGCGTCGACCGGATCACCGTCCTGTGGGACGCGACCCACGCCAGGAGCCCCGAGCAGTTCTACCTGAGGTGCGGGTTCCGGCCCACGGGCGAGCTGCTGGGCGAGGTGCTCGGGGAGCTCGACCTGCGGACGTGAGGCGGGAGATCGTGCCGGCCTGGGCCAGCGAGATCGTCGGACGCCGCGCCGTCCAGCGCGGGCCAGCTCGCGTACTCCTGCCCGCCACGGCGTGCGGGCGCCGTCTCCGGCAGTGCGACGAGCGCGACGATCGAGCACACGACGAGCAGCGCGGTGTACCCGGCGACCAGCCAGAAGCCGCCGTCCGCCGCGACCAGCAGCGCGGTGGCGACCACCGTGAACGGGCCCGAGGCGACCATCGCGCCGAACTGCCACACCACCGAGACGCCGGAGTAGCGGACCGAGGAGTCGAACAGCTCCGGGAAGAACGACGCCTGCGGCGCGTACGTGCCGGAGTGCCCGAGCCCGAGGCCGACCACCAGCAGGGCCGTGATCACCGCCAGGTTCTCCGTCTGCACCGCGAGGAACGCGGGCACGATGAGCACCAGGTTGAGCACGGCCAGCGCCAGGAAGACGGGACGGCGACCGATGCGGTCGGTCACGTGGCCCCACACCGGGATCATGACGATCTCCACGAGGATCGCGATGATCACCGCCTCCAGCACCAGGCCCGAGCTGTACCCGTTGTTGTCCGCGTACGCGACCAGGAAGATCGTGTAGAAGGGGAACATCGCGGCCTCGACGAACTTGGCGAAGAAGCCGCCCAGCACCTCACGCCGCCGCTGGCCGAAGAGCTGGCGCAGCGGGGCGTGCGACTCGGCCTTGCGCTCGCGGGCGGCCTTGAAGGTCTCGGACTCGTCGACCTTCGACCGGATGTAGAGACCGACGGCGACCACGACGATCGACAGCAGGAACGGCACGCGCCAGCCCCAGGCGAGGAACGCGTCCTCGTCCATCCACTGCTGCAGGCCGGCGAACAGCGCCGTCGGGATGAGGTAGGCCACGGGGGAGCCGAGCTGGACGAAGCTCGCGTAGAAGCCGCGCCGCTTCTGCGGCGCCGCCTCGGCCGTGAGGAGGACGGCGCCGCCCTGCTCGCCGCCGACGCCGAAACCCTGGATGAGCCGGACGACCACGAGGATCACGGCCGCCCACATGCCGATCTGCTCGTAGGTGGGCATGAGGCCGACGGCGAAGGTGCCGAGCCCGGTGAGCAGCAGCGTGAAGACGAGCGCCTTCTTGCGGCCGAGCCGGTCACCGATGTGGCCCCACACCAGGCCGCCGAGCGGTCGGGCGAAGAAGCCGACGGCGTAGGTCGAGAACGCGGCGAGCGTGCCGACCAGCGGGTCGGCCTCGGGGAAGAAGATCTGGTTGAACACCAGGGCCGAGGCCGTGCCGTAGATGAAGAAGTCGTAGTACTCGGCGATGGTGCCGATGACGGACGCGCCGACGGTCTTGCGCAACGTCCTCGGGTCGACCGTTCCGGCCGGGGTGCCGCTCATGCTGCCTCCTCGCAGTGGTTCACGGCCGGGACGCTAGCATACTAGTGCGCTAGAACACGATCGGTCCGGAGTGCGGCAGAATCGGGGCATGTCGACGACGCCGCTCCTGACCGCCCGGGTCCGCGGGGAGAACACCCGCCGTCTGGTCCACACCTGGCTCCGCCGGCAGATCATCGAGCTGGAGCTGGCGCCGGGCGAACCCCTGTCGGAGGCGGAGATCGGCTCGCGGCTCGGCGTGAGCCGCACCCCGGTGCGGGAGAGCCTCATCCTGCTGGCCGAGGAGGGCCTCGTGGAGGTCTTCCCCCAGCGGGGCAGCTTCGTGGGGCCCATCCGCTACGAGGACGTGGTCTCGGCGCAGTTCGTGCGCGAGGCGATCGAGTGCTCCTCGCTGGAGCAGGGGGGAGCACAGGTCACCGCGGGCGACGTCGCCGAGCTGCGCGCCCTCATCGTGCGCCAGCACGAGGCCGAGCAGGGCGAGGACGCCTCGGCGTTCTTCGACCTCGACGAGGAGTTCCACCTGCGGCTCATGCGCGCCTGCGGGCACGAGTCCGCCTGGCGGATCGTGGCGTCCGCGAAGGCTCAGATGGACCGCGCGCGCAGGCTCTCGCTCCCGGAGGGCGGCAAGATGACGGGCCTCATCGAGCAGCACGAGAGCGTCATCGACGCGCTCGACCGGGGCGACGTCGCCGGCGCGGTCGAGCGGCTGCGCGAACACCTGCGGGTGGTGCTGCAGGACATCACGCACATCCAGGCGGAGCGGCCGGAGCTCTTCGCACGGGCTTAGCGCCGCCGGCCGCCCTGCTCAGGGGCGTCGGCGGCGCGTCCGTGCGCGGCTGCAGGTCCACACGGTGCGCCCCGCAGGCCGCGCACCGCACGTAGAGCACGTCGCCGGCCGAGGTCCGGTGGCGCGAGTCCGTGGTCCACGCGTGCTCGTGCCCGGTGTCTGTGTCTGTGGGGGTGGGGAGCGCGGCGCGGGTCTCGGTCGTCGTCATGCACCCCACGATGCTGTAATGGCCTTGTGCATCTCAACCCTTACGGCGAGTACGCCGTCCTGCTCGCGGCGTCCCTCGCCAACGACTGGCCGGACGACCGGGCGGGCATCGAGGCGCGTACCCGCGAGTTCGGCATGACGATGGAGTTCCGGGAGGAGCCCGCGGACCACGCGCGCTCGCGCGAGGCGATCGACGACTGGCTGCGCGTCGTGGACGCCGCCGACCCGGCCGAACGGGCCAGGCTCCTGAACGCCCAGATGGCGGCCGTCGCCGCCTACCCGCGCCTCACCGACCACGACGGGGAGGGCTGGCACCTGCACTACCGGGACGACAACCAGGCGCTGTCCGCGGTGCTGCGCGCCGTGATCGGCGTGGGCACCTCGCTGCACCTTGTCACCCGCGGCATGCACCGACTCGGGCGGTGCGCGTCGGAGCCGTGCACCAACGTGGTGGTCGACGTGACCCGCAACGGGCGGCAGCGGTACTGCTCTGTGCGCTGCGCCAACCGGGCAGCGGTGCGCCGGCACCGGGAGCGCGCGGTCCCGTAGGGCCGGCGCCCAGCCGGCGCCCAGCGCTCTCGGAGAACTCCGAGCCGCACCGGGGCCCTGGGGAGGACGAAGTTTCGGCCGGGCCGGCATCTAGGACAGCGGTTGTCCTCCACCGCGCCTAGCGTGGCCGGCATGGACCAGATCGAGCTGTTGCAGCCAGAAGGACTCGTGAAGAGCCCCGCGTTCAGCCACGTCGCCGTCGTCCCGCCCGGGGCCACGACGATCCACGTGGGCGGGCAGAACGCCGTCGACGCGACCGGTCAGCTCGTCGGCGGCGACGACGTCGGGGCGCAGACCCGGCGGGTCATGGAGAACCTGACCACGGCGCTCGCCGCCGCCGGAGCCGGCGTCGAGCACCTGGTGAGCGTCACCGTCGTGCTCGTCGAGGGCGTGGACATCAACGCCGCCTACGGCGCCGCGTCCGCCTCCCTCGCCGGGCTGTCCGAGCCGCCGCTGGTCATGGGCATGTTCGTCCGCGGGCTCGGCGTGCCCGGCGCACTGGTCGAGGTGTCGGCGCTCGCGGCCGTGGTGCGCTGATCGCCGCGCGTCCGGGCGACGCCGACGGCCACGCCGACCGCCAGGGCGACCGGCCAGAGCAGGGCGAGCCAGCTCGGGACGATCAGGTGGGCGCCCGGCTCCGCGAACGCCGCCCGGAACACGTCCCACGCGATCATCAGCGGCCCCTCCGGGCCGGCGGTCAGCCAGGAGGCGCCGGGGTAGACCGAGCTCGCCGCCGTGTAGAGGGCGGGGGCGGCCGACTGCGCGACCCAGAACATCAGGAGTGCCGGGACCCACGACAGCCACGACCAGCGGCTCCGCGTGACGCTGACGCCGAGCACCACGCCGAGGAGCACGAACACGACCACGGAGACCGCGTGCGCGAGGCCCGGCCCGCCCGTGCGCAGGCCGCTCGTGGCGAGGTGCAGCACGTCCTGGGCGAAGAACACCGGGGCCGCGAGCCAGAACCCGCGCAGCCACACCGGCCCGAGCACGGCGAACAGGCCCGCGAGGAGGCCGAGCAGCGACGCGGCCAGGGCGACGAGGAAGGTCGCCTGGGCCACCACGGTGCCCGCGGAACCCGCGCGCCACGTAGTCGCGAGCAGCGCGTCGAGGTGCTGGGCCTGACCGATCAGCCAGATGGCCCCGGCCACGACGACGATCCCCAGGGCGCCCGCGCCTGCCGCCCAGCGGGGCCGCGAGCTGAGCCACGACGTGCAGAGCGCGGCGGCCGCGCCGGCGAAGGCCACGGTCGCGACGGCCGAGGCCTCGGGCATGCTCGGCGTGGAGACCGCGGCGAGCAGCGCCGCCTGTGGACCCGCACCCACCACCAGCCAGGTCACCGGTGCGATGAGCAGGAAGAACCAGGGCGAGATCCGTGCACGCCGGGTGGTCGTCGACATGCGGCGGATTGTTTCACACAGTTCGGGCGGAAGATCCTATTTGTCCTATCGACGTCATCCGCGACGGGCCCGGCGGCGGGCGTCGCCCCCGCGAGGCAGGATCAGAGGAGCGGAACCGACCTGGAGGACGTCATGGCTGACACACCCACCACGCCCCGGACCTACCCGCACGGCGTACCCAGCTGGATCGACCTGGAGACGCCGGACGTGGACGCGGCGCTCGGGTTCTACGGCGACCTGTTCGGCTGGAGGTTCACCGAGATGCTGCCGCCCGGCGCGCCGGAGCGCTACGTGGTCGCGTCGCTGGACGGTACGGACGCGACCACGGTCGCCGCGGTCGCCACCCCCTCGGCGGGCCTCGACGGCGAGGTCGCGTGGCACACCTACGTCGCCGTGGACGACGTCGACGCCGCGGCGGCGCGCGTCACCGAGCTGGGCGGTTTCGTCAGCTCGGGGCCCGAGGACGTGGGGCCGCCGGGGGAGCCGGTCGGGCGGATGGCGCGGATCGTCGACCCGCAGGGCGCGCCCAGCCGGCTGGTCCAGGCGGGCACCCGCCCCGGCGCGCAGGCCGTCAACGGCCCCAACACGTGGAACTTCAGCAACCTGACCACGCCGGACATCGACGCCGCGCTGCGGTTCTACGGCCCGCTGCTGGGCTGGGAGCACGACGACGAGCTCGGGGCTGGGATGGCGCGCGTCCCCGGGTACGGCGATCACCTGGCCCGCACCTTCGACCCCGACATCTACGAGCGGCAGCACGGCGCGCCGCCCGGCTTCGCCGACGTCGCGGCCGGGATCCTGCGCGGCGAGGGACCGGCGCACTGGTCGGTGTCCTTCTCCGTGGCCGACCGCGACGCGGCGGTCGCCGCCGCGCAGCGCTCCGGAGCCACGGTCCTGGCCACGCAGGACACCGAGTGGAGCAAGGAGGCGACCCTGCGTGACCCGTTCGGCGCCGAGCTGGTGCTCTCCCAGTTCGACCCGCCGGAGTGGTTCCTCGAGGCCGAGGGGCGGGCCCCGGAGGCCTGAGGGGCTAGGCGACGAACGTGTACCGGCCCGACCCGACCCGCACCACGACCGCGCCGTCCGCCACCGAGACGTCCGTGACGCCCTCCGCGCGCCGGAGCGGGCGCCCCTGCTCGGTGACGGCCTCGGGGTCGCCGACCGGGAGCCGCACCGTCGCCGTCGCACCGACGGGGACGGTCACGCCCAGCCGGAGCCGGCCGCCCGCACGGCGCCAGTCGCTCGCGACCGTGCCGAACGGCGTCCGGACGCTCGCGCTCGCCCGGTCCAGGTGTTCCGTAACCGCCGGGGCGATCGTGACGTCGCGGAACCCGGTCTCGGGCGAGGCCTGGATGCCGGCCACGTGCTGGTAGAACCAGTCGTCGACGGTGCCGAGAAAGTAGTGGCCGTAGGAGCGCGCCTCCCGTGACCAGTGCTCCCACATCGAGGTCGCGCCGCTCTCGATCAGGTAGCCCCAGCTCGGGTAGCCGGTCTGCACGGCAAGCTCGTAGGCGAGGCCCGCATGCCCGTGCCGGGTCAGCACCGGCAGCAGCCACTTGGTGCCGAGCACCCCGGTGTTGAGCTTGGTGCCCTTGGCGCGGACGTCGGCCACGAGGCTGTCGACCACCCGGCCCGTCGTCGCGGCGTCCGGCACGAGCCCGAACTCCACCGCGAGCACGTTGTGCGTCTGCCGGTACCCGCGGTCGCCGTCGCCCCGGTAGTACCCGGCGTCGGCGTCGAGGAAGGTCTCGTTGAACGCGGCCCGGATCGTGGCGGCGTTCCGGGCGAAGTGCTCGACGTCGGCGGCCTTGCCGAGAAACCCGGCGCTGCGTCGCATGAACAGTGTCATCGAGTAGAGGAACGCCGTGGCGGAGACCCGGAGGTCCTCGGGCGCGTTGCCGCCCGCAGGGCTCGCCTCGGGGCTGACCCAGTCGCCCAGGCGCGCGTCCGGGACGATCCCGCCCTGCGACCGGTCGAACTCGAGGTCGACGTACCGCTTCATGCCGTCGTAGCACTCGGCCAGCACGCGGGTGTCCCCGCCGTACTGGTAGAGCCACCAGGGGATCATCACGTAGGCCGCGTGCCATGGCGGGCACACGCCCCATTCGCCCCAGTCGCCGGAGCTGGGCGCGATGACCAGCGGCCGGCCCTGCGCGTCGCGCGTCTCGTGCACGTCGCGCAGCCACTTGGCGAACAGCTCGTGCACGTCGAGGTTGAGCAGGAACATCTCCGCGCCGATCGCGGCGTCGCCGGTCCAGCCGTTCTTCTCGAACATCGGGGTGTCGGTCGGGATGCCGTGGATGTTGTTGGTCAGCGTGTCGACGACGGCCCGGTGGGTGCGGTTCATGATCTCGCTGGAGCTGTCGAACGAGCCGGTCTCCGCGGCGGCCGTGTGCACCACCCGCGCGGTGAACGCGTCGAGCGGCGGCGGGCCGTCCGGCGGCCACCCGGTGACCTCGATGTACTGGAAGCCCTTGTACGAGAAGCGCGGCTCCCACGTCTCCGGCCCGCCGGCGCCCGCCAGCGTGAGGCGGTCGGTCTGGAACCCGGCCTGGAACCCGCCGTTGTTGCTCAGGTTCACGCGCCCGGCGGCGGTCAGCTTCTCGCCGTGGGCGGCCCGGACCGTCGCACCGGACGGCCCGGTCACGGTGTACCGCACCCAGCCCGCGAGCACCCGCGGGAACTTCACCACGTACACGCCCGGCGCGGGCTCGGTCACCGCCACGGCCGGCAGCGACTCGATCACCTCGATCGGCTGCTGGCGCTGGTTGACGAGCACCCCGCGCGGGCCGGGCGCGACCGTGGCGGCGGCCCAGCCGGCGTCGTCGAACCCGGCCGTGTCCCAGCCGGGCAGCGTGCGGCGGGCGTCGTAGGCCTCGCCGCCGTAGAGGTCGTCGAACACGGTCGGTCCCGCGTGGACGCGCCAGGTCGCGTCCGTGACCACGTGCTCGACGGCGCCCCGGGCGTACTCCAGGCGCAGCACCGCGCGCACCACGGGCTCGTCGTGCCACGGCGGCGCCTCCCAGCGCCACACGTTGCCGCCCGTCATGCCGTAGAAGCCGCGGCCCAGCTCGATGCCCAGCGCGTTGCGGCCCCGCCGCAGCCCCCGGGTCAGGTCGGTCGCGGTGTACTGGACGGTGTTGTCGTAGTCGGTGAACCCCGGCGCGAGCACGCTGTTGTCGGCGGGCGCGCCGTTCAGCGACACGTTCGCGTACCCGCCCGCGGCCAGGTAGAGCGTGGCGTTCCGCAGGCCAGCGCGGACGTCGAGCTCCGTGCGCAGCAACGGGGCGGGCAGCGGGTCGGGCGTCGGCAGCCGCACGCCGCGACCCCAGGGGCCGGAGCCGTAGGTCGCGACCTGCACGGCCGGCGCCCAGGCGGAGTCGACCAGGTCGGGCCGCGCGAAGTCGTCCTCGAACGCGGTGGCGGCCTTCCAGCCGCTCCCGCTCGTGAGAGTCGCCGTGGTCCCGTCCGAGTACGTGAGGCGGACGACGGCGAGCACCGCGCCCGCACTGACCGCGTCGTTGGTGCCGCGCACCGCGAGCACCGTGGCGGCCCCGGGCGTCCTGGCGGGCAGGTCGACATCGTGGAAGCGGGCCGCCTGCCAGCCGTTCTCGGCGGGCTCCGTGCCGCCCGCCTCGACGCCGTCGACCCAGAGCGTGAACGAGTCGTCGGCCGTGATCAGCACCTCGGCCCGGGTGGCGTGCGCGCCGTCGGGCGCCGGCCGCGCGATCCGGAAGGCACGGTCCTGACCGGGCAGCTCGCCCTCGGCGGCCCACATCCACGCGGCGCCGTCGAACCGCAGGTCGGTCACCTCGTCCGGGACCCGTGCGTTGCCGATCCACGCGGCCCCCGCCCAGTCGCTCTCGGCGTACAGCCCGGTGCGGAAGGCCGCCGTCGTCGAACCGGCACCGTGCGTGGTCGCGACGTCGACCCGCCAGGTGTACTCCGTCGCGGCCCGCAGCGCGGGCCCGTCGTACTCGACGTTCGCCGACTCGCGAGACGGCACCACGCCGCTGTCCCACACCGTGCGCGAGCCCGGCCCGCGGGTGCTGACCCGTAGCCGGTAGGACTCCTGCTCGACGCCGCGATGGTCGGTCTCGATGGTCCACGAGAACCGGGGGCGGTCCACGTCGATCCCGAGCGGGCCGGTCTTCTTCTCGACGAGCGGGTCGGTCAGCCGGATGCCGCCGGGGCCGCCGGGCCGCGGCTCGTGCGCCGCGACGGCGTCCTCCGGCAGGGCGGCCGCTCGTGCGGCGCCGAGGGGGAGCGCGGCGGCGGTGGACGCCACGCCGGCGGTCTTGAGGAAGGTTCTGCGGTCGAGGGCCATGACGCCTCCAGGCATGTGCGGTGTCGAGAGAACGAGCTCCGTTGCAACGTTTCAAACACGCGAGCGCCAGTGTAGGGGTGATATGTCTCCCGGGACCAGGGGTGGTGGTACGGCCGGACCATGCCCTTGCTGCCAAGGAGAGCGCTGTCCTGGCAGCAGGTGCATGGTCGGTCAGGCGTCAGACGGCCGCCGGGAACGCCTTGCCCGGGTTGAGCAGGCCGCGGGGGTCCAGCGCGTCCTTGACGGCGCGGTGCATCGCGAGCACCACGGGGCTCAGCTCCGCCGCCGCGCCCGGGAGCTTGAGCAGGCCGACGCCGTGCTCGCCGGTCACCGTGCCGCCCAGGGCCCGGCACTCGTCGACGATGCGGTCGAACGCCGTCCTGGCGCGGGCCTTGGCGGCGTCGTCGCCCTCGGGCGCGATGATCAGCGGGTGCAGGTTGCCGTCGCCGGCGTGCGCGATGTTGGCGATGACGACGTCGGCCTCGCGGGCGATGGCCTCGATGCGGGCGAGCATCGTGGGCACGGCGCCGCGCGGCACGCAGACGTCCTCGGTGAGCACGGGGCCGAGCCGTTCCAGGGCGGGGTAGGCGAGGCGGCGGGCCAGGAACAGCCGGTCGACGTCGTCCGGCGCGAAGGCGCGCTCCACGTGGGTGCCGCCCGCCTGCTCGAAGTGGGCGGCGACCTGGTCGGCCAGGGCCTCGCCGGCGGCGCCGGGCTCGTCGACCTTCGCCAGGAGCAGGGCGGCCGCGCCCTCGGGGAGCGTCCAGTCCTGCCAGTCGGCGACGGCGCGCAGGCACGTGCTGTCGATCAGCTCCAGGGCGGCGGGCACGATGCCGGCGGCCGAGACGGCGGCGACGGCGTTGCCGGCGTCGGCCAGCGAGGGGAACCAGCCCACGATCGCCCGGTCCTCGCGGCCGCCGACCGGGCGCAGCTTCAGGGTGACGTCGACGATGATGCCCAGCGTGCCCTCGGAGCCGACCAGCAGGCCGGTCAGGTCGTAGCCCGTCACGCCCTTCGCGGTGGTGCGGCCGAGCCGGGCGACCGAGCCGTCGGCGAGCACCGCCGTCATGCCGAGCACGTAGTCGCGCGTGACGCCGTACTTGACGCAGCACAGGCCGCCCGCGTTCGTGGCGACGTTGCCGCCGATCGTGGAGATCGCCTGGCTCGCCGGGTCCGGCGGGTACCAGAGCCCGTGCTGCGCGACGTGCCGGCGCAGGTCGTCGTTGAGCACCCCGGCCTCGACCACGGCGTACCGCTCGGCCGTGTTCACCTCGACGATCCGCGTCATCCGCTCCAGCGACAGCACCACGGAGCCGGCCATGGCGTTCGCTCCGCCGGACAGCCCCGTCCCGGCGCCCCGGGGCACCACGGGCGCGCCGTGCTCGCCCGCGATCCGTACCGTGGCGACCACGTCGTCCAGGCTCGTGGCGAGCACGACGGCGGCCGGCGCGGCGTACTCGGCCCACTCGGCGTCGTCGTGGGCGTAGCGCTCGACCGCCTCCGCGGCGGTGAGCACGGCGTCGTCGGGCAGGGCGGTGCGCAGGGCCGTGGCCAGCACGGCGGATTCGTCGGAGGTCATCGGTCCCGGATCGTAGTCCGGCCACCTGGGACCGCCCGTGACCTGCGCAGATGTTCCGGGGCGGCAACACGGTCGCGTGGCCGGTCTCCGGCGTGTGGCGCCCCGCCGACCAGACCTTCGTCCTGTCGACGTCGATCGGGTTCGCGCAGAAGGCCCTCAACGTCCGCCGGGACCCGCGCGTCGCCGTGCTCTTCTCGGACCCCACGGGCAGCGGCCTGGACCGCTCGGCGCCGGACCAGCCCGGCCAGGTGCTCGTCCAGGGTGACGGCGCGTGCCCGGACGAGATCGTGACCAGCTTCGCGCGCAACGCCGACCTGTGGCGCAGGATCGACGCGGCGCAGCCGTCGTCGCGCGCCCTGTCGGGCAGCGGGCTCGTGCGCCGCCTGCTGGACGTCTACTAGATGCGGCTGATCATCAGCGTGAAGCCCGCCGTCGTCACGACGCGGCCGCCGCTGCCCGGCGCGGGACGGCCGCTCGCCGTGCCCGCGATGCCCGGCCTGCCGGCGGCGTACGCCCGGGAGCTGGGCGACTTCACCAGCGGGGTGCTGGCCCGGATCGACGACGACGGCCGGCCGACCCGTGCGCACCGCGGGCCTGCTGACGCCGTTCCGGTTCGTCCGCGGCCTGCGCGCCCGGGCGCAGGCCTACCTCGACCGGCGCGGCCTGGCCCGCCCGGTCGTCGCGTGGGACGAGCTCGAGGCCATCCAGGCGGGCGTGGACGCGGACAACGCCTCACGCTGACGCCGCCGTGACCGCGGGCGCACCTACCGGCCCCCGCACCTACGGGACCAGGACGGCGCGCCCGCGGACCCGGCCGGCCTCGATGTCGTCGATCGCCGTCTGGAAGTCGTCGAGCGGGTACTTCGCGGTGTGCAGCGTGACCGCGCCGCGGGCGGCGAGCACCATGAGGTCGCAGAGGTCGTTGTAGGACCCGACGAGGTTGCCCACGATGTTGATCTCGCCGGAGATGATGTCGATGGTCGGCACGTCGAGGTTCTCGCCGTACCCGACCACGTGGTAGTCGCCGGCCTCGCGCAGCATGCGCAGGCCCTCGGCGGTCGCGCCGCCCTCACCCACGAAGTCGACCACCACCTCGGCGCCGCTACCGCCGGTCGCCGCGAGCACCTCCTCGACGTGCGCGCCGTCGGCGAGCACACCGTGGTCGGCCCCCATCTCGACGGCCAGCCGGACGGCGTCGGAGTTGCGGTCCACCACGATCAGCTCGGCGGGCGTCAGCGCCTTCAGCACCTGGATCCCGATGTGGCCCAGCCCGCCCGCGCCGATCACCACGCACCGGTCGCGCGCCGTGAGCCGCCGGGCCGCCTTCGCCGCCGCGTGGTACGCCGTGAGTCCGGCGTCGGCGAGGGCCGCGACGTCGGACGGCTCCAGGCGGTCGTCGATGCGCACCACACTGCGCGCGGAGGTCCGCAGGTACTCCGCGTAGCCGCCGTGGGTGTCGATCCCGGGGAAGGCGCTCGCCGCGCAGTGCACGTCGTCGCCCGACCGGCACGCGCGGCACAGCCCGCAGGTGATCAGCGGGTGCACGATCACCGGGTCGCCCTCCGCGACGTTGGTCACCGCGCTGCCGACGGCGTGCACCCACCCGGCGTTCTCGTGCCCGATCGTGTACGGCAGGGTCACCTGGGACTTGTCGGCCCACTGCCCCTGAAGGATGTGCAGGTCGGTGCGGCAGACGCCCGCCCCGCCGATCCTGACGACGACGTCGAACGGGCCGACGGGCTCCGGCACGGGGACCTCGGTCAGCTCCAGCTTCTGGTGGTAGCCGACCACCTGGACGGCGCGCATCGTGGTCATGGGGTTCTCCGTCCTCGGCGCCCCCGTCGACACCGGCTGCCGCGAACGTAGACGCGGGCCGAGCGGCACGGCAGGGGTGCGGTGTCTCAATCTGAGACGGCGGCCCGGTCGGCGGCGAACGGGGCCCGGCGGTAGCGTGGGCCGCCGCACGCCGGGACGGACTGACGGAGGCTCCGATGCGCGAAGGGCACCTGCCGGAGAGGGCGCGGCTGCACGACGCCCCGGTCGTACCCGTGCCGCAGCGGCTCCTCGACTCCTGGCGGCGCAGCGAGGAGTACGGTGTGCCGCTCGACGACGTGGAGCCGGCGTTCACGGGCACCTACGACGACGAGTCGCTCTTCTACCAGTGCGGCCAGGAGGTGCTGACCGACCTGCACCGCACGCTCGCCGGCGAGCCCGTCAGCCTCCTGCTGACCGACGCCGACGGCCTCGTGCTCAACCGCCTCAGCAGCGACCGGGCCCTGCTGCGGTCGCTCGACGCCGTGCACCTGGCGCCCGGGTTCTCGTACGCCGAGCGGGAGGCCGGCACCAACGGGGTCGGGCTGGCCCTGGCCGACCGGGTGCCCACCGTCGTCCGCGCCGACGAGCACTACGCCCTGAGCCTGCGCACCTACACGTGCGCCGCCGCGCCGGTCCTGGACCCGGTCACCGGACGGGTCGAGGGCGCCGTCAACCTCACCACGTGGTCCAGGTCGTCGAGCGACCTGCTCCTGGCCCTGGCCCAGTCCGCGGCAGGGACGACGGCCGCGCTGATGCTGGCCCGCTCGCGCGGTCAGACGCCGCGGCCGCAGCCGCGCGGCGAGGTCTTCCGGATCGAGAAGCCCGGTCCGGAGCCCGGCGCCGGCACCCTCGACGACCTGTCCCGGCCGTGGGCCGAGGCCGTCGGACGCGCGAGCGCGGGCGTCGCCGGGGGCCGGGTCGTCGCCGCCGTCGGCGAACCCGGCTCCGGGCGGGCCACGCTGCTCGCCCAGGCCCTGCGGTCGGTGCGGCCGCGGGGCCGGATCCTCGCCGCCCGCGCCCCCGCGCCGCAGGACATCCAGCCCTGGCTGGACCTGTGGACCCCCGAGCTCGCCAAGCCGAGCACCGCCGTCGTGCTCCGCGGCGTCGAGGCCCTGCCGCTGTGGGCCGCCGAGCGGCTGCGCGACCTGGTGCTCGCCGCCCGCTCACGCACCGGGCCGGTCACCGGGTCGGGCACGGGATCGGGCACAGGGTCGGGCACTGGGTCCGGCACTGGGTCGGGCACAGGGGAGGACGACGTCCGCCGCGTCCTCTTCGCAATCACCGCCGAGCGCTTCGAGGACGTTCCGGCACCGCTGGCGTCCCTGGTCGAGTCCGTGGTGGAGGCGCCGCCCCTGCGCGACCGGCCCGACGACGTCCTGCCGCTCGCCCGGCACCTCGCCCGCCGCCTGCGGGGGCACGAGATCGCGTTCACGCCCGCCGCCGGGCGCGCGCTCGGCAACCACCCCTGGCCCGGCAACGTGCGCGCACTGGCTGATGCCGTCCGGTTCGCCGCCACCCGCGCCGACGTCGTGGACCTGCGGCACCTGCCGCCCGAGGTCCTGTCGGACACCTCGCGCCGGCTTTCCCGCATCGAGTCGTTCGAGCGGGACGAGATCGTGCGGGTGCTCAGCCGGTACGGACCGTCCATGCAGGTCGCCGCCGACGAGCTCGGCATGAGCCGGGCCACCCTGTACCGCAAGGTGTCGCAGTACGGCATCCAGGTGCCGCGGGGGTAGCGGCTCGGCCCTGGCGGCCGGGTCAGTCCTCGCGCCGGGGCTTGGCGGAGCGCAGCTTCTTGGTCGCCGACCGCTGCTTCTTGGCCGTCAGCCGCCGCTCCTGCGAACCCCGGGTGGCGCGCGTGGCCTTCCTGGAGCGTGGTCCCGGGGCCAGTCCGTCGTTGACGACCGCGGCCAGGCGCGTGGCGGCGGCGTCGCGGTTGCGCCGCTGCTCCCGGTGCTCCGAGGCGACGACGGTGAGGACGCCGTCGACCAGGCGGCCCGCGAGCCGCTCCAGGAGGCGCCGGCGCTGCGTGTCGCTCAGGACGGCGGACCGTGCGACGTCCCAGGAGAGCTCGACGCGCGAGTCGGTCGTGTTCACGCCCTGACCGCCCGGGCCGGAGGAGCGCGAGAACCGCTCGGTGAGCTCGGCGCGGGGGATGGTCAGCGCGGGACTGACGGCCAGGCCGGGGCGGACGGGGGAGGGCATGCGCCCATGGTCTCGCACCCGGGGCGCAACCCACGCTCGTGTCGGGTCGACGACGGCGTGACCAGGGGTTTCGCGCTGCCATACTCAGCGGCGTCATAGTCGGACCCCACGATCTGCGAGGGCATCACCCATGCGTTTCAGCTCACCGCCTGGCTGGCCCACGCCCCCGGAGGACTGGTCGCCGGCAGCCGGCTGGCGGCCCCAGCCCGACTGGCCGGCAGCGCCCGAGGACTGGTCGTTCTGGACCGACGACGAGGGACGCCCCGTCGACGGGCCGTGGGTCCCGGAGCACCATGACGCCTCGGAGTTCGACGCGCCGAGCAGCCTCGCCCTGTGGGGGTTCGCGGCCGTGCAGGTCGTCCTGATCCTCGTCGAGATCCTGCTCCTGAGGTTCGGTACGCCGTCGACCGGCGGGATCCTGGCCGTGGGTGGCGTTCTCAACCTGGCCTGTTTCGTCGCCGACGTGACCCTCCTGCGCCAGGCGGGTCACCGCGTGCCGGTCCACCTCTACATCTGCGGGCTGCTGCTCGTGCCGCTCTACCTCATCTTTCGGATCCGGCTGACGAGGACGGGCTGGTGGCCGCTCGTGGGGTGGATCGGTGCGATCGTCGCCTCCGTCCTGGTGACACCGCTCGTGGCCTACGTGGGCGGCGTCGAGCTGGAGGCGGCCGACGTCGAGTCCTCGATCGAGGACTCGTACTCGACCGGGGACGGCGCCTCGATCGTCGAGAGCACCCTGCCGGTCCAGGCGAGCTGCCCGGACCCGCTTGTCGTCCGGGTCGGCGAGACCTTCGACTGCGAGACCGGGGTGGTCGGCGAGGCGCCCGAGACCGTCACGGTCACCCTGGAGTCGTGGCTGGGGGAGATGTCGTGGCGGAGGCCGATGCGGTGACGACCGCCGGTCGCCTTACATGACGTACCGCTGGACCGGGTGATCCCACGAGTTGGTGCAGTAGAAGAGCTGGAGGTTGGTCCAGTTGCCCAGCACGAGTCCCGTGGGCTCGCTGCACTCCGGGCCGCGCGGCTCGTCGGTCGGCGGCACGAGGTAGCTCGTGGTGGTGGTCCGATCGGTGTGGGCGACCTCCGTGCTGGCCAGGCTGAGCAGCGGGCTGAGCGGGGTGCCGCAGTCGCAGACGAAGGCGCCGAAGTAAGGTCCGCCGACGCCGCAGTCCGCATGCCATCCGCCGACCTTGGACCCGTGGGCGAAGGTCCGCACGCGGTTGTAATGGCTGTCCAGCTCGTCGTCGCGGCGCCCCACATGGTCGTCGAAGGCCTCGCCGAGCACCCAGGCCGGCGGGTACTCGGTGACCTGCTCGGGGGCGAGCACGCAGGGGGCGGGCACGTAGCCGTCCATGATGATCTGATCCTCCGTCGGACGCGGCACGTCGGTCAGGACATCGGTGATGTCCTCCGAACGACGCCACACGACCATGAACCCGGCATCGGGGAGCCCGGTGCGGAAGTGGTCCATCTCGAAGGCGTCCACGTTGTCGTCGGGGCACCACAGGATCTGCAGCACGTCCATGCCCTCGGGGTGCGGCAGCTCCGGGAAGTCCCGCACCCAGAGCTGGAGCACCGCGACCAGAGGGATGGTCCCCCTGTCGTCCGGCTCCTGCACCGTCGGCCACGGCTCGTCGTCCGGCCACAGCAGGGGACCGCCCACGGACGAGTCGTGCACCCCGGGCGTGCCCGGGCGCGGATGCAGCATCGTCGTCGTGCGCTCGTACCCGACCAGCTCGGGAAAGACGGTGGTGATGTCCGAGGGCGGAGGCGGGGTGGTCACGGGACCGCATCCTGCCAGGGAGAACAGGTCAATCGTCGGTGGACAGTCGCAGCGGAGCGCCGCTAGCCCGCGGCACCGACGTGACCGCTGGCTATGCGGGGCGGCCGTCGTCCGCCCTGGATTGCCGAGGCCGTGGCGGATGTCAGGTGGGGTGGGTCCAGAAGAGATCGGGTCGACGTGACTTGGCGCGGGCTCGACCAGATGGCCCGTGCGCTGGGCATGGTTGGCGGGATGGCGGGCTCGGTCGATAGGCGATCGCGCCATGGGCGGGGGTGGTGTAGCAGCCGATCGAGTAGCGGCTACGTGGGGTGCGGCCGGGTGCGGGGTCGGTCATGCCGACGGCCGGGGTCCACGCTGGTGTCGTGGCGCGGTCGGGGGCCGAGTCTTCGGGTGTCGCATTGTTGGGGTCCGCGTCGCGGACTACCGCCGTGACGTCTGCTCTGACTGGTGTCGGTGGTGTCGGCGCGACCGAGACATAGGTGTGCCGGGTCGGGGTGACCGTCTCGACGGCGTGGCGCCCGTCGAGCTGGGTGGTCTTCTGCTGCCAGCCCGGTGCCTGCTTGGCGTGGTTGCAGCGGGCGCACAGCCCCTGGCCGTTGTCGAGACTGGTCGGTCCGCCTTCCGAGTGCGGGGTGACGTGGTCGGTGTGTCGGATGGGGGCGTCGCACCAGGCGGTGGCGCAGATGCCCTGCTCCCTGGCCCGCAGGAGGCTCGACAGACCTGGCGGGTGGAACCGGGACGTCGACGTCGTGGCCAGGAGACGGCCGTGCGGGTTGACGTAGATGCTGCGCAGCCACGCCGTGTCGGTGTCGATCGCGTGCGCTACGAGGTGGCGGGCCACGAGTGCGGGGATGACGCCCGCGCCCGCTGGGGCGCCCTCGACCATCACGGCGGGCTGGTTGCCGCCGGCCAGGAGGGTCTCGTCGGAGACCAGGAGGTTGATCGTGACCGGCACATCGCTGGCGTGGCCCGGGCCGCGACCGGTGACGCGTTCGATCAGGGTGTCGGCCATGATCTGACCTACCCCGCGCTCGTCCCCTGCGGCTTTGGTGGTCTCGGCGTGGGTCTTGAGCTGGGCGTAGGCCTGGACGCCCTGTGCCATGGGGACCAGGGCGGTGAGGTAGACCATCAGGTCCGGTGCCGGACGCAGGGAGACCCGCCGCTCGGAGACGGCCTTCGCGTTCCGGTTCACGCAGGCGTGCACGTCCAGCCGGGCCGCGAGTTCCTTGATGCGGGCCACGAGGCGGCGGGTGCCCATGCGGGCCAGCTCGGCCAGGTGTGCGGGTCCGCAGATCTCCTCGTCGATCAGGCCACGGTGCTCGACCGACAGGTGCGACGTCTCCCGGACCAGGAGCGTGGCCCGCCACGGCGAGAGCACCCCGGCCTGCAGGGCGGCGAAGGTGTGCGGCATCTGCGTGACCCAGACCCGCGACGTGGACACGAACCCGGCCCCCGCGTATGGACTGCAACGCAAGGCCGCACCGACCTGGTTGGGCACACCGCGCCCCCGCCGCTCGGCCCGGATGCTCTGCGCGGCTTCGTCGGCGCGCGTGGCCTCGTCCAGTGCGACCGTCAACCGGGCCTGGGTCGCGGTGATCGTGTTCTTCACGGCTTCCAGCTCGCCGAGCAGGTCCACCCACTCCGCCTGGACCACGCCGGGCACAGCGGCAGGAGTATCAGCGGCACCAGGCAGGATCATGCCCGCCAGCATCTGGCGCATCGCCCGCACAGCCGCCACGTCAACGACTCCGTCGAGCGCACCGGGCAGCACCGACCCGGCAGGCCGCTCGCCTGTCGCCGTCAACACCTCACCCGCACGCGTCATGCCACCAAAATATGGCACGCCCGTTCGCATCGCTCGCCCAACCGACCCGATCCGCCGACAGCAGAAAACGACCGCTCAGCCTGTGGACAAGCAGCGGTCAGCGACTCTGATCTGCCCTTCGTCCTTTCGATGACGCCAGGCCCTCGTTGCGAGCACCGAACCTGTCGAGTTCAACGATCTAGATGCCGACCGACCCGTCGATCGCCTCGCGGAGCAGGTCCGCGTGGCCCAGGTGCCGGGCGTACTCCTGGATCAGGTGGAGCAGGATCCACCGCAGCGTGCCTTCCTGGCCCTCCCAGAACGTCTCCTGGGCGATCGTGCCGAGGTCCGCCGTCTCGGCGACGATGCGTTCGGTGCTGCGCTGAGCCTCGTCGAGCCAGGCCAGGAGCTGCTCGGGCGAGTCGTCCGCGGCGGTGGCGAACGTCCAGTCCTGGCGTCCCTGCTGCTCCTTGTACTGGGCGTACCAGGTCGGCGTCTCGACCGTCCCCGCGAACGTCACGTTGACCCAGGCCTGCTCGATGACGGCAAGGTGCTTGAGCAGGCCGCCGAGCGACAGCGTGCTCGGCGCGTGCCGGTAGGCGAGCAGCGTGCCGCTCAGCCCCGAGACCTTCCAGCGCAGCGTGTCGCGCTGGAAGGCGAGGATCCCGAGCAGGGTCTGCTTCTCGTCGGCGGTGAAGGGGATCTCGAAGCGGTCCGTGGGGTCGGTGATCGTGCTCATCCTGGAACCGTAGCGACGTCAGGACGCAGACTGGACCCCATGGCGACGACGAGCGCGGGACTCCTGCCCTTCCGGCGGCTGCCCGACGGCGGGGTCGAGGTGCTGCTCGGCCACATGGGCGGACCGTTCTGGGCCCGCAAGGACGCGGGATCGTGGTCGGTGCTCAAGGGCGAGCTCGAACCCGGCGAGGAGCCCCACGCCGCGGCCCTGCGCGAGGCGGCCGAGGAACTCGGGCTGGAGCTGCCGCCGTCGTCGGGCCCGGACCTGGAGCTCGGCGAGGTGCGGCAGCGCGCCGGCAAGGTGGTCCACGCCTGGGCGCGCGAGTGGCCCGACCCCGGGCCCGATCTGTCGGCGATCAGCAGCAACACGGTCGAGATCGAGTGGCCGCCGCGATCCGGCACGCGCCTCGAGATCCCCGAGATCGACCGCGTCGCCTGGTTCGCGCCCGAGGACGCGCGGCGGGTCGTCGTCAGCGCGCAGGCGGCGTTCGTCGACCGGCTGGTGGAGGCACTCGCGGGCTGAGAAGCGGGCCCCGGCACCGCGCCGGGGCCCGCCTCCGCTCAGCTCAGGATCAGCCGGGGATCAGGGCTCGATCGTGGGCACGAAGTTGTCCAGGAGGAACTGGCCCTCCTCGCCCGGGGGCAGCTCGCCCATGAACCGGCTGACGACGCCGGTGCGCTCCGACTCGACGAAGACCTGGAAGTCGATCGTCTCGACGCCCGGGGCACCCCAGTGCTCGGTCTGCGCGGCCGTGAGCACGGCCTCCGAGGCGCCCTCGATGTCGATGTACGACGCGTACCACCCGAGCTCGTTCAGCACCTCGGGGTCCGGCATCTCCTGGTCGTAGAAGGGCGACTGCATCAGCACGCGCCAGTGCAGGTCGCCGAACTCGTCGGAGTAGATGGTCTCCGGGGACTCCCACTCGTGGCCGGGGCCGCCGTCGCCCACGACCGCGCGCCCGGTCCAGTCGGCGGGGAGCTTGTAGCCCACGCCGTCGGTCTCGGTCGACTGCCAGGTGTCGGTTGCGCCGCCGGTCGGCTCGCCCAGCTTGATCGGGATGCCGACGGGGTCGCACCCGGGCGGGTCCGCCACGTGGCTCGGCGCGTGCGCCGCGACGGCGGAGCAGGCCACCTGCGCCGGCGCGGCGACGGCCGTCGAGGCCGCCCCCGCGGTGAGGCCGACGACGAGGCCGGCCGTCAGGACGATGGAACGTGCCTTCTCGTGTGTGTGTCTCATGACTTCTAGGACGCACCGGCCGGGTGAAAGGTTGTGCCTCCCCGAAAGAATCAGCCAGATGTTCCCGCAGGTCGCGTGCCTTTTTCGGACATTCGGGCCCGTGCCCGGTGCGCGGCGACGCGTTCCCGCGTGGCGCACCGCCGGGAGCAGTAGCGCTGCTCCGGCCCGCTGCCGATGGCGAGGAAGACGCGCTCGCAGCCGTCCGCCCGGCAGGCCCCGCCCGGGAGCTGCTGCCGGTCCCAGACCAGCACCGCCATCGCCAGGCAGGCCGACGCCAGGAACCACTCGTCGAGCGGTCCGTCGTCGTCGCGGTCCAGGTGGAGGTGCCACGCGGTGCCGCCGTGCGCGGTGAGCCGCAGCCGCTGCGTGTGCCGGGCGAGCAGGCCGTTCAGGGCCGCCGTCGCCGTGGTGAGGTCGGCGGCGTCGAAGACCGGCCGGAGCCTTCGGGCGGCCCGGCGCAGCGGCTCGACGTCGGCGGCGGTGACCACCAGCGTCCCGGGCTCGCCGTGGGCGAGCAGCACACGGCGGACCGCTTCCGGCGTCGGGTCCTCCGCCAGGACGTTGATCAGTGCGGCGGTGCGCCGGGCCGCCGTCCGCGGCGAGAGCCGGTCCGGTGTGTCGGCGTTCGGCGAGACCATGCCGGGAGCGTAACGCTCGTAGACCAGTTCTGCGTTACCGATCTACCGTCCGGCGCATGCCTCGACCGAGCGACGACCGACGTCTGCGGACCTACCTGGCCGGTGCGACCGCCGGCCGCACCGGGGACGAGATGTGCGGCCCGGCGCTTCTCCTGCTCGCCCTGGCCGGCTCCGCCGAGGCGTCGACCGGCCCGGCGGTGGTCGCCGCGCTGACCGCCGCGACGGCAGCGGGCGGGCCGGTGCTCGGGGTGCTGCTCGACCGGTCGGCGCACCCGGGACGGCTGCTCGCGCTCGCGCACGTCGGCTTCGCCACGGCGGCCGCCGCCCTCGCGCTGCTGGTCGGACGCGCTCCGGCGCCGGTCGTCCTGGGCGTCGCCCTGGTCGGCGGGCTCTTCCGCCCGGCGCTGTCCGGCGGCTGGAGCGCGCGGTTGTCCGACGTCGTCCCCGCGCGCCGGTTGCCGCGCGCCGTCGCCCTGGACGGCCTGACGTTCGACGTCGCCGCGCTGGCCGCCCCGCTCCTCGTGGGGGTCCTCGCGCTGGCGCTGCCGCCCGTCGCCGCTGTCGCCGTCGCGGTGGTGGCGGTGCTGCTCGCCGTGCCCGCCGCCGGGGGGGCCGGCGGGACACGGGGCGGTACTTGGGTCGCGCCGTCGCCGCGCGGCCTCGGGCGTCAGGTGCTCACCGGGTTCCTCGTCATCGTCCGGGTCCGGACGCTACGGCGGGCGACGATCACCTCGGTCGTCGGCTATGTCGGGATCGGCCTGGTCCTCACTGCGGCGCCGTTGCTCGCCGAGCGGGTGCTCGGCCGGGCCGGGCACGGCCCGTGGCTGCTGGCCCTCACGGCGCTCACGGCCCTGGTCGGCAACGCCGCCTACGCCCGGCGTCCGGACCGGCTGTCGCCCGACCGGGTGCTGGCAGGCACCTTCGGCCTGGTCGCGGTCGCCTCCGGGCTCGCCGCGGCCGCCCTGGTGGTCGAGCACCCCGGTGTCGCGACCGGCTGCCTCCTGGCGGCCGCGGTGCTCGTCGGGGCCGCCGACGGTCCGCAGCTCTCCGCGCTGCTCCGGATCCGGCACCGGGACACCCCGGACGAGGTGCGCGGCCAGGTGTTCACCACGGGCGCGAGCCTCAAGCTGGGTGGCGCGGCGCTCGGCGCCGCGCTGTGCGGCCTGTTCGCGTCCGGCCTGGCCGCGGCGATGCTCGTCGCGCTCACGGCCGAGCTGCTCGCGCTGGCGTGCTTCGGTGTGCTCGGTCGCCGTCGTCCCTCGGCTGACGTGCCGGGGTGACCACTGCCGACGCCGTCCGGACCCGGTTCCTGGACGAGGGGGCTGGTCCGGCACGACCTCGGCGACAGCCCGCCCACGGTCGCCCGGTGCGACCTGCTGCTGGCCCCGGGACGGAGCGCGAGGACGCCGCGTCAGCCCCTGCGCGCCGTGAGGAACTGCTCCGGCCGCAGGGCGCGCGACACGATCCGGGTGTCGCCGATCCAGCCGTAGAAGCCCTGCCCGTACTTCTCGGCGGACTGGGTGCCGCCGATCGCGAACGGCTTGCCCAGCGTCGAGATGCCGCGCGACTCCTCGGCGGCGTTGCGCACGATCTTCGAGCCGTCCACGTACATCACCGTGTGCCGGCCGTCGTTGACGAGCGCGACGTGCATCCACCGGCCCACCGGCACGGCGTGGCTCCAGGAGGTCGGGTCGGCGTCGACGGGCACGGGGTAGACGACGAACTGCAGGAAGCGCTCGCCCGACAGGTTCAGGCTGCACGTCGGCTCGTCGTCGGACCATCCGCTGTGCTTGCCGGCGTCGCCCGCGCGGCCCTCCCAGCTCAGGATCCCCATCCAGGAGTGGTCGCCCTCGAAGGGCTCGGGCAGCTTGAGGAACGTCTCGATCGTGTACCCGGACTCGAACGTCGCGCTGTTGAGCGGCGCGTCCGGACCCGTGCGCAGCACGGCGCCGCGGTCAGGCCTCTTGCCGCCGTCGAACCGCAGGCTCGCCCGGGCCGGCTGGGCGTCGTGGTGCTCGGCCGACCAGGTCAGCGTCTCCGGGGCGCTGGAGTGCAGCAGCTGCGAGGTCAGGTCGTTGCCGTTGCCGGTGAGGTCACGGGCCACGGTCCCGGGTGCGACGGGTGCGCCGTCCGACCCCGCGGAGCCGAGCCCGGCGGCGTCGAACCGCCAGTACGCGACCGTGCCGCGCGGCATCACGGCCGACGGCGGCAGCGGCGCGGGCAGCACCGGCGGCGCGAACGCGGCGAAGCGCTCGTCGAAGTCGATCTCCACGGTGAACCGGTCCACGTCGCCGCTGAGCTCGACGTGCTCCGCCTCCAGGGGCGTGGGGTCGCCCTTGGCGAGCAGCCACGGCGAGAAGGTCTCGACGTCGATCACGCCGCGCACCAGGTCGAAGCTGTAGTACCGCACCATGCCGGCGCCGCCGTAGTAGCGGTCCTGGTAGTTGGTGATGTGCAGGTGCACGGCGTTGCCGGCGTCGTTCGTGAGCGTGGTGCGGCCGGACGGCCAGTAGTGCCCGCCGAGCGCGAGGAAGATCTGGTCGTTGCCCTTGATCAGGCGGTCCCACAGGCGCCGGCCGTTGTCGGACAGGTGGGCCTGGCCGTCGTCCTCGGCCCACACGAGGTCGTGCGTGGTCAGGACCGCCGGCAGCGTGGCGTGGTCGTCCAGCACGCCCTGCGTCCAGGCCAGGCCGGCGTCGGACAGGCGCCAGTCCAGCGCGAGGACCAGCCACTCCCGGCCGCCGCCGCGGACCACGTGGAAGCTGTTGTAGCCGTCGGGGGAGGAGCCGCCGTACGTCTCCATCCGGGAGAAGCGCTGCGGCCCGAACGTGCGCAGGTAGGGCGAGTCGCCGCGCTGGTCGTCGCCGCTGACGTCGTGGTTGCCCGCCAGCACGCTGTACGGCAGGCGGCCGGCGGCGTCGAACGCGCGGCTCGCCGCGCGCATCTCGGTCTCCGTGCCGTGCTCGGTCACGTCGCCGAGCTGCGTCATGAACACGATGTTGTCCTGCGCGCGCTCGCGCACCAGGTGCCGCAGCGTCGCGCGGACCGGCTCGGCGTCGGAACCGCCGTCGTCCAGCAGGTACTGCGTGTCGGGCAGCACGGCGACGGTGAACCGCGCGGCCGCCGCGTCCGGGCGACCGCCGGTCGAGGAGGCCGACGACGGCGCCGCGGCCGCCGACGTCGTGCCGGCGGCCGCGGAGGCCGCCGAGAGAACGGGGACGGCCGCTGCCGCCTGGAGCAGGGAGCGGCGAGAGAGCTTGTTTTCCACGGGTCAGATCGTGGCGGCGCCGTCTGGCGCCGGGGTGACGCGCGGCCGAACGGCGGCTGACCATTGGGCTGAACGGCCGGGCTTCCCGCACTCCCTGGTGATCTCCGAGCCGCTCGTGAACGGGTCCACGCCCGGCGCGCGCCGCAGCGAGGTCGAGGTGCGGCTCGCGGACCTGCGCGACGACGAGACCGACGGCGGGGACCGCCGTGTCGTCGCCGGTCGTCGCCGCTCTGGGCACCGCGCTCCGCCCCCGCGCCGCGGCCTGGGCGGTGGACGCGCCCCCCGCCCGCGGACGTCGAGCGACGGGTCCCGCCGCCGGCGGTGTGACGCGCGCATCGTGCCGCCGGGTGCGACGATCGAAAGGCGGGGGAACAGACCGTCCAGGAGGATGAGGATCACCGATGACCACGTTCACCGTCTGGAAGTTCGACGACCCCGAGGGCGCGCAGGCCGCGGCCGGAAACCTCAAGCAGGCCGCGTCGGAGGGGCTCATCACGGTGGTCGACCATGCCGTGGTGTCCTGGCCCGTCGGGCAGGCGACCCCGACCACCAAGCAGGCCCACGAGAACGAGTGGCGCGGCACCGGCTGGGGCGCGTTCTGGGGGCTGCTCCTGGGCACGCTGTTCTTCATGCCGCTCATCGGCGCCGCCGCAGGCGCGGCGATCGGCGCCCTGGCGAAACACACGGAGGCGGTGGGCATCGACAGCACCCAGCTCGAGACGATCCGGGAGCAGGTCACGGTCGGCACGTCGGCACTGTTCGCCGTGACCCAGGACGGCGACATCGACCGCGTGGGCGAACGGTTCCACGGCATGCGGGGCAAGCTGATCGCGACGAACCTCACCGAGGCGGAGCGGTCGACGCTGGTGGAGACGTTCGGAAGCTGACGCCCTGGCGGACCCGCCGCCCCGCCGCCCCGTCTGGCGTCGAACGTAGGAGTGGTGGGGGGGAGTGGGGGGTGGAAGGGCCCCCAACCACAGGGGGAAGGGGGGGCGGCCAACACCCCGCCCGGGCCGGGGGGGGGGGGGGGGGCCGCCC